>DAOUDK010000067.1:0-5236 GCA_034431315.1 Anaerolineae bacterium
GCCTAGCCCCACACCCACAACATTGTGTCACACGTGTCCTAAGTAGGTGTAATCATTGGCGAATCACTACAGAATGTCAACACACGTCAGGGTAGGGCTCCCCCAGGGGGTGTGTAGAGGGGATTTCGGCCCAAGGGTTGTGGCACGGAAATTGCCTGGACGGTGGGGGGTGGATCGCCTCCAAGATCTTGACCCTCCCCCTCCTCCTGGGGTAGTGTCGGATCTGCCCATAAGGGCGATCGCTTAACAGGAGGAAGTGTATGGCAAGGAAACTAGACGACGGGCGCCCCCTGAAGAACATGGATGGGCTGCGCCTGGGTGCTCGTGTGCGGATGCAAGGCGTCCAGCCCGAGCTGCTGCTGGCGTTGATGGTCCTGTCAGATTTGTGTAGGGTGTCGGCTACGATGGTGATTGTCACTGCCATCTTGAATGGTAAGCACATGGAAAATTCGCTGCACTACGTAGGGGCAGCGATCGACTTCGTGGTGGATCTCGTGGTCGACCACGAGCCATGGGTCCAGGAGCTACGGGATCGTCTTGGGCCAAACTACGACGTGATCGAGGAAGCCGGTCACATCCACATTGAATACCAACCCCATGTCGGGGCGGTTACCTAGGAGAGTGTATCATGGCAGAACAGAATGAGCAGGAAATGGACGCAGAAGACGCGGAGAAGATGCAGGCTGAGGGCTGGACACTCCAGCAAGATTCCTGCTCCTCCGGGTCGGCACACCAGTTTGTGATTGATGAGCCTCTGGAGGGTATTATCCGGGGTGTGCGATCGATCAGCGTGCGGCGTGGGCGGGAGCTCGTGAAGACGCGTCTGATGACCCTGATGACGGGGCACGGGGTCTCCACGGTCTGGGAGTCCGCCGCGCTTTCGGGCCTCTTCGAAGTGGCGAGGGTCGGGGATCAGGTCTGCATTGAGTACCTGGGGGAGGTGGAGATGCCGGCTCCCAAGTCGCCCATGAAGGACTACCGGGTGTGGGTGCGGCCCCATGACCAAAGCATCTAAGCGCTACGATCAGAGCTGGCAGGAGCAGGTCCGCAAGTGCCGGGGGTTCATCAAGAAGCTGGAGAAGACCCCCACGATGCACGGCCAGAAGTGGAAGGATGCGATGCTGCTCCACTACAAGACGAAGCTGAAGGAGTTGCTCGCGCAGCGGCGCAAGCCGCTTTAGTCTGGAGCGGCTATGGTGGCTCCGTTTCTGCTCCGGGTGTCCTCTCGCGCACGTCGCGCCTCCCCGATGGTACGACGTGGCGTGCGTGAGGGGATCAGCTCGCGCAAAATAATGGGCATCCTCCAGAAGGCCGGGTTGGGCATGCGCCGCCAGGTCTTGCTGGACATGATGCGGCTGATGGAGGGCGAGGCCGCGATCGGGCCGGTGCTCTCGGCGCTGGGCATTAATCGCTTTCCCAATCCGATGCGCCTGCCCCCGGCGCTCACGAAGATTCGGCGGGCCTACTCTTTTACGGTGCGCGTTCGCGGATCTGTGGAGGATACGGGCGCTCCGATTGAGCAGTTTGTGCAGGTCACCACGGACACGCTGCTGACCCGCGGCGAGATCGAAGCTCTTGCCGACCAAGCCATTGAGGCCGATCGAGGTCGGTATAACCTCGTGGTGTCCGATCTGCTCTTAGTGGGCGGCGTCCGAGCCGGCGCTCCGGGTTTGCTCTAGTGCGGCGCGCCCACTGGCTGCGGGGCAATCACAAAAGTGAGTACCCTCACGACTGTGTATGGTTTGACACGGAGACGGTAGAACAGCGGGTGTCTCCGGGGGTTGTTCGGCACGTGCTAGATTTTGGGGTGGCGGCCTACCGCCGTCGCTTGCGGGGCAACCTCTGGAGCCACCCGAAGTGGCTCCGCTTCACCACACCCGATGAATTCTGGGAGTGGGTCTTTGGCCTCCGGAAAGGCAAGTGCCGCCTAACACTCTTTTGTCATAGCGCCGCGTTCGACCTTCCCGTCTTAGATGCATTCGCCCTACTGCCCGCCGCGGGGTGGAAGCTCAAGAGCGCTGTGATTGACTCCCCTCCGGTCATCCTCTCTTGGCGGCGGGAGGGCCAGACCCTCCGGGTGTTGGATACGCTCAACTTCTGGCGCCAGAAATTGACTGTGATTGGGGAGACGGTGGGTCTGCCTAAGCTTCCCATGCCGGCGCGTGGGGCCTCGCAGTCCACGTGGGACACCTACTGCCGCCGGGACGTAGAGATCATTATGGAGGCGTGTCTGCGCTGGTTTGCCTTCCTCCAGGCGCATGACCTAGGCGGGTTCGCGCCCACCATTGCCAGCCAGGCGATGCGGGGTTTCCGACACCGTTTTATGTCCGCCCGCATCCTGATCGATAGCCACCCCGAAGCGCTGGCGCTGGCGCGTGCCGCCTACTTGGGTGGGCGGGTGGAGTGCTTCCGCATCGGCAAGCTCACGGGGCCGCTTACCCTCTATGACATTAATTCCCAGTACCCTCACGTTATGTCAACACAGCGCTACCCCACGCGCCTAATGGCCACTTGCCGCTTCCCTGATCTTGACGAAGTGGCCGACTATATGACACGCTACTGCGTTGTGGCGCGGTGCTTCATTACAACCGAGGAGCCGGCCTACCCGGTGGAGCATGAAAGCAAGCTGCTTTTTCCAGTGGGGGAGTTTGAGACCGTCCTAACCACCCCCGAGCTGGCCCACGCGTTGGCACGGGGCCGGGTTGCAAAAATATTCGAGGTTGCGCTCTACGAATCGGCGCCCATCTTCTGGGACTATGTGCACGAGATCTACTCACTGCGAATGGAGGCGGCGCGTACCGGCGACGCTGTATTGGAGTGGCAGTGCAAGCGGCTCCTCAATGCCCTCTATGGAAAATTCGGCCAGCGTGGGCGCGTCTATGAAACAGTCACGCAGAGCCCCGACTTGGGAATTGGGGTGTGGACGGAGATTGACGCCGAGACGGGGGAGATCCGCAACCTACGCGAGTTCGGGGGCCTGATCCAGGAGCAGAAGACGGAAGGCGAGAGCCGCGATTCTCACCCCGCCATTGCGGCTCACGTAACCGCACACGCGCGAATGGCGTTGTGGGAGTGGATGAAACGGGCCGGCAAGGGCCACGTCCATTATGTCGACACCGACTCGCTCCTAGTCGACGCTTCGGGAGCGAGCCGGCTTGCCCCTCACGTGGATCCTATCCGATTGGGAAAACTCAAGGAAGAGGGTGTCTTTGCGACGGGGCATCTCTATGGGCTCAAGGACTACCGCCTCGGAGAGATTGTACGGATGAAGGGGGTTCGGACGACTGCGCGCTGGATTGACACCAACACTGTGGAGCAGGAACACTGGTCCACGCTTGTGGGCCTGCTGCGCAAAGGTGATCTCTCCGCACCCATTGTAGAGCAACGCGTAAAGCATCTACGCCGCGTCTATATGAAAGGTCAGCTGCAGTCGGACGGCTCGATTCAGCCACTACGGCTCTCAATCCATTCACCCAATGAGGAGAATTAAGAGGGTGCAGAAAAGCACCCAACTCTCGTTCCCACAGAGGTACGTGGGCACGGCCAGCGCAAGAAACATTCCCACGGTAATGAGGTATCTCATTTCACCCGCTGTTGCTCGCCCCGGATCGTCTCAATCGGGGTGGGCTCGGATTCACGCAACACCGCAGCTGCCTCTTCGGCGGCTTTTTGGACCTGCACCATCGCTTCGGCGCTTTTCGCCAGCGCTATGAGGATCTCAGTCTGTGTCTTGACCGGCATCTTGGCCCAGCTCCACCATCTCTAGGAATCGATCAGCCCACTTTTTAGAGTAGCCACGGGCTTGAAGCGTAGCCAGGTATTCCTTACGATCAATCACTTGGGCCGTAAACATCTTAGCCAGCGAGCCGCGACTCGGAAGCAGCGTCGCCTGCGCTTTCTCTCGCATCAGTCTTGTGATCGCCCGCTCTTGCTCGCGTGTAGCGAGTCCCAAGCCCGAGAGCTTATCCTGCGCTTCTTCAAACCCCAGAATCCCCGCTCGCTGCTGCGCAACAATTAGGCCAATCTGATCCTTGCGATCGGCGCGCTCTAGGTCGGCTTCTTTCGCGCCAATAAACAGCTCCGTGGCTTGCTCAGAGACTCCCAGGTCGAGCAAGAGGCTGCGCGCACGGTCCGCATCAATGATTCCATCTGCAAAGAATCCCATTACGCTGGCGCGTGTGAGCTTGGCCAGCTCGTTCACGTCCTCCGTAGCCTTAGGCGCGTTGAGCCGCAGCGTGAATTCTGTTAGGCGCTCCGCGTTGAGGTCGCTATAGCCAATGTCACGATAGGCCCGGTTCACGTCGGCTTCGGTCAGCACCTCTACTTTGTGCATTCGCCGAATATCTACGCGAGTGAGCGGCGAGAAGGAGATCTGTGTCAGCTTGTCGCGCCAGAACGGCATAATGTCTTGGGCGCGCAGCAGCAGGTTGAGATCCTCGGTGCTAATGACTCCCCGGTGAACCATCTCGAAGCCCATTTGAATCGACGGCAGGGACCAGTGCGCTGCCCAGTAGCGCTGCGCCCACTCTTCGGAAATTCCCTGCTGTGCAGCTGCCTCGGCGAACGGAGCGGGGAAGTCCTCAAATTGCCCGAAGCGTTCGGCGATCTCAGGGCTAAAGGCTTCGCGCACCGCCATGGCGATCAAGTCGGGGACGGGTGGAATCAGCAGCGAGGCTTTAAGCAGCGCCTCCACGTCGCGGGGGATCCAACCCCGTGCTTTTAGGTTGGCCCGGGTGTCTTCGTCAGACAGGATGCCCCGGTGGCGCCAGGAGAGCGCATCGGCCTCGGGGATCAGGTTGTCGCGCAGCGCAATCCACTGCTCGGCCGCCGCCGTGTCGTAGCCCCAAGAGCGCATTTCCGCCAGCGCCTTGCCGCGATCGATCAGACCCCGGCGCTCGCTCTCGACCAGGTCGCGAACCTCCAGCATCCGCGTGGGCATGAGCGACCAGGTCTCTTGGTTGAGCACCTCCAAATTGGGCGCGCCCATCGCGGCGGCCTGCGACATGAAGGTGACCAAAAACACTACCAGCGAGATTATGTGGCCGGCAATTGCGCCCTTGGGCCGCCCGAGGTTGAAGTAGGCGATGACTTCCTCCCTTGATCGGGGTGGGGAGGCGCCCGAGAGCACAAACTCGTCCAGGGCGGCATTGAGCCTTTCCCGGTCGCCTTCGGTGAGTTGTCCCCAAAGCGTGGAAAGCGCCTTCCAAATGGCCTCGGGAATCTCGCGCAGCGGCTC
>DAOUDK010000068.1:0-47461 GCA_034431315.1 Anaerolineae bacterium
AGGCGATAACCAGCAGGAAAGAGATGCTATTCAGATGTAAAAGAGCTACTTATGTTAAAAAAAAGCCCCAAGTGCACTTAGCAGAGATCTGTCTACTATTCTCCGATACACTCTGTAGTGTTGTTCGGATGATCGTGGTATTGGTGCTGGCTACAGCAGTGGGCTGCGGATCCACGATAAAGCCCCTATCACCGACGCCGACATCCAGGCCACAGAAGATGGTCCTGGCCACCACCACCTCCACCTATGACTCAGGCTTACTGGATTATCTCCTGCCCGACTTCGAGGCCAGGTACAATGCCAGGGTGGAGGTCATCGCGGTGGGAACAGGCCAGGCCATCAAGACCGCTGAGCAAGGCGATGCCGATGTTATCCTGGTCCATGCTCGCGCCAGGGAGGACAAGTTCGTCGCCGAGGGCTACGGTGTGGACCGCCAGGACGTGATGTACAACGACTTCGTCATCATCGGACCGGAGGGTGACCCGGCCGGCATCAGGGGGATGACCGATGCTGCGGCGGCATTGGCCAAAATCGCTGAAGCCCAGGCCCCCTTCGCCTCGCGGGGCGATGAATCGGGCACCCACAGCAAGGAGAAGGCGATTTGGGAGAAAGCGGGGATCGAGCCTGGCGGCGGCTGGTATCTCTCGCTGGGTCAGGGGATGGGAGCAACTCTGACTTTCGCCAATGAGAAAGGCGCCTATACCCTCACCGACCGGGGCACGTATCTGTCCCGCCAGGAGGGATTAGGGCTGCCCATCTTGGTGGAGGGAGACGCTATCCTTTTCAACCCCTACGGCATCATCGCTGTTAACCCAGCGAAGCATCCCCACGTCGAGCACGAGCTCGCCCAGAAGTTCATCGAATGGCTTACGTCGGTGGACATCCAGGAGAAGATCGGCGAGTTCGGCAAGGACAAGTTCGGTATGCCACTGTTCACCCCCGACTCCGAGGGGTGGCGGGCGGCCAGGAAGTGATGAGTCAATGGGTATTGGGAGGTAGCGCACTATCAACGAGATCGGACGTGGTTTTATCCAGGCTGTTCAACTTCTGGTCAGTCTAGACCCGGAGCTGATCCGTATTGTAAGTCTCTCCCTGCGGGTCACGGGCGCGGCCTTGCTCTTCAGCACCCTGGCGGGCATCCCCCTGGGCAGTTGGCTGGGGTTGAAACGCTTCGTCGGGCGGCAGTTGGTCATGGCCCTTCTCTACACTGGCATGGGGCTCCCCCCGGTTGTCGTGGGCCTTTTCGTCTACCTGATGCTGTCTCGCAGCGGCCCCTTTGGCTCCCTGGATTGGCTTTTCACTCCGGCGGCCATGATCGTCGCCCAGGTGATCATCTCCCTGCCGCTGGTCTCAGGCTTCACCATGGCGGCGGTGATGGGGGTGGATCCCAACCTCCGCCAGCAGGTGCTCTCCCTGGGGGCCACCGATTGGCAGGCAACCCTGGCTGTTCTGAGGGAGGCGAGGGTAGGGGTCATGGTCTCGATCATCGCCGGCTTCGGCAGCATCATCTCCGAGGTAGGGGCGGTGATGCTGGTGGGAGGCAACATCCAGGGCTCGACCCGAGTCCTAACCACGGCCATCGTCCTGGAGACGCGCAAGGGTAATTTCGACCTGGCTATGGCTCTGGGAGTTGTCCTGCTGGCGCTTTCGTTTCTTGCTAATGTGGCCATGCTGCGCTTGCAGGGGAGGGCTTTCGAGCATGAATGAAGTAGCATACCGTCTGGACGAGGTGGCCAAATCCTACGGCGGGAGGGAGGTGCTGCACGTTGATAGCCTGGAGATCCGCTGGGGTGAGGTTTTTGGCATCGTCGGCCCCTCGGGCAGTGGCAAGAGCACCCTGTTGCGCCTCCTCGATTTCCTGGAACCGCCGACAGCGGGGCAGATACATTTTCACAATTACTCCGTTAATGGTGCCGGGCCGGTCCCCGTGGCCATCCGGCGTCAAGTGACCACCGTCTTCCAGAAGCCCGTCCTCCTGAACACGACGGTTTACGGCAATGTGGCCTACGGCGTCAAGATTCGGGGGGAGAAAGAAGTGGAGGGCAAGGTCGAAGAAGCTCTAGCGCGGGTGGGGTTGATGGAATTCTCCAAGGCTCCAGTCAGAACGCTGTCTGGGGGCGAGGCTCAGAGGGTGGCTTTAGCCAGGGCCATGGTCGTCGAGCCCCAGGTGCTCCTGCTGGACGAGCCAACGGCCAACCTCGACCCTTACAACGTGGGGCTCATCGAGGGCATTGTGACCGACCTGAACCGCCAAAAGGGCACGACCATCGTCCTGGTTACTCACAATGTCTTCCAGGCCAGGCGGGTGGTCCATCGGGTGGCCTTGCTCCTGGAGGGGCGGATCGTCGAAGTCGCCCCCGCCGAGCGGTTCTTTTCTTCGCCGTCCGATCCACGCACGCTGGCCTTTGTGCGGGGGGAGATGGTTTACTAGGGGGAGTAGAGTTTGACCTCGGGCATGGGGTAGTGCTTGGTGTTATAAGTGAACAGAGTCAGGCCGTGGATCACGGCGGTGGCGGCAACGATGGAGTCTACAAAGTCAAGCGTTATGCCCTTGGCCCGGTAGTCCCGAATGAATCCGCCTGCCAGGTTGGCGATGGCCGATGTGACGTCGTAGGCTTTCAGGGAGTCGAGGAGAGCGTTGGTTTTCTTCTCCTCGCCGCGCCTCACCCCTGCCTGGACCTCGACGATGGACATCACCGAGCAAGCCAGGATGCCCCTTTTTGACAGCCTGGCAAGCAATTCCACTGTCTCCTGTTGATCGCGCAGTTGCCAGATCAGGACGTCAGAGTCCAGGAGATATTCGATCATCGCCCATCCCTTCTATCCTGGCATTGGTGGAGGCGCGGAGTTCTCTGAGCCAGTTCCTCACATCCTCTTGGGTTTGCAGCTCAGGATGATTCTCGTCGGTCCATGCACCTCTTGACTCCCGCAGGGCCTTTTGCTGCTTGAGCTGAAGGAGCCGTTGGGCGGTAGCTTCGGTGATGAAGCTGCTGCGCTCGCGGGGGGGCACCAGCTCCCTCAGTTCGGTCAGGAGAGATGAGGGCAGAAGGACATTGATCCGTTCTTTCTTCTCTGCTCGTTCAACAACAGACATTATGAACACCTCCCTTTTACACACTTATTATACACAACTTTGATGGTAAGTCAAAATGCTCACAGGGTGGAGCTATATGCCATATTCAGACAACTTCAGTCGCCCCATCAGCTACCTCCGCGTCTCAGTAACGGACCGCTGCGACCTGCGCTGCGTCTACTGCATGCCGGCCGAGGGAATCAACTGGCGCCCTCATGAGGAAGTCCTGTGTTACGAAGAAATCGAGCGAGTGGTGCGGGCTGCGGCCAGCCTGGGCATCAGCAAAGTACGTCTGACCGGCGGCGAGCCGCTGGTGCGCAGGGGACTGGTGGATCTTGTGTCCATGATCAGCCGCATCCCCGGCATTGACGACCTGGCCATGACCACCAACGGCACGCTGCTGGCCCGCTACGCCGAGGAGCTGAAGGCGGCGGGCCTCAAGCGGGTCAACGTCAGCCTGGATACCCTGAGGCCAGCGCGGTTTCGCCGCATCACCCGCCTGGGCCAGCTATCCGATACCCTGAAGGGCATCGCCGCGGCCAAGGAGTCTGCCCTTGCACCCGTCAAGGTCAACACCGTGGTGATCCGGGGCCTTAACGACGACGAGGTGGTGGACTTCGCCCGCCTGACCCGCGCACCCGACTGGCACGTGCGCTTCATCGAGGTGATGCCGGTGGGCGACAATTCTGGCTGGGCTGGCAATGGCTACGTGCCGATGGGCGAGGTGCGGGAGAGGATCGAGAAGGAGCTGGGGGAGCTGATCCCCGCCAAACTGGCGGCTGGCGGCGGCCCGGCCCGCTACTATCGCCTGGCGGGGGCCAGGGGCAGCATCGGCTTCATCGCCCCCATCAGCGAGCACTTCTGCTACCAGTGCAACCGCCTGCGCCTCACCGCCGACGGTACGCTGCGCCCCTGCCTCCTCTCCGACTACGAGATAGACCTCAGAATGCCCCTGCGCCGGGGGGCGACCATTGAGGACATCAAGCGCCTGATCGTCGAAGCCGTGCGCGCCAAACCAGAGAGGCATCACCTGTCTGAGCAAGTAATACCTCAGGGGCGTACGATGTCGGAGATTGGAGGGTGAAATTCTTGACAACCCAACCCAGGTGTGATATAGTTTAGCAGCATTTTTCCTGGAGGGAGTGGGCATGAAGTACGGCGTCTGCAACTGGATCTTTGGAGATGAGCCGCTGGCGGAAACGGCAGCCCGTTTGGCTGGCTTCGGCTACGACGGGCTGGAGCTGAAGGGCGATCTGGAGCTCTATGACCCCGCCGAGGTCAAAGCTGTCCTGGACGACCACGGACTGGCAGTGCTCTCCCTCACCCCAGAGGACGTGGATCTGCCGCACCCCGACGCCGAAGTCAGGGCCAAGGCGGTGGATTATTATCTGCGCCTGTTGGACTTCGCCGCCGAGGTGGGAGCGCCTATCGTCGGATGCCACGGATCTGTGGGGCGCATCAGGCCAGTGACCACCTACGAGCAGGAGTACGTGAGCTACGTGGTGGGAGTCCAGCGCATCGCCGAGCGAGCTCAGGAGCTGGGTCTGCGATTGGCCATCGAGGTTCTCAACCGCTACGAGTCCCACTTGCTGAACACCTCCGAAGAGGCCGTGCGCTTCGTGGAGGAGGTGGGAGCGCAGAACGTGGGCCTTCTTTTAGATGCCTATCACATGAACATCGAGGAAGCGGATCTGGGCCGCGCCATCCGCACGGCTGGCGAGCATCTGTTCCTGTTCCACGCCGCCGACTCCAACCGCCAGGCAGTCGGTCGCGGGCACACCGACTTCCTGGGCATTATGCTCGCTCTCAAGAACATCGGATACAACGGTAGTATCATAGTCGAGTGCACCGCCTCCGGCCCCGATCCCTTCACTCCGGTCAAGGGAGCAGGGTGGCGAGAGGAGGTGTCGAATTACGTGGCCGAGTCCATCAGCCTGCTGCGCGGGTTGGAGGCGAGGGTGTAGAGCCTTTGATTGCCGAAGGTCTCCTGACCGAGGCAGAAAGAGCTCGGACAGAGACTTTCGCCCATCGCGATCGGAGGGAGGGGAGACGTGTTACTTGGTTTCAATGGTGCAACTACCATGAGGGACACGTTTGCTCTGGCCAACGCTGCCGATGAGGTCAGAGCAGCGGTGGACTACGTCTCGCCCTACGAAGATGGCGGCGGCGTAGTGGATATTCTGTGCCGCTGGGTTGAGAGAGAAAAATGAATTCTCGTGAGCGAGTCATGTTGGCCTTGGATCACCAGGAGCCCGATCACGTCCCTTTTGATTTGGGTGGAACCAGCGTATCACTCATTCACCTGACCGCTTACCAGAATCTACGCCAATATTTGAATTTGCCGGCCCGTGAGCCCAAAATCGCCCACCTGGCGGAGCAGTTGGCTGTCGTTGAAGAGGATTTAGCGGAGCGGCTGGAGACGGACGTGGTGCTGGTAATTCCGCAGCCTCAGGCAGACTTTGAATTTGTGTTTCGGGATGAGGGCGCTTATGAAGCGTATACGGACGAGTGGGGGATTGGTTGGCGAAAGCCTAAACAGGGTGGTTTCTATTACGACATGTACGTCCATCCCCTGGCTAGCGCCGAGAAGTTAGGGGACTTCAAGACGTTCAAGTTCCCGGACCCCATGGATGAGCATCGGTTTCGGAATCTGCGACGTGACGCGGAGGCGGCGGTCGAGCGGGGTAAAGCGGTCGCTTTGACTGGCCCGTGTTCTGGCATTCTTGAGATGTACGCCTGGACGCGGGGTTTCGAGCAGTTCTACGTGGACCTGGCGATTAACCACAAGTTCATAGCCTACATGCTTGACCGCCTGGTAGAGTTCAAGGGCGCGTTTTGGCAGCGGGCTCTGGCAGAGATTGGCGACCTGGTTGACGTGGTTCTCGAATACGATGACCTCGGTATTCAACAGTCTCTGATGTTCTCGCCCGAGACGTATCGAAAGGTCGTTAAGCCGCGACATAAGGAGCTTTTTTCGTTCGCGAGGTTTTCCGCCATCAAACAGCAGGCACCGATCAAACTGTTCTTCCACTCGTGCGGCGCGATCCGCCCGCTCATTGGAGATTTGATAGATGCGGGGATTGACATCCTGAATCCAGTTCAAATCAGCGCTGCTGGCATGGATCCCAGAGAGCTCAAGCAGGAATTCGGCCGCGATGTGGTCTTCTGGGGAGGAGGTGTTGATACACAGCGTGTTTTGGGTACGGCCACCCCGGCGGAAGTCAAGGAGGATGTAAGGCGAAACATCGAAGCGCTGGCCCCAGGCGGTGGTTTCGTCTTCGCCGCCGTGCACGACATCCAGGCCAACGTTCCTCCAGAGAACATCATGGCCATGTGGGATGCCTGGAAAGTTCATGGCGTCTATTAAGATGGCGCTGTTGACAAACATGAGAAGTTGTAGTATCATAATGTTTGCCCGAACAGGGGAAAGTGATCGTTTGTTGGATCCAATCAGAATGTAGGGTCGTCTCAGAAAGGGGGGATGAGTATAGGCCAGACGCCGTTTCCACTTCCAGGCACGGTTTATCCAACCTGAGCGCTAGGGTAGCGCTCAACATTTCAACAACAAAAACTAAGGAGGAAAGAATGTCAAGCAAAAGAACAAGGTTCATAAGTCTGATTCTGGTGTTCGCGTTGTTAGCACCGGGAATGATAGGTGTGGCCAGCGCTGCCCCTTCGGCCCAGGAAGGGACAACCTACACCGTGAAGCTGGGGGACAACCTCTGGACCCTGGCGGAGAAGTACCTGGGCAACGGCGCGGCCTATCCAGCCATCGCGGGAGCTACCAATGACAAGGCCAGCGAGGATGCAACCTTCGCTCAAGTCGCGAACCCCAGCCTGATCCACCCTGGCTGGAAGCTGCTGATACCCACTGCTGAGGCGGCTGCGAAGTATCTGACCTTTGAGCTTGTGGCAGTACCGTCGCCTGAGAAAGAACTCGACTTCATCATGGTTCAGCATGCTTTGTGCGCCTGGGATTCCTTCTGGTGCACGGTGGAAGCAGGCATTAGCCAGGCTGCCGATGATGCGAGCGTCAACGTCACCGTTCTCGGCCCGGACGAGTTCGACCTGGAAAAGGTAGCGCAGTTGATTGACCAGGCAGTGGCGGCGCAGCCCGACGGCATCGGGCTGACCGTGACCGATCCTGATCTGTTCCGCGAGCCGATTCAGCGCGCACTCGCTGCCGGTATCCCGGTGGTGGCCTACAATGCCGGCGCCGGCCCGATTGCCGACGGCATTGACTACATGACCTACCTGGGCCAGGACGAGTATGCTGGCGGCTATCTGGGTGGCCTGAAGCTGGCTGCCGGGGGTGGCGCGAGTGGTGTGTGCATCAACCAGCAGGTTGGGCACGTTGGCCTGGACAAGCGGTGCAATGGCTTCATCGCTGCTATGGAAGAGAACGGCATCGAGGCTGAAGTGCTTGGTATCGGTGATGACCCCGCCGAGGCGCAGACCATCATTGATGACTACTACACGGCTAACCCGGATACCGACATCTTCTTGACCCTCGGCCCGAACGGCGCCAATCCGTTCTATGCCTTCATGGAGGCGGCCGGTCTGGGCGCGGGCGACGTAACCCACGGCACGTTCGACCTGAGTCCGGAGATCAATGCCCGCATCCTGGACGGCACGACCATGTTCGGCATTGACCAGCAGCCGTTCCTGCAGGGCTACGGCGCGGTGCAGATGTTGGCCATGGTCAATCGCTATGGCATCAGCCCGGCGCTGCCGGTGAGCGCTACCGGCCCCGGTTTCGTTGACGCGAGTGGTGTGGGCTTTGAAGCGGATCCAGACAGGGAGGTCAATCTGCGTATGGTCCAACACGCGCTCTGTGCCTGGGATTCCTTCTGGTGCGTGGTGCAGAAAGGCATCCAGCAGGCGGGCGAGGAGATGGGCGTGAATGTCACTGTTCTCGGCCCGGACGAGTTCGATCTGGAAAAGGTGGCGCAGTTGATTGACCAGGCAGTGGCGGCGCAGCCCGATGGCATCGGACTGACCGTGACCGATCCTGATCTGTTCCGCGAGCCGATTCAGCGCGCGCTCGATGCCGGTATCCCGGTGGTGGCCTACAACGCCGGTTCTGGCCCGATTGCCGACGGCATAGACTACATGACCTACCTGGGTCAGGACGAGTACCAGGGCGGCTATCTGGGCGGCCTAAGGCTGGCTGCCGCGGGTGGCACGAGAGGTGTGTGCATCAACCAGCAGGTTGGGCACACTGGCCTGGACAAGCGGTGCAATGGCTTCGTCGCTGCCATGGAAGAGAACGGCATTGCGGCTGAAGTGCTTGGTATCGGCGATGACCCTGCCGAGGCGCAGACGATCATTGACGACTACTACACCGCCAACCCGGATACTGACATCTTCATGACCCTGGGCCCGAACGGCGCTAATCCGTTCTATGCCTTCATGGAGGCGGCCGGGCTGGGCGCGGGCGACGTAACCCACGGCACGTTCGACCTGAGTCCGGAGATCATCGCTCGCATCAAGGACGGCACCAGCATGTTCGGCATTGACCAGCAGCCGTTCCTGCAGGGCTATGGCGCGGTGCAGGCCCTGATGCTCAAGATCCGCTACGGCATCAGCCCCGCGCTGCCGGTGACGCCCACCGGTCCCGGCTTTGTTGACCTGAGCAACGTTACCATCGTGGAAGAACTGGCCGGCGAATATCGGTAAGATGTAGAGGCTCGTAGTAGCGACTTTAGTCGCTTTGGTCTCGTGATGAACGACTGAAGCGGTGTCCTGAGCTTGCCGAAGGGTCGTCACTACGGAAAAATCGCCGCGGTAGGGGCGGAGCAGGCTCCGCCCTTACCTGAACACAGCACATCACAATTGTGAAGCAGAGCGGGCTCCCATGCCCGCGTTTCGGCGGCGTGGGAGCCGCCTCTGCTAGTAGCTTGTGAGCTTCGCCTCGGTCGGAGACCTTCGGCGAACGATGAGGAGGTACAAAACCGTGAGTGCAGTTGCGGTTGGGCAAAAAACTAAACGCCGAATAATACCCGATTCCCCTATCGCGGGGCCGTTGGCCACTCTGATTGGGGTCTTTATTCTTTTTTCCTTGTTTGTCCCCCATTTCTTCACCATGCGATCAGTAGCGGGCATTCTCAGTGCCGCCACCTTGACCGGGACGGTCACTATCGGCATCACCCTGCTGATGATCGCTGGGGAGTTTGACCTTTCCGTCGGCCCAATGATGGCCATGGGCGCTTTTTTATATGGTTCTAATATTATAGAAAGTGGCAATCCTCTATGGGCGCTGTTTCTGGCTCTGCTCGTGCCAGGCCTGATGGGGGCGCTAAACGGCTTTATCCTGATCCGCACAGGCATCCCGTCGTTCATCGTTACCCTCAGCACGATGTTCATCTACCGGGGACTGGTCTGGCTTTACTCAGGGGGGCAGATGCTCCAGACCATAGAGAAAGCGCTCGTCTATGATGTTTTTAACGGGCGGATGAGTTTCATCGCCGATGCGGTGAAAGGCGCCAATTTCCGCACTGCTGCGCTGTGGTTTGTTGGTTTGGTGTTTCTCTTTCAGTACGTTCTGGTGCGCACCCGGTTCGGCAATCACGTGTTTTCCGCCGGTGGCAACGTGGGCGCGGCCGCCGCTCAGGGCGTGAATGTGGGGCGGACCAAATTGATCTGCTTCATCATTTCAGGAGCGTTGGCTGGCTTTGCTGGCGTTTTGCTGTTCAGCCAGTTCAAAACGGCGCGGATCGCCACCGGCGCCGGCACGGAGCTCACCGCCATTGCTTCGGCCGTGGTTGGCGGCGCGTTGTTGACCGGAGGGTCGGGCAGCATCGTTGGCGCTCTGCTCGGCGTGTTGATAATCAGCATGCTGCGCACCGGGGTCGTACTGCTCAACTTGCCCTTTATTCCCCCCGATAACTTTGAAGCCATTGTCGGCGTGACTATCGTGGGTGCTGCCATCTTTAACAACTGGGTCCGCAAACGATCCTGACCGGGGAGGGGAGAATCTTAACATGAGCAACAACACGAATGAGAAACCTGTCGTCCATATGGAGAACATCGTCAAGCGCTTCGGCACCATCACCGCTCTGGATGGTGTGGATTTCACCGTCGAAAAGCAGCAGGTGATGGCGCTGCTCGGCGATAACGGCGCCGGGAAGTCAACTCTGATCAAGATTCTCACCGGCGTCTACCCGCTCACCAGAGGGCAGGTTTACTTCGAAGGCCAGCCGGTGCGGATCAAGTCTCCGCGCCAGGCGCGCACCATGGGGATTGAAACGTGCTACCAGGATCTGGCGTTGGTCAACCTGATGAGCATCACGCGCAATTTCTTCCTGGGGCGCGAACTGGCGCGCAAGGTCGGCCCGATCAACTGGCTCGACATCTCGAGGATGAATGACCTGACGCTCACCGCGTTGGCCGATGTGGGGATCAAGATCCGGTCGCCATCTGAGAAAGTCGGGAAACTCTCCGGCGGTGAACGCCAGTCCATTGCCATTGGCCGCTCGGTGCATTTTGGCGCGAAGCTTCTGATCTTGGATGAGCCGACCTCCGCGCTCTCGGTAGCCGAGACGCGCAAGGTGCTGAAGTACACACTCAACGCCAAGGAGCGTGGGCTGTCGGTCATTTTCATCAGCCACAACGTCCGCCACGTGTACCAGGTCGCCGATGCCTACACCATCCTCCGGCATGGCCGAAAGATTGGCGCCTACGTCAAAGGTGATCTGACGGAAGACGATATCGCCGATATCATCGCGGGTGTGCGTGAGTGTTAGATCAATTTGGAGGTTAGAGGTTGGAGATTGGAAGTTGGTTTTCCAATTTCCATCTTCCAACGTCCAACTTCCAGTAAGGAGGGTTGTCCTTGCGATCCCTGACTGTTACACTGAAGCGTCTGCGCTACGGGTTGGCTGATTCTCCTGAAGTGGTGGCCTTGATCACTTTCCTGGTGGTCTGTGTCTTCTTTGGCGTTGCGGCAGATAATTTCCTGACCCCAGGCGCTATCTCCAACATCCTGACTTTTGCCAGTATCCAGGGCATCATCGTTGTCGGCGTGGCCATGCTGATGATCGCCGGCGAATTCGATCTTTCGGTCGGGTCAAACCTGGCCGTGGCGAGCTTTGTCTTTGCCATCACCATGAACGCCGGGGTGGCGCCGTTTCCCGCGATGCTGCTGGCTTTGCTGGTCAGCACGCTATTGGGAGCAGTGAATGGCCTGATTGTGATCTGGTCAGGCATCCCGTCCTTCATTGCCACGTTGGGAACGATGCTGGCCTATCGCGGCATTGCTCGCGCCATTGGCGGCGGCACTTTCGCCAAATACACGGAAACCAAGCCGCTGTTGTTCAGCATTTTGAACGGCGCGGTTGATTCGCTCAACCGACTCTTCACGCCGGTCAGCAACTTTCGCGTGTCCATACTCTGGTTCTTTATCATCGCGGTTGTGATGTCTGTGGTGTTGATGCGCACGCGGTTTGGCAACTGGGTGTTCGCTGCCGGTGGGAACATGGGGGCAGCCCTGGCCCAGGGTGTGCCGGTGAAGCGGGTCAAAGTGATGGTCTTTGCCCTGGCTGGATTGCTCACCGGGCTTGCCAGCGTGATGCAATTCGCCCACCGTACCAGCGTGGACCCGCTCCGTGGGGAGGGCTGGGAGCTAATTGCAGTGGCAGCCACTGTGATCGGCGGGGTGCAGCTCACCGGCGGGCTAGGCACCATTCTAGGGGCCTGTATGGGCATCTTGTTGCTGCAAACACTCGAGCAGGGCCTGGTGCTGATGGCTGTGCCCGTCCAGATTTTCCGGGCCGTCGCTGGTTTGATTCTGATGCTGTCGGTGATCGGTAACACCTATCTCAGCCGGCAAGGATAACCAGACACCTCCCTCGGCCTGAGAATCGAATAACCCTGAATCTAGGCTGAGAGGTTTGGTTTGACATGGAAGCAATTGTGTGTTAGAATGTAACAAGAATTTCAGGTATTTTGCACGCAAGTGCGCAACACCGTTGGTTCCATCAGAATATAGGGTCGTCTCAGAAAGGGGTGATGAGTATAAGCCAGACACTTTTTATTCAACCTGAGCGCTAGGGTAGCGCTCAACATTTCAACAACAAAAATCTAAGGAGGAAAAAAATGTTTCGGAAGAGAATAGTGTTAGTGATCGTCTCCCTGCTGGTGGTGCTGGCGCTGCTGTCAGCTTGTTCCCAGCCTACCCCTGAGGTCAGGATAGTCAAGGAGACAGTGGTCGTCGAGAAAGAGGTGATCAAAGAGGTGCCGGTCGGGGCACAAGTGGTCAAGATTGTCGCTCGCTGCAAGGCCGCCCCGCCCCACGAGGACGGGCGCTGCAATAACCTGGTGTCCGCAGTAGGTGCCACCAACGCGGCGCTGGCCGCGGCAGGTGACGACCGCCGCATTGAGCTGGAGACCATCCAGGACAACGCGGACTGGGGCGACTACAAGACCGAGTTCGAGTTGGCCTCCGACGCCGGCAAAGCGACGGACATCGTCGTCTCTGGCCACGAGCACATCGGCGACTGGGGTCCGGCCGGGTATCTGGTTGACGTCACCGACTTGCTAGGCGACTATCCCGAATTCGACGACGTGATCGACGCGCTGTGGGCCTCCACCGAGTGGAACGGCAAGCGCTGGGGCGTTCCGCAGGACGCCGAGGCGCGGCCGATGTTCTACAACAAGACGCTACTGGCCGAGTTGGGCTGGAGCGCCGCGGACATCGCGAGCCTGCCGGATCGCATCATGAGCGGCGAGTTCACCTGGGAGGACATGTTCGACACCGCCGAAGAGGCCGTCAAAGCCGGAGTCGTCAAAGAGGGCAACGGCTGGTGGCATCGCCCCAAGAACGGTGGCGACTTTTTGTACTACTACTACGCCGCTGGCGGCGAGATCGTCGGCGAGGGCGACGCGCTGATCTTTGACAAAGCGGCCGCTCTCAAGGTTTACGAGAAGCTGTACGCGGCCGTGGATCGCGGCATCCTTTCGGACACCCGCCTGGACGGCGACTGGACAGGCTGGCACACCGGCATCACGGACGGCGATGTCCTCTTTGCGTACGGCGGTTCGTGGAACTGGGCCGAGTGGTTCACCAGCTACGTCGCCGACCGGGGCGGACAGGACTACCTGTGGCAGCACTTTGGCTTTTCCGCCATTCCGGGTATGGAGAACGGCACGGGCCAGCCCACCACGCTGACCCACCCGCTGATCTATATGATCAGCTCACAGGCCGAACATCCCGACCTGGCGCTGCTCCTGATCTCCAAGGCGACGGTCAAGGAACTCAACACCGACTATGCCATCGCCAGTGGCCACCTGGGGATTCTGAAATCCCAGGCAGAGTATGGCCCCTACACCAGCTCCAAGTACCTGAGCCAGGTCCTCCCGCTGCTGGACGTGACCACCTTCCTGCCCAACAGCCCTCACTGGAGCGCCTGGTCGAATGGCTACTACGAAGGCATCCTGGCGGCAGAGACTGGCTTCTCCGCGCAAGATGCGCTGGATATCGCAGTGGACTATCTGCAGAATGAACTCGGCGATGGCGTGATCATTCGCTGATAGCCATAGCCACAAAAAGCAAACTGGAGAGGGGGGGGGATGCCTCCCCTCTCCTCTATGATTTTGAAAGGAGGCATACCCATGGCAGAGGCTGTTATAGGCCGCGAAGTGGTACGGGGCCAAAGACCGCCCTCCCGCTGGGCGCAGTTGAAGGCCACGCTGGGCGCCTGGGGCTTTATGAGCCCGGCCGCGGTGCTGGTGCTGGTCTTCTTCTTCCTCCCCGTGGTCATCCTCTTCGTCATCAGCCTGACCGACCTGTCCAGTTCTAACTTTAGCGAGCCCTGGACCTTCATCGGCCTGGACAACTATGCACGGCTGTTTAGAGACAAGTTTTTCCCCAAGATCCTGGGCAACACCTTCTTCTACGTTGCCGTTACCCTGAGCTGCTTCAACGTCGGGCTGGCGCTGGTGCTGGCCCTGCTGACCACCCACATCAACCGCCGGGCGGGCTTTTTCTTCCGCCTGATATGGTTGTTGCCCCGCATCACTCCTTCGGTGATCTATATCCTGATGTGGAGACGCATATCCCACCAACCCCCTTTTGGCCTGATCAACCAGTTGCTGGCACCGTTCGGCGTCGAGCCCCAGTATTGGCTCTGGGAACACCCGTGGCTGTTCGTCATCCTGGTGAACGGCTTTGTGGGCGCTTCATTTGGCCTGATCCTCTTTAGTTCGGCCATCGAGGCGATTCCCAAAGACCTTATCACCGCCGCCAAGGTGGACGGCGCCTCGACCTGGCAGACCATCCGCGACATCGTCCTGCCGCAGATTCGGTGGCCGTTGCTGTTCGTGACCACCTACCAGACCCTCTCGCTGCTCACTTCTTTTCAGTACATCTTGCTGCTGACCGAGGGCGGGCCGGGCCTGTACACCACCGAAGTGTGGGCCCTCACGGCGTACAAGCGCGCGCTGAAAACCTACTTCGGGCACAACCAATGGGGCTACGGCGCGGCCTGGGGCTTTGTCCTGGTGATCATTGGCATCGCGATGTCCATCATCTACCTGCGCGTCTTCCGCTTCGGCGAGCTGGTGCAGGAACCCAAGATTGATGTGCTATAGGAGGAATCCAAATGACTGCAACAACCATTGAAACCGGAACGCGACGTGGTGCCAGACGTATCCTCGGCCGGGCACTCCCTTATATTCTGCTCATCATCAGCATTTTGCCTATCGTGCTCGGCTATGCCTGGCTGATTATCGCCACCTTTTCCTACCGCACCGAGGGCCTGTTGCCCATAAATGCCGAGGGCAACATCGGCGGATTGACCTTGCGCAACTGGGAGTTCTTGAAAGATCCGGCCATCTGGCGCGTCACCCTGAACTCGTTCATCCTGGCGGTGGGCATGGTCATCGGTGTCGGCTTTGTCTCGTCCATGGCAGCTTACTCGCTCTCGCGGATGAACTTTGCCGGGCGCAAGGGTTTCCTTTCCCTGACGCTCATTCTGCACGCTTTCCCCAGCGTCACGCTGCTGATCGCCATCTTTTTCGTGCTGAACTTCCTCTCCAAGATTCCGGCGATCGGTGCGGGGTTTGGCTACAACACCATCGGCGGCGTGGCCCTGGTGATGATCGCCCTGGATTTGCCCCTCGGCATCTGGCTGATGAAGGGCTTTTTCGATAACCTCTCCTGGGACATGGAGCGCGCCGCGCTGATTGACGGCGCTTCGCGCTTTCGCGTTTGGTGGGAGATCATCATTCCCTTGATCAAGCCCGGCCTGGCCGCGCTGGCCATCTTTAACTTTCTGTCCGGCTGGTCTGCCTTTCTGATCCCCTTTACGTTTACCGTGGGTAGCAAGGTAGCCAACCTGCCGGTCTACATGAACCAGTTGATCAGCGACACCGCGCCGACCAATTGGAACATGATCGCCGCCGTGGGAATGTTCCAACTCATCCCGGTGTTGATCTTTTTCCTCTTCACCCAGGAGATGCTGCTCAGCGTTTACAGCGGTGGGGCCAAGGGCGGAGCGTAAAGCATAAAAATTAAAACTGAAACGTGAGGGCTTGATTTATCACGCATACCGTTTCACGTATGGAGGAGAAAATCATGAAAGTAGAACTCGAAAATCTCAGCAAACGATGGGGCAGCGTAGTGGGGGCCGATGCTATCAATCTGACGATAAACGACGGCGAGTTTGTCGCCTTCCTGGGGCCCTCCGGTTGTGGCAAAACCACTACCCTGCTGATGGTCGCTGGAATCTACAAGCCCACCGAGGGCTTCATCCATTTCGACGAACGGGTCGTCAACCAGATGGCGCCCAAAGACCGCAACATTGGCATGGTCTTCCAGAGCTATGCCCTGTATCCCCACATGACCGTTTTCCGGAACATCAGCTATCCCCTCAAGCTCAAGAAAGTCCCGAAGGAGGAGATGCAGGAGCGGACGCAGCAAGTCGCTGACATGATGGGTATAGGCCACCTGATGGATCGCAAGCCGGCCCAACTCTCCGGCGGCCAGCAGCAGCGGGTGGCTCTGGGCCGGGCACTGGTCAAAGAGCCCCAGTTGCTGTTGTTCGACGAGCCGCTCTCCAACCTCGACGCCCGCCTGCGCCTCTCCATGCGCGGCGAGATCAAGCGCCTGCAAATGGAATTGGGCATCACCTCTATCTATGTGACCCACGACCAAGTGGAGGCCATGACCATGGCCGACCGCGTGGCGGTGATGAAAGAGGGCCAGCTCCAGGCCTACAGCCCGCCGGATGAACTGTACGACCAGCCGCGCACCCTGTTTGTGGCTGGCTTTGTGGGCAATCCACCGATGAACTTCGTGGATGTGGAAGTGGTCCGCGAGAACGGCGACTATCACGCCCGCTGCGAGGGCTTCGATGTGGTCATCCCCTCTGATCGAGGCGAGAAGGCAGCCGGCAAGGGCAGGGTCACCCTGGGCATCCGCCCCGAAGACATAACCATCGCCGACCAGGGCGTCTCCGGTGAAATCTACATCGTCGAGCCGCTGGGCCGCGATGATTTGCTCGATGTGCGCATCGGCGAGGTTGGCGTCCACATGCTGGCCGACCCCACGTTGAGCTTGAAAATGGGCCAGAACGTGAGGCTCAACTTCAACACCCACAAGGTGCAGTTCTTCGACCCCCAGACGGAGAAGTCGCTGCTCTGGACGGACTAAGACGTAAAACGTGAAGAAATACATCACGCATTACGTTTCACGCATCACGTGCCTATGAACAGCAAAGAGCGAGTGCTGGCGGCCATCAACCACATTGAGCCGGACCAGGTGCCAGTGGACTTGTGGGCCTTATCTCCCATTACCGACAACCTGCGCGATCACTTTGGCGTGGAGGACAACGAGGCCGTCTGGCAGGCCCTGGGCGTTGACTTGCGCTCCGTATGGCCGGACTACATCGGGCCACCTCTGCTCACTTTCGACGACGGTAGTTGGATGGACTGGTGGGGTCTTCGCAAGCGCATGATCGGTCCCTTTGAAGAAGTCGTCGAGCCGCCGCTGGCGAATGCTCAAACCGTCGCCGACGTCGAGGCCCACCCCTGGCCCGACCCTGACTGGTTCGACTACGAGGGCCTGCGCCCCACTTGCGAAGCGCTGGGTGAGTACGCCCTCGTCATCCGCGACCCCGGTCCCCACGCCACCTGCGTACTCCGCGCGGCTATGTTCCTGCGTAGCATGGAGAAGTTCATGATGGACCTGGCGCTGAATCCCGATCTGGCCCAGGCCATCATTGAGCGGGTGGAGAAGTTCTATCTGGAGTTCGACCGCTGCCTCCTGGAGGCGGTGGGCGATCTCACCGACATCTACTTCATCGCCGACGACGTTGGCGTGCAGGACGGGCTAATGATCAGCCCCAGGATGTTCCGCCAGTTCGTCAAGCCCAGCCTGACGCGCTTCATCGCCCAGGCCAAAGAGCACGAGCAGCGGGTTATGTACCACACCTGTGGCGCTGTCCGTCGCCTGATACCCGATTTCATCGAGATGGGGGTGGACATCCTCAATCCCATCCAGGTGTCGGCCAACGGCATGGAACCCGCTGGACTGAAGCGGGATTTCGGCGGCGCGCTCTGCTTCCACGGCGCGCTGGACATTCAAACCG
Organism: Anaerolineae bacterium; assembly: GCA_034431315.1. Lineage (GTDB taxonomy): Bacteria > Chloroflexota > Anaerolineae > VGOG01 > VGOG01 > JAUWOY01. The sequence continues at coordinate 17,662 of DAOUDK010000068.1, forward strand.
TCCTATCGCAGGGCACGCCCGACCAGGTGCGCGCCGAGGTCGAGCGGCTGTGCCAGGTTTTAGGGCAGGGAGGTGGGTTCATCCTGGCCCCTACCAACAACGTCATGCCCGAAACGCCGCTCGAAAACATCCTGGCGCTGTACGAGGCGGTGCAATAGGATCACGTTTCACGCAGGCTTGCGTCCACCGCCGCGCAAGCCTTTTTCTTGTAGGTCTTTCTCCTGGAGGTCAAAACACAATGTGCGACGTTGACATCATTATGATCGGCCATTTCGCCAAAGACAAACTGGTGGTGGATGGCACAAGCGAGATCGCCTCTGGCGGAGCCGTCTACTACGGTAGCGTGGCCCTCCGGCGCATCGGCGTCCGCGTGGCCGTCGTCACCCGGCTGCACCCCGACGACTTCCCGCTGCTGGACGAACTGAAACAAGAGGGGGTGCAGGTCTTTGCCACGCCAGCTCCAGAAACCTCGGGTATCGAGAATATCTACAACTCAGCCGACATGGAGCGCCGCATCTGCAAGCTGCTGAGCTTTGCCGGCCCCTTCCGGCGAGAGGAGATCCCCAACCTGTCGGCGCAGGTGTACCTGATCACGCCTATCATCGCTGGCGAGGTAGACCTGTCACTGCTCCAGTGGCTGTCGGCCCGCGGCCCGGTGGGCCTGGACGTGCAGGGCTTCGTCCGCGTTCGTGAGGACGGCCACCTGATCTTTCGCCAGTGGCCCGACATGGCCGAGGGCCTGGCGCACGTGACTTACCTCAAGGTAGACCGCGCTGAGGCGGAACTCCTCACCGGCCAGACGGACCTGCAGGCCGCTGCCCGTCAACTGGCTGCCTACGGCCCTTGCGAAGTCGTCATAACTCAGTCGTCGGGCGTCACCGTCTACGCCGATGGCCAGATTTACGAAGCGCCCTTCACCCCACGGTCGCTGGCCGGGCGCACTGGCCGGGGCGACACCTGCTTCGCCACCTACGTGGGCAAGCGTCTGAGCGCGTCGGTCGAGGAGGCTTGCCACTTTGCGGCGGCCGTCACCACGCTGAAGCAGGAGCAGCCAGGCCCCTGGCGCGGCACGATGGATGACGTGGCGGCACTGCTGGCGAGCCGCCGGTCAAATCCCAATGAATCAAATCATAGCGAACTCCGTTCCAATGAACAATGACCCGGCGTGACTACCTCGACAATGTTAACTTCTCTCTCCAGATGACATAATCACCTCAAGTTGGAGGGTAGAAGGCCAATCGTATTGGCCGTCATGGCTGTCTTGTTGCTCCGACGCCGCCCAACGCGGTTGGGCTTCTACCCCTGAATGGAAGTTAACATTGTCCAACTACTCAGGCACATCCGGAGAACGCAGGAACACGGAAGCCCTGTACTTGTCATACAGGACAAGTGCACGGAGAGCATGGAAACACGGAAGTTCCGTGATTCCGTACCTTCCGTGATTCCGTGTTCCAAAATCTAACAGGGATTGCTTCGGCGGAAAAGCGCCACCTCGCAATGACAGGCTGGGTAGTTACGACCCGGCTGACAAAGCGACCACAGATTCGGAATGTTTCAGAATCCAGGGGCAATAATGTGTCATCGGTCGGACACTTGAGAGCCATCATAACCTTGAGCCTCAATAGATCCAATTTTGCTTGGCCTGGATCCCTTCGGCCAGGCTCAGGACAAGCGCCAGATCCAGGCCAAAAGCGGGGATTTGGCAATCCCCTTGGAGCAATTTTGGTTCCACTTAGCTTGGCGACCGTGCTGATTCTGGCGCTTAGCAGTTGCGCGTCACCCACGCCGACGGCCGCCCCCGGCCCCCCGGCTTCTCACCAGGATCTGGCCCGCCACTACGCGCCGGTCATACGTCAGGGCGTTGCTTCGGACCAGGATTTCATCACCGCCGTGGACTTCGACGGCGACTGGGTCGGCAACAATAACTGGGAAAACCAGCCCACGGGCGACCTCTCGGCCTACGCCTACTATTCGGTGGTGGAGACGGAGACCCACTGGTTTCTCCTCTATGCCCTTTTTCACCCTCGCGACTACACCCGCGATCCGTGCGAAAAGTCGGAGGGCTGCCACGAGAACGACTTGGAGTCCATCCAGATGGTCGTCGCCAAAGATGGCACGCCGTGGGGACGGTTGCAGGCCGTGGAGACGCTGGCTCACAGCCACATCTACCTCTACACCGCAGATCAGTCGGTGAAGGGGAACTTTCTCAGGGTCAGAGGTTCGGTTCGGCTTGAGGGGAGCCATCCCGTCGTCTACGTGGAGACATACGGCCACGGCATCTACGCCCAGCGCAAGATCCTCGTGCCGCACACCGTCGTCTACCGCGTGGGAGAGCGGGCCGAAGTTCCGGAGAGCCTCAAAGACGACGACGTATCGTACCAGCTCGTTTCTATCTACGACACCCTCTGGGCGCACCGGGACGAAATCGGCCCCGGACAGGCTTTCGACCAACCCTTCGACTACCGGGGCCACATCCTGCCGTCCGCTATTGACGGTGAGGATTACGGCCAGGATCGGGCCAACACTCCCTGGGGCTACAACCAGGAGATTGGCGATACGCTCTCTCGCGGCGATTGGTTCCTCGATCCGGCCAAAGCTTTAACCTATCACGCCCGCTTTGAGGGTGAGTTCTCCCTGGAGTACGTTTACAATCCCTACCTGGACGATCTGGGACTGATAGGGGAGTGAGTGGAGAAGCAGTGAGAGCAAGACCTCTGATCATCTTATGGCTCGACAACCTGGGCGCTTTCCACAGGTTCATGGGCGAGATGGGGAACATAGCCGACGCCTTCGCGGGGGGAACGATGGTCAAAAACCTTATCAGCGTCGTCCCCACCGTCACCGAGACGGCCGAGCTGACCATCAAGGCGGGCTGCGGCCTGGAGGAGATGCCCGTCGTGGGCGAGGTGACCTTCGACCGGGAAACCCAGGCGATGCTCCACCTCAAGGAGACGGCCCGGTTCGACGATTTGGTGGGGCCGGACCTGGCGCGGCGGCTGTTCACCAGCTTCGGCTTCCGAACCTGCCAGATCGGCTGGAAGCTGGGCGGGCTCGGCGCCCCCAACGTGCTCACCATCGCAAGCGAGGAGGCCGTCCGCCTGGAGTTGGAAGCTTCCTACGAGATAATCCCCTTCCGGATAACGTCGTTCATCAACGCCCTCAGGGAGCACGAGGCCGACATCTACCTGCTGACCATCTCCGGCGACAGCATCGTCCACAACGAGGCGGTGGTCGGGCAGAGGAGGTTCATGCAGCAGTTAGACACTGTCCTGTACGGACAGTACAGGGCGAGGAGTTCCCCCGGCTGATGGCCGCCATCCGCGCCCACACGCTCGACCCCACCATCATCATGTTCTCCGACCACGGCCCGAAGCCCATCGAGAAGCACGTGAAGCCGGAGGATTTCCTGGAGGACGTCGAGGGGTTGGTCTTCTGCGGCCAGAACCGGAACGCGGCGGTGGTCTCCAACGGCCGGGGCCCCCTCTTCGTGTACGTCAAGAATCCAGGGGACGAGGGCCGCTGGTGCAGAACGACCTATCGCGAGCTGAGGGATTACCGGGGAAAGGACATCCTGGGCGCTATAGCTGCCAAGGAGGACGTGGCCTTCGTGGCCTCCAACCTGGAGGAAGGCGGCATCTCCTTCCTCTCGCGGGATGGCGAGGCAGTGCTCTCCGAGAGGGAGGGCGGCTTCCTCTACGAGGTGGTGGCCGGCGCCGACCCGCTGGGCCTGGGCGAGGTCGAGGGGGAGGTCGTCTCGGCCGGGGAGATGCTGGCGAAGACCTACGACAAGGAGTTCCCCTACCCCATTCAATTGCTGAAGCTGCTCCAGAGCCCTCGTTGCAGCGACGTCTTCGTGGCCCTCGAACATAAATACGCCTTCTTCTGGGACATGCTCTGGGTGAAGACCACCCACGGGGGCCCTTCCCGCCACGAGGTGACCGTCAGCCTCCTGGCGACGGGGCCGCAGGACGAGGAGGCGGGCATCGTCTACGGGAGGGAGCTGGAATACGGCTCGCTGGCCGAGCTCTACAACAGCCTCTGCAGGATTCTTTACCGGGGCAAAAGCCCACACAGAGGCGCGGGAGGAGACTTGCTTTTTGGAGGCGAGAAATGAAAATCAGGTTTTTAGGTACCGGGGCGGCTGAGGGTATCCCCAGCTTTGGCTGCACCTGTCAGCGCTGCCAGGTGGCCAGAAAGCAAGGGGGACACAACGTCCGGCAACGGGCCGCTTTGTTGATCGAGGCGGCTGGACATCGCATCCTGCTCGATACGCCGCCGGAGATCAGCTCGCAGTTGGACCAGGCCGAGGTGTTTGACCTGTCGGCCGTTTTCCTGAGCCACGAACACTTCGACCACATGGGCGGGCTGGTGGCGTTCGAGTACTGGAACAGGGTGCTGCCGATCTTCGCCGGTTACGACGTGCTGCCCAAGCTCCGGCTGACCCCGCGCCTGGAAGAACGGGCCCTCCTCTCCGGCTTCTACTCCCACACACGGCTGCACTTCGGCGACCTGACGGTTATGCCCTTCAAAGTCATCCACCACGTCCCCTGTTACGGCTTCGTTTTCGAGGAGGCGGGGACACGGCTCGTTCACTTCAGCGACTCCGGCCCTGAGTTGAGCGATCTCCACCGCCACTTGCTGGAAGGGGCCGATGTAGCTATCTTCCACACCCCCACCTTTGAGCCGAACCACAGTCACATCGGCGTTCAGGAACTCATCTCCCTGGTGCAGGACTATCCCATCCAACGGGTGGTGATCACCCACATCAACCATAACAATCTCCTGCACGAAGAGCTGGTGGAGAAGACCTCTTCTCACGGCATAACAGTGGCCTACGACGGCCTGACGTTGGAGGTCTGACCGTGCAGATCCATTTCCTGGGCACAGGCGCGGCGGAGGGCATCCCGGCCATCGGCTGCGATTGTGCCCATTGCACCAGGGCCAGAAACGAGGGCGGGAAGTTGGCCCGCGAGCGAAATGCCATTCTATTCTCCCTGCCCGATTACGAACTGTTGGTTGACTGCGCCCCGGACATCAGAAGCCTGATCAACAAGTATCAGATCATCAAATTGGATGGCATTCTGGCCACCCGGTCTCGCTACGACCACATCGGCGGCATCAAGGAATTCGAGTGGTGGCCGGGACGGTTGGATTTCCTGGCTGAGGATACCCTCTTCGAGGCCATCAAACGAGAGCACTGGACAGAGATGCTCGACGCTGTTATGTTTCACATTCCTTACTATCCGGGGGCCTCCCTCTACTTCAGTGACTTCTCGATCGTCCCTTTCGCTGCCCGCCGGCAGCGGCCCATCTTTGGCATCTCGGTGAAGGAAGGCCAGACCCGGGTCGTCTACACCTCGGATACCCCCGCCCGCCTGACCAACTACGCCCGGCGGGTCATGTGGGAGTGCGACTTGCTGATCGTCAATACCCCCACCTTCGACACAGTCCTCAAGAACCACATCAACGCGCTGGAGGCGATTGAGCTCAAAGATCGAGTGGGGGCCAGGAAGATGATCTTGACCTACATCAATCACGGAAACAAACCTCACGACGAGTTGGAAGAGTTCTTGCACCAGGTCGAAGGAGTGAGCGTGGCCTACGACGGCATGATGCTGGAGGTGTAATCTTGAAGATCCAGTTTCTGGGCGCCGGCTCGGCGGAGGGCATCCCGGCCATCGGCTGCGACTGTCCCCATTGCGTCAGAGCCAGGAGAGAAGGTGGAAGACTGGTGAAGCGCAGGAACGCCGTTCTCTTCTCTCTGCCGGGCTACGAGTTGTTGCTCGATACCCCGCCAGACATCCGGGCGGCGCTGGCCCAGAGTAAGGTTCTTTGGATAGATGGCATCTTTCTCACCCACGCCCACCACGATCACACCGGCGGATTGGAGGAATTCCTTTACTGGAAAAGAGACCTGGACCTCTTCGTCGAGCCGGGTGTGTACGAATCTCTGCGGCGAGAGAATTGGGGCGACACGCTGCCCGACATCGCCTTTCACTGCCCCTTCCACCCGGGAATGGCCGTGCGCTTCGACGGTTTCTTCTTCACCCCTTTCGCCGTCAGTCACCCGGTTCCCTGCTTCGGTCTGGCCATCTACGAAGACGATCACAAAATCGTCTACACCTCCGATACCCGCAATTGGTTCAGTCACTACGCCTACAGCCTGATGGATGGGGCGGATCTACTGATTGTCAATACCCCTACCTTTTCTCCACCGAAGGAAGACCACATCACCTCAACCGAAGCGGTCGAGTTAAAAGAGCAAGTGGGAGCCAACCGTTTGGTCTTGACGCATTTCAACCACCATAACCTGACGCACGACGAACTGGAAGAGTGGGCCAAAGGGCTGGATGGGGTCACGGTGGCTTATGATGGTATGACGTTGGAGGTTTGACTATGGAAGATCCGTTTCTTAGGCACCGGCGCGGCCAGGGGCATCCCGGCCATTAACTGCAATTGTCCTCATTGACGGAGACAACGCTATGAGTATCAAAGGCATCGGCATTGACGCTCACTCTTCGCGCATTGATGGCAACTTAGAGGTATTAGAAAAGGATCTGGCCCATTTCCAGCGGGTGGGCTTCGATTACGTGGAGATCCCGACCCACGGGGTTGATGCCATTCTCAACGGAAGGCTTAACCCCAGGCAGGTGAAGAGGGTCAAGGAGGTGCTGGCCAAGTTCGATCTCCAGTACACCGTGCATTGCTCAGACTGGCTGAACCTGATGGATGCCGAGGCGCTTCCGTTGCACAAAAGCATTTTCGAGGCCAGCATCGAGTTCACGAGCGAGATCGGCGCCGAGATCCTGGTCTACCACAGTGGCAGGGTAGAGCTGGGGAACGAATACCTGGGGCAGGCGGCCCTCACCAGAGAACTCCTCTCCCTTCCTGATCGGGCCTTTATCGAGGAGCAGGAGCGAGTGGAGAGGGAGACCTTGGCTGAGCTGGCGGAGTTCGCCGGGGAGAAGGGAGTGACTATCTGCGTGGAGAACGCCGACCCCAGGGTTGATGAGGAGGCTCTCTGGGAACTGGCCAGGCGAGTACGGGTGAGGGGCGTTGATCTCTTCTATCGCATTGCTCCTGGCGGGGACATCGCCCTCTACAACTACGGAGGGGTGATCAAGCGCCTGGTGGATCAGGTGAAGAAGGTAGGTAAGGAAAACGTGGGCATCACCTTCGACTTCGGCCACGCCTATATAGCCTCGCGTTACTATGGCTTCGACTTCTTCGATTCAATTGAGCTTGCCAAGCCGCTCATCAAGCATGTTCACGTCCACGACGATTTCGGCAGGCCTGCGGGTGTTGATAGGAGGCCGATCGCCCTCATCTCAGAAGGGAAAGGAGACCTTCACATGCCTATAGGCTGGGGCGGGATACCGTATCGAGAGGTCTTCTCCCGCCTGAAGGGCTACGAGGGCGTCGTGCTGCTGGAGCTCAGCCCCCGTTACAGCCCTCACTTCGAGGAGGTCCTGCAGGAGACGCGAAGGCTCCTGGCGGAGTGCGGGGTCGAATAAGGGAGGGGGAGAAATGGACTTGATCATGGCCATTGTCAGGGATGAGGATGCGGGGAAGGTGACCGAAGCCCTGGCGGAGAGAGGCCACAAATCCACGAGGATCAGCACTGCCAGTGGATTCTTGAAGATGAGCAACACCACGCTCTTGATAGGGGCGGAAAGCGACCAGGTGGACGAGGTGCTGGGAATCATCAAGGCCAATTGCCGCTCTAACATCGAACTCGCTCCTCCACTGCTGACTGATAAGCATTTGGGGCCTCCGTCCTTCCCGGCGGAAACGAGGGAGGTCGAGGTCGGGGGAGCGGTTGTCTTCGTTTTAGGCGTCAAGCGATTCGAGAAGCTATGAGAGGCCGTCTGGGGATGTTCCACCCGGACTTTCTGGTGATCGGCCACGTGACCAGGGATTTGCAGCCCTTGGTCCCTGGGCCCAAGGACCAGGGGGAGGATGGTTGCACCATCGGCGGGACGGTGACCTTTGCCTCCCTGACAGCCCGCAACCTGGGGCAGCGAACCGCTGTGGTCACCAGGGCCTCTCCTGATTTGAGCCTCAATCCCCTTTACCAGGGCATTGAGGTGCTTCGTCTGCCCTCGCTGGTGACCACCACTTTTCAGAACCTCTACTCCACTGACGGGACTCGCACCCAGTTTCTCCGCGCTGTGGCTGGGCAGATAAAAGCCGAGGACATCCCCCCTGCCTGGCGAGAGGCTAAGATCGTCCTCCTGGGTCCTCTGGCGGATGAGTTAGAGGGGAGCATTGCTGGGATTTTCCCCCGTGCGCTGATTGGAGTTACGCCGCAAGGCTGGATGCGCCGCTGGGACGGGGACGGGCGGGTCTTTCCCCAGCCCTGGGAGGGGGCGGCTGAGGCGCTAAACTATGCCAAGGTGGTGGTCTTTAGCGAGAAAGATGTGCAGAGGGACGAGAACGTCATCCAGGCCTACGCCCGAATGGCCGAAATCCTGGTGGTCACCCACGGCCCCGGCGGGGCGACGGTCTACCACCGGGGCGAGGCTCGCTGTCTCCCTGCCTTCGAAACCGTAGAGGCCGATCCAACCGGCGCGGGCGATGTCTTTGCTGCTGCTTATTTGATCGAGTTGGAGAGGAATGGCGATCCCTACGCGGCGGCGCATTTCGCCAACTGCGTGGCTTCCTTCATCGTGGAGAAGCCGGGAGCAGAAGGCATCCCCACTCTGGAGCAGGTGGAACGAAGGCTCGCGTAATTCCCCCGCGTGTAGAGCGCGGGATCCCCAAATCTCATTTCCAATTGTCGAAAGGAGGCCAAGCAGGAAATGTCCACTAAAGTCAACGTAGGCATCATCGGCGCAGGCAGGATAGGGAAGCTGCACGCGGAACACCTGGCTTACCGCGTCTCCGACGCCAACATCATCGCCATAGCAGACATCTTTGTGGAAGCTGCCGAGAAGTGTGCGGCCGAACTCCAGATTCCCTCAGCCGTTAAAGATCATCGGGAAATCATGGATAATCCGGACATCGAGGCCGTCGTTATCTGCTCCAGCACCGATACGCACGCGCAGATGATCGAAGAGGCGGCCGCTGCCGGGAAGCACATCTTCTGCGAGAAACCCATTGACTTCGATCTGGCCAGGATTGATAGGGCTCTCGAAGCGGTAGACCGGGCGGGGGTTAAGCTGCAAGTCGGGTTCAACCGGCGCTTCGATCCAAACTTCAGGCGCGTTCGTGAGATGGTGGCGGCGGGCAAAATCGGCACGCCGCACATCCTGCGCATCACCAGCCGCGATCCGGGGCCGCCCCCCATTGAGTACATCAAAGTTTCTGGCGGCATCTTCCTGGACATGACCATCCACGACTTTGACATGGCCCGCTATCTGATCGGCAGCGAGGTCAGCGAGATTTACGCCGTTGGCGGGGTGATGGTGGATCCAGCCATTGGCGAGGCTGGCGACATTGATACTGCTATCATCACCCTTCGTTTTGAGAGCGGCACTATCGGCACTATTGACAACAGCAGAAAAGCGGTGTATGGCTACGATCAGCGCGTCGAGGTCTTTGGCTCTAAAGGCATGGTAGCGGTTTCCAACAACACCCCCGATACGGCAGTTCACAGCAATGCCGAAGGCGTTCACTCCTCGCTGCCCCTGTTCTTCTTTGTGGAGCGCTACACCGGCTCCTACATCGCGGAGATGAGGGCCTTCGTGGAGTGCGTCCAGCAAGACAAGACGCCTCCCGTGACGGGCATTGACGGCCGGATTCCGGTGGTGATGGGCTATGCGGCCAAGAAGTCGTACCAGGAAAACCGTCCGGTCAAACTGAGCGAGGTAGATAAAGCAATTGCGAGAATTTGACATCGCCTTTCTGGGGCACTATACCAAAGATACCATCGTCTCGCCCTATGAGACGAAGACAGGCAGAGGAGGGGCCTTCTACTACGGCGTCCACGTCGTCGTAAAAATGGGGCTAAAGGCGGCGGTCATCACCAGGCTGGCCGAGGAGGATTTCGAGGTGGTGGAAGACCTCTCACGGCTGGGAGTCGAGGTGTTTGCTACGCCGACCGCGCAATCTACCAGCCTGAAGTTGGTCTACCCTACCCAAAACCTCGATCACCGTACAATCCACAATGTCAGCTTTGCTGGCCCGTTCACCCCGGCCGAGGTCGCCCCTGTCGAAGCACACACTTTCCACGTCGGGGCGTCTATTCGGGGCGAGGTGCCGCTTGAGGTCATCAAGGCGCTGGCCCAAAAAGAGACCAGGATCTCCCTGGATGTGCAGGGTTTTCTCAGGGTCAACCCTTCGACTGTAAGCGAAGCGGCCTCAGGACACCGTCGAGGAGGGGAGCTAGTCCATGAGGACTGGCCCGAGGCAGCCCAGGTTCTTGAGCTGGTGGATGTGCTGAAGGCCGATGCCGTGGAGGCGGAGGCCCTGACCGGCAGGAGTGACCTGCGGGAGGCTGCCCAGGCCCTGGCCGAATTGGGTCCCAGCGAGGTTATTCTGACCCACAGGAAGGGGGTGCTGGTTTACGCCGATGGTCGCTTCCACGCCGCACCCTTTCACACCAGAGAGATGAAGGGCCGCACCGGTCGTGGGGATACCTGCACCTCTGCCTATCTTGGCAGGAGACTCACCGCGTCCCCGGCTGAGGCCACCATCTGGGCGGCGGCCCTTACTAGTTTGAAAATGGAAGCGGAAGGTCCCTTTAGCAGGGAGATCGGTGAGGTGGAAGAGCTCATCAGGGAAAGATACCAAGATGTCACATGAATTGCGTATGGCCGTGATAGGCGTGGGTTGCACTCTTGCTTTTCAGTGAGACTTGGTGTATAATGGGCCAGGCAAATCTCCCCTGGTAGACACCGTTACCAGGTGATAATGAAGAGAGTGGGTTCTAACGAAGGAGCTAGTCAATGGACAATGAAAAGATCAAGCAGATAGCCCAGGCGGTCGGTATCGCTCCGGCGCAGGTAGAATATGTGTTGGATGAGGCCATCAAGGCCGGCCTTGTCCGGCAGATCATACTACGGGAAACACCTCCTGGGACTGCCCTGGCGGAGGAGTTTGCGATTGTTAAGGAGTCTATATTGACAAAAGACATCTACACAGCAGCTCGCCGGGCACGCGAAAAGAGCCTTCGGTTATTTGAAGACCAGGGCCTGGCTTCGATGGCCATCGCTTTCTCCAGCTTATTCGCTAGCGCTATAGAAAACCCTGATGAAATACTGGAGCTTGCGACGTGAAGGTATATCTCGATACGACAGTGCTTATCGCCTATCTCTTCGGTGAGTTGAGCGACACCGACGCCGAGAGACAGGCATTTGCATCTGACTTGTTTGAGATGATCAACACTGAGGCTGACATCGAGGCCTTTGTCTCGTTATACTCGCTCCAGGAGCTAGCCATCTTTGCATACGACAACTACGCCTCTGACGATGCTCCAACCGTTTTGAGATTGGCGGTTCTGATGCTCTTTCAGAATGAAGTCACACTGTTGCCACTCCTTGAGCGGATCGAGACTCTGAGGTACCGACGGCTAGTGAGCATATCTGATCGGTCTGATCAGCCTCACGTTGCATTGGCAATGAAGTACCAATGTGATTACATCCTGGCGTATGATGAGCATTTCGCACGTGCCAGTCCTGTAAACACAATGACGCCGGACGCGTTTGTAGAGATGCTTAAGTTCCCGTAACGCTTGTGGGTAGTTGCCTCGAAATCAGCAGGGTGTGGCTGAAATCTGTAGGGCTCTTTGGGATTTCGCAGGGTAACAGCGTCGGAGTCCCCAACTTGTTGGGGCCGCGGCGCGACAAACCCCAATAAGTTGGGGACTCCAGTCCGCTATCCACGCCAACTCCCAAAGACCCATCTGTAGTAGTGACGACTTCAGTCGTTCCAATGCGAATCTGAAGGCAGTTTGACAAAGTTTGGGAAGCATGGTACAATTGCACACGTGTGCAAACCGAGGCGATTCTAACATGCCACCGCAGGATCGCCTTTCTTCTGGACGGGCTGTGCACACGTGTGCAAACGGGAGCACCCCCCATGCGTGTTTCAATCAAAGACATCGCTCAAGCGGCCGGCGTCTCTCACTCCACTGTCTCTCGCGCCCTGAGTGGTAGTCCCCTCGTAAAAACCGAGACCAAAGCCCGCATCCAGCGCCTGGCCCAGGAGATGGGCTACACCCCAGATGCCATCGCCCGTAGCCTGGTGACACGACACACCCGTACCGTGGGCGTCGTCGTGACCACCATCACCGACCCCTTCGTGGCCGAGGTGGTGCAAGGCATCGAAGACACGGCCCTCGAAAACGACTATTCCGTCATCCTGGCCAGCTCTGCTGGCGAGCCGGACCGCGAGGTGGCCGCCGTGGAGATGCTCCGCGCCAAGCGAGTGGACGGCGTCATGGTCACCTCTTCGCGGGTTGGCGCGCTCTACCTGGAGCACCTGGAACGCATCGGCGTGCCGGTGGTGCTCATCAACAACCACAACGAGCAAAGCGGGCGCTATACCTTTTCGGTGAGTGTGGACAACCAACACGGTGGCCACCTGGCGACTCGACACCTCATCGAGCGGGGGCATCGCCGCATTGCCTACATTTCTGGCACAATTGATCAAAGCGATAGCGCCGGCCGGCTGGAGGGCTATCGGCAGGCGCTGGAAGAGAACGACATCCCCTTCGATCCGACCCTGGTCGTGCCTGGCAACGGTCGCCTCGACGGCGGTGAGCGGGCGCTGCACGCGCTGACGAGCCTGGACAGCCCGCCTACGGCTGTTTTTTGTTACAACGACATGACCGCCATCGGCTTGATGAGTGCTATCCGGCAAGCGGGCCTCTCCATGCCGGAGCACCTGGCCGTGGTGGGCTTTGATGACATCCCTCTCGCCACTTATGTTTGTCCGCCCCTGACGACCGTGGCCCAACCTCAGCGAGACATGGGTCGGCAAGCTATGAACATGGCGCTGGCGTTGATGGCCGCCGGCGATTCCATCGCGCCTTTCTCGGACATCGTGGTAAAGGGAAGGCTGACCGTGCGTGAGACAACGTGACACGTGATGCGTGAAACGTGAAACGTGGAGCTTGAAGTACAAAAAACATAAATAGGAGGTTTTTGACATGAGAGGATTGGTTCTTGACGCTGTTTGGGAGCCCAAGCCAGATTACACCGTTTCCGAATGGGAGAAGGAGACGGGGAAAGCCATCACTGGCAATAGCATCTGGCGTCACCCCAAACTGGAGGTGCGCGAGTGGCCCGACCCCAAGCCGGGCCCACAGGAGGTGCTGCTGGAGGTGCAGGCCTGCGGTGTCTGTGGCTCCGACATGCACTTCTACGAGACCGACGAGGATGACTACATTCTCTACCCTGGCCTGACCAGGTTCCCCACCATCTTAGGGCATGAATTCTCTGGCAAGGTGGTGGAGGTCGGCAAGGACGTCGAGCTTCTCGAAGTTGGCGACATGGTGACGGTGGAGGAGATGATCTGGTGCGGTCGCTGCATCCCCTGCCGCAATGGCTATCCCAACCACTGCACTAACCTGGAGGAGCTCGGCTTCACCATTCCAGGCGCCTTCGCCAACTACATCGCTGTGGACGAGAAGTTCTGCTGGAAGATTGACGCCATCGCCGAGCGGTTCGGCAGCGAGGAGAAAGGCTACGAAGTCGGTGCTCTCACCGAGCCGACCTGCGTTGCCTACAACGCCATGTTCGAGCGGGCAGGCGGCTTCCGTCCGGGTCATTACGTCAGCGTCTTCGGCGCAGGGCCCATCGGCCTGGCGGCCATCGGCCTGGCGAAAGCGGCCGGTGCGGGCATCATCGCTGCCTTCGAGATCTCGCCGCAGCGGCTGGAACTGGCCAAGCAGGTGGGCGCCGACTACGTGTACGACCCGCGCGAGGTGACTGCCGGCGACGTGCTGATGGAGTTGAGCAAGGGCGCGGGCTTCGACTACCATGTGGAGGCCGCTGGTGCCCCGCACCTGATAGTGCCTGAGATGGAGAAGGCCCTGGCCATCAATGGCAAAATCGTCCAGATTGGGCGGGCTGCCCAGCGGGTACCGATGTATCTGGAGGCCTTACAAGTACGCCGCTCCCAGGTCTTCGGTGCGCAGGGGCACTCTGGCCACGAGACCTTTCCCAACGTCATCCGCCTGGTGGCCGCTGGCCGGCTCGACCTGAGCCCCATCATCACCGCTCGCTACGGCTTGGAAGATACCGTAGCCGCCATCGCCAAGTCCACCGAGCGGGCAGACGGCAAGATCATCGTCAAGCCGAGCTAGCGTTACATGAATCGAGGAGGGTAAAATGTCAGACAAACAAATACCGGAGGGGCTGCTCACTACCGACCAGCCCGATCTGTTCTTCGAGGACAACACAGTTGGTCGCCTGAAGAAAGAAGTATGGGACGCCAGCGACGAGGGAATTGATGCCATCCTGGCCGAGTACGGCGTCCCCTCGCCGGTCGAGTGGGGCAAGCCCGGCTCCTACATCCAAACCACCGTGCGCTGGCAGGTCGAGGAAAACCGGCGCAAGAACGACGTCGTTTTCATCCCTGTCGGTTGCACCGAGCTCCACGGTCGGCATCTGGCCAGCGCGTCGGATACGTTGTACGTCAGCCAGATCGTGGAAGGCGTGCGCCGCTACACCGCGAAGCGTGGTGCGCCAGTCAACCTGGCCCTGCCGCCTCTGATGTACGGCGCGCATCCTTACCACCACCTGGGAATGCCCGGTACCGTCATCGTACGGGAGAACGTGGTGCGGGAGCTGATGATGGACGTGATGCTGGGCCTCTGGAACGACGGCTTCCGCAAGCAGATCATCATCAACAACCACGGGCACCTGTGGGTGCTGGAGTCGGCGATCCAGCAGTTCCAAAAGCGCTATCAACTCCCCGGCATCTTCCGCGTGATTGACTGGCACCGGGCGGTGCGCGAGTTTTTCCGCACCAAGGAAAAGGGTGGCAAGTGGGACACCAACTTCGTCCACGCCGACGAGTCGGAGACCTCGCTGGGCTTGCTGTTCCATCCTGAAATGGTGGACATGCGATACGCTGTGGACACCGAGGGAAAGAGCTACCTGCCTGAGGGCCACTTCGACAAGTCGGTGGACCCCTTCGGGCGGCCCAGCCGCTGGTCCGAGGGTGAGGGCCACTTTGCCATCGAGATCGCGGCCACGCCGGAGGGCGTCGTGGGCAAAGCCACCCACGGTTCGGCGGAGAAGGCCAAGCGCCCGGTGGCAGCCATCCTCCGCTACCTGACGCTGCTCAATGACCAGATTCTCGAGGCCTTCCCGCCCGGCACCGTGCCACCGGTGGAAGAGGTGACCCTGCGCACGGCCGAGGAGATGGAGCCCTACCTGCGCGAGCCGTTGAGTGAGGGCTGGAAGCCGGTCTATGCGCTACCGTCCATCGGACAGAATACCTTGGTGTGATGAGTAACGAGGAATAATGAGGAATGAGAAACGGGGCAATCCTCGTTACTCATTGCCTCATTGCCTCATCACTCGTTACTCCAGAGACCAGAACCCATGAAACTCAGCATTGTCCTATCCACCCACGCCGCCCAGTTCCAGGCCGTGGCCTTCAAAGGCGACCTTGAGACCAACGTCGCCAAGATCGCGGACTGGGGCTACGACGGCGTCGAGCTGGCCATCCGCGACCCCAACCTGGTGGACGCCGATGAACTGCTGCGCGTTGTGTCGGCGCACGGCCTGGAGGTGCCAGCCATCGGCACCGGCCAGGCCTGGGGCGAGGAGGGGCTGTCGTTCACCGACCCCGACCCGGAGGTACGGGCGGCAGCCATCCAGCGGGTGCGCGACCACGTGCCCTTCGCTGCCCGTGCCGGTGCTGTCATCATCATCGGCCTGCTGCGCGGGATAGTGAAGCCCGGCATCAGCCACGACCAGGCGTACACCTGGCTCGTTGACGCGCTGCAACGCTGTTCGGCAGCGGCAGTGCTCCACGGCGTGCGCCTGGTGCTGGAGCCCATCAACCGCTATGAGACCACTCTCATCAACAACGTCGAGCAAGGGCTGGCGCTCATTGAGGCCGTGGGCGCGGACAACTTCGGCCTGCTGCTCGACACCTTCCACATGAACATCGAGGAGCCGGTGATCGAGGACAGCATCCGCGCCTGTGGCGACCGCATCTTTCACTTCCACGTGGCCGACTCCAACCGCTGGTATCCCGGCGCCGGGCACCTGGACTTCGAGTCCATCCTGGACACCCTCTTCGCCAGCGGTTACCAGGGCTACGTCTCCGGCGAGTTCATGCCCCTGCCGGATGCCGACACGTCAGCCCAGCGGAGTATCGCCTATTTGCGCCGGCTTTACTCATAGAGAGGGACGGAGCGTGAAAAGACCTCTGGGGTTGTGGCGGGTCTTTTTTGCTTCTTGACAAACCAAAAGCTTTATTGTATAATCCTGTTAGCGCTAACAGCCAACGGCGTTGAGGAGAGGTAATTCATGCCCAACCGTGTGACTATGGCTGATGTTGCCCGCGAGGCTGGCGTCTCGTTGATGACCATCTCGCGGGTGGTCAACGAAAAGGGAGAGGTCAGTCCGGCCACCCGTCAGCGCGTTCTGGAGATCGTTGAGCGGCTCGGCTACCGGCCCAGCGCCATTGCCCGCGGCCTGGCCACGCAGCGGACAGGCAGCCTGGGCTTAGTGATGCCCGATGTGGCCAACCCCTTTTTTTCTGACGTGGCGCGCGGTGCGGAACACGTGGCCTACGCCGAGGGCTACAACATCTTTCTCTGCAACACCGACGAGGATCCACAGCGAGAGTTGAGCGTATTGCAATCGCTTGAAGAAAAGCAAGTGGATGGTGTCGTGCTGTGCAGTTCGCGCCTCGACGACGGCGAGTTAGAAGCGGCATTGGCCCGTCACCCTGCTGTCGTGCTGGTCAATCGCAGGCTAGAGAGGGATGGGGTCGTTGGCTCAGTACTGAGCGACGACGAGGCTGGCGGCCGGATGGCTACCCAACATCTGTTGCAGTCTGGTCATCGAGCCGTAGGTTTCCTCGCCGGCCCCCTGGCCTCCCGCAGCGGTCGCCAGCGGGCCAAAGGCTACCGCGCTGCCCTGGCCACTGCTGATTTGCCCCCCAATCCTGACTGGACGCGGCATTGTTCCCCCGTGGTACAAGGCGGGCGAGAAACCGCTCTTTATCTATTGACCGCTTATCCTGAACTGACCGCCCTTTTTTGTTACAACGACCTGGTTGCCGTCGGCGCGCTGCAAGCTTGCGCTGATCTGGGCCGCCAGGTACCTGACGACTTGGCCGTCGTTGGCTTTGACGACATTTTGCTGGCTGCCCTGGTCATCCCATCGTTGACTACCTGCCGTGTGCGCCGGTACGAGCTCGGCGCTCAGGCCATGCGGTTGCTGTTGGGCCAGATCGGCGGCTGCTCTGGCGAATGCACGGAGATCGTGCTGCAACCCGAACTCATCGTCCGGGCCAGCGCGCCATAAGTTACAGATGTAGGTTCGTAGTTGCGACTTCAGTCGCCTTTTCCCCTGCTACCGACGACTGAAATCGTCACTACGGGCCAAAAACGCCAATGTCCAGTTGCTGTGTGTTAAAGAAGGGAGGTGATCTTTCGGACAGATAGCTAACTTCCAGGCGGTGTCCAACATTGTTTACTTTGTGTCAGTGACTTGGAAAGGAGGTGGTCTTTTACAGATAGCAACTTTCAGTCAGTGTCCAATATTGTTCGTTCCGTGTCAGTAACCCAAGTTCAGTTACACCACATTAAACAAAAAGGAGGAAAGAAAATGAGGAAGCTTACGCTTCTGAACCTGTTCGCTGTTCTGGCTCTTGTGTTGGCCGCCTGCGCCCAGCCAACCCCCGAGGTGATCGAGAAGGAGGTGGTCGTCGAGAAGCCGGTGATCCAGACCGTGGTGGTCGAGAAGGAGGTGGTCGTCGAGAAGCCGGTGGTCGAGACCGTGATCGTTGAGAAGGAAGTCGAAGTGATCAAGGAAGTGACGCCAGTGCCGCCTTCAAAGTACAACGAAGCGCCTATGTTGAAGGAGATGGTAGACAAAGGCGAGCTACCACCCGTTGACGAGCGATTGCCCGAGGAACCGCTGGTCGAGGAAGTGGTAGACGAAATCGGCCAGTACGGAGGCACGCTACGACGAGGCTTCCTTGGACCGTCAGACCACAATAACTATACCCGCGTCGTTTACGATGCCCTGGTCCGCCACGCGCCCGACGGCAGCCAGGTTATCCCCCATATCGCCAAGGGTTGGGAGGCCAACGACGACTTCACTGTCTGGAAGGTCTTCCTGCGCAAGGGTATGAAGTGGTCGGACGGCGAGCCCTTCACTGCTGATGACATCATGTTCTGGTATGAGTACATCCTCTTGAATGAGGACCTCATGCCCAGCCTTCCTGTCTGGATGCAGAACGACGATGGGTCGGTCGTCAAGGTGGAGAAGCTGAATGACTACACCGTCCAGTGGACCTTTGATCATCCCAACACGGCTTTCCTGTTGGCTCTCGCCAATAAAGACGGCGCCGACAAATCGATCGCCACCCTGTCCTTCGTGCCGGCCCACTATATGAAACAGTTCCATCCCGCGTTAGCCGATGAGGCGGAACTGAAGGCCAAGGTCAAAGAGGCAGGCTTTGAGACCTGGACAGAGTTGTTCGCCGTGGAAGTGATGCCGCACCTCAGCGGCAAGCGGCCCAGCGCGGCGGCCTGGGCTCCGGACGGCACCAGCGTGTCCGACCAGGTCTTCACCATCAAGCGCAACCCCTACTACTTCGCTGTGGACCCGGAGGGCAACCAACTGCCTTACATAGACGAGGTTCGCTTCACCTTCTTCGCCGACAAGGAGGGGCTGAACCTGGCGGCTGTGAGTGGCGAAATCGATCTTCAGGGGCGACACATCAACATGACCAACTACCCCGTACTGGTCGAGAACGAGGAGAAGGGGGGGTACCGCGTCGTCACCTGGCCCACCTTTGGTGGTTCCGATGCAGCCATCACTTTCAACCAGACCTATCAAAAGGATCCGGCTATCGGTGAATTGCTGCGCAACAAGGACTTCCGTGTAGCCCTCTCTTACGCGATTGATCGAGAGGAAATCAAAGAGGCGGCTTTCCTGGGCCTGGGTGAGGCCCGTCAGCCCGTGGCGGCCCCCTGGCATCCTTACTATCCGGGCGATGAGTGGGCCTTCAAGTACACCGAGCACGATCCAGACAAGGCCAACGAGCTGCTGGACGGCATCGGCCTGACTGAAAGGGATGCCGACGGCTTTCGTTTGCTGCCTGATGGGCAACCGCTGGCCATTGAAATCTCAGTGGTGCCCGCCTTCGGTCCTTGGACTGATGTGGCTCAGCTTGTGGCTCAAGACTGGGAAGCCGTGGGGGTGAAAACCATCGTGCAGGTGCGAGAGCGCTCGTTGCACTTCCAAATGCGCGAGACAAACGACCTGATGACAGAAATCTGGAACAATGACACCACAGGTTTCCCCTTTAGCGGTGAACCGCAAATGGACCCCCGCAGCCCGATTGCCACATGCTTTGCTTTCCTCCATAGGAAATGGTATGAGACCGGTGGAGCAGAAGGCATCGAGCCGCCGGCTGAGATAAAGAGACTCGTCGAGATTACTGACGAGGCCAAGACCGTGGGGAGGGAACGACAGGTCGAATTGGCTCAAGAGCTCTTCAGGGTATGGGCCGACAACGCCTGGCAGATCGGGACCGTGGGATTGACACCCATGATCCAGGGTGTGATCGTGGCCAATGAGGACCTGCGCAACGTGCCCGAAGTCGCAGGCAATGACTGGCCCTTGCGTACACCGGGCAACGCCCGCCCAGAGCAGTACTTCTTCGAGCGATAAGGTAGAGGAACCCGGTTTCTGACAGGAAGCCGGGTTCCTGAAGTCCTGGATCAAAGATACGTGAACGTGTCCACGTGGGCAAGGGGGGCAAGCTCCAGCCCACGTGGACAGTTTTCTGAAGATGGCGCCGAGGTAGTCGTATGCTTCAATATGTAATTAAGCGCTTGCTACTGCTGCCACTACTGCTTTTCTTTTTTTCCATTTTCGCTTTTGCCATCATCCAAGCTCCGCCTGGCGATTTTGTGACGAGTTACATCGCCGAGTTGGCTGCTTCAGGGTCGTCTATGGATCAGGCGCAAATGGACGCGCTGCGCGATCTATACGGTCTGGACAAGCCCATGTACGTCCAGTATCTCAAATGGACGGGGCGAATGCTGAAAGGCGATCTTGGTGTGTCGTTGGACTGGCAGCGTCCCATCACAGAGTTAATAGGTGAACGCTTGCTGCTGACCGTGATGCTGGGTCTGTTTACCTTCGCCTTTACATGGGCGGTGGCTATTCCCATCGGAATTCTCTCTGCTACGCGTCAATACTCATTCTTCGACTACTTCTTCACGATCTTCAACTATTTCGGTGTCGCTACCCCCACCTTTATGACGGCACTGGTGCTCATGTGGTTGGCTTTCAAGCACTTCGGTGTGAGTGTGACCGGTCTGTTCTCAGCGGAGTACATAGACGCGCCCTGGACCTGGGGGCGACTGGTGGATCTGCTCAAGCATATGTGGCTGCCGATGGTGATCCTGGGGCTTGACGGGACGGCCAGACTGGCCCGCGTGATGCGCGCCAACCTATTGGATGAGCTCAAGAAACCTTACGTGGAAATGGCAAGGGCCAAGGGCATGTCTGAGTGGCGATTGGTGCTGAAGTACCCCGTGCGGCTGGCCATGAACCCGCTGATCAGCACCATCGGTTGGTATCTGCCGCTTCTCTTTTCCGGAAGCGTGATTGTGGCTACCGTGATGAATTTGCCTACCATTGGCCCGATGCTGCTCAGGGCCTTGATCACCCAGGATATGTTTCTGGCTGGCAGCATTATCCTCATCTACTGTTTCCTGGCTATCATCGGCACGCTCATTTCCGATATTTTGCTGGCCTGGCTAGACCCTCGTATTCGGATGGAGGAGTCCTGACGTATGTCCAACGATCGTGACTCTAAGACGACGGCTCCCTGGCCCGATGATGACCAGCCCTTGGCGGGCGATGATGAAGCGACAGGGGCGCCGGCCCTTGCCACAGAAGAAGCAGAAGCCTTCTATGTGGCCCCAAACTGGAAGCTGGTTTGGTGGCGCTTCAAGAAACACCGGCTGGCTCTTGTCAGCAGTGTGGCCGTCATTATAGTGGCCCTGGTCGCTCTGTTCCCCGGTTTCTTTAGCACGCAGGACCCCCGCGAAACGAACGCCGTCAGATCATTCATTCCGGTTCAGAGACTCCATTTCTTCGATGAAGGCCGGCTCCGCCCTTTCATATACAGTGTCGAGGGTGGCCGCAATCCCAAGACATTGCGGATGGAATGGCAGATTGACGAAGCCAAGAAGATCCCGGTCAAGTTCTTCACCGAAGGATATGAATACGAAATATTAGGCATTATATCCACGAATGTCCACTTGTTGGGTGTCGCTTTTTCGGATGGGGAAGATGAAATCCATTTGCTGGGAAGCGATCGGTTGGGCCGAGATCAGTGGTCCCGGTTAATGCATGGCACACAGGTGTCACTTTCCATCGGATTGGTCGCCGTTTCCCTGAGCATCTTCCTGGGTATCCTGTTGGGCGGGGTATCCGGATACTTCGGGGGCATGGTTGATTTGGTGATTCAACGGCTCATCGAGATATTGCAGTCCCTGCCGCCGATACCGATTTGGATGGCGCTGACCGCGGCGTTACCCCGCACCTGGCCCGTCGAACGGGTGTATTTTGCCATCACCATCATCCTCTCGTTGATTGGCTGGACCACGTTGGCCCGAGAGGTGCGCGGGCGGTTCCTGGCCTTGCGGGAAGAGGATTTCGTGGTTGCGGCCAAGCTGTCGGGATGTAGCCAGCCGAGAATCATTTTCCGCCACATGCTGCCCACCTTTGCCAGCCACATTATCGCCGCCAGCACGCTGGCCATTCCGGTGATGATCATTAACGAGACGTTTCTGAGTTTTCTGGGGCTGGGTTTGCGACCGCCAGCCATCAGTTGGGGCGTGTTGCTGCAGGAGGCTCAGAATCTCCAGTCTATTGCGCTGGCCCCGTGGTTGTTGCTGCCAGGTCTGGCGGTCGTCTTTACTGTGTTGGCGCTAAATATCTTGGGCGACGGACTTCGCGACGCCGCCGATCCGTATGGTCAATGATGGATACTCAACAAACACCAATCCTCTCGGTACGAAATCTGAAAACCTACTTCCTCCTGGACGAAGGCACCGTACGGGCTGTTGACGGCATCAGTTTCGACGTCTTCCCTGGCCAGGTGGTCGGTATTGTGGGGGAAAGCGGCTGTGGCAAGAGCGTCACGATCAAGTCAGTGTTGCGCATCGTTGAGAAACCTGGCCGGATCGTCGAGGGCGAAATCTATTTCCGCTCTCACAGGCAGAATGGGCGCAACGCCCCCCTGGCCCCCCAAAGTTGGGGGGAACGGGGGGATGGAGACTTCGTCAATCTGGTCTCGTTGGATGCCTACGGTAAGCGTATGCGTTCTGTCCGGGGGGCAGAAATTGCCCTCATTCCCCAGGAGCCTATGTCGTCCTTCAGTCCGGTGCACACCATTGGCGATCAGCTCACCGAGGCCATTCTGCTTCACCAAGATGTCGGTAAACGCGAGGCCCAACGCATAGCCATCGAACGTCTCCGCGAGGTGGATGTCCCCAGTCCGGAGCAGCATGTCAACGCCTACTCCTGGGAACTGAGCGGCGGGTTGCGCCAGCGGGCCATGATCGCCATGGCTTTGTCGTGCAATCCCAGATTGCTAATCGCCGATGAGCCGACGACGGCCATAGACGTTACCACACAGGCCCAAATCCTGAGGTTGCTGCGTTCGCTGCAGCAGCAACATAATATGGCCATCATCTTCATCACCCACGATCTGGGAGTGATTGCCCAAATCGCGGAATACGTGATCGTGATGTACCTGGGCCGGATGATGGAGACGGGGCCGGTGGATGATATCTTCCACAGCCCGCAGCATCCTTACACCAGGGCGCTGCTCAAGTCCATCCCCTCGGTTTACACCCGCTCTCGCACCTTCCTGCCCACTATTGAGGGGGCTATCCCCCATCCCTTTAATCGCCCCCCCGGCTGTCCGTTTCACCCGCGCTGCCCAGAGTTCACGCCTGGCATCTGCGATCGGAAAACGCCGACCCTCCAGCCAGTCAACGAGCGGCAATCGGCGAGTTGCTTCCTCTACCACCGCATAGCAGAAGAGGATTGAGGCCATAGGCAGTGGACACAACCACCACGAACGATCGAGTATTGCTGGAAATCAAGAGCCTCAAAAAATACTTTCCCGTCAGGAAAGGGCTCTTCAGGCGAGTCGTCGGCCAGGTGAAAGCGGTTGACGGCGTGAGTTTCTACATCAACGAGGGCGAGACATTGGGCCTGGTGGGGGAGAGCGGCTGTGGTAAGACCACCGCGGCCAGGTGCATTTTGCGCGCCCTTGACCCTACGACGGGACAGATCCTCTTCCGCACTCAGTCCGGTCAGATGGTTGACATCGCCACCTTGCCAGAGAGCGAGTTACGTCCATTGCGTCGCAACATGCAAATGATCTTTCAGGATCCCTTTGCCTCGCTCAATCCGCGCATGAATTTGCTGGATATCGTGGGCGAGCCATTGTTGGTCATTGGAGGGATCAAGAGCCACCATGAGCGCATGGAGCGGGTGGCGGAGTTGCTACGGTTGGTAGGCCTGCGTCCGGAATACATGCAGCGCTTCCCCCACGCCTTTAGCGGTGGCCAGCGCCAGCGCATTGTCATAGCCCGCGCCCTGGCCCTCAATCCACGCCTGGTGGTGGCCGACGAGCCAGTTTCGGCGCTGGATGTCTCCGTGCAGGCTCAGGTGCTGAACCTGATGATGGAACTGCAGCGACGATTGAATCTGACCTACCTGTTCATAGCTCACGACCTGAGCGTCGTCAAGCATATCTGCGACCGGGTGGCGGTGATGTATGTGGGCAAGCTCGTGGAGACGGCGCCGACCGATGAGCTCTTCTACCACCCGAAGCACCCCTACACGGCAGCGCTCATGTCGGCTGTGCCTGTGGCGGATCCCCGCGTCCGGTCGGCCATGATTCCGCTGGAGGGGGATGTGCCCAGCCCGGCCAACCCGCCGTCGGGATGCTACTTCCACCCTCGCTGCCGCTACGCCGTTGACAAATGCTCTGAGGAAACACCTGTCCTGGAGGAAGTCTCGCCCAACCACCACGTTGCCTGCCATCGGGTGCATGAGCTGAAGTTAGCCGGCATCGGCGGCGCGCAATAGGGGGGCAGAGGGCTATGGAAAGACGATGATCGGTGACCTTGTTGAGCAACTGCAAGGACGTTGGGCTTTGGTCAATGGACAGATCGTCTTGCCAGGCGCGGTGGTGAGCGGCAAGGTCCTGGTCGTAGAAGATGACCAGATCCTCGGCGTCGGCGAGCCTGACTCGTTGGGGTCCGAGGTGCAGCGCGTTGACGTCGGCGGGCGGCTGATCACGCCGGGTCTCGTGGACATTCACACCCACGGTGCCCTGGGCCACACGTTCAATGAACCCACCGCGGAAGCCTTCGCTATCATCACCGCGGAAAATGCTCGACGCGGCGTGACCTTGCTGCTGGCAACGCTGGCCGCGGCGCCCATTCCCGACCTGTGCCGTTGCCTGGAATTCTGCCGCCGCTGGATGGCAGAGGCCCACGACGGTGCGCAGATCATGGGGGCGCATCTGGAAAGTCCCTACATCAGCGTGGCGCAGAGGGGAGCGCTCGATCCCCAGAACCTCCGCACGCCCGACGACGGCAGTGTAGATCTGTTGCTTGAGCACCATGACGTGCTACGCATCTTCGTCCTGGCGCCGGAGCTGCCTGGAGCCCTGGGTCTGGTCGCCAAATTGGCGCGTCTGGGCATCGTGCCTGCAGCGGGTCACAGCTCTGCCAAGGAGGAGCAGGTGCTGGCCGCCATGCGCGCCGGATTGCGCCATGTGACGCACATCTGGAGCGCGATGTCCAGCACTATCCGCGAGGGGCCGTGGCGCAAGCCAGGTCTGTTGGAGGCAGCGTTGGTCTTCGACGGCCTGACGGTGGAGATGATCGCCGACAACAAGCACCTGCCGCCCACCTTGATGAAGCTGGCCTACAAGTGCATCGGCGCCGACCGTCTGTGTGTCATCTCCGACGCCACCAGCGGCGCGGGCTTGCCGGAAGGCGCTCGCTTCCGCATGGGGGGCATGGAATACGAGGTACACGACGGCGTGGGCATGATGTTCGACCGCTCGTGCTTTGCCGGCAGCACCACCTTGGTGAACCAGATGGTGCCCATCTTGACAGACGCGGTGGGCATCCCGCTGGTAGAGGCAATTCGGATGACAACCCTGACACCGGCGCGTGTCATCGGCTTCGATGACCGTAAAGGTAGCCTCGAGGCCAGCAAAGATGCTGACCTGGCCGTTTTCGAGGATGACTTTACCGCCTGGCGCACTATGATCGGCGGTCGGTGGGCGTACGCAGCCTAGCCACGAGAGAGGTCGGTTGCTTTCAGATAACCTGTACCGCCACAGTGCTAAATAGGTATCAAAATCGCTTGCGATGCGCTGCCGCTTCGTATCTATAAAAGAAGATCAGGAGGAAAGAAATGAACAAGGTAGAGCCTATCAAGACCGCAAAGTATGACCAGTTGCCTGTAGCTGTCTATAAGAGCAACGAAGAATTGGGCCAGGCAGCAGCGCTGGACGCGCGGGAAATCATCAGTAAGGCGATAACTGAAAAAGGGGAGGCAAATATCATTCTCGCCACCGGCAATTCACAACTCACATTTTTGCACACCCTGCGCGGTTTGGAAGGGATTGATTGGTCAAAAGTGAACGTGTTTCATATGGATGAATATCTGGGCATAGACCCAAACCACAGGGCGAGTTTTCCCCTCTTCTTGCGCCAGCACTTTCTCGAAGCCGTTAACCCTCGCTCCTTTCATCCAGTGCCCAGCCAACCTGAAGATGTTGAGAAGGCTTGTCGGGAGTATGAAGCCTTGTTGAGAGAGCACCCAGCAGACCTGGTGGCCCTGGGTTTCGGTGAGAATGGACACCTGGCCTTCAACGATCCACCCTACGCCCGCTTTGATGACCCGCTGTGGGTGAAGGTGGTCAAGTTGGCAGAAGCGAGCCGCAGGCAGCAAGCGGGTGAAGGGCACTTCGACTCACTGGAGGAGGTGCCGACCCAGGCCATCACCTTAACGATTCCGGCGCTGTTGGCAGCCAAGGCTATGCTGGGCATCGTTCCAGAAGCGCGAAAGGCGGAAGCAGTCCGTGCCTGCCTACAAGATCCCATCAGCGAAGAGCGGCCAGGATCCATTTTGCGCCGGGTAGATCACGCGCGCCTCTATCTGGATCAGGACTCAGCTTCCAAACTGTAACAGTTAAATGATGATGAGATGAACTCCAGAGAACGCTTGCTCACAACCTTAAATCACAGTGAGCCGGACCGCGTCCCCTGTGATCTCGGCAGCACGCAGGTCACAGGCATCCACGTGGCAGCCTATCGCAGCCTGCGCCAGACCCTGGGTCTGCCGCTGGTTGAAGTGCAGTTGTGTGACTCTATCCAGCAATTAGCCCTGCCCGACGACGATGTAATCGAACGGTTGGGGGTGGATGTGCGCGGGCTGTTCCCGCTCAACAGCCACAATTGGAACATTCACGAGGAAGACGCCGGGGGATATTGGCTCTATCACGACGAATGGGGCATCACTCACCGCCGGGCCAAGCCGGACGGCCTTTACTACAGCATCGTGCAGGCGCCGCTGGGCAGGCCGGATATATCAGCGCAGGACATCGAGAACCATACCTGGCCCGACATGGCCGATCCGCGACGCATCGCTGGGCTGCGGGAGCTGGCCGAGCGTTACCGGAGGGATAGCTACGCGGTGGTGCTCAAGAGCCCCTTCGCCGGCATCTTTGAAATGGCCCAGCGTATCGTGGGCATGGAAAGCTGCCTGATGATGATGGCCGCCGACAAAAAGCTGGCGGGCGCGCTCTTTGACAAATTGCTCGAACTCAAGCTGGCCTTTTGGGACCTGGCACTGCCGCAACTGGCTGATGTTGTGGACGTCGTTGCCGAGTTCGACGACTATGGCACCCAATCGTCGCAACTGATCTCGCCCCGCATGTTCCGCCAGCAACTCAAGCCGCGCCTGAAGATTCTGTTTGATCGCCTCAAGCAGTTGGCTCCCAACGCCAGGCGGTTCTTTCATTCGTGCGGCAACGTGCGGCCGCTGCTGCCCGATTTCATCGAGATCGGCGTGGAGATCCTCAACCCGGTGCATACCCGCGCCGCCGGGATGGAACCAACCGCTCTCAAGCGCGACTTTGGCCATGCGCTGGTTTTCTGGGGCGGCGGGGTGGATACCCAGGGGGTGCTGCCCAGTGGCACGCCGCAGGAGGTGAAGGGCGACGTGCGGCGCAACATCGAGGCCCTGGCTCCCGGCGGCGGATTTGTCTTTAACACCGTCCACAACATTCAGGCAGACGTCCCTCCCCAGAACATCATCGCCCTATGGGAGGCGTTGCAAGAGTATGGAGTGTATTGATAGAGGTTGCCATGCCCCCGATCACCGCCAAGGAATTCCTGCCTGTCGAGCTTGTTTTCAACCCCAATTGGTGGTATCGCACGGCGGGCATTTCTTTCGACGAGTCGTTTTATTTTGACGCCGAGACGCGCATGGAGAACGACGTGACCATGCGGCGGGTGCTCTACCAGCGCTTCGGCGACCTGGGTATGGGCGAAGCTAACCCCCAACCCCGTCCCATCATCGGCTCCCTCCACGTAGCGGGCGGATTCGTCATCCCCGCGCTTCTGGGCGCGGACGTCATCTTTGCCCCCGATGCCGCCCCCCAGCCGAAACCTGTTAACCTATCGGTCACGCAGATAGAGGCCCTGGAGAAGCCCGATTTCAGGGAGACCTGGCCCATGAATCAGCTCATCGCCGACTTCGTCTCGCTGGAGGCGGAGTATGGCTATCTGGTGGGCGATTTGAACACCGACGGGCTGCTGAACGCCGCTTATCACCTGTACGGCCAGCAGCTCTTTCTCGACTTCTACCAGGCCCCTGAGCGCGTCCGACGGCTGCTCGATATAATCGGGGAACTGATCGTGGATGTCGCGCTGTACGTGCGCCAGCGGACGGGCAGTTGCTCCATCTCCGTCAACCGCATGGTAGAGCACGTGGACCCGCGCCTTTTTCTCCACGCCAACTGCTCAGTGCAGATGATCTCGCCCAGCAGTTACCGCGAGATGCACTTGCCTGTGGAACTCCGCATGGCTGAGCGCATCCAGCCCTTCGGCGTGCATCATTGCGGCGACAACCTGCACCGCATCGCGCCCGTCTACGCGGAGCTACCGGCTATCTTTTTCGGTGTGGGATGGGGCTCCGATGTGGCGAGCTGCCGCGAGGCGTTGCCCGATGCCTTTTTCAACCTGCGCCTCAACCCGGTGCGGATGCTGCAATGCACGCCGCCAGAGATCGCGGAGGACACGGAAAAGCTGCTGCTGGCGGCCGGCTCGCTGGAGCAGGCGGGGGTGTGCTGCATCAACATGGACTACGGCACGTCCGACGACAACATCTTTGCCATGTTTGAGGTAGTTCAGCGCTATCGGCGCTACGGAGCGTAAATGGGTACCCCCTGGGAACGTTTCAAGCAAGCGGCCCGCCTGGGTGAGCCTGAGCAAGTACCCGTCGGTCTCATCGTGGATAGCCCCTGGCTGCCCGGCTACGCGGGCATTGACACGCGCGATTACTTCCTCTTCCCTGACAAATGGCTGGCGATCAACCTGGGGCTGCTGGAGCGCTTTCCCGATGCCGTCTGGATTCCCGGCTTCTGGGTGGAATACGGCATGGCCGCCGAGCCGTCCGCCTTTGGTGTCAAGCTGCGCTTTCATCCCGACCGCCCTCCTTCCATTGAGCCACTGGTGACCGATCTCACCTTCTGGGCCGATGCGAAGCCGGCCAACCCGCACGAAGACGGGCTGATGCCTCTTGTCCTCCGTCTGTATGAAGTGATGGACGAGCGGTTGCGAACCGAGGGGCTGGGCATCAGGATGGTCTGCGCTCGCGGGCCGATGACCGTGGCATCCTGGCTGGTGGGTGTGATGCCTTTGATGATGGGACTCGTCACTAGCCCCATTGAGGTGTCCCGCGTCTTGGATACCGTGACCACCACCCTCATCCGCTGGCTGCACGCCCAACTGGACGCGCTGCGCCAGCCAGAGGGCATCATGCTGCTCGACGACATCGTGGGCCTGGTGTCGAAGCGTCACTACGAGGAGTTCGTTCATCCTCATCTGAGGCGCATTTTCGACGAGTTCGACGGCCTGATCCGCGTCTACCACAACGACACCCCCTGCCCGCACCTGTTGGAGAGCCTGGCCGAGGCCAACTTCGACGTGTTCAATTTCAGCCACCAGGTGGACATCGGCGAGGTCAAGGCTAAAATGGGGCATCGGGTAGCGCTGATGGGCAACGTGCCCCCGCTAGACGTGGGAGTGCGCGGAACGCCTGCCGAGGTGGCGCGGTGGGCGCGAGAGTGTTTGGAAAAGGCGGCGCCAGGAGGCGGGATGATCCTATCCTTCGGCGGCGGCGTCTCGCCGGGCACCCCTGCGGAGAACATTGATGCCTTGCTGCAAGCGGCACGCGAATGGTCGAGGTAAGCGTTTAGGTGTCATTGCGAGCTGCTCCATGTCGCGGTCGCGCCACTCATTGTGTAAGAAACCAACTTTTGATCGCCGAGGTCTCCGACCGAAGGCGGGAGGGCTCGGTCGGAGACCTTCGCC
>DAOUDK010000069.1:0-9718 GCA_034431315.1 Anaerolineae bacterium
CTTCCTCCAGGTGGGATACTGTAATGGCCCTGGGGGCTCGTCATGTTGCCTATGTAGATATCCACCTCCGCCGTCTCCGTCTGGCTGGGATTGCCCACCAACACCCACGTTCTCATGCTTAGATTGTCATACCAGGTGAACCAATACTCCGTAGCAGGCTGTATCACCATCACCGTACCATCCTCAACACTTACCGGCTGGGTAACACCCTGGGTATCCACTATCTGAATGTTTTGAAGGCCGAGAGTGGAGGTACCCACACTCTGCGCGGTAAGGGTTATCGTCGCCAGTGTGCCCGTCCCATTGAGGCTTGAGCCAGATCCATAGCCCCATGCCCCAAAGGCAACAGTCCCTATGGTGTTGGATATGGTGGGGCCCAGGACAGTCACAGTGTATCCCGTGCTTCCAAGGAACCCTCCATCTGCCACGCCATCAACTTGCACAGTTGGCGTGTAGAAAGACATGTCGAACTCATAGGCTCCTAGATCAGAGGCGTCATCAATCATAACAGCAACTGTGAAGGTGGAACCAACCCCTACGACAGAGGTAGCAGGTTGTATCCGCACCGTCGCAGTTGGGGTAGCCACAAGGGAAGCTGCCCACGCAACAGAGATGGAGGGCTCTACACTCTCCGTAAGGGTCTCTAGCGAGGAGCTATCAGCAACGGGAAGAACTGCCAGCAAGAAGACCACAAGGGCTAACGCACAAACCACCGTACTTAGGCATTTCAGCCCGCCCCAAAGCCCTCTCCTTCCAGTACTCAATCCTTCATTTAGCTCTTTCATTCTTGTTCCCCCTTTATCCGTCTCACCGCTATGGTGAAAGACAGCATGACGCAGAAGTTGGGCAAGTCCGAATATCAGTTCTTCCCTCATTTCTGTTCCCTTCCCTCGGATTCTTCAAGATACTCGATAACGTCGCGGCTGGTCACTACTTCTTGCATTCAAAGGAACTTTCGCCTTGCACGATCATATTATACAATCTTCCCTGTACTTGTCAAGGCACACCCTCGACAAAAAAGCGCGCTGCCGGGCGAAAACCTCGCTGGTAGAGAAGCAGATCGCCCAATCACAGCGTGGCGACCGTGAAACGGCCTCTAGTACGTTGGCTGAGCCAACCGTGTTCACCCACATCGTTGTCACCGAGCTCCTGATAACGGGGGCAATCCTCGCGACGGCTGCACAGTGGATGTCAGCCCCTCACATCGCCTGGCACACGGGTTGAAAATCCAGCACATTGTGTCGCCCACCAGATGCACGCCCCATCTCATCATCGTAATGCTGGCCGGTATGCACCAGCACCTCAGTGTGGCCCGCTTCCCGCAGTGCCTTGCCCACCGGCGCGGCCTTCACTTCGACAAGGTTTCGACAAGCTCAACCCGACGGCTCAGTACAAGGATGAGTTGGGGACGAGCGCCGACCACGGAAACAACCTTCACGCTGGCTGCTCCGGCGACCTGGTTTCTGCCGGTGGAAGAAAACTCCACCGCTGTAGCCGCTCTATCAGACGGAGAGCGTAGGCTTCTCCACTCACTTCCAACAACACGTCCTCTATCGCCGGTAACGGTTCCTGCCACAGCCATTCCACTCGCAGCCAGAAGCCCGGCAACACCTCCGCGCGATAGATCCCCTCTGTATCAGGCAGCACAAGCCGATATCGCCCGGCCGCCGTCAACTGGTAGAATTCGACCCGTCCTGACTGGGGATCAATCAACCAATATTCTGGGATGCCAGCCTGTTCGTACTCGTAGAACTTCTCTCCCCGATCCCGCCCTGCGCTCTCCGGCGAGACTATCTCCACTACCAGGTCAGCCGGGCCATCCAGGTAGGTCTCCTTCAGCCGGTCCAGATGTCCATTTGCTACAAACAGCAAGTCCGGCTCTCGCCCCGACTGGGCCAGCTTCATCTGGAATGGAGGAAGCAGGACTCTACCTAACCGTTGATGTTCAACGTAGAGTCCAATCACTTGCCCAAGGAAAAAACTGATCTCTTGATGTCGTCTTGATGCCGGACTGTACATCACCACCTCCCCATCCACCCACTCTGCCAGTGTGTCCTCGTCGGCCCAGGCCAGGAACTCTTCGTACGTCACCTTGTAAGGCGTCATCCTGGCGCGCTCGACTGGCGTCAGCAACACCTCTAACAACCGGCGGCGCAGGTCATCGTCACCTGTAGCGGTTCCGGCCCTCCAGTGTTGCGCTGCTTGATCCTCTTCCCTTCTCGTGGCAACTGCTTGCCTGCTCATTTGTCTCCTCCTGTACGCACCGACACCTCCGTATGGCCCGCCTCTCGCAGGGCTTTTCCCACTGGCGCTGCCTTCACTTCGACAACCCTTCGACAGAGCTCAGGACAAGGCTCAGTACAAGGATGAACTGGGGACGATCGCCGACGACGGAGAGGACCTTCATCTGCTGTAAAACTCCCGAACGGCCCAAACTACCTCTTGCTGCTGCGCCTCGGTCAGCTCGGGATACATGGGCAGCGACAGCACCTCCCGGCTGGCCGCCTCGCTCACCGGCAAACTGCCTTCCGGGTCAATATTGAGGAAGACCACCGCCACCAACGCCCGCTCGATCTGCGGCACGGGTTAGTGCAGACACTGTACATACGCTGCTCCAGCACAAAAAAGCGTGCTGCCGGCCGAGCACCTGGCTGGTAGAGAAGCAGGCCACCCGATCACGGCGTGGCAACCGTGAAGCAGCCTCTAGTTTGATGGATTCGTATTGCGCTTTCAGGTCGAGAATGGGGATCATCCTACTCTCTCTCGCAGCTTTTGGTAAGTCTTTTCTGACTCTCCCCTGCCGAACAAATGCTCCTCCAACTCCACTGACAACGCCTCAATCTCCCTGGGCGATACGTCCGCCTTTTCCGGTTTCGAATACTTGATGTGTCGGTATTTCCTGGTCAGTCGCTTAACTGCCTTGTCGAAGGGCGGAATGGTCTCAATCTGGTAACTCATCGAGGAGTTCCCTGACCGGCCGAATGTTTCCTCGCTCCACCTCGGCCAATCCACGTTCAACCAGTCGCCCGAAAGCTGGAGACTGTGCCAATAGCACCGCTTCTCTGGCTTCTTCCACCTGTTCCTGTTCTATATCAAGGAACACCACTGCTGCCAGGGAGCGGAGGTCTCTGGGAACCGGATCCAACAATTCTATCTTCCCGTCCTTACAAATACCTCGAAGTGCTAACATTTTCCCTCCCTGGTTTTGACTTTGCCCTTTGGATTTGCCTCCCCTTCCCTTTCCATCCTCTATCTTCCTCTCCACCCTCCATCCTCCATTTTCCCCCTTCCATTCTCCATTCTCTATCATCGCCCTTTGAGCTTCTTGCCCCGGAAGAAAGTGATGTACTCCTCAGGTGTCAACCCTGCCTTTCGAATCAACTTACGCAGCAACCCCACCCCCAGATCACGCCCTTTGTGTACCGGGATAGACAAATGAACGTCAAAGCCCTCCTTGACAAGAATGTAGTGGCTGCCCTCAATGTGATTTACTCGCCATCCCGCCCGCTCAAAGGCCCGCACGTGCTTGCCCCCCGGCGCTCTGGGCAATTTAGGCCTATCGCAACGCTCCGCTCATGTCGAACTGTACAGCCACCTTGTCTTCGGCGGGAATCTCGATCCAAGGTTGCTTCTCTAACAGCAACTTGAGCCTGGACTTCACACAGCCAAGGATAGCCTCACTGATATTCTCCAACGTTTCTTCCAAGGTCTCACCTTCCGACAGGCAGCCCGGCAAATCCATACACTCAGCTACATAGCGCCCATCCTCATCCCGCTCAATTACGATATTGAACTGCATCGCTCACCTCCATTCTTCACTTCTTGCGGGTACAGACACTGTATTATACGCCGCCCCATCACAAAAAAGGCGTGCTGCCGGCCGACCTGCCTCCGAACAGCACGCTGAATATGTCTTCGGCAGCCCGGCCATCCTATTAACCAATAGCCAATAACTAATAGCTATCTGCTAACTTAGACCCGTGGCTTTGCGCCTCCACCTTTCGATGGGTTTGCCTTTAGCGGATACAATTGGGAAAGGGCCTTTGCTTTGCACATCTACATTATACCAAATCGTTCTGCCTTTGTCAAGGACAAAGAGAGAAGATAGAGTTAAGGTCAGGTTAAGGTTCGGTTATCATTTCCTCTCGTGGGTTACTTCTCACCTGGCATCTAAAGTATACCATCATTTGATCTATTCGGGCATGAAATTGGCGTGAAGCTGGCGTGAATTTTGCGTGAAATAAGACCGCTGCTTCTAAAAAGTCCCCATTGCTCAGCGCCATCCTTATGCGAATGTATCCCCTATCCAGCCATACTTTTTCCTCAACAAAGGTGAAAGATGCAACGACAGGGCTGGTCACTAATCTGGCTTTGCTTGGAGAGGTTTTCTACTCGAATAGCGATGTCACTTACGTTCAAATCGCCCCTTCACTCGGCTGCTTCCTCTGCGATGATAGCCAACACCTCTTCGGCGCTAATCGGTTCGTGCGGTAGCACATTTGCTTCCGTGCTATCATGAACGTGATGGGGATGTGTCGGCACCTCCGGATGGTGTGCCGCGTTGTCCCAGCGCTTGCGCAGCTTACCATCGGCGCTCTGCCAATGAAAGCTGTACTTCGTCACCTGCAATCTTCCTCCCACGATCTGGAAGCGCTCGGACAGCTCCAACAGGCCGCCGCCACGCAATGTAAGCCGATAACGAAATAGCCCCATATCACCCTGCGCTTCTTCGCGCATCACCTTCCAATGCACTACCTGGTGGCTTAGCGCGATAGATGTCCTCTCGAAGTTCGTACAGGCCGGCCCATTCAAAGAAGTCCATCGCATCGCCCAATTCACCGGCCTCAAAACGCCGGTAGAACGTTGCTGATTCCATGCTGTAACGCTCCTCGAACTCGCGCAGGTCTCGCTCATACCGCTCCAGGCGCAGTCGATGCTGACTGAGAGAGACATCCAGCACTTCTTGTTGTACCTTTGCCATATCTTTCTTGGCCATGATCCTCGTTTCGGCCACTCGACTTTGATTCGGACGCAGATGAACGCGGATAAACGCTGATTTTTCTTGTTTTATCTGCGAAAATCTGCGTTAATCTGCGTCCTATCCCAGATTGCCACTTGAGCTTATGGCCGGAACGAAGACCAACGCCTCTTTCTCCCCCCTCTTTCCTCGCAGTCCGTTCTGGATGGAAACTAGAGTCTACTACAATGGCTGGCTGGGGAGTCGTAGATCAATCCTTACCTTGTTTCTCTCCGTTCTCCAGGAACTCGATAAAGAACGCCCCAAACACCCCCACCATCAGCCCCAGCATCCCGGCGATGGCGATGTTAAGCTTCTTCTTGGGAGCCACAGGCTCTTTAGGCTCGATGGCAGTCACGGCGAAACGCACCTCGGTGTCCGTCACCTGGGAGGCGACACCTATCTCCGCCTCCTTGCGGGCCAGGGTGTCATAGGTCTCCCAGGCCAGGTCCCTGATGCTGGTCAGTTCTTGCTTTCTGGCTCGCTCTCGCTCCAGTTGTTCCTGCAATTGCAGTAGCTCTTGCTGAAGGGTCATCTCGTTGATGAGCGATTGAACCTCCTCCTGCCGGGCCTTCAGGATGGAGAGGAGAGCAGCGAGGTTCTGTGCCTGCTCCTCGGCGCTGCTCTCCAAAGCGGCCATTTCGTCAAAAGCAAGCTGGAGTTGAACTGGCAATCCAGGTGATAACAGCGTGAACGCGCTCGCTTGCAGAAGCATGATGGAGAGGCTATTCCCCGTCCCCGTGGGGGAAGATGAGTCAGCCTGGCGCAACTGATCCCGCAAGGCTCTGGCGTCGGCGATGAGCCGGTCGAGCGACCGCTTGGTAGAATAGTAATCAGCCAGGGTATTCTGCCTGGCCCCTATCTCTTGGGTGAGGGTGTCAATCTGGTTGTCTCCCGTGAACCTGGCCAAAGTCTCCTGGGCCTTCTTGTAGCTGCTCTCGGCCTCGGCAACCTGGGCCTGGATGTCTTCTGACGACTGGGGCCTGCCGCCATATAGCCCGTTGACGTACTCCTCGTAGGCCTCGCCCCAGGCGTTGGCGATGGCCGCGATTTTGCTGGGATCCTCCCCTTTGACTTTGATGCCAATGAGATCGCCGTTGCTCTCCGTCTCCACCATGTCCAGCAGCGATTTCACCTCTCGCTCTTCAGGCCCCAGGCTGGATCCTAGCTTGTCAATCACCTCCGCGGCCACCGAGCTGCTCCTCATCAGGGCCTCCAGGGCCTTGCGCCGCGAGGCGATATCCTCCTCTGTCAAGGTGCGATACTTGGGCTCGAAAGCGATCTCCGACCTGGACTTGACGATGACCACTCCCGCTTTAGCCTCGTAGACGGGGGGCAGAATCAAGAAGCTGACGACGGCTGCTGTGAGCACCGCCACCAGGGTGATGCCCGCAATCCACTTCCAGCGCCTGACGATGACATTGATGTATTCTCGCAGATCAATTTCCTCTTCCATGAATGTCCTCCTTTTTATTGACGACTACTCACCTGCTCCCGCTGGACCCTAGTCCAGCGGGAGCAGCGGACTAGGGTCCGCTGCGAGCATAAGGTGAGTAGGTACTATTATAGTATGATTGGGATTCTTGGTCAAGAAGCCGCACGGCCATGAAGTGGCCGTGCTACAGAGCTCC
This sequence comes from Anaerolineae bacterium, assembly GCA_034431315.1. GTDB lineage: Bacteria > Chloroflexota > Anaerolineae > VGOG01 > VGOG01 > JAUWOY01. Next base: position 6,649 of record DAOUDK010000069.1, read on the forward strand.
CGCCCGATGAAATCGGGCTCAAGAACCCCGCTTTACGGGGTGGCAGCTCCGTAGCCGTGGCACTTCATGCCACGGCGGATCTGGCAAGCAACCTCCTAACACGGGGAGCACGGAGAGCATGGAAGCACGGAAGTTCCGTGACTCCGTACCTTCCGTGATTCCGTGATCCAAATCCTTAGCTTGATGCCTATGGGCGGAGACGCCCCTTGGTAGCAGTTTTATCGCGTTGGGCGTGGAGTTGAAATCACGATCCTGACCAACCTCCACAGAAACCCCAGGCCCCAACCGAAGTGCATAACGGCAAAGGCCACGGGCAGGAGGAGGAAGTATCTCCAGCCTTTGCGGCGAGCAATTAGCAGGGCGGCAAGCAGGGAGGCAAGCAGGTAGCTTGAGATCGCTAGTAGGAACAGATTAAGAAAACCTCGGTGGACGAGGCTCAGCAAGCCGGTGGCAAAAAGGCAGAAAACGAAAAGGGGGGCAGCCAAATGGCGAAGTTGGGCGGATCGCGGATGCATTTGGATCATCTCCAGCTTCCAAAAGCCGTATTGAAAGTATTGCTGCCAAAGGTCTCTTAAAGTCGAACGCCCATAGTAATAGGAGCTGATAGCCGGCGAGAGAAATATCTTTCCCCCAGCAGCTCTTATACGATAGTTTAGTTCATAATCCTGGTTACGCACCAGGCTCTCGTTGAAGAAACCTACCTTGTCGAAGACACTGCGACGGAAGGCGCCGAGGTAAACGGTATCTACATACTGTTCTTTGGAGGCGTAGTGAAACTTGGAGCCGCCAGAGCCAAAAAAGGAACTGATGGCCAGGGCGATAACCTGGCTTACATAGTTCTGCCCCACCGCCTGCATCAGACCGCCAACGTTGTCGGCCCCGGTTTCCCGGAGGCATCTGACACACTGGCTAACGTAGTCGGGTTCGAGCAGACAATGCCCATCCACGCGGACGATTACGTCGCCTCTGGCCTCCCTGATCCCCAGGTTGAGGCCCGCTGGAGCGCTGAGCTTCGGGTTGTCCAGCAATTTGATCAGGGGACACCTGGAGCCGAACTCATAGCTGAACTCAGCCACTATCTCTCGAGAGCGATCATCTGACCCACCATCCAACACCAGAACCTCCATGCTATCGTGGGGATAGTCCTGGTCAACCACCGATTGGAGGCATCGAGCAATGAATGCCTCTTCGTTGCGTATGGGGATGATGACGCTCACAAAAGGGAACACGTTCATCTTTGGCTCCCCTGAAAAAAGCCTGCTCTAAGGCCCGTCCGTTCGGCTGATCTCACGACGAAGCCTCGGGCCGATTTCCGCACCCGGGGACGGCTGCGGGAGCTTTTTCAGTAGATTCATCTTTGTGACCTGAGGTGAATGATGAATTCTTCCAGAGCTGCGGCCTCATTGCCTGAGGTAAGGCTCCTGGCTGTCTCCGCCTCGGCGATGGCCTCTTCGGTGCGCCCCATCTGCTCGTAGAGAAGCGCCAGGCTGCTATGGCCTATGGAGTCGTCGGGAGCGATCTCTATGATCTTCTCATAAGCTTTCGCAGTTTGAGTGAAGTCCCCGCTGGCTCCATAAGCATCTCCTAAGAGAAGATAGGTCTGGATAGAGCCGCTATTTAAGCTCAAAGACTTCTGGTACTTATCAATCGCCCGGTCGTATTCTCCCTTAGCAAAGTGAACTAAGCCCCACTCGTTGAGCATGCCGGGATCGTGGGATCTCAAAGCCTCCGCTTGGCGATAATACTCTAAAGCCTGGTCGAACTTCTCTGCCTTTTCTTGGGGGTCAGTGAGCATCTCCCCCCAGGCTCGATACAACAGCCCCAGCTTACTGACGTGATCTGGATTGAGGGGACTGATCTCCCTTCCTCGCTCTAAGGCCCTTCGTGCTTCTTCGAGCCAGGCCGATCTTTCGGTTATGTCCGAAGCAGCTTTGGCCTTCTCCACCCAGGTTCCTGCCAGGAAGAGATAGTAGAAATCCTGGTCAGGAGCGAGTTTCAGAGCCTGTTGGAACAGGGCAATGCCTCCATCCCACTGCCCACTGTTAGCGTAGGCCAACCCTTGTTTGTAATAGATGTCCGCTTTAATGGGGTTTAAGTTAGCCATGATGATCAGAACACTCACACCTGTGATCAAAAGCGGGTAGGGCCACCAGTGGATTCCCGGTTGGAAGCGAATGGGGCTGGGCATCGCCTTGAGCAGGATGACGGCGACGACGATGATGGTCAGGAAAAGATAGAGATAGTAGAAGATAAGGACATTGGCCATATCTGCCTGCATGACGAAGACGAAGATGTAGCCAATTAAAAACGCCACAAACCAACCCAGGGAAATCAAAAGGGGCGCTCTTTTGATACTGTCTGCCAGGGAAGCGACGCCTTCCCCGGCCTCGATGATCGCCATTGTACCGCAGATGAGCCACACGGTGATGACAAATCCTAGCAGGGCGAAAAGTTGCCCCAGGGAATTGACTTGGCCGCCGATTAAATCGAAACCCAGCGTGGCCAGGATCAGCCCCACTAGCAGAGAATAGGAAACGAGGGAAGCGACCTGTGTGCTGCCTCTTCGTCGCCGGCGGGACCGCTTATCTGTGCTTGTTTCCCCTTGTAGATAGAAACCCACAACGACGGTTAAGGCTGCGCAAATCCAGAAATAAGTACGAGTGGCTACCACGGCGATGCCAAACTGGATCTCGATGAAATGGGCTACGATAGCCGAGAGCAAGGCGATCAACAGAAGTTGGAAGTTGGAAGTTGGAAGTTGGAAGTTGGACTCTGGACTTTGGATTTTGGATGCTGTCATCAGGTATATGGCCAGAGCCAGCAACATGCCAGCAGGTATCCCTACCCCTGCCAATCTCCACTTACCCTCCAGGAGCCAGGGAAGCAGCCCCCCTCCGAACCCTCCCGCTAAGCATAGAAGAACGAACAAGTTGCGCTGCCTGGAACTGCTGATCAGGCCGAGGCGTTTCAGGCCGTAATAAAAGAGGCTGCCGAACAGAAGCAGATAGGCGGCCAATCCTATGAACCCTGTCGTCGCCAAAATGTCCAAAGTCTCGTTGTGCGAGCGATC
>DAOUDK010000070.1:0-14424 GCA_034431315.1 Anaerolineae bacterium
AGCTGACCGGCTCCAGCGTCTTCGCCCTGCGCTTTATGTCCCTCGTTCTGGGGATGCTCACCGTGTCTCTGGTCTATCGTCTGGCGCAGCTGGTCTTCGGCGAACTAGTGGGCTTCCTGGCAGCGCTGCTTTGTGCCATCTCTCCCTTTCAGGTTTATTATTCCCAAGAAGCGCGCATGTACGCCCTGGCGACTTTCTTCATTACCCTCTCAATGTTTCTCCTGGCCAGGATCGTGTCCGGTGGGGGAGGGCGATCCAGACCCCGGAGGTTTTCGGACGCGACTTTGCCAGCAGACCAACTGGACAATCAAGGTAACCTCGCCAGCGGAGAAACTGCTGGAAACCTCCGAGGTCTTAATGGCTTGTGGATCGCCTACTTCTTGGCCACGGCGGCGGCCATTTTCACCCACTACTATGCCCTGTTCGTGGTCGTGGCCCAGAACGCTTTCGTGATAGCGCTGTGGAGGCGTGACCGAAGGGGGTTGAGTCGCTGGTTGGCTGTCCAGGCCGCTCTGGCTTTGTCATTTGTGCCCTGGATGCTGGCTCAACGGGGCTTTCTGGGCGGCAAGGCCAGCGCGCGGTTCGATGAGCTGACCCTGTCTGGCCTGATCGGCATCGTCAAAAGAAGCCTCGTTGCTTTCAGTGTGGGGACTACGGTCGAAGCGCCGCTGGGGCATTACCTCACCTTGGCCTTCCTGCTGTTGGCGGCTCTCGGCCTGGCCGCCGCCTTCCGCCGTCGGGCCGATGGGCGTCGTTGGCAGACCTGGCTCTTTTTGGCCTGGTTGGTGATACCGCTGGCCTGCGCCTGGCTGGTCAACCCCATCATGCCTTTCTTCCAGGAGCGATACCTGCTGGTCATCGCGCCGGCCTTCATCATTCTCGCGGCCTGCGGGCTAGAATGGATGGGAGACAGGTCGCCCTGGGCCCTGGTGTTGGGATTGCTCTTGGTCGTCTCCGCCAGCTCCGTTTCCCTGCACAACTGGTTTTTCGACGATGCCTACACCAAGGGCGAATACGGGCTTATGATGGACTACGTGCGGGATCGCGCTCAGCGGGGCGATTTGCTGCTCCTGAACAATCCCCTCCAGGAGGCGTTGTTCGACTACTACCGTCCGCCTGGGGTGCCCCATCGGCTCATTTCCCGCCACGATCTCCGCACCGAGCAGCGCGCCGATCAGGCCCTGGCCGCTCTGACCGAGGGCTACGCGCGGGTTTGGCTAGTGATGTTCGGCTATCCAGAGCAGTACGATCCCGACCACCTGGCTGAGCGGTGGCTGAGTGAGCACGGCTACCGGAGTTCCTACCGCAGTTTCCTGGGGGCTTATCTCACGCTGTACGTCATGTCGCCCGCCGACGCCAGTTTCCCAATGCAGAACACCGTGGCGGCCAATCTGGACAACAAAGCTCTGCTCATAGGCTACGGCTTGGTCGCTCAAGAGATCGAAGCTGGTGGGACCCTCAGGCTGACTCTTTACTGGCAGGCCCTGGCCGAGATGAAGGCGGAAGTCCTCGCTAAGCGCTACACCGTCTTCGTCCACCTGCTGGACAGCGATAACCGCATCGTGGCCCAGATGGACAGCGAGCCTCTGGGCGGCGCCCATCCCACCACCGAGTGGCAGCTCGGCGAGATCGTGCGCGACAGCTACGGCTTGCTCATCGCGCCCGACACCCCGCCGGGGGAGTACCTGCTCGAAGTGGGGATGTACTATCTGCCGACCCTGGAGCGCTTGCCAGTGCTGGACGTCTCAGGCGGTGTGGAGGATGACCGAGTGGTGCTGGGGAGGATCGTGGTCTATTGAACAGCCACGAACCCTTCGACTAGGCTCAGGACAAGTTGCACGAATTAACACGAAAAAAGAAAAACTTAGTGGAAATTCGTGTAATTCGTGGCAAATGATGGATAGCAGAGAGGGACTGATCGAGATCAGATCAGTCCCTCTTTTACTTTTGTTGAAGGTGTCTAGTAGCAAAATTGGCGAGCAGTGCTATTCTCCCACCACAACCGGCTGGCTTAGAGTCTCTCCTTTCCATTCCGGCTTGTAATAGGCGTACACCTGGGAGGTCACGCCCTTGGCCTTCACCGGATAGCTGGCCAGGGCCTCGAACTGGAACTCGATCTTGTCCCCCGGCGCCATGTCCTCTATGTAGACGATGACCTTGCGGCCGGCGACGTCGTATCGCTTGATCCGTGGCTCGGCTTCCGCCACTGCTTGGATGCTCTCCTCGACGGGCACGAAGCCGGTGGGGACCGAGATGTCCAACACGATCATCCCCGCCTCGATGGGCAGGGGCGGATCGAACTCTACCGTCACCTTGATCTCGATGCGGTCGTTGACCTCCACCTGGTGGGTGTCGTAGTCCACGTTGATGTGGAAGACCTCCTCTTCCTTCTTCGCATCGGGGAGGTTGTAGCGCAGCACCAGTTGGGCCACCGCCTGGCCCGCCCCTTTTGTGGAGATGGTCACGTCTTTGCCTACTGGAAGCTCCATCAATTGTAGAACGTCGTAGTTCTCAGGGCTGATGTAGAGTTGCTCCAGTGTTTCCCCAGCCTGGACTTCCACCACCAGGTCCACGTCGGCCCGGCTACCGGCGGAGAAGGCGGTGAGAGCTTGGATGCCTACCACGGTGTCCTGGGTCGAGTTGAACCCGCCGAAGGCGTTGCGCTGGGTGACCAACCATCGGGCGGCTCGGCTGGCGTTAAACTGATCGCCGTGTTCAAGCAGCGCCAGGAGCGCGTAGCCCGTGGCCTCCACAGCCACGCTCGCGTGCAGTTCCCCGTCCGTGCCCCAGCGAAGCCCCTCTTCGTTCTCGTTGGCCATGTCCATGAGCTTCCCGTAAGCCATGTCCCGACCGGGGTTCTCGCCCAGCTCCAGCGCATAGGCCACCAGGGCCATGGCGTAGGGGCCGTTGATCGTCGGGAGTTCCTCTTGCAAGTAGATGAGAGCCGCTTTTGAGGCCTCCGTTTCGCCAGCCTCCAGTAGGGCAATGGCCACGTAAGCCGTGAGGGCGGTCTTGCCGGTCAAGCCTCCCATCATCTCCTGATGGTGGAGGAAGCCCACCGGGTCGAAGGAGCCATCGCTGTTCTGGTGTTGGATTATCCAGTCTTTGGTCGAGCTGAGGATCTGGGGATCCACGTAGATCAGCCCCTTGGCCTGGACGAAGGTCTTGAGCACGAAGGCGGTGAGGAACAGGCTCCCCTCTTTGTCACTCTGGCCGAAGGCGGAGAAGCTGCCATCGGAGCGCATGAAGGTCAGCTCTCGCTGGTAGCCGGTGGTCATCATGAGTTCGATCTTGGCCATGATCTCAGGCTTTACTTGCCCGGTCTCCTCCAGGTATCTGGCGATGAAGACGTCGGGGGCCAGGCTCATCATGTTCTGCTCCCCACAGCCGAAGGGCATGACCAGCAGCTTGTCCAGGCCCTCGATGGTCTGGGCCATGTAGCTGGCGGTCACGGCCAGGTATGCGCGTGCCGATCCCTCTACTATGTCACGGGGTAGTGCAGTGGTTAGCACATTGTCCGAGGGCGCGGAGAGAACCAGGTTCGTTACCTCCTCCCGCTGCACCCCCTCTGGCTCGACGATGATGTCCTTGATCACCGCGTCGGCGGCCTGGGTGCTGCGGGCGGTGACCTTGACCTTTTGGGTACCCAAGGAGTTTGGGCTGATGTCGAAGGATACGCCCCCGATGTCGCCGGCGGGGATAGTGATCACCTTGGTGGCATCATCGCGCAGCTCGAACCACTCCGCCCCCTCGATCTCGACGTAGATCTCTTGGGGCTCTTCCAGGTAGTTGTACAGGGCGACCCGCACCGGAAACTCCTCGCCGCGAATGCAGGAGTAGGGCAGGTCAACCTTGAGGAAGAAGGGCTGGAATACCCTGAGCGAGTCCTCCGCCACGCCCAGGCCCTTCTCCTTGGAGATGCCCACCGCCCGCAGTTGCCAGGTGGTGATGGTGTCGGGCGCGACCACAGAGAGGGAGCCACTCCCGTCGGGCTCGGTGTCGAAAGCGGTCCAGATCCACGTCTCAGGGAAGAACTGGCGCACTCTCTGCACCTCAGCCAATCCTGTGGGAGCGCCAGCGGCCAGGGCGGGCATGGCCATGGGCGCTTCCTCGACGGCCTTCATCTCGACAACCACTTCCTTCTCGACCACCACGCCGCCTCTATCCAGTAAGACCCCTTGCCTTTCGTATTCTTTCCCCGTGGGGAGTTTCCTGTTGGTCAGCACCACCATGCCGACATCCTCAAATGTCTCGCGAGCGCCTGGCGCGACGATCTTGGGGATCCACCTAGCCTCGTGCAGCTCCACCTGGGGCTCCATGTAGAGCCTCTCCAACTCCGCGAAGACCTGTTGCAGGTTGAGGCGGTTTTCGGCCAGGATGTACACCGAGCGGTCCACCACCGCCAGGCCCACCCTGGACTGGCCTTCGGCCTGCACCTGGATCTCCAGCTCGTCAGCGGGGGCCACCTCATCACTGCTAAAGGAGGCCGAGAGGCTGTGGGGATAGCCGCCCTCGACGTCGAACGGTAGCCAGTCCGCGGCCACCTCGCTGTTGGGGAGTATCTGGTAGACCAGCAGCTTGGAGGAGGGGGCCATGAGCGGGGTCAACTGGAAGGAAATCGTATCCGAGCGGGTGTAATCGGTGAAGACCACCCTGCCCCGCGAGAGCACCTCGTAGTAGAAGGTGGCTGCTTCTCTGGTGGAATGCACCTTGAACTCGGCCTGATCGCCCAGCGCCAGCGGGCCGCCACTCACCTGCTCCACGTGGATGAAATGACCGGAGGGAGAATAGCCTGCCTGGACCATCTTCCAGGCGTAGGCGTCGCCAGCTTGGGCGTGGGTCTCCATAGCGATAGCACCGCTGGGAGGAGTAACCGTGACCAGGGCCTTCCCTTTCTTCGTTGAGACTTTCTCTGTCTTCGCGTCGAACTGCTGGAAGTCCTCATCCAGGTAAGCGATGGATAACTCTACGTCGGCATCCACTGGCTGGTTGTCCGGAGTCTCCGTCACCAGGAGGAAGTTGAAGGGGAGGCCCGGCTTGAAGGTTGACCCCTCAGGGATAAGCTGCAGAGAGAGCTCGCTTTGGGCTACGGTGAGCAGGCGCGTGGTCTTCTCCTCGTAGCCCGTGGCCTTCTCCTGCACGACGACTTCGAGCTGGACGTTCCCCATGCCGCGCTGGCCCGGGACGCCAGCCACGTAGCCTACGGCGGGAATCTCAAAGGCAGCTTCGCCATCAATGTCGGTCGTGAAGCGGGCGAATTCTTCCCACTGGCCCACGTAGCGGGAGGCCGTGATCACCAGGTCCCCCACCACTTTCTTGCCGAAGCTGTACTCGGCGGCGATGGTGCCCTGGACGGCCTCCTGGGGAAGGAACCACTCCTTCGGAAGCTCCACCCTGACCTCGTACTTGGGGAGGACGTACTTCTCGACCTTGACGTCAACCTGGGCCTTCTGCTCCCCGGCCGTGGCGGTGATCTTCCACGTACCGAGGTTAGGCTCGGTCGAGAGCGGCAGTGAGAAGTGACCCATGCCGTACTCGTCGGTCTCCACCTCTTTGCGGGCCACCTTGATGCCCTTGGCGTCCAAGACCTCGATAGTCACCTTGGCGGGCTTGGGGAGGAGCTCCGAGTCCAGGGTGATGATGCGGGCTTCGATCTGCTGGCCGGGCTTGTAAATCGGCTTGTCAGTCTCCAGGAAGATGAGGAGACCCTCGGTGACCAGCACCTGCGCCTTGTCCTCGAAGCCTGGCCCGGACACCACCAGGTCGTACTGGCCGGGCTGAGATGGAACCTGGAACTGGATGGTCCCCTTGCCGGAGACGAACTCCTTCGTCCGCGCCAGTTCATCGCCCCCCTTCTGGAGGCTGACCTCCACCCAGCCCGATGCTGGCTGGTCTTCTGCCCACAGGGAGAGACTGATGGCCTGTCTCTCGCCGGTGTACATCCGAGCCGGGACCAAGGCCATGTAGGCGTTTGCGACTGGGATGGGGGTTGGGACACAAGCCGCCAGGACTGCGATTAGTAGAACCCATACTGCTGATTTGCGTAACATGTTGCACCTCCTACGTTGAAGTTAACGGGGCCATGAGTCCATAATGAGGAAACGGGTGACTTGTTCCCGGGTTACTCGTTGACTCTTTCCCCATTTCTGCTTATAAGACGTTATACAGCTTCATTGTGTTCCGCTGAAATCCGCTTGTTTGCAGAAACAAAAAGCCACCTGTGCGTTTGACGCAGGCGGCTTTGTATGTCGGCTGGGAGCTCGTTCGAACACTCAGCTCTGCTGAGTATAGGCCGTGGGCAGGAACTCTTTGCCCAGCAACTCGCGGGCGATGATCATGCGCATGATGTTGACAGCGCCCTCAGCGCCGATGGAGTAGGAGCGGATGGCCCGGATGGCCATCTCAACCGGGCACTCTTTGGTGTAGGCCATCGCGCCGAACCAGTTGGCGACCTCGTCCATGATCCTGGATCCCACCTTCGGCGCGCACAGCTTGGCCATAGCCGCCGCCAATGCGATATCGTAGTGGGTGGTGGTCTCCTGCTGGTACTTCTGATCCATCGTCCAGGCCGCCTTGTAGGTAATCAGCCTGACACCTTCCAGGTCAGTGTAGAGATCGGCCAGGGGGAACTGGATGCCCTCGAAGCTGGCCAGTGGCCGACCGAAAGCCTTCCGCTGCTTGATGTGGTCCATCCCCAGTGCCAGCACCGCCTGGGCCGCCCCCGTGCAGGTCGCGCCGATCAGGGTGCGCGCCGCCGAAAAGCCCTCCATGGCGTGGTAGAACCCCCGGTTGAGCTCGCCCACCTGGTGACGAGCCGGCAGGCGCACGTCTTCAAGGGCGAAGCCGCCGGTGGAGATGCCCATGCGCCCCATGTCCTCGAAGAAAGTGGGGCTGATGCCCTTCGTTCCCTTGAGCGGCACGGCGAAGAAGGTGAAAGCTCTGTGCCCGGCTTCTGGGTCGGGATCGGTGCGGGCCAGCATCAGGTGGAGGCCGCCCCATTCCAGCGACTCGCGCACGCCGCTGATGAATACTTTCTCGCCATTGAACACCCACTCGTCGTTATCCCTCACGGCGCGGGTGCGACAGGCTCCCAGTATGTCGGATCCGCCGGCAGGCTCGGTGGTGGCGATGCCTAGAAAAGCCTCGCCCCGCGTCACTCTGGGGAGGTACTCCTCTTTGAGCTCAGGGGTGCCGTATTGATAGAAGATGAAGCCCCACGCGGCCTCCACCAGGTAGAGCACCGGAATGGCCAGGCTGATGTCGGCGCGGCCCAGTTCCTCGGCGGCGATGGTGGCCATCGTCCAATCGCTCTCCGCGCCGCCGTACTCCTCGCCCACCAGCGGGGCCAGCAGGCCCATCTCGGCCATTCCCTTGATGATGTCGCCAGGGATGCGCTCAGTGGTATCAATCTCTCGCACGCGGGGGGCGATTTCTTTTTGCGCAAAGTCGCGCACCGCCCGTCGCCACAGGCGTTGTTCTTCGGTCCAGCCAAAGTCCATGTTTGCATCTCCTTGTTCATTGTTTCAGGAGAACCAAGTGTAACATGATAATATCTAGATGTCAAGTAAATGGCTATCAGACTTGCCGGTTTGTTGAAGTGGGATATAATCGTGGAAGCTTGGCACAATCATTTGCCTATCAGCGGATTTGGTAGTATAATTATCGCTCGGTGCTGGGCGGAGATCGGACTGGCTATTTCCCTCGAAAAGTAGTCTTCACAAGGATGAGATGAGTTCGAAAAACGAGCAGGATGTGGCAATCAAGGACTCGCCGGCAGCCCTGGTGATAGGGGGCGGGATAGCGGGCATCCAGGCCGCGCTGGACATCGCCGATGCCGGCTTCAAGGTGTATCTGGTGGAGAGGGAGCCCACCATCGGCGGGCGCATGGCCCAACTGGACAAGACCTTCCCCACCCTGGATTGTTCAGCCTGCATCATGACCCCCAAGATGGTGGACGTGACCCGCAATGCGAACATCGAGTTGATGACCTATTCCGAGGTCGTGGGTGTGCAAGGCCAAAAAGGTCATTTCAGAGCCACGGTCAGGAACAAGCCGCGATACGTTGACCTGGACAAGTGCACCGGCTGCGGAGATTGTGTCAAGAATTGCCCGGTCGAGGTGGACAGCGAATTCGACCAGGGGCTGGTCAAGCGCAAGGCCATCTATCGGTCGTTCCCCCAGGCGGTGCCTAACGCTTTCGTGATTGATAAGAAGGAGACGCCACCCTGCAAGATGGCTTGCCCGGTGTACATGGATGTCCAGGGCTACATCGCCCTGATCCGAGAGGGCAAGTTCGACGAGGCATACAGGCTGATACGCAGGACCAACCCTCTGCCTGCTGTCTGTGGATTGGTGTGCTATCACCCTTGCGAAGAGGAGTGCAAACGCAATCACCTGGATGACGCCCTGGCCATACGTGCTCTGAAGCGTTTCGCCTGCGAGCAGTTCGACATAAACGAGCTCGAAATCCCTGAGATCGAAAAGAATGGTCGTCAGGTGGCCATTGTCGGCTCTGGGCCGGCGGGCCTGACCGCCGGCCACGACCTGGCCCTGATGGGCTATGAAGTGACCATCTTCGAGGCCCTACCCGAGCCGGGCGGGATGCTGCGAGTCGGCATTCCTGAGTACCGCCTGCCCACGGCCATCCTCCAGGACGAGATAGGCTACATCGAGCGGCTAGGGGTGGAGATAAAGACCAACACCCGCATCGGGGAGGAGATCACCCTTGAGGGCCTGCGGCAGGACTGCGAGGCGGTGTTCATCGCCACCGGAGCCCATGAGAGCCGCAGGCTAGGGGTGTCGGGCGAGGACGCCGAGGGCGTGATCCATGGGGTGGACTTCCTGCGTTGCGTCAATCTCGGCGAGGAAGTGAAGATCGGCGACAGAGTAGCCGCCATCGGCGGTGGCAACACCGCTATTGATGCTGCCAGGGTGGCCCGTCGGCTGGGTGCAAGGGACGTATCCGTGCTCTATCGGCGTTCTCGGGCCGAGATGCCTGCCCTGGCTGAGGAGGTGGAGGCCGCCGAGGCGGAGGGCATCGGCCTCACCTTTCTGGTGACCCCCACCAGGGTGTTGGTGCGAGATAGCAGGGTCGCCGGGCTGGAGTTGATCCGCATGGAGCTGGGCGAGCCCGATGCCAGCGGACGACGGCGGCCTATCCCCATCGAGGGCTCGGAGTTCACCATCGCGGTTGACAGCATCATCCCTGCCCTCGGCCAGGCATCCAATCTGGACTTTGCCGAGGGGTTGGGCCTGGAGGTTTCCCGCCGAGGACGCCTGGTGGCTGACGAGGACACCTTGGCCACCAACATCCAGGGCGTGTTCGCCGGTGGTGACGTGGTGACTGGCCCCTGGATCGCCATCCAGGCCATGGCCAACGGCCGGCGGGCGGCGCTGGCCATGGATCAGTACCTGCGCGGCCAGCCGATGCACGTGGGCGAGTTCGAGGTGCTGAAGCCTCCTGAGGAGCTGACCGAGGAGGAGATCGAGTTGCTCCGCGAGGAGAGAGGGATCAAGCATCGGTTGCCAGTCAGCGAGCTTGAGCCTGGGGAGCGGATTCAGGACTTCCGGGAGGTAGAATTGGCTCTTACGCCGGAGGCGGCGATAGAAGAGGCGGCCCGCTGTCTGGAGTGTGGCGTGTGCTCTGAGTGTCGGGAGTGCGTTAAGCTGTGCGAGCGAGGGGCCATAGATCACGAGCAAAGAGAGAAGATCGTGGAGCTGGAGGTGGCGGCCATTGTGGTGGCCACTGGCTACGACCAGTTCGATGCCCACATCAAGCCTGAGCTGGGCTACGGCCAATATCCCAACGTCATCACTGCTCTCGAATTCGAGAGGCTTGCCTCGGCCTCCGGGCCCACCCGGGGGGTGATCACCCTCAACGGCAAGGAGCCGAAAGAAGTGGTGTTCATCCAGTGCGTTGGTTCGCGGGATCAAACCGTGGGCAACGAGTACTGCTCGCGGGTGTGCTGCATGTACACCGCCAAGCAGGCCCACCTGGTCGAGGAGAGGATACCTGGGGCTAACGTGACGATCTTCTACATGGACGTGCGAGCTTTTGGCAAGGGATTCGAGGAGTTTTACGACCGGGTGAAGCGCGAGGGAGTGCGGTATCGTCGGGGCAGCGTGTCGGAGATCTACAAGCGAGGGGATAGGGTGGTGGTGCGGGCCGAAGACACGATCTTAGGCGAGCCGCTGGAGATGGAGGCAGATATGGTGGTCCTGGCCACGGGGGTCGTGCCTCGGGCGGACGTGGAAGACGTGGCGGGGTTGTTGAGTCTGGAGCGTTCTCCTGACGGTTTCTTTGCCGAGGCTCATCCCAAGATGCGACCGGTGGACACTGTCAGAGATGGCATCTACCTGGCGGGCTGCTGCCAGGGCCCCAAGGACATCCCCGACACGGTGGCCCAGGCCAAAGCCGCTGCCTCCTCGGTCATCGTGGTATTGCGACAAGAACAGGCGAAGCTCAAAGCTCAAAGTTCAAAGCTCAAAGCTCAAAACCCGAAACCCGAAACCCGAAACTCAAACAGGAGTCCTGGATGGTAGCTTCAAATAAAGCTGGTTCTGTCTTAATTGTAGGAGCCGGCATAGCTGGCATGGGCTCGGCCCAACTGCTGGCCCAGATGGGGTGCAAGGTCTATCTGCTGGACAGCGCGCCTGGGATCGGTGGTTCGATGCACCTTCTGGACCGCACTTTCCCCACCGATTCGTGCGGCTTATGCATCATGCTGCCCGACCAACCCTCCTATTGCCCTACCCTGGAGTGCGGGATGAATCCCAACATCGAGATCCTGTCCTGCGCCGAGGTGGAATCCCTGGAGGGCGAGGCAGGCGATTTCAGGGCGCTGGTCAAGCACCGGCTGCGCTACGTTGATATTGAAAAGTGCAACAACTGCGGCCTGTGCCCCGAGGTCTGTCCTGTGGAGCGGCCCAGCGACCACGAAGGCCGTCTGCACCAGGTGAAAGCCATCTATCGTCCGCCCACGCGCGCCGTGCCTGACGCTTACGTGATAGACATGGACTACTGCACGCGGTGCGGCAAGTGTGTCGAGGTCTGTCCTACCGACGCCATTGATTTGGACATGGCTGAGCGGCGCTCTGAGATCGAGGTCGGGGCCGTCATCCTGAGCCCTGGCTACCAGGCTTTCGATGCCCGGCTCAAGGGCGAGTTCGGCTATGGCTACTACGACAACGTGCTGACCAGCATCGAGTTCGAGCGCCTGGTCAGCCTGGCTGGCTCAACCCAGGCTCACCTGGTGCGGCCCTCCGACGGGGCGGCTCCCGGCCGCGTGGCCTTCATTCAGTGTGTTGGCTCGCGGGATGAATCTTATCCTTATTGCTCGTCGGTGTGCTGCATGTACACTGCCAAGCAACTGGCGGCCGCTAAGGAGATAGCCCCCGATCTGGATGCCACGGTGTTCTTCATGGACATCCGTACCGTCGGCAAGGGCTACGAGCGCTATTTCAACCGCGTGGAGAGCCTGCCTGGGGTCGCCTATCGTCGCTGCATGGTCTCCTCGATCAAAGAGGTGCCCCAGACCCGTGACCTGCGGGTGGCTTTCGTGACCGAGGATGGCACTCTACTCGAAGAAGACTTCGGGATGGTGATCCTCGCGGTGGGGCTGGCCCCGCCCGAGGGATTCAAGTTCCTGGCCAGCAGGCTGAGCGTTGATCTGAACGAGTCCGGCTTCTGCGCCACCGATCGCTTCGCTCCCCACGAGACCACGCGGCCAGGCGTGTTTGTGGGCGGGGCTTTCAGAGAGCCCAAGGACATCCCCGAGACCGTGGCCGAGGCCGCAGGGGTTTTGAGTTCCGTGTTTCGAGTTTCGAGTTTTAGAGTTGATAGGAACGAGAACTCGAAACGCGAAACTCTAAAAAAATCGCTATTGAGGGGCGTCCCCGCCCCGCGCTCGAAACTCAAACGAGCCGAGCGAGATGTCAGCGACGAAGAGCCCCGTGTGGGGGTGTTTGTCTGCACCTGTCGGGGTCAGGTTTCGGAGGTAGTGGATGTTGAAGCCGTGGCGGGATACGTGGGCCAGTTGGGCGGCGTGGCCCTGGCCCAGGTGGTGGAGGACGCCTGCGGCGCGGATTTGGCGGCGCTCGAAGAGGCCATTGAGGAGCAGGGCCTCAATCGGGTGGTGATCGCGGGCTGCTCGCATCGTCTTTACCAGCCAGAGTTTGCTGCCCTCATGCAGGAGGTAGGATTGAACCCGCACCTGCTGGAGCGGGCCGACATCCGCGAGGGCGTCGCCTGGGTACACCGAGATTTGCCAGAGCAGGCTACATCCAAAGCTCAGGCCGTGGTGGAGATGGCCGTGACCAAATCCACCCTCCAATATCCAATATCCAGTATCCAGTATCCAGTATGCAGAAGAGGGCTGGTCATCGGCGGGGGATTGGCCGGCCTGACCGCGGCCCTGGAACTGGCGGAGATGGGCTTCGGGGTGGATCTGGTGGAGAAGGACGAGGAGCTAGGCGGCGTTCTGCGGACCGCCCATTACACATTAGAGGGCGGGAAGCCCCAGGAGTTGCTGGCCTCGCTCATTGAGCGGGTGGAGGCGAACGAGCTGGTCAAGCTGTATCTCAACACAGAGTTGAGGGAGTTCAGGGGCAGCAAGGGCGACTTCCTGACCACGCTCACTTTGGCCGACGGCAGCGACGAGGTGTTGGAGCACGGTGCCATCATCGTGGCCACCGGCGCTCAGCCAGCCACCACCACCGAGTACCTCTACGGCCAGCACGACAGAGTCCTCACTCAGAAGGAATTAGAGGCACGATTATCCGAAATCCAAAATCCAAAATCCAAAGTTCAAAATCCGCAATCCGCAATCCGCAATCTGCAATCGGTAGTGATGATCCAATGCGTAGGCTCCCGCGACGAAACTCGCCCCTATTGCAGCCGCGTCTGCTGCTCCCACGCCGTCAAGAATACCCTCAAGCTCAAGGAATTGAATCCTGAGACCAGCGTGGTTGTCATCTATCAGGAGCTCAGGACTTACGGCTTTCATGAGCTATACTATCGGGAGGCGCGGGACAAGGGCGTGGTCTTCATCCGCTACGAGCTGTCTGATAGGCCCCGCGTCGAGGCGGCGGGCGACGACCTGCGGGTGCGGCTGACCGAGCCCATCCTGGGTCAGGAAATCACCCTCGACGCCGATTTGTTGGTCCTCAGCACGGGGATAGCTCCCCACGATAACGAGGCTCTGAGCGAGGTGTTGGGTGTGCCGCTGGACGAGGATGGCTTCTTCCAGGAGGCGCATCTCAAGATGCGGCCGCTGGACTTCCTCAAGGAGGGCGTTTTCCTGTGCGGCCTGGCCCATTCGCCGCGTTTCATAGATGAAGCCATCTGCCAGGCCACGGGCGCGGCGGTGCGGGCGGCAGCGCTGCTGAGCCTGCCGCGTCTGGAGAGCAAGGACACCCTGGTACAGGTGAACCCCAGGCTGTGCAGCTTCTGTGGGCTGTGTGTGGAGGCCTGTCCCTACGAGGCCCGCTATCTGGACTACGACGAGCGCGTGGCCAAGGTGATAGAGGTACTCTGCAAAGGCTGCGGAGTCTGCGCCATGGTTTGCCCTAACAAGGCCACTGCGCAGGTGGCTTTTGAGCCCAGGCAGATGCTGATGGCTGTGGATGCGTTGATGGGAATTAGAGATTAGAAATTAGAGGTTGGAGGTTGGAAGGTCCAACATCCAACTTCCAACGGTAACGAGGAGAGGAGTTACATGGACGATTTCGAACCGCGTATCATCGCCTTTCTGTGTAACTGGTGCACCTATGCGGGGGCGGACCTGGCTGGCACCTCGCGCATTCAGTATCCGCCCAACATCCGCATCATCCGCCTGATGTGTTCCGGCGGGCTGGATGTGACCTATGTTCTCAAAGCTCTGCTCGAAGGGGCCGACGGGGTGCTGATCGGCGGGTGTCACCCCGGCGACTGCCACTATCAGAGCGGCAACTACAAGGCCCGGCGGCGGGTGGCCATCCTGAAGAGCATCCTGGAGCAGATGGGCTTCGACGACGACCGGGTGTGGCTGCGCTGGATCAGCGCCAGCGAGGGCCAGTACTTCGCCGACACGGTCAAGGAGATGGTGGCCACGCTCAAGGAGAAGGGGCCGAACCCTGTGCGGGAGCTGTGGGGAACGTAAGGAGGAAGTCTGACATGCTGATGAACTACATTTGGACCGCCATGCGTCGAGCAAGGTATGAGATCTTGTTGGATGATGGCACCTTCTACGGAGAGATTCCGGGACTCGACGGTGTTTACGGCAATGCGGGTACTCTTGAGGCCTGTCGCGAAGAACTGGAGGAAGTCTTAGCCTATATTTCGCACCTTAACAACTGAAAAGTTGGTCTAGACAGGATCGGAAGTGACAAAATGCTCCTTCTGTGGTAGACTTTCATGACTGTGCCAAATACCTGTCCTGTGGTGAG
>DAOUDK010000071.1:0-33590 GCA_034431315.1 Anaerolineae bacterium
GAAGGCGATAACCAGCAGGAAAGAGATGCTATTCAGATGTAAAAGAGCTACTTATGTTAAAAAAAAGCCCCAAGTGCACTTAGCAGAGATCTGTCTACTATTCTCCGATACACTCTATAGCGGATTTAATACCGGCGGGCCCGTTTCGCCCCAATGGCCCACCTCCACCGCCGATAGGACGTCGAGGGTAGGATTCTCGCGTCCGACGAAGTAGCCAACTGAAAGCTGGTCGCCGTGCAAGGCCAGCACGTTGACGGCGGCGATACCCGGGTGAGAGAAGGCATACAAGCCGATTGCGTCGGTCAGCGGGGTGATGGCGATCAGATCTTCGAGGTAGAGTCCATCGCGGTTGGGAATCTGTCCGGCGGCGAAGCGGATCACGTCGCGCAGGGCGCGGATAGACCCCTCGCCGCCGTAGTCGAATGTCCCCCCGCTCTTCGCGCCGGAAGGATCCTCCTTGCCGGGCCAGAGGTAGGCGATGTGGATCAGGCCCAGCTCGGTGACGTCCGCGCTGGCGTAGAAGCCGTGCGGGTCGACCCAGAAGGTGGAGGCTTCGACCACAACCCCCGCGCCTTCCGGGTAGCGAGGCGTCTCAGGAACCCGCACCTGGACGGCGATCTCGCCGATGCCCAGCGAGTCCACGTAGGTGATCAGCTCTCTTGGGTGGGGAGGCTGGGCCGCAACCACGTCGGTGGTCGGGATCAGCAGGGTTGCGGTCAAGCAGAGGGCCGCGATGGTGCGGAGCATAGGGTTCTTCCAGGTAGACATGGGATTCTCCTCACTTGGTTAGATTTGGGTGTGTTTCAAATGAGTTGGGGATACCCGTGCAACCCCCGAAAAAAGCGCGATGAAGCAGTAGTTCCAACTGAAATGAAACACACCCGTTAGATTTAGCTCCATTATACACCCCCCATTTCAAGCTCATGTTGGCATTTTGTAAAATGTCTGTAAAACCAAACCGGGTTGCGGCAAGATGAGAAGGCACCTGTAACGATATTGTACCACATCTTACCCCTCCCAGTCAATACTGCCCACAACAAGACCCTTGGGGTTTACCAAACCCCAAGGGTCTTTCTGACCCAACTGCCTTATCTGAACAGGGCGTTTGCATTGGTCTGGGCCGCAGTGCCGTCCACCTGACGTGCACTCTAGTGAATGGTTCGGTGGTGAGGCTGTATCAAGCAGGCTTGCATTTAACACCGTCTTATGGTATAATGTGAAAAAGGAAATCACTTTTTCATGGAGGAACCAGATGGAGCAACTGATCAAAGTAACACGAGGTGGGCAGGTAACCATACCCGCTGTTCTGCGCCGTGAGGCAGGCATTGAGGTCGGCGACTATCTGGAAGTGCGGTTGGAGAAGGATAGGCTGGTGCTGTTGCCAAAGCAGGTCATAGACAAAAGCCAAGCCTACTTCTGGACAGAAGCCTGGCAAGAAGGTGAGCGTGAGGCGGAAGAAGACCTGAGAACAGGTCAGGTAAAGCGGTTCGAGACGTTAGGGAACCTCATCGCTGACTTGGATGCGGAGGAATAATGTGGAGCTGGTCCGTACCGCGCGTTTCAAGCGGGCATATCGTAAGCTTGAGCTCCGGCACCGCGAGCAGGTGAAAAAGGCCCTGGCCCAATTGCTGGCCGACCACGCTCACCCTGGACTGCGGGTCAAGCGCGTGCGGGGAGCCAAGGGCGTGTGGGAACTGCGCGCCGGGAGGGGAATCCGCGTGACGTTCGAGATTGAGACAGGCGCCTACGTTCTGCGCAATGTGGGTCATCATGACCCCATACTCAAGAATCCATAGCTCTACCTACTGTGTTTCAACCTCTGTGCTCAGTAGATCCAAAATTGCTCCAAGGATTGTCAAATCCCGGCTTTGGGCCTGGATCGCCAGATCCAGGCCGAGCAAGATTGAATCTATTGCTGCTCCAGAGCTAACGATGCCTTGGCCCAATTGCACTATCTAGTTTGAGGGTTTGCATTGGTCTGGGCTGCCGCGCGGCGTTGGGCGGTGGCCTGGGCAGTAGCGATGAAAACAGAACGGCCCCGCTCTTTGTGGAAGTAGCGGGGCCGTTTCGTGATGGGGCGTTTGCTAGCCTGTGAGGCCCGCCGTCACTTTGACGGCGGGCCTTGTTGGTCTATCGCCGATTCGAACGTGGGATTCGCCTAACCTATCAGGGCGAGAAGGTCTCCGCCGTCGGCGGCTCAGGTTTCTGGTAGGTGAAGCCGCTGGGCAGGACGCCGGACAGGTCGTCGGGGTTGGAGACGACGACGTCTACCGGCCCAGGCCAGTGCCAGTGGGTAACGGCGGTGATGGTTTGCTCATCCACCACCTGCACGTTGAAGGCGCGCTCACCACCCAGGCTCACCCGCACGCCCCGGGGGGCGAAGTACTGGCCGGTGATGGTGATGGGGGTGCCGCCGCCGATGGGGCCGTGGTCAGGCTCGATGCTGGTGACGACCGGAGCGTGGACTATGGCGCTGACCTCGTTGGAGAAGGTCTCGCTCTCGGTGCCGTAGACGTTGTAAGCCTTGGCGGCGATGTAGTAAGTGACGCCGTCCTCCAGGCGGTCGCGCATCAGGAACCAGGAAACGTCGCCCACGTCCACGCTTTCGGTGTATTGGCCGGGCGCGGCACCGTAGTAGAGTTTGTAGCCAGCCAGGCCAGGATCGGAGACGCGGTCCCAGCGGAGGAAAAGCACGCCTTCGGTGGTGGCGAGGTCGGTTGGAGCCGGGGGCGGCGTGTCGGGCAGCTCCACGTCGGGTGGGCCGTTGACGACGAGCTCCGCCAGGCCCACCAGTCGGCTGTCGGCCTCATCCACGGTGAAGCGGATCCAGGAGATGGTGCTGGGCGGGTCAAACGGGATCACCAGCGGTGAGCCATCCTCAGGCAACGGGCCGGTGCTGTAGCTGGCGCCGTCGCTGAGGGTCAGCGTGCCGGCGGTGACGTGGCCGCCGCGGGCGGTCAGTGGGTAGAGGACGGCCTGGGTAGCCTCGATCTCCATCGGCCAGTCGAGCTGCACCCACGCCCCTGGCCCCTCACGGGTTGCCCAGGAGAAGCGACCGTCGTCTTCGGCCAGGCGCACATCATTGACCCGCCACGCGCCAGCGAAGAAGGGTTTGGGCTCCGAAGAGGCCGTGGCCACCGCCAGGCGAGCCAGGTTGGCCTGAGCCTCCGTCGCCAGTTCAGGCTGCATCATGTGGCCTTTGTGGCAGCCGGCGCACTGGATGACAGTGTCGGGCCGCAGGTAGTCGTGGCCGTTGAACGAGTGGGTCAGAGAGTTGCCCAGGCCGTTGGGGCGGGCCAGCGACATGGGGCTGCGCACCGCCACGCCGTTCTCATTGACCAGCACGAACAGCAGGGCCTTGTCGGCCGGAACGACGGCGGTGAAAGCGCCGTTCTCGTCCACCGGGAAGGACTCAAGGAAGCGCGGCATCTGCTTGCGCAGCAGAGGGAACTCGTCACTCGTGGTGAAGGTTTGGGAGTCGTCGTAGACGTCCACCCGGGCCACGGTGCCAACTTTGGGCGAGGGCAGACCCATCACGTCCAGCGCCAGGTCGGCGTAGACGTTGTGGTTGATCATGGTGGCTGTGGCGCCCAGGTCAATCGTCGGGTCGTCGGTGATGAGGTCGGCGTTGGGAGAGTCGGGAATGACCGGCGCGCTACGGGCATAGACAGCCACAGCGTCCAACTCGTCGGTGTCGGGATCGTTGTAGAAAGCGTGCGAAGCTAAGCCGGCGTCCAGGGTGTTCATCGCCTCGTCCACCACGTACAGGCCGAAGTCGTAGGAGGCCGTGCGGCGACCTCGCCAGTCGATTTCCACGGTGGAGGTGGGGGTGTAGGAGCAGACGATGCGGCCATCGGTCAGGGGGGCGGGGGCCAGGGCGTGAGGGCCTTCCAGGTTGTACGGATCGCCCAGGAAGCGCAGCTCGTGAGGCTCGACCGGGCCGGGCTCAATGCGGGCGATGGCGTTGGCCAGGGTGTTGCCCAGCAGCGAGCCAGCGCCCCGAAAGGTCACCACCAGGTCGCCATCCGGGAGCTCGTGGGGCTGGTAGGCCCCGCCGCCGTCCCGCAGCCCGCCGCGCAGGAAGGCGTAGCGGTGGGCGGCCGTGCCGTCGGGATTCATGGCCCATATACCCCAGAAGGAGGGGGCGAAGTTGTAGTCAGTCTCCAGAGGCCGCAGGCCGGGGCCGTCGAGAGCAGGGATGTTCATGGCGTCAATCCAGTGGCTGAAAACGACAGTGCCATCTGACAGCACGAACGGGTCCATAGCGCCAGCCCGCTCGGTGGTGCGGCGATGCATCTCGCCGCTCTCCGGGTCCAGGACGTAGAGGTTCTGGCCCCGATGGCCGCAAGAGCCAGAGAGGGTCATGTAGCGGGTGGAGACGAAGATGATGCGGCCATCGGGCAGATAGGCCGGGCCGAAGTCGCCGTAGCGCCCGAAGACGGCCTCGTTGCGACCGGGGTTCCGAGCGTCATCGGGGATGGGGATGTCGCGGTCGTCGAAGGTGAGTTGGCGGAGGCCCGTGCCGTCCAGGCCGATCTCGTAGAGATGCCATTGCTCGCCCGGCCCCTCGACGGCGGAGAAAGCGATCTTCGTGCCGTCAAAAGAGACATCGGGCTGCTGGACGTCGTAGATCGGGGTGCCAGCGGTGAGGTCGGTGACGCTGCCGTCGGGCCGCCAGATCAGCAGCCGCCCGCCCGGCGTCCGTTCGCGGCCCGGAACGTCCAGGGGCGGCCCGACGTGGATGTTGTCCAGCGTCTCCAGCCGGTTGCGGGAGACGAAGACGATGGGCACGTCGGGCAGGGTGGCATCGGGCGATAGTACAGGGTCGCCAGGATTGGCCGGTGTGCCCGCAGCGGCCATCGCGTTTGGCCAGGCCAGTAGTAGCAGGGCCATCGCTGCCAGGGCGAGGATGAAGGCGCCCCCGCCGATTCTAAAGGTTCTTGTTCTTGAGATACTCGTATGCTTGTTCATGGTACACTCCTTTCGTTTTTGGTTTTTTTGTGGATAACTACGTTTTGACGCGGCTAGCAAACTGGGTTATAATATCCCTGACTTTGAACAGGGAGGTGGACATGAGCCAAACGCGGATGGCGCTGGCAAGACAGTTCCTCGACGACGCTCAACATTTGCTGGATCAGGACCGGTTGTGGTCGGCCACGTCTCGGGCCTATTACGCTATCTATCACGCCACGGTGGCCTTGTTCGAGAAGAGCGGCTTCAAACCGAGCAGTTTCATCGGCAAAAGCGGTCGGCCAGCGAGGATATGGGAGCATCCGATCGTTACCAAGCAGTTTTTCCATGAGTTCGTACGGCGGCGCAAGCTTTTCCCCTGGCGAACCGGTCAGGAGATCCGGCGGCTGTACTCTGACCGACTGGCTGCTGACTACGAGGTCACCTCTAGCATCAAGCCCTCTTATGCGGCCGGCAGCGTCAGTCAGGCTCAGAATATCGTTGGACAGATTGAAAGGATGGTGTGAGCGATGGTTATTCAGCGCAAGTCTTTGGCACGAGATATAACTCTAGGCGCCGCGACCAAACGCATGATCAGAGAACTGCGACAACTGTTCCCCGACGCTGAATTTCTGATCCAAGGCGAGACGTATGGGCCTGCTGAAGACGTCGTCGTCAAGATATTCGTCCGGGACGAGAGTCGCCTGAACGAGATCAGCGACAAAGCCCACAAACTCAGCCTGGAATACGAACTGGAGACCGGCTATTTCATCATGCCGATGACGTTGCCAATAACGTGCTCGCCGATCAAGTTCGAGGCGTAGCATCGGACGGTGCTGGGACAAGGAACGCTTCCCTGGCGGGGTGGTGACATTGCGTCGCTGCCCCGTTTTCGCGTCGACCACCGCTGATCGGGTCCATTATCCTTTCACTCGCTTTTTGGATGAGAGGCAGGTAGACAGTAGTTGGGACCAGCCCTTCCTCCAGCCGGAAGACCACGGTATCCAGCGGAGCCAACTCACCCCAGATCAGCAGCAGGTCGCCCTGCACCTCGTGTTGCACTGCGTTGCCGGACACCAGTTCCGCCACCGTCAGCCTCTCCGGCCCTGCGATCCCCAACGCCGCCGCGTCCACCGTCAGCGTGAAGGGCACGGTCTCGGTGAGGGTGTTGTGGATGGTGAAAAAGAGTTACGGGTTCTGGGTTTCGGGTTATCAACCTGAAACCTGAAACCTGAAACCCACTTCCAAACCGTTCCACTCACACATCCTCATTATCCATCCCAAATGTTAAGGCCGTATTGCCACTTTGTAAAATGTTTGTAAAACTGCGGTAGTTTGACATTATCGCTGCTCTTTGCTATACTAATAGCGGATGGGGAGGGCAAGTCTCTTTGAGTCCGGAGGGATGGCCGAGTGGACTATGGCGACGGTCTTGAAAACCGTTGTGGGGGCAACCTCACCGGGGGTTCGAATCCCTCTCCCTCCGCCAAATCAGCCAATTGCATAGCCAGCCCGGGGAGATGCCAGAGTGGACGAATGGGACCGCCTGCTAAGCGGTTGAAGGGTCAAAAGCTCTTCCGTGGGTTCGAATCCCACTCTCCCCGCCTGTGTTGGTATCAATACGCGCCCTCGTGGCTCAGCGGATTAGAGCGCCTCCCTGCGGAGGAGGAGGTCACAGGTTCGAATCCTGTCGAGGGTGCCTTTTCATTTTGGGCGCCCGTACCTCAAACTAAACTACACCATTTCATGGGGTGTAGTGCTGGTTTACCTGACTACACGTCCTAATTTGTTTATGCCCTGATTATTCCTTGAAAATACATTCGAAGCGTATCGTAAAAGGAGAGGAGCGCAGGATGTCTGATTGTGAACACGTCATGGTCTTCATCACCGTCGGCTCACTGGACGAAGCCGATAAGATAGCCCAGGCATTGGTCGAAAGGATGCTGGCCGCCTGCGTCAACATAATCCCCGCTATTACCTCGGTGTATCGCTGGCAAGATGAGGTGCAGCGCGATAGCGAGGTTCTTCTGATCGTTAAGAGCCGCCGGGACGTGTTTGAGCACCTGGCAAGATGCGTCAAAGAGCTACACAGCTACGAGACCCCCGAAATCATCGCCTTGCCCATTGTGGCCGGAGACGCTGATTATCTCCGTTGGCTCGACCGCTCAGTGCCTGGGGGATGGCACGACGTGGATTGAGCTTGACATTTCGAACATTTGTTCGTATAATATGAGCAGTCCAGGCAGGGGGTGATTGGCATGGATACTCGCCAAAAGATCGAGGTGCTGGGCCGGTCGGCTCAGTATGATCTGTGTGGCCAGGCCTGTGGCACAGAGGCGGCCCGGGTGCGCGACGACCTGGACCGCTGGATCTACCCGGCCGTGCTACCCGATGGCAAAAAGATCAATCTCCTCAAGGTACTGCTCACCAACGCCTGCGAGAACGATTGCTACTATTGCGCCAACCGCGCCAGCCGCAACTTCCGGCGCATCAGCTTCACCCCTGAGGAGCTGGCCTACACTTTCGACCTTATGCACCGCAAGGGACTGGTGCGGGGCCTCTTCCTCAGCTCCGGCGTGTGCAATGCTGGCCGCACCATGGATCGCATGATCGCCACAGTTGACCTGGTGCGCCGCCGCTACGCCTTCCCCGGCTACGTCCACCTCAAGATCCTGCCCGGCGCTACCTTCGCCCACGTGGAGCGAGCGGTGCAACTGGCCAATCGGGTCTCGGTGAACCTGGAAGCGCCGAACCCGGAACGCCTGGCCCGCATCGCTCCCCCCAAGGATTTCAACGCTCATCTCCTCCAGCCTCTGCATTGGGCCAGTCGCCTCATCGCAGAAGGCAAGGGCAGGCGCGCCTCGCTCAGCCAGACCACCCAGTTCGTGGTCGGGGCATCAGACGAAACCGACCGCGAGCTCCTCTCGACTACCGCGCGACTCTATCGGGAAGTGGATTTGGCGCGGGTTTACTTCAGCGCTTTCCAACCGATTGCAGATACCCCCCTGGAGAATCATCCCCCTACGCCGCCTCTGCGCGAGCATCGCCTCTACCAGAGCGATTTCCTCCTCCGCAGGTATGGCTTCACCTTCGAGGACCTGGTGTTCGATGATGCGGGCAACCTGCCCAGCCAGGCCGACCCCAAGCTGACGTGGGCCCAGGCCCATCCTGAGCGCTTCCCCGTGGAGGTGAACCGGGCCAGCCGCGAAGAACTCCTCTACGTCCCCGGCATTGGCCCCACTTCGGCTTCCCGCATCCTCAAGCTGCGCGGGCAGGGCAAAATCTGCGAGCTTTCGGACCTCCGCAAGATCGGAGCTGTCGCCAAGCGCGCCGCCCCCTTCATTTTGCTGAATGGCAAACAGCCGCCCTTCCAGTTGAGCCTGTGGCAAAGCTGATGACGATGATTTCAGAGGGTTTACAAACCAGGCTATTTGGTGTACAATTGGTCTGGTGGTCCTTGGTCTGATGGTCATTGGTTCATTACCCAGGCACCAGGAGGAAGCAAAGGATGAATCGCGCTAAAGTGGCCGGATTGGCAGTGATAGTAAGTGTATTGGCCTTGATATTGGCGGCTTGTAGCTCAGCGCCTGCTGCAGAGGGCGGCAAATTGGTTTACGGCCTCACTTTGACCCCCTCGGGCATTGACCCTCATGTCAATGCTTCCTCGGAGCTGGGCATTCCTTTGACCAGCGTCTACGATACTCTGGTCTGGCAAGACCTGGATGGCGAATTCGTGCCCGGCCTGGCCGAGTCCTGGGAGGTCTCCGACGACGGTTTGACCTATACCTTTCACCTGCGTAAGGACGTCAAGTTCCACGATGGCACTCCCTTCAACGCCCAGGCGGTGAAGTTCAATTTAGACCGCATCGTTGACCCCCAGACCAAATCGCAGAAAGCGGTCTTCATGCTGGGACCCTACGACCACGCCGAGGTGGTGGACGATCATACCGTCAAGGTCTATCTTGAAGAGCCCTTCGCTCCGCTGCTGGATTCCCTCAGCCAGGTCTATCTGGGGATGGCCTCCCCTGCTGCGATAGAGAAGTGGGGCCTGGACTACCAAATGCATCAGGTAGGGACTGGGCCTTTCATGTTCAAAGAATACGTCCCCAGGGATCACCTGACCCTGACGCGCAACCCCGGTTACAACTGGGCATCCAGTATCTTCAGCCACCAGGGTCCAGCTTACTTAGAGGAAATCGAGTTTCGCTTCTTCGTGGAGCCGGCCACCCGTGTCCTGGCCCTGGAGGCAGGTGAAGCTCACGTCATGGGCGAGATGCCGCCTCAGGATGCCCAGCGTTTGTCCGACGACCCCGGCTTCCAGTTGATCCCGGTAGCCTTGCCCGGCACACCTCTCCAGATATTCTTAAACACGGAACGACCTCCCACCGATGACCTCAGCGTCCGCCAGGCCCTGATCTACGCTACTGATCGAGAAGCTATCGTGATGGCCATCTTTAAGAACTTATCGCCAGTGGCTAAGGGCCCGTTGAACGCGGTGACGATAGGCTATGACGAAGAAGTAGCCGAGCTTTACAACCACAACCCTGAGCTGGCGAAAGACCTCTTGAAAGAAGCCGGCTGGGCTGATGCGGACGGCGATGGCGTTCTCGAGAAAGATGGTCAGCCACTGAGGGTGGAAGCCTACCTCATGGGCTGGGGATTCATGCCCGAGGTGGCCCAGCTCCTCCAGGCTCAGTTCAAAGCCGTGGGAGTCGAGATGCAAAGCCAGGTGGTCGCCTACCCTGCGGCCCTGGAGGCAGCCCGCGAAGGTAAGCACAATCTCATCCCCTTCAGCCTCTCCAGCAGCGATCCGGACATCCTGCGCACTTTCTTCCACTCCGATGGAGGTTTCAACTGGGCCAAAGTTCGAGACCCCAGCCTGGATGACCTGCTGGAGGAAGGAGCTCGCACCCTCGACCCTGAGAAGCGCAAGGAGCTGTACACTGAGGCCCAACAAATCATCATGGCCCAAGCCTTGATCATTCCCGTTCGCGACTACGTCAACCTCAATGCTGCCAGCGCTCAGGTGAAGGGGCTGCGCTATGACCTGCGCGGCTGGTTTCCGTGGCTGTATGATGTCTACCTAGCAGAGAGCAAGTAGCAGGCAAGCGAAATCCAAAGCTCAAAGTTCAAAGCTCAAATGGCAAGACGTAAGACTACCCTGCTCCCTTGAAGGTAATGGCGATGCTCCAGTACGTCGGAAGGCGCTTGATCGCCTCCATCCCCGTCCTTTGGGGTGTAACCACCCTGGTGTTCCTCATGATGCACCTCCTGCCAGGCGATCCGGCTGAGTTGATGCTGGCCGAATCTGGAGGCTCCTCCCAGTCCATCGCCCAACTGCGCCACCAACTGGGCCTCGACGATCCCCTCTACGTTCAATATGGTCGCTTCTTGGCCAACGCCCTGCGTGGGGATTTGGGACGCTCCATCTTCACCAATCGCCCCGTCACCCAGACCATCCTGGAGCAGTTGCCCCACACGGTCCAACTGGCGGTGGCGGCAATGATGGTGGCTGTCACCATCGGCACCGCCCTGGGCATCGCTGCTGCCTTGAACCGAAACACCTGGGTGGATAGCCTGTGCGTAACCATCGCGGTGGCCGGGGCCTCCATGCCCATCTTCTGGTCGGGACTCCTGCTCATCCTGCTTTTCAGCTCGCTGCTGCACTGGCTGCCCGCCACGGGACAGGGCAGCCTGAAACACCTGGTCATGCCCGCCATCGTGCTAGGGTTAGCCTCTTCAGGATCAATTGCCCGCCTGGTACGATCCTCTATGCTGGAAGTGTTGGGCCAGGAATACATCACCGCCGCCCGGTCCAAAGGCCTGAGCGAGTGCGTAGTCGTGTGCCGTCACGCCCTCAAGAACGCCCTCATACCAGTCATCACCGTCATGGGCCTGCAGTTTGGTTACTTGCTGGGCGGCACAGTGGTCACCGAAACCATCTTCTCTCGCCAGGGGCTAGGTCGGCTGGTGGTGGATGCCATCCTTTGGAAGGACTTCCCGGTTGTCCAGGGTACAGTTCTCTTAGCCGCTGCCGTCTACACCCTCGTCAACCTGCTAGTGGATATCTCGTATGCCTTCATTGACCCCCGCATCCGCTACGATTAGTTTGGAAGTTGGAGGTTGGAAGTTAGAGGTTGGATGAATGGCCAAGCGCCGCTTTCCCATCCCGACTCGAAAAACGATACCCAGGAGGGAGATCCCTCCCCTGGTTACCCGGCGGCAATTACGGCGCAACAAGGGGGCTCTGCTATCCCTCGCTTTCGTCGTAATCCTGGCGGCCGCAGCCATCTTAGCGCCAGCCTTGGCCCCTTACGATCCCCTGGCCGTGGCCGTGGAGGAGCAGTTATTGCCGCCGAGCAGCGAACACTGGGCCGGGACAGACCTCTTCGGCCGAGATATCTTCAGCCGTCTTCTCTTCGGGGCGCGGGTCTCCCTGCTCGTGGGGGTGGTAGCGGTAGCCATCGCCTCTGTCCCCGGTCTCATCCTGGGTTTGATAGCTGGCTACAATGGCCGCTGGGTAGATGGCCTCATCATGCGCGTCATGGATATGATGCTGGCCTTCCCTGGCATCCTCCTGGCCTTGAGCATCGTGGCCTTGCTGGGGCCTGGCTTGCCCAATGTCATGATCGCCGTGGGCATTGCCGGCATTCCCAACTACACCCGGCTGGTGCGCGGCTCTGTCCTGGCTGCCAGGAGGAAGCAGTTCGTGCGGGCGGCCCGCGCCGTTGGCTGCCGTAGCGGGCGGATTGTTTTCCGCCACATCCTGCCCAATATCTTCGCGCCGGTGCTCGTCCTGGCTACCCTGGACCTGGCCTGGGCGATTCTAAATGCTTCATCGTTGAGCTTCCTGGGTCTGGGTGCTCAGCCGCCAGCGCCGGAATGGGGGGCTATGCTTAGCGAGGGTCGTGGGTACCTGCGCCAGGCACCCTGGATCGCGACCGCTCCGGGCCTGGCCATCATGCTCACCGTCCTCTCGGTCAACCTGCTTGGGGATGGCCTGCGAGATGCTCTGGATCCCCGTATGAGGACCCGAACGTGAGAGGGAAAAGTTGACCTCGGTGATCAAAGGACATAGGTTAAATGAAAACGCTCGCACTCTTTCCGCCGTCCACCCATTTAGACGAGAAGGGACAACTCTGGCTGGGGGGACGTCCGGCTTCGTCCCTGGCCCGTGAATTCGGCACGCCTCTCTACGTCTTCGATGAAGCGACCCTCCGCGCTCGCTGTCGAGAATATCGGCAGTCGCTGGCGGAACACTACCCAGGCCTCGCTCAGGTGGCTTATGCCAGCAAGGCGTACCTCAACCTGGCCCTGGCCCAGCTTTTCGCTCAGGAGGGGCTGAGCCTCGACGTCGTGTCGGGCGGCGAGCTTTACGTGGCCCGGCAGGCGGGCTTCCCCGCCGAGCGGATCCACTTCCACGGCAACAACAAGACGCCAGCAGAGTTGGCTATGGCCCTGGATGAGGGCGTGGGGCGCATCGTGGTGGACAATTTCCACGAGCTGGACGTGCTGGAGCGGCTGGCCGCCGAACGGCAGGTCCGGGTGCCCATCTGGCTGCGCCTCTCACCGGGCATTGACGTCCATACCCACAGCTATCGCAAAACCGGGCTGCTCGATTCCAAGTTCGGCTTCCCGCTGGAAACGGATGCCGCCGAGCGCGCCCTGGCTTGCGCCATGGCCAGTCCCCATCTGGAACTCATCGGCCTGCACGCCCACATCGGCTCCCAGATCTTCGACGTTGAGCCCTTCACCACGGCTGTCGCCCTCCTGGTGGACTTCGCGGCGGCGATGAGAGCGCGTCATGGCTTCGAGTTGCGCGAGTTGAGCCCCGGCGGGGGATGGGGGGCGCCCCATCACGAAGCTGACCCTCCTGCGCCAGCGGCCCGGTACGTGCAGGCCGTGGGTCTGACTGTGATCGAAGAATGTGGCCGCCACAGCCTGGCTCTGCCCACGCTGGTGATCGAGCCGGGCCGCTCCATCGCTGCCCCGGCGGGTGTGGCCCTCTATCGCGTCGGTGCGCGCAAGGAGATCCCTGGCGTGCGCACCTACGTCTCCGTGGACGGCGGCATGGCCGACAACATCCGCCCGGCCCTCTACGGTGCTCGCTACACGGCCATCGTTGTAGGGAAAGCCCACCTGCCAGCCGAGGAGACGGTGACCGTAGCCGGGAGGTTCTGCGAATCAGGGGATGTGCTCATTCGCGACATCGCCCTGCCCCGCCTGGCGACTGGCGATCTGTTGGCCGTGCCGATGGTCGGAGCCTATTGTCTGCCCCTGGCGAGCAACTATAATCTTGTCCCACGTCCGGCAGTAGTCCTGGTCAGGGACGGGCAAGCCAATCTCATCCAGCGAAGAGAGACTTTTCAAGACCTGACGGCTCGCGACCTGCCGCTGCCTGGTTGAACACTACAACGAATTTAGAATCAAACGAATCAGTAGCAAGGCCTTCATTTCCCCTGCTACGGAGGGGCATCATCGCCCCGATTTCGCAACCGAGAAAATAGCCAATAGCCAATATCCAGTACCTTTTGTTTTTAAGGAGATAGAGTATGAGCAACATTGACGAACTGAAGCAGCGCATTGCAGACGAGGTGGACGCCCGGCGCGATGAATTGATCCGCATTTCGGACACGATTCATGCCAAGCCAGAGCTGGCTTTCCAGGAGTTCGAGGCCGCGGCACTCTTGACCTCTGTCCTGGAGCAAGAGGGGTTTGCGGTGCAACGCGGCGTAGCTGGACTGGAAACCGCCTTCGTCGCCTCGTACGCCAGCCAGAAAGGGGACAGCCCCGTGGTGGCACTTCTGGCTGAGTATGACGCACTGGTGGACCTGGGACACGCCTGTGGCCACAACATCATAGGCACGGCCTCAGTGGGTGCGGCCCTCGCCCTGCGCCCCGTTCTCGACGAGATTGTCGGCACTATCCAGGTCGCTGGCACTCCGGCTGAAGAGGGCGGCGGGGGCAAGATTTTCATGGTCGAGGCCGGCGTCTTCGACGGGGTGGACGCAGCCATGATGGTGCACCCCTCCACGCGCACCATGACCCGCCGCACCTCGCTGGCCTGCTATGAGCTGAAGATGGAGTTCTTCGGCCAGTCTGCCCACGCCGCTGGCTCGCCAGACAAGGGGATCAATGCCCTCGACGCCTGCATCCTGACCTACAACAACATCAGCGTCCTGCGCCAGCAACTGACCGACGACGTCCGCATCCACGGCATCATCACCCACGGCGGTTCGGCCCCCAACATCATCCCCGACTACACCGCGGCCGTGTTCCTGGTGCGAGCGGCGGAAAAGGACCACGCCCTGGCTGTGTTGGACAAGGTGGAGGATTGCGCGCGGGCGGGGGCTCTGGCCACTGGCGCCGAGGTCAGGCTAACGCGCCCTGAGAAGTACTACGCCAACATGGTTCCCAGCACCGTCCTGGCCGATCTATTCGACGCCAATCTGACCGCGCTGGGTCGAGAGGTGCAGTTGCCACCATCCAGCGGGCGCATGGGCTCCACCGACATGGGCAACGTCAGCCACATCGTCCCGGCTCTGCATTCCTACCTCACCATCGCGCCTGAGGAGGTAGCGGGCCACTCACCGGAGTTCCGCGTCGCCTCAGCTTCCCCAGGAGGCCACGCCGGCCTGTTGGACGCGGCCAAAGCGCTGGCGATGACGGCCATTGACCTCTTCTCCAACCCAGACTTGGTGGATGCAGCCTGGGAAGAGCACCAGACTCGTTTCGGCTGATCGCCATTTGACAGAGTGGGAATAGGGCGATATAATAAGTCTACTTGAGGTTTCGATGATCTCACTTGGCGTCTCGGCATGATTGAGTCGCTAACCGCAATCGTCGCAGCCTTCAAATCACCCTGAAAAGGAGTCAAAACATGCATGCAAAGTCAAACATTTTGGAACAGATCGCCTCTAACCTGTACAATGGCGAGGACGAAGTCGTTGCTGACCTGGTCCGGCAGGCGCTGGATCAGGAGATGTCGCCGGCTGAGCTCCTCAACGGCGGCCTCATCGCTGGCATGGACGAGGTGGGCAGGGACTTCAAGGCTGGCGACCTGTTCGTGCCGGAGGTGCTCATCGCTGCCCGGGCCATGCGCGCTGGCATGAACATCTTGCGCCCACTGCTGGCCGAAGCCGATGTGCCCACCGCGGGCAAGTACGTCATCGGCACGGTGCAGGGCGACCTGCACGACATCGGCAAGAACCTGGTCAAGATGATGCTGGAGGGCGCTGGCTTCGAGACCATTGACCTGGGCACCGACGTCAGCCCCGATGCCTTCGTGGCCGCCGTGCGGGAGCATCAACCGCAGCTCGTAGGCATGTCGGCCCTGCTGACCACGACCATGCCGGGGATGAAAGCGACCATCGAGGGGCTGGAGGAGGCGGGACTGCGTGACACGGTCAAGATCATGGTCGGCGGCGCGCCGTTGACGGCAGCCTTCGCCGAGCAGATCGGGGCCGATGGCTACGCGCCCGATGCGGCCAGCGCCGTGGATATGGCCCGCGGTCTGACGGCCTGATCCGAGGAGGCATGATGGCAAGGAAACGACAGCCCGTCAAGGGCTTGGTCGGCGGCCAATACAAACCCCTGACCGACGATCAGGTGCAGCGCATCCACCAAGCCGCGTTGAGCATCCTGGAGCGCACCGGCGTGCAGGTCGAGGAACCCGAGGCGCGGCGACTGTTCCAGGAGGCGGGCGCGGACGTAACCGGCGATCGCGTGCGCCTGCCCCGTTCGCTGATCGAAGACGCAGTGGATTGGGCTCCTTCGCGGGTGGTGCTGGCCGGGCGCGATCCCAAATGGGATCTGGAGCTGGAAGGCGCGCGAGTCCACATCGGCACGGGCGGCGCGGCGTTGACCGTCCTCGACCTGGAGACCGGCCAGCCGCGTCCAGCGGTGCTGCGCGACGTGGCCGAGCTGGCCCGGCTGGTGGATGCGCTGGATAACATCCATTTTTACCTGGTGCCGGTCTATCCCACCGACATGGGCAAAGAGAACGTGGACATCAACCAGTACTATGCCGGCCTGGCTAATACCACCAAACACGTCCAGTCCGGCGTGTACGGCGTGCAGGGTATCCGCGACACAGTCGAGATGTGCGAGAGGATCATGGGTGGGGCTGACGCATTGCGCGA
The DNA here is from genome assembly GCA_034431315.1 of Anaerolineae bacterium. Taxonomy (GTDB): domain Bacteria; phylum Chloroflexota; class Anaerolineae; order VGOG01; family VGOG01; genus JAUWOY01. Next base: position 16,092 of record DAOUDK010000071.1, read on the forward strand.
ACGCCCCATCGTTTCTTTTATCACCTGTTGGATGGTCAGCCCCCTCAAGTTTGCCACCGACGTTACCACTTTGCTCATCGAGACCTGCCGCCAGCGCATCCCCGTGGTGCTCTCAGCCGCGCCGATGGCTGGCTCCACCGCGCCGGTGACGTTGGCCGGGATGCTGGCTCAGCTCACCGCCGAGCAACTTTCGGGGGTGGTGCTGACCCAGTTGGCTCAACGGGGCGCGCCGCTGCTCGTCGGCCCGATTCCAGCCACGGCGGACATGAAGAGCGGTCGCTACCTGGGCGGCTCGGCCGAGTTCGGCCTGACGAACGCGGCTATGGCCCAGATGGGCCAGTTCTACCGCCTGCCCCTCTACAACTCGGCGGGCATGACCGACGCCAAGCTCCCCGACGTTCAGGCTGGATTCGAGAAGGCCATGAGTGCGGTGCTGGCTGCTCTGGCCGGGAGCAACTTTATCCACCACGCAGCCGGGATGCTGGAGAACATGAGCACCGTCGCCGCCGAGCAATTCGTCATTGACAACGACATCCTGGGCATGGTCATGCGCGTGGTGCGCGGCATCGAAGTGAACGACGAGACGCTGGCCCTGGACGTGATTGACGAAGTGGGGCCTGGCGGCCACTACCTGATGGCCAAGCACACCCTCCGCCACATGCGCTCCGAGCTTTATTACCCCTCGAACGTGGTGGATCGGCAGGGCTGGGACATGTGGCAGCAGGACGGCGCCCTGGATGCCCAGGAACGAGCCAAGCAGATCGCCCGCGACATTCTGGCGGAGCACCAGCCGGAGCCGCTGTATCCGGACGTGGAAAACTGGATTCGCCAGCGGTTTGAGTTGAAAATTTGAGAGAGACCCTTAGGGTTTCACAAACCCTAAGGGTCTGACAAGGAGATTCCTGTGACTGAACAAATCCCCATACCAACCCTGCATCCCACTATACGGATGCTGTCCGACGAACAGATTCAAGAGATCCATAACACCAGCCTGGATATTCTGTCTCGAACGGGCATCGTGATGAAGAACGAGGCCGGACGTCAGTTGCTTCTTGAGGCGGGAGCCTGGGAATCCGGAGAACGCATCAAGATCCCCCCGCTCCTGGTGATGGACGCCATTGCCTCGGCCCCATCTCGCATCCCCATGCACAACCGGCTGGGCGAGTTGACCATGCCTCTGGAGGCGGGCAAGGTCTTCTTTGGGCCTGGCTCCGACTGCCCCTTCACCATTGATGTAGAGGCGGGCGAGCGGCGCAAAGCCACCGCCGAAGACGTGCAGCGCATCGCCCAGTTGTGCGACGGTCTGGAGCAGATAGATTTCGTCATGTCTATGGGCAATCCCTCCGACGTGCCAGCGATGGACGTATTTCTCTACGAATTCATCGCCATGATCCGGGGATCGGTCAAGCCCAACGTCTACACGGCCAACGATCGCGCCGACATGGAGGACATCTACCGCATCGCCTGCGCGGTGGCCGGCGGCGAAGACGAACTGCGCGAAAAGCCCTTCCTGCTGCACTACTCCGAGCCCATCTCCCCCCTGCTCTACAACGACGAATCGGTGGACAAGCTGCTGTTCTGCGCCGAAAAAGGCATCCCGGTGGCCTACGTGCCCTCGCCCAACACCGGCGGCGGTGGGCCGATCACCCTGGCCGGGGCGCTGGCCCTGGGCAATGCCGAGTGCCTGGCTGGGCTGGTGCTCAGCCAGTTGGTGCGACCGGGCACGCCCTTCCTGTACGGCATGAACACCGCTGCGCTGGACATGAAATCGGCCATCGTCAGCTATGGCAGCCCTGAGTGGCCGCTGGGCATGGCCGCCTGGACCGATATCGGCCGCTGGTACGACCTGCCGGTGTGGGGAGCCGCCGGCGCCACCGACAGCAAACTAGTGGATGCCCAAGCTGGCATCGAGGCCACGGTCTCGGTCATGACCGCCTTCCTGACCCGCTGCAACCTGGTGCACGATGTGGGCTACATAGAGTACGGCACCACGTCCTCAATGGAGATGCTGGTGGTGGTTGATGAGATCATCCGCGAGGTGCGCTACGTCATAGGCGGCGTGGAGGTCAGCCAGCGCACCCTGGCCCGCGAGGCCATCCATCGCGCCAGGCCCGGCGGAGGGTTCCTGGCCGACGATCACACGCTGAACAACTGGAAGTGGGCCCAGTGGCGGCCGGCGTTGATTGATCGCATGCGCTACGACCGCTGGGTGGAAAAGGGCTGCCAGGACATGACCACTCGCGCCAACGAGCGCGCACGTGAAATCCTGGCCGAGCACGAAGTGCCTCCTCTGCCAGAGGCGGCGGAGGAAATGATCGTCGAGGTGCTGAAAGAGCGAGAGACTGAATAGGGACAAGCATCACAACCCGCCCGTGGGTTCAACCCGCGGGCGGGTTGCTTTCCAGAGAAAGAGAAACCGTGAAAACTGTCAATTCGGAGGAAAAGATGAAATACAACCTCGCCTTTGTCGGCTTTGGAGTAGTCGGCCAAGGACTGGCGAATCTCCTTCTGGAGAAAAAGGAGCTCCTCAAGGAGAAATACGACTTCGAATACGCAGTGGTAGCCATCTCTGATCCCCTGAAGGGCTCGGTCTACGATTCAGAAGGCCTAGACCTGAAAGCATTGCTCTCTTTGGTAGGAGAGACCGGCGGGATCAAGGAGTACCCCGAAGGGGAAAAGGGTTGGAATAGCCTGAAGACTATCAGAGAGTCCAACGCCGACATCGTCATCGAAGTGACTTACACCGACATCCAGACCGGGGAGCCGGCCATCAGCCACATCAAAGCTGCCTTGAACAGCAAGAAGCATGTGGCTACGACCAACAAGGGCCCCATCGCCCTGGCCTACCGGGAACTGTCGGAGTTGGCAAAGGAAAACGGGGTAGGCCTACGATTCGAGGGCACGGTGATGTCCGGGACGCCCAGCCTCGCCTTGGGCCTGGGAGCTCTGGCTGGCGCCGAGATAAAGGAAGTCAGGGGGATTCTGAACGGCACGACCAACTACATCCTCACCGAGATGGCTAAAGGCATAGGCTACGACGCGGCGCTGAGAGAGGCGCAGCGTCTGGGCTATGCCGAGGCCGATCCCGAGGCTGATGTCGAAGGCTGGGATGCTTTGGCGAAGATTGTGATCTTGGCCAATGCCCTACTGGGGGGCGACGTCAAGGTGGACGAGGTCAAGAGGAGGGGCATCACCGAAATCAGCCTCGCAGACGTCGAAGCGGCCAAGAGAGAAGGCAAATGCTGGAAACTGATCGCGCGGGCCTGGAGGGAGGATGGCGGGGTCAAGGCCGAGGTGACGCCAGAGAAGGTCGCGAACGAGGACTTCTTGGCTGGCGTTACCGGAGTGACCAACGCGCTGATCATTGACAGCGACACATTGGGCCAGGTGATGCTCACTGGCCCCGGAGCCGGGGGACGCGAAACCGGCTTCGCCCTGCTATCTGACCTGCTCAGTATCCACCGCGCGTTGGCGTGAACAATTTCGGAGGTTGGAGTTTCGAGTTCGGAGCTTCGAGTTGAATGAACTCGAAACTCGAAATTCATAAAGAGTTGCAACAGTTCGTGCTGGACCCTGAGGATCCATTCCCGACAGGTTTTCGACTCACAACTTGAACCAAAGCCTATGATTGCAGGAGACAAATGATGGACAGTTCTGTCTGGCAGCCGAGCCTGACGCTGATGAATCAGGCCAAGATCGAACAACTGCACGACGCTGCTACGACGATTCTTGAGACGACCGGCCTGAACGTACATCATTCAGAGATGCGGCGCAAATTGGCTGACGCCGGGGCCAGGCTGGGCGAGGGGCCGCGGGTCTATCTCCCCGCCGGGATGGTGGACGGGGCGCTTAGCACAGCCAAACGCGACGTTGTCGTTCACAACCGGCTGGGCGAGCCCGTGATGCCGCTGGGGCCACACCAGATCTACTTTGGCACCGGGTCGGATCTGGTCTACACCCGCGACGTTGAAACGGCAGAGCGGCGGACCTCTGTGCTGGAAGACGTGGCGCGGGCGGCCCGGCTGTGCGACGCGCTGGACGAGATTGACTTTGTGATGTCCTTTGCCCTGCCGGAGGATGTCCCCAACGAGGACGCCGAGCCGCAGCAGTATTACGCCTTGCTGCACAACACGGTCAAGCCGGTGATCATGACCAGCTTCTCTGGACTGGATGCCCTGGAGCGCATGCACCAGATGGCGTGCGTCATGGCCGGCGGCGACGAGGCATTTCGCCAGCGCCCGAACTACATTATGTACGGCCAGTTTGTCTCCCCTTTGCAGCACGATCTCCAGGCCGTCGAGCGGCTGGTCTTTTGCGCCGACCACGAAATCCCGCTGATCTACGTCCCCACGATAATGCCGGGCGCCAGTGGGCCGCTCACACTGGCCGGGTCGCTGGCACTGGCGGCGGCCGAGTCGTTGGCCGGGCTGGTGATGCACCAAACTCAGCACCCTGGCGCGCCCTTCATTTTTGGCGCTTGCGTCAGCCAGTTGGACATGCGCACCATGCTTTTCCCCTACGGCACGCCTGAGTGGCGCTTGAACGACCTGATCATGGCCGAACTGTCACGCTACTACGGTCTGCCGGTGTTTGGCACCGGCGGTGCCACCGACAGCAAGCTGACCGATGCGCAGGCGGGCGCCGAGTACGCCATTAGCCTGCTGGTAGCGGCCTTGGCAGGCACCAACCTGATCCACGACGTGGGATACCTCGACTCGGGCCTGACCGGCAGCCTGGAGAGCATTGTGCTGGGCGCCGAACAGATCCGCTGGGTTAAACAGTTTATCGCCGGGTTGGATGTGTCAGAAGAGACCTTGGCCTTGGAAACCATTACCGATGTGGGCCCCGGCGAGAATTTCCTGGGCCACGATCACACGCTCAAGCACTTGCGCCGAACGATGTGGGTGCCCTACGTCACAGATCGCAACGGGTACGACAGTTGGGTCGCCAACGGGTCGCAAGATTACGCAGCGCGCGCCCGCGAATATGCCCGGCAACTGATAGAATCACACCAGCCGGAGGCGATTGACGATTCGGTAGACACCACACTCAGGCAGTTGAGTAACATAGTTTGAATTTTGACATTGTGCCTAGGTATGATATAATCTGTTTGGAGGGTTTTCTATACCAGCCAGGTAGATTCGTGAGTTCTCGTTTGCGGCGCGAGATGACGAGCTAGTGAGGAAGAAAGGAGGTGCTACGAGGAGATTTGTTTGACTGGATAGTGTTGGAGCAAGAATAGAGTTAGCTGAGCATCTTGGCGACTCTCCTCTGCTCTCTACACTGTAAAAAACCTTATCTGCAAGCTAAAGGAGGAATATCTGATGCAAATTCTCAAGAAGAAACCAACCAATGGTGTACATGCGTACATCCCAGAGCTAGAGGACCTGTTTCGAAAGGGCCGCATCAGCCGCCGTGAGTTTTTGCGGAACGCGACCTTGCTGGGCCTGTCCCTGGCCAGCGCCAGCGCCTTTTTGGCCTCCTGTGCGCCGGCGGCAGCGCCCACAGCGACGCCGACCATCGTAGCAGCGCCGACTGCGACGCCCAAGCCGACTGCGACACCCAAGCCGGCCGGCCCCCCGCGCGGCGGCACGCTCACCTATGGCACCCGCGTTATGGGCATTGACCATCCGGCGCGCTACTCCTGGATCTCGGGCGATGCCGATATCACCCGCTTTGTGATCGAATACCTCATCTACACGGATGAGAACAACATCTCTCAACCTGTTCTGGCGGAGAGCTGGGAGGCCAGCGAGGATCTCAAGACCTGGACGCTGCACCTGCGCAAGGGGGTCACCTGGACTACAGGCGAGCCGTTCAACGCCGACGATGTGGTCTTTACCATGAACGAATGGCTGAATCCGGACGTCGGCTCGTCCGTCCTGGGGTTGATGAGCTACTTGCAGCCCACAGGCATCGAGAAGGTAGACGACTACACGGTGGTGTTGCACCTGGACTCGCCGCAGATCGGCGTGGCGATTCACCTGCATCACTATCCGTCGCCCATCCTGGACCACCGCACCTTTGAGGGCGACTGGCTCGAGAACCCCGTGGGCACGGGGCCTTTCACCCTGGAAGAGTGGTCCGTGGGCGAGCGGGCGGTGCTCAAGGCCCGCAAGGAGGGCTACTGGAAGAAGGGCGTGGACGGCAAGCCGCTGCCCTACCTGGACGAGATCATCTGCGTTGACCTGGGCGAAGAGCGGACGGCGTATGTCTCGGCCATGAAAGGTGGCCAGATTGACGTCTTTTACCCAGAAGTCAGCGACTTCCAAGCTCTAAAGGATGATCCGAACGTCGGTATAGCCTCTATCCCCACTACCCAGACGCGCGTGTTGCGCATGCGGGTGGATATGGAGCCGTGGACGGACGTACGGGTGCGCAACGCCGTCAAGCTGTGCCAGGACCGGGAAAAAATCCTCAAGCTGGCCTTCTTTGGCGAGGGTATCACCGGGCCCGACTGCCACGTCTCGCCGGTGCACCCCGAGTTCTGCCCCATGGAACCGACTCCCTACAACCCAGAGAAGGCCAAGGCACTGCTGGCCGAGGCCGGCTATCCGGATGGGCTGGACGTCACGATCACCGTGGCCAGCGGGTGGCCCGACGTCGTCTCGTATGCAGAGACGCTCAAGCAGGACGCCGAGGCTGCTGGTTTGCGCATCACCATCAACGCCATCCCGGTCAGTGCTTACTGGGACGTGTGGACGGAGGCTGACTTTGCCGTTACGCCCTGGACGCACCGTGCATTGGCCGTCATGGTGCTGCCCTTGGCCTACACCTGTGACAAAGAAGGCACCCCGGTGCCGTGGAACGAGAGCCGCTGGTGCGACGAAGAGTTCGATGAGCTGCTGACCAAGGCCATGGGCACCCTGGATCTGGAGGATCGCCGCAAGCTCATGTGCGACATCCAGAGGATCCAGGTAGAGCGTGGCTCTATCGGCATCCCCTTCTGGAAGAACACCTGGATCGCCTACAATCCCAAGTTCAAGGGCATGACGGCTCACCCAACCCAGTACAACGACAATTGGATCGAGGTGTGGAAGGAGTCGTAGGCATAGCTCCTTACCCCATCGCATCCAATTCTTGTTGGAGACCCGGTGGGGCAGGGGACGGATAAACGACATCCGCCCCCTGCCCCACCTTCTCAAAGCCCCATTCGATTCGAAAGGTGCGGGTTCTGCGACTGAGCCCGGCGTCAGAAGGGAGTGGTTATGGCTAAGTTCCTCGTACGGCGTGTTGTATTCTTGGTTTTCACCATGCTGTTCGTCTCGGTGCTCATCTTTGCCATCTCGGAGCTGGCGCCCGGTGACATAGTGCGCCACATGTTGGGCCAGTTCGCCACGCCCGAGCAGGAGGAATCGTTGCGAGAGCAATTGGGCCTGAACCGGCCCGTGTGGGTGCGCTACACCACCTGGCTGATCGGCAGCGACCTGTTGTGGGCCCAGCCCAAGGTCGGGATGCCTCTCCGACAGACGGCCTCGGAAAAGACGGGATTTACCGAGTGGTGGGCCCAGGAGCCTGATGGCACGTTAATCCGGTGGCGGCTGGAAGGGGAGGATCTCATCGCCATGCGGCGCCAACCAGATGGCACGATCGTTGAGTCCGTTGACAATGACCGCTGGAACATTGACGTCGCAGCCGAGTTAGAGCGACTGAAAGCGTTTCGTGAAGAGCTGATCTTTGATCCACAACTCTCACTTGAGGATCGGTACGACATACTCCAAGAAGCTGATCAGCTAGTCGAGATTCTCAGCAGTGAAGGCCTGACGCGAGTAGGGTTGTTGGCTCAAATCAGGGCCGCGGAGCAAGCCTTAGAAGTAGTGGAGGACGCGGAGGCTGCAGAGCAGAGAAAGGCGTTGCAAACTGCAGCCCGAGGAATGCTCAAAAACGAGGTGGTGGTGGCCCTCACCGTGGCGCGAGAGCTGTCCGAAACGTCGGGAACTCCAGACGAGGAATACTTGAGGACCGTACCCAACCAACTGGGGAAAGCCGCCACACTGCTGGCCAAGACCAGACCTGAACTGGCCGAGCAACTGCGTAAAGCCTCTAAGAGCCTGCTGGGCCGCGATCTGGATGGAACCAGAGCGACCCTGTCAGAGATCATTGCCCCTCTGAGCGACCTGATCAAGCCCCTGACTGACCTGGCCCAAGCGCTGGAAAGCGACAGCTATTTGCAGGCAGCGGCTGCCCTCGAGTCCATGTTCGATCCATCTGGCACACAAGAAGAAGCACTGATGGCCCTCATGTCTGACCAGTTCGAGGATACGGCGAGAGCGTTGAAGGACTTTGCCCCCGAGCTTGCCGAGGATCTGAGCCAGGCGTCCGAGAGCCTGAAAAGCGGTGATGCGGCCGCGGCCCACGAGGGCCTCGTGCAGGCTGCGGCGTTCTTGTCCGAAAGGGGGCCGGTGATCGCCCGCAACGAGGCCGTGAAAAAAGCCAGGGTCGGCAGGTTCTTCTGGGGCGTAGACAACCTCAACCACGCTGTCTTGTGGCAAACCCACGGAGAACACGCCTTCTGGATGAAGGCCAAGGGAGCGGGCTGGTGGGTGGAGCAGGCCGGGGGTGCGGTACAGTACATTCCCTTGCAGCGGGGTCTGTTGCGTGGCGACCCTGGCGAGTCGGTGCGCACCCGACAACCAGTCAACGAGGAGCTGGTGCGACGGGTGCGCAACTCGGCCATTCTGGCGGGCCTCGCCTTTGTGGTGGTCATGCCTTTGGCCCTGCTGATGGGGATTGTCGCCGGTCTCAACGAGGGCAAGACGATTGACCGAGTTTTTTCGATCTTTGGCCTGGTGACCACTGCCAGCCCCAACTTTGCCACGGGCGTTTTCCTGATCCTGGTTTTCAGCGTCTGGCTGAAGGTGTTGCCTGGCGCGACGGTGTTCACCAGCTCAAGGGCCATCTTTGAGGAACCCAAGATGCTGGTGCTGCCCGTGGCCACGTTGACCCTGATTGAGTTGGGGTACGTGCTGCGCATCACCCGGGCCAGCATGGTGGAGGTGATGAAAGCGGCTTACGTCCGCACAGCCTTCCTCAAGGGATTGCCCTACTGGCGCATCGTCTTCAAACACGCTGTGCGCAATGCCATGATGGCGCCCATCACCGTCATCATGCTACACGTCAATTGGCTGATGGGTGGCATTGTGGTGGTGGAGGCCATCTTTGGGTTCCCAGGCCTCGGCAATTACTTGCTTCAGTCGGCGTTGTACAAGGACGTTTTTGCCATCGAGGCCGGGGCGATGGTGATGGTGATATTGGCCGTGGGGACACAGTTGGTGGCCGACGTCATCTACACGTTCATCAATCCGCGTATCCGGTACGCGTGACGTGTTGCGTAGTGCGTATTGCGTATTTCGTATTGCGTAGCGCGTGACTGCCACATTGATGGAATACGCAATACGAAATACGCAATAGAAAAGGAGTGAATTATGGCAGTAAGCGAACAAGCTATGCCCAAATTAGTAGCCCGTCCATCACGGATACAGCGTTTGCGCGAGGGCCTGGTCGTGATCACGGCCTCCAAAGTGGCGCTGGTGGGGTTGGCCCTGGTACTGTTTTGGGTGGCCGTGGCACTCTTTTCGTTGGTCACGACGCTGGATCCATACGCGCAAGACGTTGACGCGGTCAACGCCCCTCCCTCGGCGAAGCACCTGCTGGGCACCGATGACATCGGGCGAGACCTGCTGGCGCGCATCGTTCATGGCAGCCGCCTCATCCTGACCCTGGCCCCGCTAGCGGTCTTTTGCGCCCTGTTCGTTGGCTCCACGCTGGGCCTGGCGGCGGGTTATTTCGGCGGCCTCGTAGACGAGATCGTCATGCGCGTCCTGGATGCCATGATGGCCTTCCCCACGATATTGCTTTACATGATCATTATCGCTGCGCTGGGACCATCCTCATTGAACGTCGTCTTAGCCATCACCATTGGCGGTACGCCCGGCATCGCCCGCCTGGTGCGCGGCCTGTCCCTGGACATCCGTACCCGCGATTACATCGCCGCGGCCGAGTTGCGGGGCGAGAACCCCCTCTACATGATGTTTGTAGAGATCCTGCCCAACGCCCGAGGCCCCATCATCGTGGATGCTATGCTGCGCGTGGGCTATGCCGTCTTCAGCATCGGCACGCTGGGGTTCCTGGGACTTGGGGTGCCGCCGCCATCTCCCGATTGGGGCAGCATGGTAGCCCGCGGGCACAGATTCATTTGGACCAATCCGTGGTCTGTGGTGTGGCCTGCCTTGGCCATCTCGTCTTTGGTGGTGGGTCTCAACCTCTTTGCCGATGGTGTGCGCGAGGAGTCGTTGCGCTACCAGTAGCCCCCCTCTTTCCCCCCCCAACTCCGCGGGGGAATAAAAGGTGGAAGGAGAAAACAGAACATGAGTGTGGATTTGGACTTGGTTGTAGAAGACCATCGCGTCAAGACGCCCATTTTGAAAATAGACAATCTGGCCATCTCGTACGAGACCCGTCGCGGAGATGTGAACGCCGTGCGCGATGTTTCCTTTGAGATCCATCGTGGAGGGGCCTATGGCATCGTTGGCGAATCGGGCTGCGGCAAGAGCACCGTGGCCTTTGGCATCGTTAACTTTTTGGGCAACGGCCGGATCGTGGATGGCAGCATCCTCTTTCAGGGACAGGAGCTGCGAGGGCAGAGCGAGGAGGACTTACGGCGTCTTCGCGGAGATCAGATCGCCATGGTCTACCAGGACCCCATGCAGGCCCTCAATCCCTCGATGCGCATCGGCGACCAGTTGAGCGAGGTGTTGGTCGTCCATCGAGGCCTCAGCAAAGAAGCCGCGCATGAAAAGTGCATCGCCATGCTCAAGCGCGTATACATGCCCGATCCGGAGGCTGTGATGGTGCGCTATCCTCACCAACTCTCTGGCGGACAACAACAACGGGTGGTCATCGCCATGGCTCTGCTCAACGACCCGGCGTTGCTGATCATGGACGAGCCGACCACCGCCCTCGACGTAACCGTCGAGGCAGCGGTTTTGGACTTGATCGCCGAGCTGCGGATGAAGATTGACACGGCCATCCTGTACATCTCTCACAACCTGGGCGTGATAGCGCGCGTCTGCGATAAGGTGGGCGTGATGTATGCCGGGGAGATGGTGGAACGTGCTTCGGTTGAAGACGTTTTCCTGCGCCCCATGCACCCCTACACCCAGGGGCTGATGCGTTGTGTGCCCAAACTGGGGACGAGCAAGGAGTCAAGTTATCTGTATCCCATCCGAGGACGGGTGCCCTCGCCGACTAACCTGCCGCCGGGGTGCGTCTTTGAGCCGCGTTGCGACTGCGCCCGGGAGGAGTGCCGTCTAAGAAAGCCAGAACTTCGCCTGGTCGAGCTCAAACATTGGGCCCGCTGTCACTTCGCCGAGGAAATCATCGCCGCGGAATGGCAGCCACCGGAGGGTCTGCTCGCTGATCTAGTGCCGATAGAACAGCAGGAAAGAAGAGAAGAAGGCCCAATCCTGCAGGTCGAGCACGTCAAAACTTACTACCGCCAGGCATCAACTTCGGTAGCCGGCTTAATTGGCCTGGGTGAGAAACGCTACGTCAAGGCAGTGGATGACGTCAGCCTGGAAGTGCCGAAAGGATCCACCCTGGGGGTTGTCGGCGAGTCGGGTTGTGGCAAGAGCACCTTGGCCAAGACCATCGTCGGTCTGGAGCCTCTCACCGATGGCAAAATAGAGTTTCTGGGGTTCGATGTCTCCGTGCCAGTAAAGAAGCGTGACATCAAGCTTATCCAGGAACTCCAAATGATCTTCCAGAACCCCGACTCCACCATGAATCCTTCCTTCACCGTCGGGCATCAGATAGAGCGTCCGCTGAGACGCTTCAAGACTGTACCGTCTGATCAGGTAAGGGACGAGGTGTACCGACTGCTGGATGCGATCAAGCTCGACGAGAGCTATTACCATCGTCTGCCCCGTCAGTTAAGCGGCGGCGAGAAACAGCGTGTAGGTATCGCCCGCGCCTTCGCTGCCCGTCCAGAATTGGTACTGTGCGATGAGCCGGTCTCATCTCTCGACGTGTCGGTGCAGGCAGCGATACTCAATCTGCTGTTGGAGATTCAGCAGGAATACGGGACCACCCTGCTCTTCATCGCCCACGACCTGAGCGTGGTGCGCTTTTTCTCCGACTACGTGGCCGTGATGTACCTGGGTCAGATCTGCGAAATCGGGCCGTCGGAGGCCATCTACGCGCCGCCCTATCATCCCTACACCGAGGCCCTGCTCTCGGCGGTGCCGATTCCCGACCCCTCAGTTGAACAGAAGCACATTCGCTTGAGCGGCGCCGTGCCCAGCGCGCTTGATCCCCCCAGTGGTTGCCGCTTCAACACCCGATGCCCCCGCAAGATCGGGCAGATTTGTGAGCAAGAAGTGCCGCCCTGGCAGGAGTCGGAGGATGGGCATCGCATCTTCTGCCACATCCCGCTGGAGGAGTTGCGCCAGATGGAAGCGGTGGTAACCACCAAGAATTGAGATCGAGGCCTAAGTAAGGAGGAGATCAATGCTGGTTAAGGATTACATGACGAGACACCCGTTGATGGCGGCGCCGACAATGCCCATCGTCGAGGCGCAACGTTACATGGGAGAAAACAACATTCGCCACCTGCCCGTCATTGGCGCCGGAAAACGTTTGCTGGGTCTGGTCACCAAGCAGTCACTGCTGGTTCGGCCAGGGACGTTGGGGAGCCTGAACGTCTGGGAGATCACTCGCTTCCTGTCCAACCTGACCGTCGGCGACGTGATGGTCAAGGCCCAAGACATCGTCACCATAGAGCAGGACGCCACGATAGAAGAAGCGGCCCGAATCATGGTCAAGAACCGAATCGGCTGCCTGCCTGTGTTGGAGGAGGGCATCGTGGTGGGCATCATCACTGAGACGGACCTATTGGCCCAGTTGATGGAGATGATGGTCACGCGAGTGCCCGGCGTGCGAGTGACCGTGCGCATGCCGGATACCAAGGGCGAACTGGCCAAGTTGGTGAGCGCTATCAATGCGCAGGGTTGGGCAATAATGGCCTGCGGCGGCACCCGGGCTCCCAAACAGCCGGGTAAATGGGATGCGGTGGCCAAGATACCGTACGTGTCCCAGGAAGAGGTCGTCGCAGTTCTGAAGCGAGTTGAAGGTCAAGAAATCGTGGATGTTCGCGAGGCGTAGCGAAGAAGAGCATGGCCCGACTCACGCGCCTCATCTCAACCGTAGATTCCCACACTGCTGGTGAACCGACTCGCCTGGTGGTGGGGGGGCTGCCACCTTTGCGAGGCGCCACGATGGCGGAGAAGATGATCTATGCGCGGAACGAACTTGACGGCCTCCGCGGTCTGCTTATGCTCGAACCGCGAGGCCGTCAAGACATGTATGGCGCCCTCCTCACGACCCCTGCGGATCCGGGGGCCGACTTCGGCCTCATCTTTATGAACACCCAGCAGTACACCACGATGTGTGGTCATGCCGTCATGGGCGCCGCGACCACCGTGGTGGAGACCGGCATGGTCGAAGCCGCCGAGCCGGAGACGACCGTGGTGTTCGACACCCCTGTGGGGCTGGTCCACACCCGGACGCGCATCAAAGAGGGCCGCGTGCGCGAGGTCTCTTTCGACAACACACCGGTTTTCGTCTATCAACTCGACGCTCGCCTCTCGGTTCCGGGCCTGGGCGAGCTGCGGGTGGATATCGTTTACAGCGGTGGCTTTTTCGCCCTGGTTGAAGCGCGACGGATCGGGCTGGAGCTTGTCCCCGCCAATGCGAGAGCGCTGGCCGACCTGGGTACCCGCTTGCGCCACGCGGCCAGTGCCCAGCTTTCGGCTCAGCACCCGGAGCTACCTTTTGTGAACGTCATTGACGCCGTGGAGTTTCACGGCCCGGTCGAGCGCCAGACGGATGGCGGCCTGCGCGCCCGTAACGCCGCCATCTTCGGCGAACGCACCATAGACCGCTCTCCCTGCGGCACCGGCACTTGCGCCAGGATGGCTGTGCTACATGCCAGGGGGGAATTGGAAATCGGCCAGCGGTTCGTCAGCGAGAGCATCATCGGCACCCGTTTCATTGGCCAGATAGTGGGGGAGACCCGCGTGGGCGAATATCAGGCCATCATCCCCCGGGTGGCCGGGCGGGCCTACCTGACCGGTTTCCACCAATTCGTCCTCGATCCTGAAGACCCCTTTCCCCACGGCTTTTCTCTGACCGACTTTGATTGCGAAAAGGAGCTACTACCATGAAAGCTGGATCCACAAAGCTGATCACCCCTCGACTCCAGGTGTTGACCGAAGACCAGAAGGAGACCCTCTTCTTGAGTGCCCTCGAGGTGTTGGAACACACCGGGGTGCGCGTGGACAACGACGAGGGGCTGGAACTGCTCAGCAGCGCCGGTGCGCGCGTAGGTCCGCAGCGGCGTGTTTGTATCCCCTCGTACCTGGTGGAAGACGCATTGGCTTGTGCACCCCGTCGTATTACTATCTACAATCGGCTGGGCGAGCGGGTTATGTTCTTGGAAGACCGTCGCGTCTATTTTTGCAGCCAGACGGACTCGACCTTTTTCTTTGACCCCTTCGACCACGCCCGTCGGGCATGCGTGCGAGCCGACGCCCGGTTGGGCGCTGTGGTTTGCGACGCGCTGCCCAACATTGACATGGTGTCCTTTTCGTCTCTTTACAGCGACGTTCCCGGGCAGATCGCCATTCGCATCGGCCACAAGGACACGGTGATGAATTGCACCAAGCCCCTCATGCACGGCACGGGCGACTTTGCCAGCCTGAAGGCCGTGGCCGAGATGGCTGCTGTGGTCGCAGGCGGCTGGGACGAACTGGCCCGGCGTCCCTATTACGTCCACTATGCCGAGCCTTTCTCGCCGCTGATCCACACCAACGAAGGGGTAGCCAAGCTCCTCTTCTGCGTCGAGCACGGTATCCCGGTGATCTACACCCCGATGACCCTGGCCGGCAGTTCGGCGCCGGTGACAGCCGCCGGCAACCTGGTGGCTTGCATCGCCGAGTCGCTGAGCGGACTGGTGATGGCCCAGCTCAAGCGGCGCGGCTCGCCCTTCATCTTCGGTGGTGTGCCGACGATCATTGACATGTCCACCATGCTTGTCTCCTACGGCGCTCCAGAGATGAGCCTGTGGTCGGCCGCGCTGACCGAGATGGCCCACTATCTCCACCTGCCTGTCTTCAGCACGGCTGGCTGTACCGATGCGGTCGCCTTTGACCAGCAGGCCGCGGCCGAGTCGGCCATGTCTTGCCTGATGGCGGCCCTGAGCGGGGCCAACCTGGTTCACGACGTGGGTTTCACCGAGGCCGCCAACTCTGCTTCGTTGGAGTTGATCGTGGCCACTGACGAGTTCATTGGCATGGTTGGCTGCATCATGGACGGAATCGAAGTCACGCCGGAGACACTGGCCCTGGACGTTATAGATCAGGTAGATCCCGGCGGCAGTTATTTCGGCGAGAAGCACACCGTCCGCCACTTTCGCCAGAACTGGTTCCCCAGATTGCTGAACCGGCACAACTATGAGCAGTGGACGGCAGCCGGGGGGCTATCCCTGGGAGACAAGGCCAACCAGCGTGTCCGCCACATTCTGCAGGAGCACAAGCCGGAACCGCTGCTGCCAGAGCTGGTCGCTGAGTTGGACGAGATGGAAGAGCATTGGTGGCGAGAGATATCGTAGGGGACGTGGGGAGAAATCCCTGCGTCCCTTTAGTCTAAGTAGATCCAGTTTTGCTCGGCCTGGATCCCTTCGGCCAGGCTCAGGACAAGCGCCAGATCCAGGCCAAAGGCGGGGATTTGGCAATCCCCTCAGAGCAATTTTGATTCACTGAGTCTAGCAACAAGGAGGAACTCTAGCATGGCTAAAATTCGCATCAACGACAAAACCTTTGGCGGCGTCCAATACGGGCGTCTTTCACCCGAACAATGTCAAAAACTGCACAACGCCAGCCTCGAAATCCTGGCCCGAACGGGCGCACGACTCTACGATCAAGAGGCAATTGATCTGTTGAAAAAGGCGGGCGCTTCAGTTTCGGAAGGGAATCGCGTACGGATTCCCGCTGGTCTCGTGGAAAAGGCCTTCAGCACCGTGCCCAAACGGGTGGCACTCTACAATCGCCACGGCCAATCCCCCCTCTTTTTGGAGGAAGGCAACTGCTACTATGGCGCCGGCTCCGATTGCCTCAACATCATAGATCATCGCACCGGGGAACGACGCCAGCCGGTGTTGCAAGACGTCGTAGAAGGCATCACCGTGTGCGACGCCCTGCCCCACATTGATTTTGTCATGTCCATGTTTCTCCCCTCAGACGTGGACGCCATGGTCAGCGATCGCTACCAGATGGAGGCGATGCTCAACACCACGACCAAGCCCATCGTCTTTGTCACCAACGAGTTCCCCGGCTGCGTGGATGCCGTGGAGATGGCCGAGGCGGTGGTCGGCGGGACCGAGGCGTTGCGCCAGAGACCTCTAGCGGCCTGCTACATCAACGTCACCACCGGCCTGCGCCACAACGAAGAGGCCCTGCAAAAGCTGCTCTTCCTGGCCGACAAGGGCCTGCCCCTGCTGTACATCCCGGTGATTATTGGCGGCATAAGCGGGCCGGTCACAACGGCCGGCAGTATGGCCCTGGTCAATGCCGGTGTCCTGGCTGGCCTGGTGCTCTCACAACTGAAGCGGGAGGGGACGCCCTTCATTGTGTCTGGCTGGGGCGGTGAGGGATTGGACATGCGGACGATGGTCAGCCCGTACTGCCCGCCCGACTCCAAAGGCGTGGCCCATGCCCTGGCTCATTACTACAATCTGCCGATGTTCAGCCTGGGTGGTTGCAGCGAATCGAAGCTGGTTGACCAGCAGGCGGCAGCCGAAGCCGCTCTCACCCTGGTGACCGAAACGCTGGGCGGGGGCAACCTGATCCACGATCTGGGCTATCTAGAGTCGGGTCTATGCGGCTCGCTGGCGCAGTTGGTCATCTGCAATGAGATCGTAGGCTGGCTCGAGCATTTCATGGCCCCCGTAGAGATCAGCGACGAAACCCTGGTTCTCGACTTGATTGACGAGATCGGCCCCGACGGCCAGTGGCTTGACACCAAGCATACACTGGCTCACTTTCGGGAAAGGTGGTACCCCGGCGTGTTCGAGCGCGGCAACTATGACCAATGGCAGGCCGCCGGGGGCAAGAGCCTGGGCGAACGGGCCGCTGAGCGGGTGGAGAAGATCCTGGCAGAGCACAAGCCCGAGCCCCTGCCCGACGACGTGGTGCAGGCCATCAAAGCCATTGTTCGGCGGGCGGAGGAGCAGGTGGGAGGATAAGTAACGATGATCTGCTTTGTAGACATCGAACACGAAAAAGTCTTGCGCGACCCGGAGAAGAGGGACACTCACCTGGCTCTCTGCACGGAGATCAAGCTGAAGCTGGAAGAGATCTCTGGCGAAGCCTGTCTGGTGCAACACTTTTCGCGCGTCACTGGCCAGCGGCTCAGGGAATGGGGCATGAAGGCCCTGATCATCAG
>DAOUDK010000072.1:0-2294 GCA_034431315.1 Anaerolineae bacterium
ATTCCAAGCCCGTAGCGCCTTTCTACGACTCTCGTCCCCAAATATGACCGAAGGCGTCAATTCCTTACGCGCGGAAGCCAATGGCTAGGCAATTTGTGAAGGAGCGGGAATTGCTGATGTTCTCCGGGATGACGATGGCCTCCTGGGGGATGTTGTGGATCCAATACAGGTCGCGGCCCTGGGCCAGCACGGTCTCCTCCCAGATGCCGACTTCGTACATGTCGGCGCGGGGCACACCCAAGTCACGCAGGTAGTCAAAGATGTGGGTGTTGGAAAGGAAGCCTTCATCTATGCGGAAGGTGCGGATGCGCCGCCCCTGGCGGAAGACCTCCAGGGCATCCTCAGTGGCGATTTCCTTCTTCAGGGTGACGTGCATGGCGATGACGTGCCCGTGGGTGGTGGGCACGGTGATGATGAAGCCCATCGCCTCCACATGGGGCATCACGAGCATCAGATCGGTGGCCTGGTGCGCCGGGACTTTACCGGGGATGGCAGCATCAATCGGCCCTTTGTGAATTTCGGAAGGGTCGGCGGCGCGGCGCACGATGGTGGCTACCGACTTCTCCACCCCAAAGGCATCGTCCACTGCCACGACTGATCGCACGATGCCGGTGGTGTTACAGGAAACCAGCTTAATGTAGTCCACACTCTTCGCCATGTCGTAGTTGGCCGTGCTGCTGAACAGGATAGGGCTAATCTCGTGTTTCTCCCCACCCTGGAAGGTGGCCGGGATGTTGTGCCTCTGGTAGATTTCCTTGTTCTGCATGCCGATGCCGGGCGGGGTGGCGTCGCAGACCATGTCCACCTGCTCCAGCAGATCGTCCAGTGCCCCGGCGATGGGGATGCCGGCCTCTTCCATTATCGGAATGCGCTCCGGCAAACTGCAATAGATGGAGTACCCTCGGCCAGACTCGACCAACGCGCGCACCGGCAGCGTTGGGGCCACGTCGGCCACCCCGACCAGTTCCATATCCTTTTGCTTGGCCAGCCCGTCGGCGATGCGTTCGCCGATGGTGCCAAGTCCGACTACAGCTACTTTGACCATGTCTAAACTCCTTTTTGCTTGACGTTAAAGCGTCACGAAACTCCCCAGCAGGGAGATAGCGATGAAGCTCACGACACCCACCAACAGAGCCGCGCCCAGGCCGACCAGGAATGGTTTGATTCCCAATCCTTTGAACGTTCG
The DNA here is from genome assembly GCA_034431315.1 of Anaerolineae bacterium. Classification (GTDB taxonomy): domain Bacteria; phylum Chloroflexota; class Anaerolineae; order VGOG01; family VGOG01; genus JAUWOY01. The sequence goes on from DAOUDK010000072.1 coordinate 1,187, forward strand.
GAAATCGGTGCCCAGCCCAACGCCGGCCAGAGCCACGACCAGAAGGTTCCCCGCCCAGGTCTTGATGGAGCTGTAGATGCCCTTCCAGGCTCCAGCATCCCACAGCCCAAAGGCATTGCCGCCAGCCTCGATCCCTGCATCACCAACGGATCGGATCACGGCCACGATGAGGAATCCGACGACAAAAAGGGGCAGCAGCTTCAGGAAACTAGCCTTCTTGCCAGACGATTCGCCTTGGGTCTTCCGAGCATAGTAGAAGGCCATGAAGGGAATGACAACGGCCATGAACACGTTGCGCACCAGTTTGGTGACCGTGGCCACGTCGAGGGCCAGTGGCGCCGAGAACACGTCGGCGTACACTTTCGCAGAACCGATGACCTGGGATGTATCGTGGACCGATGTGCCCAAAAAAAGTCCTACCTTCAGCGCCTCACCGGAAAAGATCGCGTTCGCGGCGTAGGGGTAAACGAGAGTGGCGAGCAGTCCAAAGATGGTGATCACCGCCACCGCATAGGCCACCTCCTCTTCCTCAGCGCCAATGGCTGGCCCGGTAGCCACAATGGCCGAGACGCCACAGATGGAAGTGCCGACGGCGATGAGGGTGCCCAATCGTTCCGGAAGCTTGAGCCACTTGTTGATGCGGGTGGTGAAAAACAGCGCGCCGAGGATGCAGATGACGACGATAGGCACTCCGTATGCCCCCAGTTTGAACACATCAAAGATGGTCAAGCGAATGCCTAGCATGATGATGCCGAGGCGTAGCACCTTCTTGACCGCGAACTTGAGGCCGGGCTTGAGCACGGCAGGCATGGGGACAACGGCGCCGATGATCAGGCCCAGAAGAATGCCCAGCATCACGGCTGAGATAGGGGTCTTGTCAAAACCGAGCAGGGTAACGCCGATGAATTTGCTCAACCAGATGCTCAGCCAGGCGAGCAAGGCGGCGATCAGCAAGCCCGGTAGCAATGAGGGGACCTCGTTGACCGGTATGCCTAGCAGTCTGTCGGAGAAAACTTTCCATCCAGGCAAAACCATGATAAAATTGCGGTCGAGATACTAAAGACGAGGAGGTTCGTCCGACTATGACACCCAGGAACAAAAGATTCAT
>DAOUDK010000073.1:0-71861 GCA_034431315.1 Anaerolineae bacterium
GTCCCAATGATGCCACAAATTGACGTTGAGCGCAAGAAATCGAGCGTGAGAGGAAAGAACAAAGTGCTATTCAATTGTTAACTTGCCATAAGATCACATTATCCGATACACTCTACATCGGATTGAGAAAGGAACGAATTTCTTGCTCTTATCTGTTTTATTCCCGATCCGTTGTTGTCTCACGAAAAACATCCCAACTGACATTGAGTGATCCTGATGTCCAGACTTTCAGCAGCCCTGGCCACATCAATCCGCTTCATCGTTAGCTCGTGGGCGATGTCCCAGATCGTGGCGCAAGGCAACCCTCCCTCAACCATCCCAGCCCTAATCCTCGCCTCCAGTTCTTCTCCCACCTCCTGCGCTGGCTCCAGGGGTTTGCCCGCAGGGCCATAACCGAAGAGGCCCAATTGGCAGCGGGAGATCTTGACCTTGAGCTCATCGGCCACCTCGCCCACCTGTTGGGGGCTGACCTCTAACCGCCGCGCGACTTTGAAGGCCGATGGACAAGGCAACCTGCCTTCGGTTAGCGATTCTTTGATTTGAACTGCTATTTCTTGATTCATCTTTTCCACCTTTCCCCACAAAAAATTCAGCGCCCCCATGGAAAGAGAGCGCTGATGAAAAGTGACTCAGTCCTCCTTTCCAATTGACGGGGGGCACGGACGTTTCCATCCGTACCGTTGGAATGCTCTGAACAAATGCAGGCACCCACTGCGGCCATGCGCCGTAGGCTTATCCAGCCCCTAGGTGGCATGACTCGGAGAACGAACTATGCAGTTGACTTTGCTGGAATTTTGATATAAGCTCCAAGGCCCGTCCTCTGGCCGCCAAAAACGCACCCGGGGACGGGTGCTAGAGCCTTATATCAAAACTTCAGTGACTTTGGTATTTTACACTCTTTCAGCGAGAAGGTCAAACGAAGGTGAGCCCCGCTCAAGAGCTATCCACCGAGCGGAAGGCCAGATGCAGGACGCGCTCTGTTTCAGCGGTGATTTTGGCCCGTTCGTCAATGCGCCAGCCAGCCACCCAGACGATGTGCCGAGGCGAAGCTACAATGGGAACGGAACCCCGCAGCAAGCGCGGTATCTTGTGGTCAATCATAAAGATGTGCAGGCTCTTCTCGTGGCCGCCCAGGCCCAAAGGCTGAAAACGATCGCCCAGGCCGCGCTGGCGCAGCACCAACTCCGGGCTCGTGCTATCGTAATCTAGAAAAGCCTGCCAGGGATTGGGATTGTCCAGGTGAGCCTGGCCAAACTCCCCCCGCTCAATGATGGCAGCCTCAAGACACCAGCCAGAATCGGGTAGCTCTGTGACCCCCGGCACTGCCACAGACAAGCTCTCCACAAAGAGAAGGGGCCAGTCCACTTCGGGCACGTAGCCCTCGTCGGCGACGGTGAAATCGTGATAGCCAATGGAAAGCATCAGGCCCTGGGGCAAGGTGACCTGGGTTCCCGCTGGCTTGGCCCTCAAGGCCAACAGGGCGTTCTCAATGTGGATCCAGTTGATGTTGCGCAGAGACTTGCGCAGGCGATGGATGGCCTCCCGCAGGGTGGAACGCTGCTGGCTGGTGGACAAGGCCCGCCAGCGCTCCAGATCGAAGGCGATGGCCGCCCCCGATTCTGAGGAAACGACCACTGGCCAGACACGCTCCAGTTCGGCCTGCAAAAAGCTGTAGTCGGCGCCGATGACCTGAGCCGAACGGCGCACCACCTCCCGGATGTTGGGGTTGTAGCTTTCAAGATAGGGGAGCAGCTCGTGGCGCAGTCGGTTGCGGTAATAGGTAGTGTCCAGGTTGGAGCGATCAAAGCGGGGCTTCAAGCTGTGCTCCCGGCAGTAGGCCTCAATCTCGGCGCGAGTTGTCTCCAGCAGGGGGCGGATCAGTTGAAGGTGCGGGGGAGGGCGATCGGGCCAGGCGGCCTCCAGTCGCATCCCCCCCAGATCAGCCTGAGGCAACATTCCCCGCAGGCCGGCCAGCCCCGCCCCCCGCAGCCAGTGCATGACGATGGTCTCCGTCTGGTCATCGGCGTTGTGGCCTACCGCGATTCTCCTCGCCCCGACCGCCTGGGCTACCTGGGCCAAGAACGAGTAGCGGGCCTGGCGGGCTGCTTCTTCAATGGCCAACTGGCTCTCCCTGGCCAACTGCGGTACGTCGCGGGCTCCGACGGTGACCGGTAATCCCCATTCCTCAGCCAGCCTGGCCACGAAAGCCGCGTCCTCCTGCGACTCCAAGCCCCGGATGCGATGATCGAGGTGAGCCACGTGCAGCTCAATCCCGTAAACCTCACGCAAGCGGTTCAGGACGTGCAGCAGGCAGAGGGAATCGGGGCCGCCGGAGACGCCGACCACCACCGTCCCACCCCCAGCCAGGAGACCACGTCGGTCAATGGCCTGGCGGACTTTCGATAGGACATCCACTATTCCACCTTGTACACCGTATCCCCTCGGCGTACCTTCTCCCCGACCTTGAGGCCGATCTCCTGACCCCGTTTAGCAGTCTCAATATTCTGGTGCTCGATCTGCATGGAGCCCACGGCCTGCTCGAAGTCAGTAGTGGCCCCCTTGATGCGGACGGTGTCGCCCTGGCTCAAAGCAGCGGTGACTTTGATGCCGGCCACGCCGATCTTGCCCCAATAGTGCGTTACCTCTCCGACCTTTTTCTCTGCCATCGTATTACCTCCCATTACCTCATTGCCCCATTGACCTGTTGCTTTCCCATTCTACCGCACCATTGACCTTTTGTCAACTTTGTCAATTACGTGATTTGTGGTATAATTTGGATAGTTTGGGACATAGAGCATTAGACCATCAGCATTAGCCAACAGGAGGATAATAAGTGTTTAATCCACTAAACGCCCTTTTGGGCCTGTTTTCCCTGGACATCGGCATAGACCTGGGCACAGCTAACACCCTGGTGAACGTGCGCGGAAAGGGCATCATCATCAACGAGCCGTCCTGGGTAGCCATTGAAAAGAAAACCAGGAAGGTACTGGCCATCGGCAGTGAAGCCAAGGAGATGGTGGGGCGCACCCCAGCCAACATCGTGGCCATCCGCCCCCTGCGCGATGGCGTTATATCCGACTTCGACATCACCGAGAAGATGATCCACTACTTTATTGGGAAAGTGCACGACCACGTGATCCTGCCCATTCCCCGCCCCAGAGTGGTGGTCGGCATCCCCAATGGCTGCACCGAGGTAGAAAAGCGAGCCGCCTACGACGCCACTATCTCGGCCGGGGCTCGCGAGGCCTACCTTATCGAAGAGCCAATGGCCGCTGCGCTGGGAGCAGGATTGCCTATCACCGAGGCCATGGGCAGCATGATCGTAGACGTCGGGGGTGGCACGACAGAGGTGGCCATCTTTGCCCTGGGGGGGATCGTGGTCAGCCGTTCAATTCGCGTGGCTGGCGACGAGATGGACGAGGACATAATTCAATATGCTCGCCAGAAGTACAACATCCTGATTGGCGAGCGGACGGCCGAACAGGTCAAGATCGAAATAGGTTCCGCCTATCCCCTGCCTGAGGAAATGACCACTATCCTGCGAGGGCGCAACCTCATCACCGGCCTGCCGCAAGCCATCGAGGTGAGTAGTATAGAGATCAGAGAAGCGCTATCCAGTTCCGTGAACCTCATTGTAGACACAGTCAAAGATGCCCTCGACGAAACCCCCCCTGAACTGGTGGCCGACCTGATGGAGCAAGGCGTCGCCCTGGCTGGCGGCGTGGGTCAATTGCGGGGCCTGGCCGAACGGCTGTCCGACGAAACGAAGATGAACGTATACGTAGCCGACGATCCGATGACCTGCGTGGCCCGTGGAGCAGGCCTGGTGTTAGAGGATTTGGACAGATTGAGCAAGATCCTGGCCAGCCTGGACTAATAGAGAAACCGGTCACGGCTGACAACACGTGTCCTGGACGGACAGTACAGGGTCGAGCGCTCGTGTTGAGCTTGTCGAAACAAAGGAGTGAGCTCTGGTGAAGCGTCTGCCAACCAGGTCCACGGTGTTAATCATCCTCATCCTGCTGAGCCTGGCCGCAATTGCCCTGGATCAGAACGAAGACTTGCAACCCATTGAAGATTTAGCACTGCGCTTCGTGGTCCCCATTCAAGGAAAACTAACCTCCCTGACCAACAGGATCACAGACTTGACCCAGACTACGCAAGATATCAGAGAGCTGCACCGCCGCAACGAGGAGTTGCAAGGCCTGGCCGATAGCCTGATGATCGAGAACGTGCGTCTGAAGGAGATCGAGTCCGAGAACGAGACCTTGCGCAGGCTGCTAGGCTTCACCCAGGCCAACCCCACCCACAGTTACAAAGCAGCTGAGGTAAAGGGTCGGGTCATTGGCCGCGACCCCAGCAACTTCCTAAGCTATCTCACCATTGACTCAGGCTCCCAGCAGGGAATCGAAAAGGGCATGCCAGTGGTCACCGAGCGGGGGCTGGTGGGGCGCATCACCGACGTAGGCTCCAACTGGGCTAAAGTGATGCTGATCATTGATCCCTCCAGCTCCGTGAACGCTCTCATCCAGACCTCCCGGGCCACGGGGGTGGTAGAGGGTCAGGTCGGCAGGAGCCTGGCGATGAAGTACATCCCCCAGGGGGAGACGGTCAATGTCAACGACATAGTCCTCACCTCCGGTCTGGGTGGCAACTTCCCCAAAAAGCTGATCATCGGCCAGATCACAGCCGTCCACCAGCGCGACATTGAGATGTTTCAGCAGGCCGACATTCGTCCCACCGTGGATTTCAACAACCTGGAGATAGTCCTGGTCATCACCAACTTCTTACCGGCTGATTTTGAGAGGCTGGTCCCCTAAGAAGCAGTGCAAAGTTGAGATATGAAACCCAAAGTCTATCTTGAAACGTCAATTATCAGTTACTTGACCTCGCGCCCTAGCCGTGATTTGATTGTTGCAGCAAGAGCTACTGGAGGAATAGAAAATGTGGCAAGATCCAATTGTCGCGGAAGTACGTCAAGCGCGAGAAGCCCATGCAACACAGTTTAACTTTGATTTGCAAGCTATTTACCGCGCCTTGAAAGCGCAAGAAAAACAAGGCCAACGTAAGAAAGCCTCATTCGCTCCCAAGCGTATTCCATCCATTAAGATGGCAATGAAGCCGGCTTTAGCGGTTTAAGATATGGGAAGCTGGGGCACGCGGTAACGTTAGGACGAACCGCTAACGTCTAATCGAGGTGAGTCGCCATAAACATTTACGCCACTATCCTGCTGCTAATCGCCACCGTGATAATACAAACGACAGCGATGCCCCATCTGACCATCATGGGCGTGAAGCCCGACCTCATGCTCCTGATGGTGATCTCCTGGAGCCTCTTGCGAGGAGCACAAGAGGGCGTGATTTGGGCCTTGGTCGGAGGAATGGGATTGGACCTGGTCTCAGGCGCTCCCTTCGGAACCTCTACGGTGATCCTCGTGGCCCTCAGTTTGGTGGCCGGCCTGGGAGAGTTGAGCGTCTTCCGTACCCACCTCGCCCTGCCCCTGATCGCGACTTTAATTGCTACCCTGGCCTACGACCTATTCTTCCTCCTCCTGCTGCACATGCAGGGCTGTTCGATAGCCTGGGCAGACAGCCTGATCAAAGTGGTGCTGCCCTCCACTTTGTTCAATGTACTGTTGGTGCCTTTCGTCTACAAAGCCCTGTATTGGCTCCACCGTAAGACAGGGCGAGAAGAGATGGCCTGGTGAGATATCGAGGAAAAGGATGAGACCATCACCCGATCTTAGCCTCAAAAGAAGACTCTGGGCCTTTCGTGGCATCGTCATCCTGGTCTTCCTGATCTTTGCCTTTCAGATGTGGCGGCTGCAGATCGTCGAAGGCGAGCACTATCGAACGTTGGCCGACCGCAACCGCTTCCGCCTGGTGCCCACCGAGGCCGCCCGCGGCGTCATCTACGACCGCCACGGGCGCATCCTGGTACAGAACATCCCCAGCTTCGCCGTCACTATAATCCCAGCCTATTTGCCCGAGGATGAGCAGGAGGAAATGGCCATCTTCTCCCGGCTATCGGCGCTGCTCGAGATTCCCGCCAGCACGGCGACCGCTTCTGCCGGCCTCTTCTCCCCCCAACGAGGCATCAAAGAGATGGTGGACGAAGCGCGCGATACCGCCCCTTATCGTCCCCTCACCCTCAAGACTAACGTAGACCGAGACACTGTCTTCATCATCGAAGAGGAGCACCTGGACCTGCCTGGCGTGCTCATTGAGATAGACCCCATCCGCCAGTACCCCAGCGGGAACCTGATTTCCCACATCATCGGCTACATGGGGTACATCCCTGGCGAGCAGGCGGAGACCTATGCAGCGCGAGGCTACGACCCCAACAATGACAGGGTGGGGCTGACTGGCGTGGAGCTGACTTTCGAGGAGGAACTGCGCGGCAGCAAGGGGTACCAATATAGCGAGGTGGACGTAGCCGGGCGCGAGGTCAGAGTGGTGGGAGATCCCCAGCCCCCCCTGCTGGGCTACAACCTGATCCTGACTATTGACCTGGACCTGCAACAGTTCACGGAGGACGCCCTGCGCCAGGGCATGGAAAAAGCTGAGTCCGCCTTCGGCGAGGTCAGTCGAGTCGAAAGCGGCGTGGCCATCGTCATGAATCCCCAAACCGGCGAGATTCTGAGCTTCGTCTCCCTTCCCAGTTATGACAACAATCTGTTTGCCAGCGGCATCTCCCAGGAGGATTGGGCCCAGTTGATAGAAGATCCCGGAAGACCTTTGGTCAACCACGCCATCAGCGGCCAATATCCGCCGGGCTCTGTTTTCAAGATCGTCCCCGCCGCCGCTGCCCTGGAGGAAGGTGTTGTAAACAGGAGGACAGCTCTGACTTGCCAGGGCACCCTCTGGCTGCCCAACAAGTACTTCCCCGACGATCCTGAGTTAGCCCAACAATTTTACTGCTGGATCCACAAGTATGATCGAGGCCACGGGCCACTAAACATCATCCAGGCCATCGCTCACTCCTGTGACATCTTCTTCTATCAAATCACGGGAGGCCTCGAAGAGTTCCAGGGCCTGGGGCTGGAACGACTGAATGAATATGCCCACTCTTTCGGACTGGGCCAACCGACGGGCATTGATCTCCCGGGGGAGGAATCTGGCCTGGTGCCCACCAAAAAATGGAAGCGACTCAACTATGCCGAGGGCTGGGCTACTGGCGACACTTACAACGTAGCCATCGGCCAGGGCTTTATCCTGGTCACCCCCCTGCAACTTCTGAACGCCACCGCAGCAGTGGCCAACGGGGGGACGCTCTACCGCCCCCAGATCGTCTACCAGGTGACCGACGCAGATGGCCAGGTGATCCGGCCTTTCACCCCAGAGGTGCTCGGCCAGGTGCCCGTCTCGGAGGAAAACCTGGCCCTGGTTCGCGAGGGACTGCGGGCGGCCGTTGAATGGGGCACCGGCCGGGGGGCCAACCTGGAGGGGATAGAGGTGGCCGGCAAGACGGGCACTGCTGAGTATCCTGGCCCCCCCATTGACGATGAAGGACATCTGCCCACCCATGCCTGGTTCACGGCCTTCGCCCCCGCTGAGGAACCGGAGATCGCCCTGCTGGTCTTCGTCGCTGGTGGTGGCGAGGGGTCGGCCACCGCCGTGCCCATCGCCGTCGAGATCCTGCGCTACTATTTCGGTATACCCGAACCACAGCCAACGCCAACCCCGGAATCTGATTCAACGGAGTAAAGCTATCGTGAAATCAAGGCAACGCCAAGAATTCCAAACTCCAAACTCCAACCCTTCGGCCAGGCTCAGGGCAGGCTTCCAAATTCCAATTATTGTACTGGTCGCCAGTGCTCTCCTGGCGACCTTGCTTATGGCCAGCATACTCTATTCCGATCGGAAGAACAGCGAAATCGCCGCCCTGAGGGCCGAGATAGAAGTCCTCAAACAGGAGCAAGAACTCACCCAACGAGACATTGCGATCCTCACCAATAAAGTGGAAGGTGTGGAAAAGGCGGTATCGTCTCAAATCAGCATGAACGTTACCGCGCTCGGAACCGACATTGAGGCCCTGCAGCGAGATCAGATGACCATACACTCGGAAATCGAGAACCTTGCCAATGAGATGGAGTCATTGAAGAATGTGAAGCCGGAGGAGATCTCCTCGGCAGAGGTGGAGCTAGATGTGCCACGCTACAAACAAGCTCACAGCTTGACTTGCGAGTCGTCGGCTGCCTCGATGGTGGCCAACTTCTATAGGATTCCCCTAAGCGAGGAAGATATCAGCAAAGCACTGCCGAGAGACGAAAACCCCAACCTGGGCTTCAGAGGCAGGCTGGACGGCGTCCCTGGCGGCTTAACGGATTACGGGGTATACGCCGCGCCCATTAGAGAAGTCCTGGCAGCGAATGGCCTGGAAGCCACTTATGTAGAGGATGGGCTGGATGGAATAAGAAGAGCTCTGGCCAGAGAGCATCCGGTCATAGCCTGGGTAACCTACAAGCTTCGGGTGGAACAGCCAGTGGAAATCACGTTGAGCACAGGGCAAGAAGTGAAGATGGTCAATTACGAGCATGCGGTGGTAGTGACAGGCTACAATCAAGAGGGCTTCTGGGTAAACGATCCATTTGACGGACGGGAGTATTTTTACAAAAGCACCGACTTTGCGCGATCTTTCGGATACCTGGACAACATGGCCCTCGAAGTAGCTCCCTGAGCATTTGGATATTAGATATTGGATATTGGATTTTGGATTTTTGTAACGGGAGCAGGCCTGACTTTAGGCGCTTTCACCAGCCGCTTCCTGGCAGAGAACTTTTACCACACCCTGCCAGGGCTCAACTCCCTGCCCCAGACTGCCCTCCTGTCGTCGGCTGTCACTCTGGCCCTCCTCGCTTTCTGGCGTCTCTATTCAGCAGCCTGCGCTCGACGAGGCAAGACGCCGCTGCATCAGGCCCTCGCCGACGACGCTCTCACCTACACTCCCCTCTTCTTGTTGCTCCTCTACCTCATCCAAAGGGAAGTGAACCCCCTCCAGGCCAAAGTGCTGCTAGGGGGCTGCCTGCTCCTCGTCATCGCCCTCAAAGTCAAGGTCTTGCGCAGGAAGGGAATCGTCAGCCAGCGTTGGGTTGATAGAGCGATTCCCGTGAGCCTCTTCATCGTGACCTTCGTCGTCTATCTGAGCACCCTCTCGCCCACACTGGGTGAGGCCGACAGTTTCGAGTTCCAGGTCGTCTCTTACACTCTGGGGATTGCCCACCCCACCGGCTACCCGCTGTACATTCTCTTGGGAAAGCTCGCCACGCTGTTACCCGTCGGCAACGTCGCTTATCGGGTCAACCTCATCTCCCCCCTCTTCGCCAGCCTGGCCGTCGTCTGGCTCTATCTCTGCCTGATGCATTTGACCCGCCATCGAGCTGCCAGCCTATTGGCAACCCTGGCCTTCGCCTTCTCGCGCACCTTCTGGTCGCAGGCGGTGATCGCGGAGGTATACACCCTCAATGCGTTCTTCGTGGCTTTGGTGCTCTATCTGGTCTTGAAAAGCAAAAAGCTGCTCACTGCTTTCGTCTACGGCCTCAGCCTGACCAACCACCTCACCATGGCCCTCCTGGCTCCGGCTATAATCATTTACACCTTGCTGACCCAGCACCGTTTTTTAACTAGCCGCAGTAGATCCAATTTTGCTCAGCCTGGATCGCCAGATCCAGGCCAAAAGCGGGGATCAAGGCAACCAGAAGTTGCCCGCAATCCCCTCAGAGCGAGAACTTTTGGACTTTGGACTTTGAACTTTGGACTTCTATCGGGCCTCTTCTTGCTGGGCCTGTCGGTGTATCTCTACCTCCCCCTGCGCTGGCCAGCCCTCCATGATGGACGCCCCATGGCTCTGGGCGAGTTTGCCAACCTGGTGCTGGGCAGCCGCTTCCGCGGCGCCCTCCACTGGGACGCCTGGCTCAAAGACCCTGAGCGCTACCTCATCCTTGGCCGCCTGATGCTGGAGCAGTACGGTTGGGTCGGGCTGATCCTGGGGCTGCTGGGCCTGGTCTGGCTGTTTGCCCCCCCTTCATCCCCCCCAAAGTTGGGGGGGAAAGAGGGGAGGCGAAGGGAAGCCATTCTTTTGCTGGTTGCTTATGTCACCTACTTCATCTACGGCCTCAACTACTACGTGCCCGACATCTCGGCCTTCATCATCCCCGCCCACCTGATCTTCGCCATCTGGATCGGCGCCGGACTCCGCGCATTGTGGCAGGCAACAAACAAGCTCGCCCCTTCTTCCCCATTACTCATCACTTGTTTCTCGTTACTCGTTACCCTCTTACCCCTTAGCCTCCTCGTGACCAACCTCCCCCAGGTAGACATGAGCCAGCACGGCTGGGAGGCCTACCGATGGGGTCAATACGTCCTGGGACTGTACTTGCCTGCCGAAGCCGCCATCCTGGCCGACAGCGAGAAGATAGCGCCGCTTTACTACCTTCAGCGCGTGGAGGGAATGCGGCCCGATCTCGACATCATCGTCATGGGCGACGAGGCGGGCTATCGCCAGCAATTGGAGACCCGGCTGGCTCAAGGTCAGCCGGTCTACCTGGCCCGCTACCTGCCCGGCCTGGAGGGGCGTTTCCACCTGCGCTCTCTGGGTCCCCTGGTGGAGGTGGGCACGACGCCCCTCACCCAGGAGTCGCCTATCGAGCAACCCCTATCAACTGACTTCAGCCAGAGCATTCGCCTCTTGGGCTACGACGCCGATTCTCTGACCATCGAGCCGCCGACCCAACTGCGCCTGACCCTGTTTTGGCAAGCTCTGAACAAAACAGATGCCAACTATCACGTTCGACTACGTTTAACGAGCGAGAGCGGCCGCGTCTGGCTGGAGGAAGAGGGGCGTCATCCCGTAAATGGCTACTATCCGACGGTCGCCTGGCACCCTGGGGAGATCGTTCCCGACTTCCACGAGCTGGCTATCAGCAAGGCCCTGCCCCCTGGCGCATACGAACTCGAAGTGGGCCTTTTCCCGCCTTTCAGCCAGGAGAGCATTTCCATCGTCCAGATAGGCCGCGTTCACGTCCTGGAGGGAGAAGGTTGGCAATCGCCGGAGAATTCAGACATCCCATATCCCCTGCGAGCTAGTTTCGCCGGTGAGCTGATCCTGCTGGGCTACGATCGGCCCAGCTTCGTCCGCCCTAACGGATCGGCAACCTTGACCCTCTACTGGCAGAGGTTGCGCGAGGGCACCGGGGACTACGACATCGCCTTGCAGATGGTTGATGAGTCCGGGAACGTGCTCTGGCAAGATAGCGCTCCTCCCCTCTTCGGCGAGCATCCGACTTCGCGCTGGGGGGTGGGCCAGATTGTGCAGACCAGCCACGACCTGACCATGCCTGCAACCGCTGGGGAGGTCGGTTTGCTGATGGGGCTCAGCCACGGTTCGGGCGAGATGCTGCCGGTGAGGAGTCGCTGGCTGGCACCCCTGAGCGAGTGGTGTCCCCTGCGGCCCATCCAGGTACGCAGCGCCCCCCTGGCTGGCGGCCCGGCCATCAACTTCGACAATCGCATCCTATTTCTAGGATACGACCTCGACCGCCGGCAGCTTCGTCCCGGCGAGACCTTGGAGCTATCCCTCACCTGGCAGAGCTTGAAGAGGCTGGAGGAGGACTACACCGTTTTCGTCCACATCCTCGACGAAGAGCAGCGCATCTGGGGGCAGGAGGACATAGGGCCTGTCCACGGCACCTATCCTACCAGCCAGTGGAAGGAGGGTGAGATCATCGAAGACATCCACTCAGTGCGCCTCTCCTACGAAGCGCCTCCAGGCGAATACCAGATCGAGGTCGGGCTCTATCTCCTCTCCACCATGGCCCGCCTGCGAGTCCTGGACGAGGAGATGAAGGTTGTTGACGATAAAGTGATTATCGAAATGACCAAATGACCAAGGAGGAATCACAATGGACTTCGAACTCACCGAAGAGCAGCAGATGATCCGCAAGATGGTGCGAGATTTCGCCGAAAAGGAGATCGTGCCCATCGCCCAGGAGACGGACAAGACGGGGGAGTTCCCCTGGCAGACCATCCGCAAGATGGCCCCTCTGGGCTTGTTGGGCCTTCCCATCCCTGAGGAATACGGCGGGGCTGGGGCCGACAACGTCAGCTTCGCCATCGCCCTGGAGGAGATCGCCCGCACCTGCGGCTCCACCGCCCTCACTTTAGATGCCCACACGTCTCTGGCCTCCGAGCCTATCTACCTCTTCGGCACCGAGGAGCAGAAACGGAAGTATCTCGTCCCCCTGGCCAGGGGCGAGAAGCTGGGCGCTTTTGGCCTGACGGAACCAGAAGCAGGCTCCGACGCGGGAGGGACCAAGACCCGCGCCGTGCTGGACGGCAATGAGTGGGTCATCAACGGCCAAAAGATCCTTATCACCAACGGGTCCATAGCTGGCGTGGTGGTGATAACTGCCGTGACTGATCCAGAAAAGGGCACGCGAGGCATCAGCAGTTTCATCGTGGAGAAGGGCACGCCGGGCTTTCGCCCTGGACGCGACGAGGAGAAGATGGGTCTCAAAGGCTCAGTCACCTCCGAGCTCTTCTTCGAGGACTGCCGGGTTCCCAAAGAGAACCTGCTGGGCCAAGAGGGGCAGGGCTTCAAGCAGTTCCTGATCATCCTGGATGGGGGGCGCATCGCCATCGCGGCCATGGCGTTGGGATTGGCCCAGGGTGCCTTCGAGAAAGCCGTCGCCTACTCCAAGGAGCGGGTGCAGTTCGGCCAGCCCATCGCCAACTTCCAAGCCATCCAGTGGATGATCGCCGACATGGCCACCGAGATTGACGCCGCCCGGCTGCTGATCTACCGCGCTGCCTGGCTCAAGGACAAAGCCGTTTCCACTTCCAAAGGCGTGCGCTTCACCAGGGAGGCAGCCATGGCCAAGCTGTACGCCTCTGAAGCGGCAGAACGAGCCTGCTACAAGGCCATTCAGATCCACGGCGGCTACGGGTACACCAAGGAGTACGACGTGGAGCGCATGTACCGCGATCAGCGGCTGTGCACCATCGGCGAGGGGACGAGCGAGATCCAGCGGTTAGTCATCGCCCGGCAGGTATTGGGTAAACTCTAGCACCTCAAATGGCTCAAGTGAACGGGGCACTTTGGAGTGCCCCGTTTCGTTTTTGGGAGAATCTCACTAACTATAGCCAAAACGACGAAAATGTGGTATAATATAAACAGTCGAGTAAGCCGGTTGATTCCTTCCAGTAAGGAGGTACCGATGGACAGGCTGGAGTATCTCGATTTCGATATAAGGCTTGAAAAGCGTGAACAGCGCTATGCCGTCAGTGTCATCCGCTCGCCTGCTGGCGAGGCAGAGGGCGAGTTTGTCTTGCCCTTCTCCGACCTGGAACTGGAGAATCTTATTTTGAAGGTCGGGCGGACTCGCCGGGGCGTGCGCCACATCGGCTCGCCGGAGTGGCAAGCTGCCAGGGCTTTCGGCGGCAAGCTCTTCGAGGCGGTCTTCAAGGGCGATGTCCGCGGCTGTTTCAGGAGCAGCCTGGATAAGGCAACCCTGGAAGACAAAGGATTGCGTATCAAACTGCGGCTGCTGGATGCCCCCGAACTGGCCGACCTGCCCTGGGAATACCTTTACAACCGCCCACTGAACCGCTTCCTCTCCCTCTCCGCGCACACCCCTATTGTTCGTTACATTGAGCTACCTGAGCCGATTCGTCCTCTGGCCGTCAAACCGCCCCTGTGTATTCTGGTGATGGTCTCCAGCCCCAGCGACTATGCACAACTTGACGTCGAGCGAGAGAAGGCCAATCTCCAAGAGGCCCTGAGTGGCCTGGAAGAGCACGGGATGGTTAAACTTGAGTGGTTGGAAGAGGCGACACTGCTTGCCTTGCAGCGACGCCTGCGCCGGGAGAGGTATCACATCTTCCATTTCATCGGGCACGGCGAATTCGATGAGCGGGCTCAGGACGGCCTGTTGTTGATGGAAGACCAACGAGGACGTGGCCGGCGGGTCAGCGGGCAACACCTGGGCGTGATGTTGCACGACCACCGAACCCTGATGCTGGCGATATTGAATGCCTGCGAGGGGGCGAGGAGTTCACGCACCGACCCCTTCGCCGGGACAGCGATGACTCTGGTGCAGCAGGG
The DNA here is from genome assembly GCA_034431315.1 of Anaerolineae bacterium. Classification (GTDB taxonomy): domain Bacteria; phylum Chloroflexota; class Anaerolineae; order VGOG01; family VGOG01; genus JAUWOY01. Next base: position 14,102 of record DAOUDK010000073.1, read on the forward strand.
CATCCCCGCCGTGGTGGCCATGCAATTCGAGATCACCGATGAGGCAGCCATCGCCTTCGCCAGTGAGTTCTACGCCGCCATCGCCGACGGCTACCCCGTGGACGCCTCGCTGGCCGAGGCCCGTAAGACCATCTTCGCCACCGGCAACGACGTGGAGTGGGGCACGCCGGTGCTGTACATGCGCTCGCCCGATGGGCAGATATTTGGCGTGGAACCGCCAAGTGAGAAGGAGCGGGAAGCGCTGGCCAGAGCGGCGCGTGAAGAAGAAGCGCGGCTACAGGCTAAATTGACGGCAGAAGAGAAGAAAAAACGGCCCAAACCCACCGGAGTTCCAAAGCAGATAGAAGCCCTGACCCGTCTGATGAACATCCGCCGAGACACGGCGGAGCCTCCCTATGTGCTTGTACTGGGGGCAGGAGCTTCCCTCTCCTCCGGCTGCAGCTCCGGCGCAAGAATCATCGAAGACGTAGTAGGTCAATTGAGTCGTAAGGATGTGGCTGCCCTCTCCTGGGAGGAGAAGATAGCGGAGTTTTACGACCTCCTGGACAATTTGAGCCCGACGGAGCGCTATACCATTCTGAAGAGCCACGTCGTGGGGCAGTCTCCGTCGCCAGGCTATCGGCATTTGGCCCAACTGACCAAGGCCGGCTACTTCGACATCATCTTTTCAACCAACTTCGACGTCTTCCTGGAAGACGCCCTTAGCGACGCGGGCCTACGGGCGCGGGACTTCACCGTTTTGGTTGGCAGTCGGGAAAGCGAGGAGGAAATCGCGCGGGTGCTGGGCTTCTCCGAGCCCAGGGTTAAGTTGGTCAAACTCCACGGCGATTTGCCGGCGCGTATCTTCGCCTTCACTCCTGAGGAGATCTTCCAGTTCAGCGATAAGATCGAAAAGGTGCTGAAAGAATACCTGAGTCGAGATATCATCATCGTCGGCCACAGCATGCGCGATGACGACCTCAACCGCTGTATCAGGGCGCAGGGTGGCTCTATCTGGTACACCAACCCTGCCCCACCCACGGTCTCCGACTTCGTCGGACGGGCCATCAAAGTGCGTCGTGGCAGTATCATCTCTGGCGAGATGGGCAAATTCGACGACTTCTTCCAGGCCCTGGGCGAGGCATTGCTAGAGGCGCCGTCTAGAGCAGCGCGTGAGAAGGAAACGCAACGACAGGCCGAGTTGTCAGCACTCTACTCGAAAGGCACAGATGCTCTGGCGGAGCGGGATTGGCCAACTGCCATCGAGCAGTTCAAGGCCCTCCTGGCCCTGGATGACAGTCACCAAGACGCCAAGTCTATGCTAACGGAGGCGCAGAGGAGGGAACGAGAGCGACAAGAGCAACTGGGCAACCTCTACAGCGAGGGAATAGGCGCAACCGAGAGGTCAGACTGGGAGGCAGCCATCGCCGCGTTCAAGGAAGTGATGACAATAGATAGCAAGTACCGGGATGTGGCTGCCAGGCTGGCAGCGGCCGAGGCCGAGCAGAAAGAAGCAGAGGAAGCGCGGGAGCGAGAGGCACGGCTGGCCGATCTGTACTCCCAGGCGATGCAGGCGAAGAAAGCCAAGAGCTGGGCACAGGTCATCTCGACCTGCGAGGAGATACGTACCATTGACCGTCGCTACAAGGACGTGGCCAGCCTATTGAAGCAAGCGCGGGCCGAGGACAAGCGTGAGCGTGAGCTGGTATCTCTCCACGGGCAAATAGTGAAGGCACAGGACGACCAGGACTGGGATACGGTCATCGCCTTGTGCGAGGAGATACAGGCCATAGATCCCAGCTATAGAGATGTGGCGGCCATTCTCCAGGAGGCCAAGCGAGTCAAGGAGGTGCAGGAACGAGAGGAGCGGCTGACCACGCTCTACGACGGAGCGGAAGAGCGTTACCACAAGGGGGAATGGACCCAGGCAGCAGAGTTGTACGGGCAGGTGTTGGCTCTGGAGCCAGGCTACCGAGACGCCGAAGAGAAACTGGCCGAGGCCCAGCGCCAGCAGCAACTGGCTGATCAGTATGCGCATGCGCTGGAGCACCTGCAGGCTCAGCGCTGGCAGGAAGCCATCAAGGGGTTCAGGGCCGTTCTGGGAGTCGCTCCGACTTACAAAGACGCCACCACCTTGCTCGCTAAGGCGAAGCATCAGAAAGAGCTAGCCAGCCTGCCCGAGCCTCCTGCTGCCAAACCAGCGCCGCCTCGCAGGCGCAAGCCAGCCACCCTGCCCAAGTGAAAAAGGAGGCAGTTGAATGGACTTTGCTCAGGTCGAAAACAAATACAAGGAGTTAAAAAGAAAATACGACGCCGGCGCCATCCCAGAAGACGAGTTCAAGGCCCAACTCGAGGAGCTGATGATCGAGGATGAGGAGGGCCAGTGGTGGATCATCGGCTACGAGACGGGCATGTGGCACTACCACGATGGGGAGAAATGGGTGCGGGGCGAGCCTCCGCGAGTCGCCAGGCCACCTGCCCTGCCATCCATTTCTGACATCCAGGCAAGCCTCCGCAAATGGCGTTGGCCAATCGTGGCGATCGTGCTGTTGATTGTTCTTCTTGGTGTGGTACTGACCAAGGACATCTGGGCGCCTAAGCCGACGGACACCCCAACGCCGCCGGCGACCCACACCCTAACGCCCACCGACACCGCAACACCAACGCCAACCAATACACCCGCGCCGACGGCCACACACACCCCGACGCCGACCGACACACCGACGGTGATTCCCAAGATCACCCCGACCATGACACCGACGAGCACACCCACGGACACGCCGACCTCCATACCGACCAGCACGTTCACGCCGACCAACACACCTGCCCCCGCAACACCGACGCCGAAGCCACCGACGTCAACACCCGTGCCACCAACAGCAACACCGAAGCCACCAACGCCAACACCCGTGCCACCAACGTCAACACCCGTGCCACCAACGCCAACACCAACACCAAAGCCACCAACACCAACACCGAAGCCACCAACGCCAACACCTGTGCCACCGACAGACACGCCCCCACCTCCTCCGACAGACACGCCGCCACCTCCTCCGGTAGACACACCAACACCGACATCATGATGGGGCCGTGTTGGTAGACCCGTTGCTGGCGATGAAATAGGAACTGTCGTACTTTTGTGCACGAAAGGAGGATAGGATCATGAAACGAGTTACTACCATCTCTGCAATCAGCCTCATCGTAGGCTTGGCCCTGCTGCTGGGCTTTGTGCCTGGCGGGGCGTGGCCCACGGCAGCCCAACCGCAACCGGGCCCCTGGGTTGCGCCCGCCTTGGTTGTCCTGAGCGCCCGCCCTGAGCAGAGTCGAAGGGGTGCCGCGAGGAGGGCCGCTTACCAGCCCCCTTCCGGCTGGCACATTGAGACCGTGGACAGCGAGGGCTGCTGGAGCACCTCCCTGGCCCTGGATGAGGGAGACTATCCGCACATCAGCTACTACCAGGGAGGCAACGATGCCCTGAAGTATGCCTACCAGGACGCTTCTGGCTGGCACATCGAGACCGTGGGCAGCGAGGACGGCCTTTTCACTTCCCTGGCCCTGGATCTGGATGGGGACGGGTATCCGCACATCAGCTACTACGACGAGGTCTACGGCGACCTGAAGTATGCCTACCAGGATGCCTCTGGCTGGCACATCCAGACCGTGGACATGATGGAGTTTGCGGAGACCTTGAGGACCTCCCTGGAACTGGATGGGGGCGGGTATCCACACATCAGCTACCGTGGCAATGGCCTGAAGTACGCCTACCAGGATGCTTCTGGCTGGCACATCCAGACTGTGGACAGCGAGGAGGCTGTCGGCGGGTTCACCTCCCTGGACCTGGACGGGGGCGGGTATCCGCACATCAGCTACTACGACGAGGTCAACCTCGCCCTGAAATACGCCTACCGGGACGTCTCTGGTTGGCACATCGAAACGGTGGACAGCGAGGGATATGTCGGCTCCGACACCTCCCTGGACCTGGATGGGGGCGGGTATCCACACATCAGCTACTACGGCAACTACGCCCTGAAGTATGCCTACCAGGATGCCTCTGGCTGGCACATCCAGACCGTGGACAGCGGGGGGGAGGTCGGCCATTTCACCTCCCTGGCCCTGGATGGCGGCGGGTATCCACACATCAGCTACTTCGACTACACCAACGACGACCTGAAATACGCCTACCAGGACGCTTCTGGTTGGCACATCGAGACCGTGGACAGCGAGGGGTGGGTCGGCGAGTGGACCTCCCTGGCGCTGGATCGGGACGGGTATCCCCACATCAGCTACCACGACCACACCAGCGGCGACCTGAAGTACGCCTACTACTCCACCGCGCCGCCGACGCCGACAATTACGCCCACGCCGACACGGACACCGACAGCCTCTCCCACCCCAACGGCGACACCCACACCCACGCCGACAGCAACGACCACACCCCACACCATCCGCGTGTTCTTGCCGCTCATCTTGAAACGTTATCCACCCTGCGACCCTTATGAACCTAACGATGCCTCGCCCGGCTGGGGACCACTGGTCTCAGGCCAGAACTACCAGGCCAAGCTCTGTTGGGGAGACAACGAGGACTGGTATCACTTCACCATCACGAGCCTGGATGACATAGTCATTGACCTTGACGTGCCCGCTACCGTGGACTACCATACGTGGCTCTACCATGAAAGCGATACCACCAACCCCGTGGGTAGTTCTGCGAACATCGGCAAAGGCGTTGATGAGCATATAACCCATACTCCTACAACGACGGGAACGTACTACATCCGCATTCGCCCTCGGCACGAAGAGGACCACGATGATGTGAACTCTTACACCTTGGCGGCAAGTTTCCGGTAGGGAGTATAGGACAATAACCTGTGGTGGTTCTGCTTACTTCGCAGAAGGAGGCTAACTAATGACCAATTTGCATCCTCTCGTCCAACTAGCCAAAGACACCATCGAAAACTACGTCCGCCACGGGAAGACCATCCAGCCACCAGAAGAGTTGACGCCAGAGATGGAGAAGCGGGCCGGCACCTTCGTCTCCATCCACAAGCACGGGATGCTGCGGGGCTGCATCGGCACCATCGAGCCGACTCAAGACAACGTGGCCCAGGAGGTGATCCAGAACGCCATCTCCGCTGCCACTCAGGATCCCCGCTTCCCGCCGATCATGCCGGAGGAGCTGGCCGATCTGGACATCAAAGTGGATGTCCTCGGCGAGCCTGAGCCGGTGGATGGCCCGGATGAGTTGGATCCCAGGCGCTACGGGGTCATCGTGAAGAGCGCCAGGGATCAGCGAAGGGGGCTCCTCCTGCCGGACCTGGAGGGAGTGGACACGGTGGAGTACCAGGTGGACGTCGCCCGCCGCAAAGCCGGCATCAGGCCCGACGAGGCGATAGAGCTCTACCGCTTCGAGGTCGTGAGATACACCTGAGCTTCAGCCTTGCGAAGACCCGTCATAAAAAACAACACCCCACGCTTTCAGTGTGGGGTGTTTTGGTCTGCGTAACCAGCAACTCAACTACCGTCGCCTTGGTACTCGTGTCCCCCTCTGCCCCCTTTGAGCAACTCGATCCCGTGGGGGATGGCCGGCAAGATAGCCTCCAGGTCCTCCCGCACCGCCTTGGGGCTGCCTGGCAGGTTGATGATAAGGGTATGGCCTCGGATGCCGGCTACGGCGCGGGAGAGAATAGCGTGGGGCGTGATCTCAAAGCCCTTGGCCCGCATGGTCTCAGCCAGTCCCGGCGCTTCCCGCTCGATCACCGCTTTAGTAGCCTCAGGCGTAACGTCCCGTGGCCCGAAGCCCGTCCCCCCGGTGGTGAGGATCAGGTCGAGGCCCACCTCGTCGGCCCACACCACCAGCGTGCCTTTGATGATGTCAACTTCATCGGGCACCACCGCCTCTAGTTCCACTTCAGCTCCCAGACGCTCGATGGTCATCTCGCGGAGAAGAGGCCCGCTCAAATCCTCCCGCTCCCCTCGATAGCTGCTATCGCTGATGGTTAGGATACCCACAGTGATCATAGAAAGCCTCCATCCGATTATCCGTTGTTTATCCGGCTCCCTCACATCCTCAAGTAGGAGTCAGCGAAGATGACCTCGTTGTTCAGGATTTGAAGCGTCTTGTAAATCGCCGCCTGTTCGGGGTCTCCCATGTCCACCAGAGATGGGTCCAGTTCCTCCATGGCTGCGGTGGCGTCGTAGAGGTTGACCAGGAGCTGGCCCACCGCGGTGCTGGTGTCCCGCTCCTCGACGATGCGGATCACCTCGTTCTGAGCCTCGTCCAGGGGGTCGGCGATGGCCGAGTCGAGCCCCGCGGCCAGGAGCATCACCAGAAAAGTTCGGTTGATCAGGCTGCGGTTCTCGTGCGGCACGCCGTTGGACACGTTGGACAGGCCCACCACGGTCATGGGCGGCGGATCGCTGAGGATTTTGAACATGCGAATCGCGTTCAGGTTTTCCGCAGCATGATCTTGCATCCCCTTGACCGTCATCACCAGCGGATCGAGATACACGTTCTCCATGGGGACTCCCAGCTCCATGGCCTTGGGCAAAATGACCTCCATGGCCAACTGCACCCGGCCGTCGGCTGTGGCGGGGATGCTCTTCACCATGGTGAGGGCGATGATCTTGGAGCCGTACTCTGCCGCCAGAGGCATGGTCGCCTCCAACCGCTCAGGATCGGCCGAAGTGGAGTTGATCAGGGCCTCAATGCCCAACTCCTGACATCGTTTCAGGCCAGCTTCGATGGCCGCCGCGTTAGTGGTGTCCAGGGATAGGGCCGCGTTGGGAGCCACCTCGTGGATGGCCTCGACCAGCCAGGGCATGACCTCGTGCCCATCCTTCTTACGCCGTCCGATGTTGAGGTCTACCATCTGAGCTCCTCGCTCGACCTGCATCTTGGCCATTTCCTGGAGAGGCTTGGCATCCCTCTCACCTACGGCCTTCTTAACCACGTTGGATATGATCTGGATGTTCTCGCCAATGATGTACACCTTGTATCCTCCTTCTTTGTTGGATGTTGAAAATTGGATGTTGGAGGTTGGAACGTCCAACATCCAATTTCTAATCTCTAATTTCTAATTCCCCAGCCTCCAGCAGCCTGACCACCGAGGGGAAGCTGGCCAAGTCGGTGTTAGGCAGGAAGAGGGCTTTGGTGAACTCGTCCATGAAGGTGTTGTCGGCCGATAGCTCCAGGTAGGTCATCCTGCTGGCGATGTCCATCACCTCCTGGCGCATATCGGGACACAGGAGAGCCGTGTAGGCTCCCAGGGCCGAGGTGTTGCCCAGATACTTGAAGCGTTCCCAGGGCATGTCGGGCAGCAGTCCGATCTGGATGGCCTTCTCCACGTTGATGTATTTGCCAAAGGCGCCGCCGATGAGCACCTGCTCCACCTCGGCCAACTCCAGCCCCACGCTGCGGGTCAACACCGAGAAACCAGCGTAAATAGCCGCCTTAGCTCGGATCAGGTTGGCGATGTCCACCTCGGTTATCACCACGTCCCTGCGCCCCCCCTTCATCCCCCCCAACCCTTCGACAAGCTCAGGACACCGCTTTGGGGGGGAAAGAGGGGGAGCGTCGGCCCAGGCGACCACGTACTCAGGGCCGTGTTCACCAATGCGCACCCTCGGGGTGTCCAGACTTTGATTGATCTTGCCGCCCTTGTCAATGACCCCGGTGATGAACATCTCCGCCAGCAGCGAGATCATCCCTGAGCCGCAGATGCCCCGTGGAGGCACGTCGCCAATGACTCGGAGCGTAGGTTCGTAGGTTTGGGTGTTGATCCAAACTTCTTCGATGGCTCCCATGGTGGCCCTCATCCCTGACTGCACCCCGGCACCCTCGAAGGCTGGCCCAGCCGAACAGGCGCAGGACAGAAGCCAATCAAAGTTGCCTAACACTATCTCGCCATTGGTGCCCACATCAATGAACAGAGTCAACTCCTCTGTCTGATACATGAGGGAGCCGAGAACACCAGCCGTAGTGTCAGCTCCCACGTAAGCGCCCACGCCGGGCAGGCAGTCTACCGTGGCTTCGGGATTGATATGCAGCCCTAGTTCATACGCCTTCACGGGCAGGGGGTGGTTGACGGTGGGTACGTAGGGTTCCAGGCGGATGGACTCCGGCCAGAGGCCCAGGAAGAGGTGGATCATGGTGGGGTTGCCGGCCACCGTCATCTTGTCAATCTCCGCCGCGTCTATCCCGTTGCGCTCAACCAGCTCCTCTATGCGTCCGTTTATGGTCTGCACCACCAGGCGCTGCAAATGGCCCAGCCCCCCCTCCTGCTTGGTGGCGTAGATGATGCGGGAGATGATGTCCTCACCACAGGAGATCTGGGCGTTGTATTCCGCGGCCGTGTCCACCACCTCGCTGGTTAAGAGGTTCACCAGGTAGACCACGTTGGAGGTGGTGCCGATGTCCACCGCCAGGGCCCAGGAGCTCGCCGTGCGGTCGCCGGGACGCAGGTCAATGAGACGAGGAGGCCCATCGGGGGAGGCCCAGGTGCCCATATCCAGGACGGCGGTCACCCGCCAGTCGGCATCCCGCAGGGTGCGGGCCAGCTTCTTGATCATGGGCAGGTCGGCCACCAGCCCTCTGATGCCGTGCTGACGGGCCAACTCTCTCTTGAGACGCTCGAAGTCGGTGGTGTTATCAGCCAGGCTGGGCGGCTCGATCTCCAGGTAGAAGGAGCGGACGGGGTTCTTCCGCCAGTCACATTCCACCGGCAGAGTGATGACCTTCTTGGCCTCCTTCTCGCTGGGCAGATTGCGAAGGATCACCTCCTGCGGCGGTATGAAGACCGTCAGATCGCTCTGGACGACGGTCTGGCAGGCCAGAGCGTAGCCCTGCTCCAGCTCCGTTTGGGAGAGGCGGCTGATGGAGCGACGCTTGACCTGTCCTTCTTCGACCACCACTTTGCAGCGCCCACAGCGTCCCTGGCCGCCGCAGGGCAGGTTGAGTTCCAGCCCGGCCCCTTCGATGGCATCGGACAGCAGTGCGCCGGCTTCGACCTCTATTCGATTGCCCGAGGGCTTGAGAGTGACGTGGTACGTGTCTTTCGGTTTGTTCATCGTACTAAATGATACTATCGAGAAGGCGAAAAGTCAAGGCCCGACCGCGATCTCGGTCAGAAGCACGCGGTCGCCTCCCGATTTCAGTGGGAGGCACCTCCGCTGGGATTTGCTGAGGCTAGGCCAGGTAGAGTCTACGCCCCATCCTGATTATCAGGTTTATCACGGGATCAACGAAGCCGCCTTTCCTCACCACGAGGTAGGCAGATAGAGCACCGAGCAGCGCTCCAGCTATGACGTCCAAGGGGTAATGCACGCCGCAGTAGATGCGGGACAGACCAAACAGCGTGGCCAGCACGAGGAGCAAAGCCCCTAGCCGGCGATTGTATAGCCATAAGGCGGTAGCCACGGAAAACCCAACAACGGCGGAGTTGCTGGGAAAGGATGAATCCGTGGGGTGATAGAAGAGCAGATTGACTTCGTGGCTGTCGAAGGGGCGCGGGCGAAAGTAGACCAGATTGCACAGCTTCAAGATGATGTTAGCGACAAACAATGTTATGAGAGCATGGAGTATGGCCCTTTGATTTCGTTCCCTTTGGTCCCGATCCTGGCCTTCGAACCAGAAGATCACCAGGATCAAAGACATTATCGTAGTCAGAAAATACTCGTTGACCAACAAGCGCACCAGGCCATCCAGAAGAGCATTATGGCCAGCCAGGTTATTGATCAACTGAAACAACTGAAGATCGAAAGACATGTTACAGATTCTCTTTGAACCAACGGGCCACCAGGGCGGATGTTGCTGGACTACGAGGCAAGCTGAGGTGTCCCTCTCCGGGCAGTGATTTCAGACTGCCTCGCGCCATTTCCTCACCGACGGTTACGCGGGCCATCTTGACGGAGGTTATGTCGTCCTGGTCGCCATAAATCAGAAGCCACGGACGGTCACCTAATTTACTGATCGAATCCAGCGGGGCCAACTCAGCCACCAGTTCTCCTCGCTTCCGAAAACCGGCCCAGCGGAGGGCCTCCAGGTAGGACATTTCCTTCAGGATGCTCAGCCCCGGCCTGGTATTGGCCTGGATTAGGAAAGGAGCCAGAGCCAGCACCGCCACGATCTGTTGATCGGTCCCGGCAGACCGGATGGCCAGATCGCCACCCAGGCCCATTCCCAGCACGCCGATGCGCTCAGGGTTGACCTCATCCCGCCGCGTCAGATAGGCCACCGCGCTGGGCAGTAGACCCAGCATCGCGGGATAACGAATCTCCTTTTCTGGGCCCCAATCTATGGCCAGGACGATGAAGCCTTCATCAACCAGGTCGGCCACTATGGGATGCGGGGAGAGGGTTCCTTCGGAAGGGCTGGGCAGGGCACAGATGGCTGCCCTGGGCTCGCCCGCGTCTTCTGACAGGTAGAGCGTTCCCCGCAATTGTTGCCAGGAGACAGCTTCGCGACGAAGGCGACCATCGGCCTTCAGATCAGACCTCTCTCGATGTTGGATCCCGTGGAAAACAGAGGAAACGAGCAGCGTGACGGCCACGGCGCAAACCACGGCCGCCCCAAAGAGGAGCACCAGTTCGAATCCGGCCAGGCCGGGGTCGAAGACTTCCGGTGTAGCGGCGAAGAACCAAACGAAGCCTCCCACGATGAGGACTATGGCCAACAGGTAACCCCAGGCAGGCTTCCTGGCACTTCCTATCAAGGTAAGGCCAACCAGTCTGTGACGGGCGGCAACGAACTGCAAAGCCCCCACGATAGTGAGGAAAGCCAGGAGGAAATAGTTTATGGCCAGATGGGGAGATATGAAATGCAGCACGCAATGTACCTCTTGACGCAGCGGATAAACAACGGATAAGCGGATGTGGGCTTCTTGCATCCGCTTATCCGCTTATCCGCTGCCTATCCGTTGCTCCTGACTATCCGACCGCCTAATTCTGCCAAAGCTTCAGATAGGCCGGGATATCAACGGCTTCGCGCGGGCCAACCAGCACCTCCCAGCCAGACAGCTCGTCCTCCAGTTCGCCGGAGATGACGGCCACGAAACCGGGGATAACGATCTTGCGGTGAGAGATCTTATCCCCCACGTTGAACTGCTTGACCATCTTGGTTATGACCTCGGCGTCGAAGTTGCCCGCCGCCCAGGCGGTGAGCACGCTCATGCCCTCCGAATCACAGACCAACAGCCAGCATGGGATCCCTGAGCTCTCTACCTCACCCGCCACGCTGAAGTAAGTCAGCGAGAAGTTGGTGGTGGTCAGGAGAGGCGAATCTGCCGTCGGCTCGCCGAACTCGTAGACTCCCGGCTCCATCTGGATGGGCTTCTGGGGATCGGTGTAGATGTTCAGCCGCAAGGTCAGCAGGGAGTACATGGTGGCTGGATCGAAGTGGTCGAGGACGATGAGACCGCCGTACTTGGCGATGTGCTGGGCGGCGAGGGCCACCTCCTCGGCCTCTGACGCGGCCCCCTCGCCGGGGAAGGTGATGATTGGATAACCCAGCAAACGGAAGTTCTTCTTCAATGCCAGGCGGCGAAGCTGGGTCAGGTTAACCAAGGTATCCACGGGCTCTCTCGCCCCCGGATCGAGGACGATGTCCTCCACGCCGGCCTGTTTCACCTGCTCGACCAGGTTGGCCAGGGCGGTGAGGCGGTGTCCTGAGCTTGTCGAAGGATCGCCCTCCCCACGCACGGCCAGGGGCAGTTTGTGCTTCTTGGCCAGCTCGGCCATGGCCTGCCAGTTGTCCTGGTCGGCGGCGTAGAGCAGAGGGACCGCCCCCTCAAGCTTAGCCACAGCAGCTTCCAGGGCTGCAGGGTCATTGGAGATCAGAACGAGGGGCAGATTCGCTATAGCCTTCAGGGCCTCGACGCGCTCGGCGAACAGCACGGGGTCCCCAGAAGCGTTCTCCACGGCGAAGCCGCTGACGCTCAACTCCATCCCCACCCGCTCCACAGAGTAGCTGGCCGCTTTTGTAACGACCTCCTCGAACTCCTCCAGCGGTTGGGTGTCTTTGACCCGCACTAGTAGCCCCGGCTCGTGGTAGAAGGTTTTCTCGTGGCGGAACATCACCGTCTCGTTGCCCACCTCGATCTTTCTGCCATCGCTGGAGATAGTGATCAGGCGGATGGGAGGAGCCGCTGCGGCAGCCAGGGACTCTCGCGCCTCGTCAGATACGTAGGGGCAGGCCGCCAGTTCCGCCTGCTTGGCCGCCAGTTTCATCGCGAAGGCGAGACAAGTTGGGAAGTTACATTCACGACAATTCGTGCGGGGCAACATCTTATAAATCTGCAATCCGGTGAGAGCCATTTCTCTAACCTCCTCTGCTTGACATACTAGAAAGTTTGTGCTATATATACAAGAAGTCCGTCAGTTCCTCTGAAAACCACATTTCTGATTTTGCTCACCGGCAGCATTTCGCGTCACAAGTCGGCGAGGAGAGGAGCAACCACAATGGTCCAAGGGAAAAAAAGAATCAACGATGAGCATTTATCAAACGGCAGTATCATCTTCTGGTCGCGCCGATTTGCCGAGGATGGCCGCTACTATGTTCCAGTTCGCTGTGGAGACTGTGGCGAGGAGCGTGTCATCAATGCAGTCGGAGCACAACCCGATTTCACCGGCCTATGTCCAGACTGTGCTCACTTCCGCAGGCGCAAAGTCAGCCTGACAATTCCTCAAACTCTTCCTAACGGCAGCATCATTTACTGGAACGAGGAGCACATCGAAGATGGTACCCGGATGGTTCCGGTGCGCTGCGGCGGCCTTTTCTGCGGCGGCAGCATCCGAGTAGTCCCAGTCTATACAACTTACGCAGAAAATTTCACGGGTCAGTGTCGCCAATGCGCCCATGCATATGACCGCTCTGGAACTTGGACTGGCGGTAGAAAGAAGTCACGGGCTGGTTACATTCTTGTGAAACTTCCTCCCAATCATCCCTTTTTCATCGCCGCCCTCCTACAAGCTCCTACGAGTTCCTACGATAGCGCCTCCTGGGAACTCATTGCTTCTCCATCAGCTTCTCAATGAAACCCTTGACGATCTCCACTGTCTCAGGGTGGCGTATGGTAACGATATCGGCGCCGGTTTGGAGGAGAGTGGTGGCCGTCATTGCCTCCCAGGTGACTCCTCGCTTGGCCCAGTCGCCCCAGGCCTCCGGCACGCCCTCGCCCGTCCTGGATTCTTTCTGCCGCCAGGACTCCTCGCCCACGAAGCAGATCATGGGTTGCTGGGTCATGGCGTCGCCGCTGAGGGCGGCTATGCGCAGCCTCTCCATGACCGAATAGCCGTATTCGATCCCGTAGCCCAAGGCCCCAGTGGTGGGATCCATCAGGATGCGATCCTGGGGAAGGGCCATGTCGCTGATCAGGATGGTTAGCTGTTTGGACAGGTTCACGTCCATCGGGGTGCTGGAGATGACCAGTTGGTCGTGAGCCATCGCGGCCGCGACGATGGTGCGGTAGTTCTTGTCCTCGCACAGGCCCAGCACTATGCGCTCGCTCTGGGCAGCCTCGGCCACGGCCACCAAAAGCTCGTTGTCCAGCTCGGCCTGGCCGGGCCCGCGCACGATCAAGGGGAGCCCCGTCGCCGCCAGCACTTTTTTGACTGTGGCGGCCGCTTCTTCGGGAGTGGTCTCGTGGCCCTCGCTATCAGCGCCCCTCAGCTTCAGCATGATGATGTCGGCGCCATATCCCTCCGCTTTCTCGGCCCAGGGTGCTGGATCGTTGAGCGCGTCGCCCCAGGCCTCTTTGAGAAGGGGCGACCAGTCTTCGGGATAATGGTCCTGGATTTCGATGGCGATGACGGGCGGGTTGGGCATCTTGCCCTCGAAGTGCAAGAAAGGAAGGGTGGTCTCACCGCCAACGGTGACCGTCTTGGCTCGTGTCCCCCCTTGCTCGGCGGTAGCGCCCAGGGTGACCTCTCGCACCGAACCCTTCCATTTCTCCGTGGGTATCTCTACTGTGACAGGCATCCTCGTTATATCCTCCTTTGCCGGAAGTTGGAAGTTGGAAGTTGGAAGTTGGATGTTGGATTGTCAGACTGTCCAACCTCTAATCTCCAATCTCTAATTTCTAATTTCTAATTCCCTAGAACAACGGCGGCATGGTCAAAGCTGGATGTCCCTTCTCCTCCAGGAAGGGCAGAAGCTCCTCCACGGTGGTAGCCACTCGCTCGTCGGCGATCTTATCTACCAGGTCAGGATCGCCCTCTCGTTCGGCAGCAGCCTTCAACTCCTCGGACATGGATTCTTTAAGGAAGCTGGACATCCAGACGATCCGTTTGAGCCCCCCATCGGCGCGGACGAACTTGTTGCTAACGACGAAGAACTTCCCGTGCCCCATCACCCCAGGGGTTTGAATGCCGCCCCCGCACATGCCAGCCAGGGTGGAGAAAGTCATCCCCGCCGGGGTCATGCTTGGGTCCTCGCGGGAGACGATCATGAAGCCATTGGCCTCTGGGATGATCATCATGATGCACTCAAAGCATCCGCAAGCTGTCATCGGGTTCTCTATGGCAGAATACATCGCTACTTCTTCCACCGACCCATGGGAACCTACTTTTGCATAGTCGTTGATTCCCTCGAAATAGCCCTTGAAAGGATCTATGGCCGCGCCTTTTAGAATGGGCTGGTTTGGCCCGGTGGGGTTGATCCGGTAGGAAGCCTTGCAGTCCAGCCAGTTGTAAGCGCCGCAAAGCCCCAGTCGCTCTGGGCTGACCACGCAGACGTGATCGGGGGCGAAGCTCTGGCAAAGAGTGCAGCTATAGAAAGTATCCACGCTCTCGTCAGTCATCTCGGCCAGTCGCTTGTTACGGAAGTCGTAGGCCGCGCGGGCCTTCTCCAGCCACTGAGCATACAGCTCAGGATCGGTGACGATGGTGACCTGTACTTTGTCCACAATGGCTCCGAAATCAGCCTGGAAACGGGCGTGGAGGATCTCGCCGAAGTGCTTCAGAGTGAACCCCTTCTCGGCGGCAGTCTTGCTGAGACGGATCCAGGCGATGTCGCGCTGGCCGATGTGCTGGATGCCCGACGCACCGTTGACGAAGTAGTGAATCTGCCGCTCCAGCACAGGCTCGAAGTCATCCTGCATCTTCCGCCCAGCCACCTCGACGATGATCCCCAGGTCCATGTAGCCACCCTCTTCGATGTCCTCGAAGCCGGGGCCGACGACCTCGATCTTGCCGTCCTCCACCTCGTCCATGGGGTTCATCTTCAGATACTCGAAGGCGCGGGAATACTTGCCGCCGAACTCAACCCTCATGTCGGCCCGGCGTACCCGCTCCCCCTCGAAAGCGCTGCCATAAGGCACAGGGATGGGCACCTCGGTGATCTTCAACTTGATACCGCGCACCTCGATGCAGCGCTGCACCAGTCGCTTGGCCTTCTCGGCATCCGTCTCCCCCTCAATGTCGTCGAAGGGCATGGAGATGACGTGTTCGTACCGGGTGACGCCGGTGGGCAGTATTTGGGGGATGACGGTGTCGGCGATGACGGGGAAGCCGTAGTTGAGGGCGCCCGCGGCAGTGGCGTATTTCAGATCATCCACCTCACCCAGAGCCAGCGCGAAGGCAAAGCAACGGAACTTGTTGTAGAGCAAGATATCTCGCGCCTGACCACCTTTCATGCCCCCAAAGGTCAAGGCCGCACGGGTGGCGAAGCCCAGGGCATAGATAGTGGAGATGGTATCGGTGCCGAAGGGTACGATGTAGGTATCGTAGCCCATTTCGACACCCTCTTCCATCAACTGATGAATGATGCTCCGTCCGTCGACGTTGCCAGAGAGGAAAATGAGGATGTTACGCTGCTGTAGTTCGCGGATGATCTGCACGGCTGCCTCGTTGCTCTTGGCGGCACCGATGATGGCAGCGAAGCCAGGCATCCGCCCGTCCACCAGTTGGATGCCCCAGGAGCGCAGTTGGATGTCATCAATGGGGCCATTGACGTAGCCGCCTGCCTCCTCCCCCCCCGCGTCGGGGCTGGTGAAGCTGGTGCCAGTGAGCTGCAAGCCAGGCATTGGCTCTGGCTGCTGGCCGTAGGCGAAACGGATGCCCTCGATGGCCTCCTCTGCAAAGAGCGTGGCCACCCCGCAGTCGAGGGTTTCACCCAGATAGGGCAGCCAAACGCTACCCTCAGGCTGAGGGTGCAGCAGCATCCTGGCCCGCTCAATGACGGGAGGGAGATCGCCGATCTTGCTCACCTCCAGGCCAGTGAAGCCCAGGATAACGGGGAGGTAGTACGCGGTGTTCGGGAATTGAATCGGCGCGTCAGGCCCTAGTTCTTTCAGGGCCTTCTGCAGCAGATCGTCGGCCTCTTTGACGATACGGTTAGCGCCGCGGATGGCGGCGGTGGCGATATATTTGGACATGGGACACTTTCCTCCTTAAAAATCTACGCATTGCTTGTAGGCTGGTAAATTGGCAGATTGGTCCCAATGTACCAATCTACCAGTTTCCCAGTTTCCCAATTTGCCGTCAGTTAACGCACCACAGAGGGGATCTTGGCGCTGTAAAGGCTCACTTCCTCGCCCCTCTCCATAGCCTCTATGAACTGAAGCATCAGCCTGTCGCCGCTCTGGCCGAAGCGGGTGGGGTCGTACTCCACCAGGCCCAAGGCCGCTCGCTTCTTGTCAATGTGCTCCAGGGCCTTCCTGACGGCCTCGTCGGGATCGGGGATGAACTCCAGCTTGCCGCCGACCCGCTCCTCCCAGTCCCCGCTGATGAAGCGATCCACCACGGGGCTGTTGGCCACTGGCGATTCGCTGCAGAAGATGGTGTACACGCCGGAGCCGACGAAGTAGCAGCCGATGGAGATGGCCTTCTCGCTCATCCACTCCGGGGCGAATCCCACCACCGGGATGTCGGAGATGTCCTCGCCCAGCCCGCCTTCGGTAGCCATCTGGCTGAGGGTGGTGAGGATGCGGGTGTTGTCCACGCAACTGCCAACGTGCAGCACTGGCGGGATGCCCACCGTCTCGCAGATTTCGCGCAGTCCAGGGCCAGCGTACTGGGCCGCCTCTGGCGACAGAAGCCCATACTTGGCGCAGGCGATGGCTCCGCAACCGGTCATCACCACCAGCACGTCGTTCTCGATCAGCTTGCGCGTGATGTACTCGTGAGAGTAGTCATGGCAGGTGCGGGGATTGTTGCAGCCCACCACTCCCGCCACCCCCCGCAGCCTCCCCTGCACCACGGCGTCGTTCAGCGGGCGGAAGGAGCCACGATAGAAACCGCCCAAAGCGTAGTTGATATACTCGTGGGAGAAGCCGGCTATCAACTGGCTGACCTCCTTCGGGATGCGCGTCTCCTTACGGTTGGGGAAGTTATCAATCCCCATCTTGACAATCTGTTTGGCGATCTCCAGGGCGCGATGCTCGTCGAACTCGATGTGAGTGGCCCCTTCGATGCGCGCCTTGGGAGAAGTGGTGACCAGGGTGGTGTGGAACTGGTCAGCCAGGGGAGCCAGGGCCTGCATGATGCACTGGATGTCAACCACCATAAGCTCAATGGCGCCGGTCATAATGGCCAGCTCCTGGCTCAGGAAGTTGCCGACGGTGGGCACTCCCTGGCGCATCAGCGTCTCGTTGGCCGTGCAGCAGATGCCCGCCAGGGTGATGCCCTTGGCCCCTTTGCTCTTGGCGTATTCGATCATCTCCGGATCGTTCACCGCCACCAGAATCAACTCCGAAAGAGTCGGCTCGTGGCCGTGGACGACGATGTTCACCTCATCCTCGCTCAGGGCCCCCATGTTGGCCTGAGCCACCAGAGGGACAGGGGAGCCAAACAGAATATCGGTGATGTCGGTGGACAGCATCGAACCGCCCCAGCCATCGGCCAGGGCATTTCGTAGCCCAGCCATCAGGATGTTGTCGTAGTCCTGGTCATTCCCCACGTGGGTGCGGTGCATGATGTCCACCACTTCCCGATCTATCCCCCGGGGGGCGATGTCAAGCTTGCGCCAAATCTCCTGCCGCTTCTTCGGGGCGCGTTGGAGGTAGACCAACTCCCCCGTCTGCCGGCCGAATTCGGCCAGGGCCTTCTCCGCTACTTCCTGGGCGATTTCCAGGGTCTCCCGGCCTTGAGTAGCTACCCCCAGCAGCCCCGCCACCTCCAGGAGCTTGTTCACATCGCGGATCTCGTAATCCGGGGACTCGCCCTCGGCGGCGGCCAGGAGCGTCAGGGCCATGCCGCGGCCATGGTCGGAGTGGGCAGCGGCGCCGGCGGCTATCATGCGAGCAAAGTTGCGGGCGGCGACCGTCTCCTTAGTAGCCCCACAGATCCCCGTTTGGCCCTCCTTCACCAGGCGGCAGGGGCCCATGGAGCAGTTACTGCAGCAAGCCCCCTTGCTTCCGATGGGGCACGGCTTCATTGCTGCGGCGCGAGAGAAGGCAGTGGAAATGCCCTCGGCCTCGGCAAACTCCAACATGGTCTTGATGGTTGGATCTATGGTCTTATTATTGGTCATTATCAAACTCCTCCATTTCGAAAGCTATAAACTAGAAACCAGAATCCAACTTCCAATTTCCAATTTCCAACTTCTAACTTCCAGTACTAATATTTGCGGAAGTCTCCGGACATTTTCAGGTCGAGTACGTTGGTCTCGGTTACCCGCCCTATCGTCTTGAACCAGGCGGAATCGTCCTCCTTGCCCTCAGGCGGGCTGGGGATTTCCCAGTCCTCTCCTGGCCCATAGCCGGCTGCTCGAAGGGCCTCTTCTATCGCGCTCGGCTCCAGACGGGTCGAGTCGTAGCCAACGACGACGCGCTTGAACGCGCTGCTGGCCATGACCTCCTCCACGCCATCCAAGGGCAGCAAAGCCTCGCGTACAGCCTTGACGTGATGATCGGCGTACATCTTCGGTACGTGCAACACTGTCTTTTCCACGTTTGCGTTTCCTCCTTTGCTGGAAGTTGGACGTTGGATCGTCACCTTCCAACCTCTAATCTCCAACCTCCAATCTCTAAAATGTTCAATTAGGCGGGGAGAGCGCCATTGCTCCCCCCGCCTCGATAGCACGGGGTCTAAGACTCTAGGACAGCCCCAGCACCTTGCCGGTTTCCAGGTCTATGTCAATGTCCGTGAAGACTGGCCTGGTGGGCAGGCCCGGCATGGTGCGCATCGTGCCGCACAGCGGGAACAGGAACCCCGCGCCTACGCTGGCCCGCACGTCGGTGATGGGCATCCGCCAGCCGCGCGGCGTGCCCTTGATGGCTGGATCGTGGGTGAACGAGAGGTGGGTCTTGGCCATGCAAAGCGGCAGGTGCGAGAGGCCCATGTCGGTGAAGAGCTTGATCTTGGCCTCCGCCTCGGCCGTATAGTCCACCCCGTCGGCGCGATAGATCTCGCGGACGATGGTTTCGATCTTTTCCTTGATGGACATATCGTCTGAGTAGAGGAACTTGAAGTTGACCGGCTTTTCGCAGGCCTTGACCACTGCTTCGGCCAGCGCCGCGCCGCCCTCGCCGCCTGTGGTCCAGACGTTGCTCTCGACGGCGTCCTCGGCGCCTGTCTCCGTGGCCCGCTGGCGAATCAGCTCGATCTCGGCGTCGGTATCGTTGGTGAAACGATTGATAGCCACCACCACTGGCACGCCGAACTTGAGCGCGTTTTCGATGTGCTGCAGCAGGTTGGGCAGGCCCTTCTCCAGCAATTCCAGGTTCTCGTCGGTGTAAGCCTTGCTCAGTGGCTTGCCAGCGACGACCCTGGGCCCACCGCCGTGCATCTTTAGGGCGCGGACGGTGCAGACCAGCACCACACAGTTGGGCACCAACCCAGAGACGCGGCACTTGAGGTTCATAAACTTCTCCATGCCGCAGTCCGCCCCGAAGCCGGACTCAGTGACCACGTAGCCATCCGGCCCCATTATCTTGAGGGCGATTTTGTCGGCGATGATGGAGCTGTTGCCCTGGGCGATGTTGGCGAAAGGCCCGCAGTGGACAAAGGCCGGGCTGCCCATCAGTGTTTGCATCAGGTTGGGCATGATGGCCTCTTTGAGCAGCACGGTCATCGCACCGGCTACGTTCAGATCCTCGGCCGTGATAGGCTCGACCTGCCCAACTTGGCGCAGGCCACCCTTTTTGCTCGTGCCGATGATGATGCGGCCCATGCGCTCGCGCAGGTCGGCCAGGTCGCTGCACATAGCCAGCGCGGCCATGATCTCGGAAGCCACGGTGATGTCGTACCCCGACTGGCGCGTGGGGCCATCGCCTTTCGCACCCAGGCCGATGATGATATTGCGCAGCGCGGCATCGGACACGTCCACCACCCGCCGCCACTGGATGGCGTCGGGGTCAATGTTCAAGCGGAACATCCGCTCCTTGTCCTCATCACTCAAATCGGAGGGCTTTTCCGACTCGATGCCCAGCTTTTCCAGCCGCTTGCGCATGCTGGGCGTGTACTCATCATCCGGGCAGAGCGCTTTCGCCAAGAAGCTGGTACTCCAACGGTTTTCCTTCGCCAGTCGGTTGTCAATGGCCGCCGCCAGCAGGTTGTGGGCCGCGCCGACGGCGTGGATGTCGCCCGTCAGGTGCAAGTTGAAGTCCTCCATGGACACGACCTGGGCATAGCCGCCGCCGGCCGCGCCGCCCTTGATGCCGAAGGTCGGCCCCTGGGAAGGCTGACGGATGCAGGTGAAGACCTTCTTGCCCAAGTAGGCCAGCCCCTGGCTAACGCCGATGGTGGTGACGGTCTTCCCTTCGCCCAGCGGGGTAGGTGTAATGGCTGTCACGTCAACGTACTTGGCATTGGGCCGATCCTTGAACCGCTCCAGCACACCCAGGTAGACCTTGGCCTTGTACTTGCCGTGCAGGTCCAGATCATCCTCGGTGAGACCTATCTCCTCGGCCACCTCTCGGATGGGCTTCATATTGGCCGCCTGAGCGATCTCAATGTCGCTAGGTACTGGCGACTTGACGTCTACTATCATTCGTGCCTCCTTGTAAATGATTTGTTTTTATTATTGGCATCATGTTCGTCAAGGGCATGATGCATTGCTTGCACTTGTCTCACTACTCGCAGCACCGCGTTATATTACCACAGGGAAGAGGGATTGTCAAACTGATTGCGCCGTTCCCTGCTCTAGTGCGCTACCTGCCGCCTGGCTGCCTCAATCACATTCTTCACCAGCATGATGTTGGTCATGGGGCCTGTGCCGCCAGGCACCGGGGTGATCATCCCGGCCACTTCAACTGCCTCATCGTAGGCCACGTCGCCCACCATTTTGCCCTCCACATCGTTGACGCCAAAGTCAACCACCACCGCCCCCGGCTTGATCCAGTCGCCTCGGATCATCTCAGGCCGGCCCACGGCCGCGCACAGGATGTCTGCCTGGCGGCAAACAGCCGCCAGGTCCACGGTGCGGGAGTGGCAGACAGTGACCGTGGCATTCTCGCGCAGCAACAGCAGGGCCATCGGCTTGCCGACGATGCTGGAGCGGCCCACCACCACGGCGTGCTTGCCCTTGAGTTCGACGTCGTACCGGCGCATCAGCTCCATGCCGCCAGCCGGCGTGGCCGGCACGAAAAACGGCCTCACGCCCGCCGGTCGCCCAGCCGGGGCCGCCAGCGCCAGCCGTCCGGCGTTGACCTCGTGCACGCCGTCCACATCCTTGTCAGGCGACAGGGCCGCTTTGACCGCCGCTTCGTCAATCCCTTTGGGCATTGGCTCCTGCACCATGATGCCGTGGACGACGGGGTCCGCGTTCAGCCTGGTGACCAGGGCCACCAACTCTTCCTGGGTGGCCGTCCCGGGCAGCACGTGGAGCTGGGCTTCCATGCCTCGGCCCGCCATCGTCTTTTTGATGGCGTTGGAGTACCACACCGAGCCTGGGTCCTCGCCCGCTCTCACCACAGCGATGGTGGGAGTAACGCCATACTTCTCCTTGAATGTGGCAACTTCTTCATTTAGCTCTGCGCGCATGGTCTTGGCCAGAGCTCGACCATCCAGAATCGTTGCGGTCATTTATCGTCTCCTTTCGTCTCTCGGATCGCCCTCGCCGGAGCGAGGGGCCTTTCAGTTGGAACTTCATAGGTCAAGACAGGGTGTTCTGCTTCTTCCCGTTCGTGCATCGGGTCGAGGACGTAGCGTTGGTACAGCTTGGCCCTGATCTCTTTGTAAGAAGCGCCCTCGATGGTGTAGACCTCCTCGGAGAGGCGGTAGCGGTCGGCGTGGTCGGAGAAGACTTTGTCGTACTCCTCCAACGGGGGCCCCACAGCTCCGAACTCTCTCTCCCTGGCAGCGATGTCATCCCATTCTCGCCAATTCACTTTTACATCACCGACCCCAGCGACAGGAACAGTGACCAGGGGAGAGTCATGGTAAGTTCTCTCGTAGACCGCTCCTGCATCCGCCCATCTCCCTAGCTCATTTTTGGTCTGCAATATGCGATATCTACTGAGTGCCATGTTCCTTGATCAGGTCACGACTAGAAATATGACAGCGAATTCAAGGATTTATCGAATTCAGACCTGCCGATTCGGTAAATCCCCGCGATTCGTTGTCATATTGGCCCCGTGACCAATTCAGCAACACTCGACAGGGACACTAGCAGCAACCAACGAGCCGCCAGTCCACCACTCGTCGGCCAACTAACTCACAGCTTCTCCACCACGAAGTCGTAGATCTCGTCGCGCATGACGCCTTTGCCTTCCAGCAGGCTGTCGAGCTTGGCGCGCCTCTCGGCGACGAACTCCTCGTCCTTGAGGGAGCCCAGGTTGATGAGCACGTTGAGAGCCGCGCTGCGCAGGGCGGCTTCGGCCATCAGCACCGCCACGCCCGCGTCGCTCACAGCCCAGACGTTGCCCTTTTCGGCAGCGGGCCTGCACAGGTACATGACCTTGACCGCCGCCTCGGCGATGCGCAGCGGCACGTCGGTGGCGCCTTTCAGCGCCTCCTGCATGGCCCTGGCCCGCTCGGCCTTCTGCTCCTCGGTCTGGCGAGGCATCTTGGCCGCTTGTGAGTAGGCGGTGTAGGCCTTGACATCCTCTTCCAGCAGGTCGGTCAGCTCCTTGCGCAGCGCCTCCGACTTTTCCAGCAGCGCCTCGATGTCTTCCTGCACGTCAGCGTATTTCTTCTTGCCCAGCGTCAGGTTGCAGACCATGCTGACCAGCGCCGCGCCCAAAGCGCCTGACAGGGCCGCCGCACTCCCACCGCCGGGGGCGGGAGCTGAACTGGATAGCTCGTCCAGGAAAGTAGTTACGGGTTTTTCGGTTAACATCATTGTTCCTCCATTTGCTGGTTTAAGAATAGGACAAACTGGATAGGATTACCAGAGGGGTCAATTTCCAAAATCGCGAGGACTGGAGAGGACGTCTCACAGCGAGGTTTGAGAGCCAAAGCTCCAAAAGGAGTGAGCTCGTAGATGTGTTTGGCTTGGTCGAGGAGCACGCTCTCCTCCAGAATGGGAATTTCAGGCGCTTGTCACCAGTTGACAGCATAAAGAGACAGGTTTGTCTGCCCGTCTCTCGGCCTGGGTATTATATCACAAAATTTTCTAACAGGCAAATTATTTTTCAACCTGTGCGGTTTAGGTTGGGATGGACATTTTGGTGGAAATAGGGTAGAATAATGGGCAAAGCTGAAAGGGAGCTGCTATGGAGACGCTGGCTGACAAAAGCTCTATCATCCCCAGGGATGCCCGGACCTTCCTGAGAAGGCTACCACTTTTTGTGCTGGCTCTGCTGGTATTTGGGGTCGGTCTCGCCTCGTATGTCCATGAGCTAAATCTGCCGGCCCTGGGCTTCAACTGGAACAACACTGATGGCGTTGTGTTTGCGGTTCGTGAAGGCGGTCCAGTGGAGCGGGCAGGCTTGCAAAGAGGTGACATTTTTCTCCGTTTGGAGGGTGTACCCCTGGACGAGAGGGATAGGTTCAGGCAGGCTTGGAAAGAGATCAGGAGCCATCAGGCTGCCTCCATCACAATTGAGCGCGGCGGGCAGGAGAAGTCCTTAACCTTTGCCGTCGAGGCCATGCCTCCCTTCCTGGAGGGCTATGGCATTTACTACCTGATAGCTCTGGTCTTCTGGATCGCGGGCGTTCTCGCCTATCTCAGTCGAGGCCAGGACAGGGTGGCGACAGTTTACCTCGTGTTCTGCCTGGCGGCAGCGGTGGCTTCTTTTACCAACACCAACGTCAACGTCTCTTTCGTACGCTGGGCCAACGTGTTGCAGCGGGTCAGCACGGGTCTGGTGGTGGGCCTCTTCCTGCACTTTTCCATCGCCTTCCCTGAGGAAAAGCGGATAGGCCAAAAGTGGCGGATCCCCATCCTGGCTTCGTTCTATCTGCCAGGGCTGGTATTGGGTTGTTTGAACGCCTACCTATTCCCCTTGCAGCTCAAAGGGGAGTTTGACTTATTGTTCGACCTGCTCTTCCTCAGCCCGGCCCTGGGCTTCTTGGGCTGGATCGGCATTTCAGTTCACACCTACGTGACCACGGTGTCTGCGGAGGTTAAGGAGCAACTGCGGGAGATGGGAGTGGGGATTACCCTCACCCTCCTGCCCTTCATCGTGATGCTGGTATCCAACGTCCTGGCGGGTAGAGCCCTGGTAGATGCCCGCATCGTCGTCACATCTGCCATAGCCTTTCCCATGGCCCTCACCTACGCCATCCTCAAACAGCGCTCGTTGCTGGACATAGACCGCCTCGTCCGTTGGGGGTTGGTTTATACCATGCTGGGCATAACGGTGGTAGCCCTTTACATTTTGATGGTCGGCCTACTGGCGCGCCTGTTCAGAGCAGCCATATCCTGGAGAGCCTTGCTCATCGCTCTAGTCTCCGCCATAATCATCGCCTTCCTCGCTGCTCCCCTGAGGAACAGGCTGCAAATCCTGGTCGAGCGCCTCTTCTGGCGGTAAGCGCTCGTTGGACAAAAGCGTCGTTTTGGGATATAATAAGTTTGCTTCAGACCAAAGGAGAAATCGCCATGGAATTAGACTATACCAAAGCAGCACTTCAACAGAGGCTCAAATACAAAGTCGGTAGAGATTTCGAAACCGCCACCTTTGAGCGATCTCTTGATGCCCTTATCGCTGGCCAGGACGCTGACCCTGCGGCGGGCACATATCGTGTCCTCTTCCTTTTCGGAGAAGGTGGCATCGGCAAATCCTTTCTGTTATCGCTCTTTGCCAGCCTCTGCAAAGATAAAGACGTCCCTTTCGTGCAGTTAGATGCCCTCGACATCAGAGGCCAGCCTCGGTACCTAACCCTCCCCGACTTCCTGAAAGGCCTTTGCCTGGAGCTGGAAGAAAATACTTGGGCTCGCCGCCTGTTGAGCAAGTCCTTTTCAAGATTCGGCGAGGCATGGCGGGCTTATAAGGATACCGAGAGCCGCCTTAAGAGGCAGGAACCGATGTCGGGCCTGGAGGTTCCTGACGAAGACCTGATTGACGTCACCGCCCGTGCTGTTGGCGCAGTTGGGAGCCAGGTCCTGGGCATCCCTACCGTCGTAGGGGAACATGTGGCCGAGTTTGGGGTGGCAGGTTCGCGCTGGGCTATCAGTGCGCTGCGTCGTAGTATACGTCGGACGGCTGACCTTGACCTTCTGTATGAACATTGGGAGCGTCTCGAGGTTGCACTGTTTCAAGACTTAGCCGACGCTCTAGGCAACCGTCCCATAGTACTTCTGCTGGATTCCTACGATGAACTCTCGGATATCGAGCCCGATGTCCACAGATTCTTGTTCCAGCGTCTCAAGGTGAAACGCCTCATTGTCTTAGCAGCACGGCGCCGTCCGGGGCCTTTCCTGCAGCAGGCCTTACTTACCTATTTCTGGCCTCGGTTAGTTCCTGATTTCACTCCTGAGGAGGCGCGAACCTATCTCATTGATAAGCGAGGCGTCACTGACTCTGAGGTTGTAGATGCCGTCGTAGAACTGGCCCTCGGCTTGCCCTTGGCCCTGGGCATCGCCGGCGATGCGATTTCAACACTCTCTGACCCACGCCAAGCCCTCGATTGGGTCCGGTCTGGAGCCCCAGGGCGGGCACAGATTGTCGCCCACATCGCCGAATGGCTGTTGCGAACTCTGAGCGAACACCGTCGCCATTTGATGTTTGCCTGTGCGGTTCTTGGCGAGTTTGACCGCGAGATACTGGGCAAGGTTCACGGCGACCAGGTGGTCGCTGAGGATCTGGCCTGGTTAGAAAACCTATCATTTGTGACCACTGAGCGTGGCCGTTTGAGGCTCCATGATCGGGTGCGCCGCTTCCTCTTGGAATATCTTCGGGATCTTCCTGGGGACGACTATTGCCGCCTTCAAGAGCGAGCGGCACTCAGCTATCAGGAACTGCTAGAGGGATTGCCTAAGTTAGAGAAACCCCATGAGGATGATAATTGGCGCGACTGGACCATGGCCAAAGCGTATCACTGGCTTATGACCGGGACTGAGAAGGGTTCTGATGTCTTCTACGATACCATAGCCGACGCCCTCTGGGAACAAGAAGCAACCTTTGCCGTCAAGTTACTCGAAGCTGCCGTCAGTCCCCCAAGCATCGAAACTAAAAAGGAGCCTCTTCAGTTCTTACTGGCAGGCTGCCGGGCTTATGCTCAGGAGGATTATGCCAAGGCCGAATCACCCTTTCAGCATCTGGCCGAGGTTGCCGGCCGCAGCGCGCGCCTAGAGCAGATTGCCAACGACATGCTTGGAGAGCTCTATAGTCGGATGGATGACCGTGAAAGGGCTGCCATTACACATTACCAGAAAGCTCTGAGCTTGTTTGAAACCTTTGGAGAAGATCTCAAAGTGGCAACCACTTTGGTCAACCAGGGTAGAGTCTACCAGCAACTAGAGGAGTGGGGGACGGCTATCACGTTGTTCAAACGAGCGGCGGATATCTGCGAATGCCTTAGTGAATATGAGATGCAGAGCAGTGCACTCATCTGGGGGGCCATAGCATATAGGGATTGGGGAAGATATGAAGAGGCGTTACAATACCATAAACAAGCCCTAGAAGCGGGCGAAGAGTCTCGTAAGCCCGAGCAGGTGGCCTGGGCTCGTCGTGAGCGAGCTCTAACTCTACGAACGGCGGGGCGATACGACGAGGCGGTGAAAGAGCACCGGCAGAACATCGAGGAGTGCACCCGAGCAGGACAGTCAGATTGGGCAGCCTATGCACGGCGAGAGTTAGGGGTTACCCTGCGGGGAGCAGGACGCTATGATGAGGCCATCTCCGAAGGGCAGCAAGCCATTGAGGAGTTGATCCAACTTGGGCAGGCTGACAGCGCAGCCTATGCACGGCGGGAGTTGGGAGTCACCTTGCAGCAAGCAGGGCACTACGATGAGGCCATCTCCGAAGGGCAGCAAGCCATTGAGGAACTCACACAACTAGGTCGTGAGGCAGAAGCAGCCAATGCGCGGTATGTGCTGGCTCAGGCCTACCGGGCTGCAGGACGCTACGATGAAGCGGTGAGGGAGCACCAAAAGAACATCAAGGAGCGCACCCGGCTGGGGCAGCCCGACGAGGCAGCGTATGCACGGTGGGAACTAGGGATCACCTTGCGGGAAGCAGGGCGCTATGATGAGGCCATCTCCGAAGGGCAGCAGACCATCGAGGAGTTGACCCAACTGGGTCGTGAGACAGGGGTGGCCTATGCACGGTATGTGCTGGCTCAGACCTACCGGGCTGCAGGACGCTACGATGAAGCGGTGGGGGAGCACCAGCAGAACATTGAGGAGCACACTCGGCTGGGGCAGCCCGACCAAGCAGCCTATGCATGGCGGGAGTTGGGAGTCACCTTGCGGCAAGCAGGACGCTATGATGAGGCCATCTCCGAAGGACAGCAAGCCATCGAGGAACTCACACAACTAGGTCGTGAGGCAGGGGCAGACTATGCTCGGTATGTGCTGGCTCAGACCTATCGGGCTGCAGGACGCTACGATGAAGCAGTGAGAGAGCACCAAAAGAACATTGAGGAGCGCGCTCGGCTGAGGCAGCCAGACCAAACAGCCTATGCACGGCGAGAGCTGGGGGTTACCCTGCGGAAGGCAGGGCGTTACGATGAAGCCATCTCCGAAGGGCAGCAGACTATCGAGGAGTTGACCCAACTGGGTCGTGAGGCAGGGGTGGCCTATGCACGGTATGTGCTGGCTCAGACCTGCCGGGCTGCAGGACGCTACGATGAAGCGGTGAGGGAGCACCAAAAGAACATTGAGGAGCGCACCCGGCTGGGGCAGCCCGACTGGGCGGCCTATGCGCGGCGGGGGTTGGGGGTTACCCTGCGGAAGGCAGGGCGTTACGATGAAGCCATCTCCGAAGGGCAGCAGACTATTGAGGAGTTGACCCAACTTGGGCAGGCTGACAGCGCAGCCTATGCGCGGCGGGAGTTAGGGATTACCCTTCGGGCAGCAGGACGTTACGATGAAGCCATCTCCGAAGGGCAGCAGACTATTGAGGAGTTGACCCAACTTGAGCGACTGAACGACGCGGCCTACGCGCGGTATGAGTTGGCCCGTACCTATCGCGACTGGGGCCATTTTGGCGATGCTATCACACAACATCTATCGGCTGTGGAGATACTCCAGCCCACGATCCAGAAGGCACAACTCTCAGATACCCTGTTTGGGCTCGCCATTACCTATCGTCATGCTCAGCAATGGGACAATGCTCAGGAGATCCTCAGCCAGTGCTTAGAACTGGAACGTCAGTTAGGCCGAATTTTCTATGAAGCTTCTGTCGAGCGCGAGTTGTGCATGGTCTACCGCGAATGGGGCCGTTACCCTGAAGCCGAAGACCATGGTTTATCAAGCCTCATGTTGGGCGGCCTTCCCGCGCGTATAGCCTACCGTCATGAAACCCTCGGTCGCCTCTATCAAGCATGGAACAAGCCCAAACAGGCTAGGCAGCATCTTAACCAAGCTCTTGAGGCTTACGCTCACCTGCATTATGAAGTGGATGTAGCGGACACTAATATTGTTCTGGCGAACGTAGCCGCCGACGAAGGCGAATTCGAGCGCGCCGAGACCCTTATACAGGAAAGCTTGGCGATCTATCGCCGTCTTAACCGCCGCGTCAAGATCGCTGAGGCTTTACGCAAACTCGGCAAGCTCTATCGCCGCGCGGGCAAACCCGAAGATGGACACACTTATTTAGAGCAGGGCCTTAGCTTGTACACCGAACTGGATATCCAGCCCGAGATCGAGAAAACCAAGGCCATATTGGAACAGACTGATATGTAAGTCCAAGCAGGCAAGGCGAGGCATTACACAACTGAAGAGATTCGTCACAAAGACACTGACGGAGACGAGTAAGCAGCGCTAGACTCCCAGAGAGTCGCCGATTGCTGGAAGGCGATAGTCACAGGCTGCTGAAATCCCCTCCTGAGTCGCCAGCGGAAAGGCCACATAGGGCCGAGTATGCCAGGCCGGGCGCTCCCGTTATCGAGCCGGAGTCCAGGGACTCCCTGAGGTTGCTGACCGCGAGGCAGCAACGAAGTAAGGTGGCAACACGAGCGCTCTTCGTCCTTATCAGGAGTGAAGAGCGTTTTCATTAAAATTAGAGGAGGTTAATCATGCTCGATCTAAGTTTCATCCGCGAGAACCCAGACCAGGTCAAAGAGGCTTTGGTCAGATTGAACACCGACGCGCCCATTGACGACATCCTGGCCCTGGACGAGGTGCGGCGCACTCTGCTGACGGAGGTGGAAGCGCTGAAGCATCAGCGCAACGTTACCTCTACAAAGATAGGGCGCATGGGGAAGGGAGAGGACCGCCAGACCCTCATCGCCGAGATGCGCCAGGTGGGGGAGCGCATCAAAGCCCTGGATGGCCAGGTAAGCGGTGTGGAGGAACGGCTTCACGAGGCCATGCTTCTGGTGCCCAACATGCCCCACGAGACGGTGCCCATCGGCAAAGACGACAGCGAGAACGTGGTGGTGCGCACCGAAGGGGAACTCCGTGAGTTCGACTTCGAGCCGCTACCCCACTGGGATTTGGGACCAGTGTTGGACATCATTGACTTCGAGCGGGGGGTGAAGCTCTCCGGCACTCGCTTCTATGTGCTCAAGGGCCTGGGGGCCAGGCTTCAGCGAGCGATGATCGCCTGGATGCTCGACCTGCACGTGAACGAGCAGGGTTACACTGAAATCTACCCACCCTACGTGGTCAAGCGAGAATGTATGGTCGGGGCGGCGCAGTTGCCCAAGTTCGAGGCCAACATTTACCACGACGTCGAAGACGACTTCTGGTTCATCGGCACGGCGGAGGTTCCGCTGACCAACCTGCATCGCGACGAGATCCTGAACGCGGATCAATTGCCACTGTACTACGTGGCCTACTCGCCCTGTTTCCGACGAGAGAAATTCTCCGCGGGCAAGGACACGCGGGGCATCAAGCGAGGCCATCAGTTCGACAAGGTGGAGATGTATAAATTCACCACCACGGAGAACTCCTACGAGGAACTGGAGAAGATGGTGGACGACGCGGAGGATGTGTGCCGAGGATTGGGCATCCCTCACCGGGTGGTGCAGATGTGCACCGGCGACCTGGGCTTCGCCGCTGCCAAGAAGTACGACGTTGAGGTGTGGGCCCCAGGTTGCGGTGAGTGGCTGGAGGTCAGCTCCTGCTCCAACTGCGAGGGCTTCCAGGCCCGCCGAGCCAATATTCGCTACCGGCCGGAGCCCGGCGCCAAGCCTGAGTTCGCCCACACCCTCAACGGAAGCGGCCTGGCCCTGCCCCGAACCCTGATCGCCGTCATGGAGAATTACCAGCAGGCTGATGGCAGCATCGTCATCCCTGAGGTTCTGCGACCTTACATGGGAGGGGTAGAAGTCATCAGCTAGGTTCATGTGTATGAAAACAAAAACGCTCGGCGGCGCACTGCGCCGCCGAGCGTTTTCGTGAAACCTCACAGGTTTTTAGTACAGGAACATCGGCTTACCGTGAGCGTGCCAGACCTTGGGCCGGTACTCTTCGACGTCGTACAGGGCACGCACGTCCACGGTCTTGACCCCCAGTAATGGCGACTCTGCCGTCACATCGGTGTAACGCCCATCACGCAACGCCACCATGCGCCCGAACTTTTTCGTCGCGATCAGGTCCATGGCGATGTTGGCGTAGTTGACAGCGACCATAACGTCCAAAGCATCCGGTTCCCCAGAGCGCATCAGGTAGGCGACTTCCTGAATCAACGTTGCTTCGCCGGTTATCTTTTGCAGCCGGGTAGCAGTCACAGCACCGATGCCGCCCAGCTTTTTGTGTCCATAGGGATCAACCTTGTCCTTCCTATAGACAATTTCCTCACCTATGATCCGGGCCCCTTCGGAGATGGTCATCATGGCGTAATGGCTGGGATTGGCGCGTTTGTCCTGCATCAGCAAATCGGCCAGCTTCTCAATGTCGAAGCGGACCTCAGAGATGATGGCCCGATCTACGCCAGCCAGATATGCGGAGATGAGCGAGGTCTCCCCAGAGTGACGACCAAATAGCTCCACGACCCCAATGCGTTCGTGAGAGCCAGCAGTGCTGCGCAGTTGATGAATGAACCGGACGCTGCGGGTGACTGCGGTCGAAAAGCCGATGCAGTAATCAGTCCCAAAGACGTCGTTATCCATCGTCTTGGGAATGGACACGATCGGGAACCCTTCATGGTGAAGCCGGGCGGCGTATCCCAGCGTGTCCTCACCACCGATAGGGATCAGCACGTCAATTTTCAGGTGCTCCAGGTTTCTGAGCACATGAGGGGTAAAGTCCAGAAGCCCCTCCTCGTTGGCCTCTTGTTCTCCTGGCTTCAAGAAAGCAGGCGTTCTCCCCGGCCGCACACGGCCCGGGTTGACGCGTGACGTGTGCAAGAAAGTACCGCCGGTGCGGTCAATGGTGCGTGTGTTAGCCCTGCTCAGAGGTCGGATAAAGAGTTCGTGAGTTTCGGGGTCGTCCGGGTTGTAGTGCAGCAGACCCATCCAGCCACGCCGAATGCCGATTATCTCGTGGCCTTCACTCTCGCCTCGGTAGGCCACCGCCTTAATGGCGGGGTTTAAGCCAGGGACGTCCCCGCCGCCGGTTAAAATTCCAATCCTCATAATTCTCCTCCTGCAATCTCAGTCTAATCTACCCAAACTCGCGGATGAACTGCTCGACCTCGTCCATGTCCTCCCGGCTGCCGATGAAAAGGGGCACCCGCTGGTGCAGCGACTCTGGCTGGATGTGCATGATGTCCTGCCTGCCGTCGGAGGCGCGCCCGCCGGCCTGTTCAACGATGAAGGCCATGGGCGCCGCCTCGTAGAGCAGACGGAGTTTGCCGCGCGGTTTCCTGGGATCCTTGGTGTCGGCCGGGTACATAAAGATGCCGCCCGCCAGCAAGTTGCGGTGAAAGTCCGCCACCAGCGTGCCGATATAGCGCCCCGAATAGGGTCGGCCAGTGGCCTCGTCGGACGCCTTCAGGTAGTCCACGTAGCAGCGAACGCCCTCGCTCCAGCAGTGATAGTTCCCCTCGTTAGTGCTGTAATACTTGCCTCGGGGCGGGATCTGGAGATTGGGATGCGAGAGCAAGAACTCGCCCACGCTGGGATCGAGGGTAAAACCATGCACCCCCTGACCACTGGTGTAGACCATCATGGTGCTGGAACCGTAGATGATGTAGCCTGCAGCGACCTGCTTGTAGCCCGGTTGCAGGAAATCCTCTAACATACCCCGTTGCCCATCCGAGACCTTGCGGTGGATGGAGAAAATCGTGCCCACGCTGACGTTCATGTCAATGTTGGCCGAGCCATCCAGCGGGTCAAAGACGAGCACGTAATGGCCAGTAGGAAACCGCTCGGGGATGGGAATAATGTCGGGGTTCTCCTCGGAGGCCATGGCGCACAACCGACCCGTGTGATCGTTCATGCGGATCAGGATCTCATTGGCAAACACGTCCAGTTTCATGACCTGCTCGCCCTGGACGTTCTCTTCGCCAGTGAGGCCCAGGATCCCCACCAAACCGGCTTTGCTCACCTCACGGGAGATGATCTTGGCCGCCAGGGCGATGTCGTACAGCAAATAGGTAAGCTCGCCCGTCGCCTCAGGAAAGAAGAACTGCTGCTGCTCCAGGATGTGGCGCTCAATGGTGATTATCTGTGCGGTCATGATCTCCTGCTGTCAGCTACTCTTCACTCCCCCCAAGCTCTGCACTTCGATGCTGCCTGGGCGGACTCTTGAAGCCGCCGCTGGAATCAACGCGGTTGTTGCTCTTGAAAAGGCGGATCTTCTCCCGCACCGCTTCTTTGGTGTTTTCGCGAGAGATGCTCAGGTATTTGCGGGGATCCACCTCATCGGGATGTCTCTCGAAACCCTCTCTCATCCCTCGCACGAAAGCCTGACTCAGATAAGTCGCCACGTTGACCTTGCAGATGCCGTGCTCGATGGCTTCGACCACGCTCTCGTGCCGGACGCCCGATGAGCCGTGCAACACCAACGGCACCCCGACCTTCTGGCGGATGGCCTCGATACGCGGGATGTCCAGGGTGGCCTGGCGGGCCTTCATGGCATGGACCGAGCCGACGGCCACGGCCAGAGAATCGGCCCCGGTCAGATCAACGAACTCTTTAGCCTGGTCGGGGTCGGTCATGGCCGCTTCCACTTCCTCTGGCGTCACACCATCCGAGGCCTTGAGCACGCGGCCCAGCTCCGCCTCGACAGGGATACCGACGATGTGGGCGATATCGCAGACCCTCTTGCTGATAGCCACGTTCTCTTCATAGGGCAGCTTGGAGCCATCGAACATCAAGGAGGTGAAGCCCACACGCAGGCAACGGACGTTTTGGTCGAAATCGGTGCCATGATCCAGGTGGAGAACCACGGGGACGTCGGCCTGCTCGGCCGCGATCTTCACCATTCCAGCCGCAAAATCCAGACCAGCGTAGCGAATAGCTCCCTGACTGACCTGCAGGATGACCGGCGCCCGCTCCTCCTGGGCGGCCTCGACGATGGCCTGCACCATTTCCATGTTGTTAGCATTGAAGGCGCCCACGGCGAAGCGTTCGGCCAAAGCAAGCTGTAGTATTTCCTTACTGGTTACTAATGGCATTTTCAAATCACCTTTCTGATTTAAAGATTAGAGTCTCAACCGATGGAACGTAGGTGGCGTCAAGGTCAACCTATGCTTCCATCAGAACAGCGCTCAGTGTACCACAAAAAAGAGCAAACGTCAAACGCCAATGAAGAGACCCTTAGGGTTTTTGGAAACCCTAAGGGTCTGGGAAACTATCACGCCGACCCGCCTTTGCATGACGTGCGGGCTTGTGCTATACTTACGGAACGAAAGAGGCATGTCGAAAAAAGGAGAAATCACGATGCCTACCTTGCTAGTGAAAAACGCAGCCTTGCTGGTCACCATGGACGAGGAGAGGCGACGCATCGAGGACGGCGGCATTTTCGTGCGGGATAACGTCATCGAAGCGGTGGGGCCGACTGAGGAGCTGCCGCGGGAGGCCGACCGGGTTATCGTCGCTTCGGGGATGATCGTCCTGCCGGGGCTGGTGAACACCCACCACCACCTCTACCAGACCCTGACCCGCGCCCTGCCCGCTGTCCAGGACGTGGAGCTTTTCGATTGGCTGCGCAGCCTGTACCCTGTTTGGGCGGAGCTTACCGGCGAAGCCATCTACGTCAGCGCGCTGGTGGGCCTGGCGGAGCTGATTCTCTCTGGCTGTACCGCCACCACTGATCATCTGTACCTCTTTCCCAACGACGCTTCGCTGGACGACGAGATCCGCGCCGCCCGCGAACTGGGCATCCGCTTCCATCCCTGCCGGGGCAGTATGTCCCTGGGCCGCTCCCAGGGGGGCCTGCCGCCCGACCGCGTCGTCCAGAGCGAAGAGGACATCCTGGCCGACTGCCAGCGGGTCATAGAGGAGTACCACGACCCAGAGCCCTATTCGATGTGCCGCATCGTCCTCGCCCCCTGCTCCCCCTTCTCGGTGACGGCGGAGTTGATGAGGGAATCGGCGGCTCTAGCTCGCCAGCACGGCCTGCACCTCCACACCCACGTGGCCGAGACCCTGGACGAGGAAAGTTTTTGTCTGGGGAAATTCGGCTGCCGGCCAGTGGAGTACATGGAACAGTTGGGCTGGGTGGGTCCCGACGTCTCCTATGCCCACGCCATATACCTCGACGAGGAAGAGATAAGACTCCTGGCCGAGACGGGCACCGGCGTGGCCCACTGCCCCAGCTCCAACATGCGGCTGGGTTCAGGGATAGCCCCCATCCGCGAGATGTTGGACGCGGGCGTCAAGGTAGGACTGGCCGTGGACGGCAGCACGTCCAACGACAGCTCCCACCTGCTGGCCGAGGCGCGCATGGCCATGCTTCTGCAGCGAGTTCAGAAGGGCGCTGGCTCGCTCAGTGCTCAGGAGGCCCTGGAGATGGCCACCCTGGGCGGGGCGGCTGTCCTGGGCCGCGACGACATCGGCTCGCTGGAAGCGGGCAAGGCAGCCGATTTCATTGCCATTGACCTCAACAGGCTGGAGTACGCCGGTGCCCTGCACGATCCGTTGGCCGCGCTGGTCTTCTGCACGCCGGTCAACGTGGCCCTGTCGGTCATCAACGGTCGGGTAGTGGTTGATGGTGGTCACCTGGTGGGTCTTGATCTGGAGGAAATCGTGGCCCGCCACAACCGCATCTCCCGGCAGATGGTGGAGAGGGCGACAGCGTGAAACGTGAAGACGTGAAACGTGACAAGAAAGAGGGCGTTGGATGAAGGGGGCTAGAAAGAAACTGGGGCAGAGGGGCGAGGAACTGGCGGCGGCCTACCTGGAAAAGCGGGGCTACATCGTGCGCGAGCGCAACTGGCGCTGCCCGGCGGGCGAAATAGACATCGTGGCCGAGGACGGCGATTGCCTGGTCTTCGTCGAGGTGCGCACCCGTCGAGGCCGAGAGTACGGCACGCCTGAGGAGTCGGTGACGCCAGCCAAGCAGGCCAAGCTGGTGGAGGTGGCCCAGACCTATCTGCAGGAGCACAGTTGGGACGGCGATTGGCGCATTGACGTGGTGGCGGTGGAGATGACGTCTGGCGGCAAGTTGCTGCGGGTGGAGCTGATAAAGAACGCGGTGACAGACTGGGGGTTGCTATGACTCAAAAAAAGCAACCTCCCCTCATCGTTATCGTCGGGCCGACGGCCGTAGGCAAGACGCGACTGTCGCTGCGCCTGGCTCAAGAGTTCGACGGCGAGATCGTGTCCGCCGACTCCCGCCAGGTATATCGGGGCCTGGACATCGGCACGGCCAAGCCGACACTCGAGGAGAGCGAGCGCGTACCTCATCATCTGATTGACGTGGTCGCTCCCGACGAGGCCTTCACCCTGGCCCAATATCAGGAGCTTGCCTATCAGGCCATCGGCGACGTTTTAGGCCGGGGCAAGTTCCCCTTCCTGGTCGGGGGCACAGGGCTCTACGTGAAAGCGGTGGTGGAGGGATGGGGCATCCCCAGGGTTCCGCCCAACGAGGAGTTGCGGGCGGAGCTCTATCGCCAAGCGGAGCTCGAAGGGGAGGAGGCCCTCCACGCTCGTCTGCGGGGGGTGGACCCGGCGGCTGCCGAACGGATTGATCCCCGCAACGTGCGGCGGGTAGTTCGCGCCCTGGAGGTTTGCCTGGAGACAGGGCGGCCCATCTCCGAGCTGCAGCGCAAGAAGCCGCCGCCTTATCGCATCCTGCAGATCGGCCTGACCATGGAACGCCAGGAGCTCTACCGGCGCATTGATGAGCGGGTGGACAGGATGATCGAGAGTGGGCTGGTGGAGGAGGTCAGGGGGTTGGTGGAGCAGGGGTACGGCTACGACCTGCCCTCCATGTCGGGGCTTGGCTACCAGCAGATCGGCCTGTATCTGCGAGGCCAAGTCAACCTGGAGGAGGCCATTCAGCTCATCAAGCGTCACACCCGCCGCTTCGTGCGCCACCAGTACAACTGGTTTCGCCTGGACGACGAGGCCATTCGCTGGTTTGATGTCCTGAGCGATTCTTACGGGGAAATCCGAGAGCTTGTGGCCTCATTCCTTAAGCTTCGCTCTGTTGCAGTACCTGGCGCTCGATTTCTTCGATGAGGAATGGCAGGTTGGGGCGGGTGAAGCTCGGGTCGGGGGCGGGGACGCGGTGGTGCTTGATGTCGGGAGGAATGTGCTTGTGGTGGGGATTCGTGCTGGCCAGCGATGGATCATCTGGATGAGAAAAGGAGTCGTACCAGTACAACTTTTGTTTGTGGGGATATGCCGCAGCACAATACTCAGCGGCCGATAGTTCAACAAACTGGTCGAGCGTCATCTCGCTGCGGGACACTTCGTAGCTGTAGCGTTCAATCTCCCCGTGAGTGAGAAAGGTGAGATGTTCCAAGACGCACAGCACGATGCGAGCATCGAACAACAAAAACCCCTCGACTCGGCCGAAATATGCGCCGGAGGGGATATAAACCAGCGTGGAACGCCTGATGCTGGGATACTGAGCGGTCAACGTGTACAGGAATCGCTCATACGTCTCGCGGGTGCGCAGGGGATTGTCAGGTACAGGCATTACACTGTCGCGAATTGCAGACGAATGCGCATGGCAGCCGGCTGGCGGGCACTCAATCGCTGGTACTCCTGTTCCAACTTTCGTTGCGTCTGGCAGAGTGCCGCCCATTCGAGGAAGTCCATCCGGTATTCATCGTAGGCGTCAAACTCGGATAGTTCACCGCTGATGAAGGCCCGATAGAACTCGTGGGATAGGACGCCATATTTGCTTTCAAAGTGGTACATCTGCTTTTCGGCGACGCCTATGTCGTGGATCAACTCGCGTAGCTCGACCATCACATTGCTCCTTCCAGAGGGGGCCTACAACTATTGAGGATACAGGCGTAGCACCCGCAACTATTACTATTATACCACTGTCCAATGCACCCGTCAAGCCTGAATCTGGGCCAGGGCTTTGGGCCAACTCGACGCAAGAACTCGACTTACCAGCTCTCTCGTCGCCCCAGCGCCAAGTAGCGGTCAGACTCATCCCACACCCTCACTTCTCCCAGCCCCGCCTCCCGCAACAACCACCGCATCATTTTCTCGTCGGGCATTGTATCGTGGGCCACGACACCGCCTATGGAGCGGTGGAACTCGTTGATGGTCTGGCGGCTGGCGGTGTGGCAGATGGCCAACCGCCCCCCTTCCCTGAGAACCCGACTGGCCTCGCCCAGGGCGCGCCGCTTGTCGGGAAAGTGGGGGAAGACGGCGTTGCAGATCACCCAGTCGAAGGTCTCAGCCGGGAACGGCAGCCGCTGGGCGTCTCCCTGGACGTAGGCATCGAGATGCCCCTTGGCCTGGGCACGCCTGAGCATCTCGCCTGAGAGGTCCAGGGCCACGATCTGCCCCTCGCCGTCAGTCGCCTCCAGGAGCAGCGGCGACAGCACGCCAGTGCCGGAGCCCACGTCCAGCACCGCGCTCCCTGGCTCGATGCCCAGCCCAGTCACAATCTCCCGCAGCCGGGTGTGGGTCTCTTCCACCTCCGAAACATCCCATCTAACTGCGATCTCGTCGAAGAATTGACGTCGGTTCATCATCCCTCCACTTCTAATACAACCGAACTAATTGTACACCAGATGGCCTGGTTTGTAAACCCAGCAGCCGTGAAACGTGATGCATGAAACGTGAGGCCCGGTTTACGTTTCACGCTGTCACATGCTTGACGATTTTGCCTTAAAGAGGTATACTAATGACCATCTGACCACCCGACCATCCGACCACCTGACCCAATGGAGAATGTTGATGAAACGCAGTTTGTCCGACAGTCTATCGTTAATGGTATTGGGGATTATCTTGCTTTCCCTGCTCTTGCCGATCCCCCTGGAAGCGCAAGATGAGAGTGATTTCGTCCAGGGGCTCATGGACGGCATGTCGGTGGAGGAAAAGGTGGGCCAGTTGTTCCTGGTCACCTTTGCTGACAGCGATCCCGGCCTGGGGTCGGATGTCGCTGAGCTCATCAGGGACTACCGGGTGGGCGGAGTGGTGCTCCTGACTGACAACGGTAACTTCACCAACGCTGAGGATGCACCGCTCCAGGTAGCCAATCTGACCAATAGCCTCCAGGCCCTCGCTTCCAGTCAACCGCTGACCGGTACCATAACCTTCGTTCCTCTGTTCATTGCTATCACCCAGGATGGGGATGGCTTCCCCTATACCCAAATCACCTCCGGTGTAACAGAGGTGCCTAACAACATGGCCCTCGGCGCCACCTGGAACGTGAATAACGCTGAGAAAATCGGCGAGGTCGTGGGACGGGAACTGAGGGCGATGGGCCTCAACATGCTCCTGGGCCCTTCGCTGGACGTGCTGGACAATCCGCGGCCGGGCCTCAAGGGGGATCTTGGCACCCGTGTCTTCGGTGGCGATCCCTATTGGGTGGGCAAATTCGGCCAGGCCTACATCCGTGGGGTGCACCAGGGGGGCGAGGGCAAAGTGGCCGTGGTGGCCAAGCACTTCCCTGGCCTCGGGGGCAGCGATCGCCGCGCTGATGAGGAAGTGGCTACCGTCCAGAAGTCGCTTCAAGAGCTGCGCAAGATCGAGTTGGCGCCCTTCTTCGCCGTCACCCAACTGAAAGAGGATGATCCCCAGGCCATGGCCGATGCCCTGATGACCTCCCACATCCGCTATCGAGGCTTTCAGGGTAATATCCGCCAGCTCACCCGCCCTATCAGCTTCGACCCCCAGGCTCTCCAGGCACTGATGGCCCTGTCCGAATTCGAGCCCTGGCGCAGCGAGGGGGGGCTGATGGTCAGTAATGCTTTGGGGGTTTCGGCGGTGCGCAAGTACTACGATCCCCAGTTGCAAACCTTCCCCCACAAGCGGATAGCTCAAGAGGCATTTCTGGCTGGCAACGATCTGTTGATGCTCTCCCAGTTTGCCTTGACCGATAGTTGGCCAGAGCAGTTGGAGAATATCAAGGCCACCATTCAATTCTTCCGCGAGAAGTATCTCAGCGATCCCAATTTCCAGACCCGGGTTGACGGGGCCCTGCGGCGCATTCTGAGCCTCAAGCATCGGCTGTATCCCGATTTCGCCCTGGAAGCGGTTCAAGTAGATGTAGAAAATCTGGCGGAGGTGGTGGGGCAGGGAAGGGAGGCCGTCTTCCAGGTCGCTCAGGAGGCTATTACCCTCATCTACCCTGGGCCAGATGAGCTGGCCGATAGGCTGCCCAGCCCACCCCTTATTGACGAAAACATCCTCATCTTTAGCGATGACCGGCAGGCCAGCGATTGTCCCGTTTGCGAGCCGTTGCCCTTTATCGAGCCTGACGCCCTGCGGGGGACCATCCTCCAGCTCTACGGGCCTGAGGCCAGTGGGCAGGTGGACCCTGAACGCATCAATAGTTTGACTTTCAGTCAGTTGAAACAATTCCTGACCGGGAGAGCGGTTCCGGGGGTGGACGTTGAGGGCCTGATGCGTGAGGCTGACTGGCTCATCTTTGCCATGCTGGACCTCAACCCTGAGGACTACCCTCAGTCCGACGCGGTTAAATCCCTGTTGAAACTGCGCTCCGACGTTCTGCCTGGCAAGAAAGTGGTGGTGCTGGCTTGCAACGCGCCCTATTATTTGGACAGCACCGAGATCAGCAAGTTGACGGCCTACTACGGCGTTTACAGCAAGGTCGGGCCTTTCGTCGAGGCCTCGGTGCGGGCTCTCTTCCAGGAGTTCATGCCCTCGGGGAACTCTCCGGTCAGCGTGGAAGGGATAAAGTACAACCTGATCTCACAAACGGAGCCCGACCCCGATCAGGTTATCGAGGTCATAGCCCCGGCCATGCTCGTCAAGGAGGAAGCAACACCTACGCCCATTGACCTCGACGTAGGAGACACCTTGCGGGTGCGAACCAGCGCCATCCTGGATAGGAACGGCCATCCGGTGCCCGATGGCACACCGGCGGTGTTCCGCCTCCTCTATCCAGCCGAATCGGTGGAATCGCCTCCCCATCACGTGACCACCGTAAACGGAGTGGCAGAGACGACTATTTCTGTGGAGAGGACTGGGGAGTTACGCATCACCGTGAGCAGCGATCCGGCCCGAACGTCCAACACGTTGACGGTTATTATCAAGGGCGACGAGCCGGCCACCATCGCTACTGTGGTGCCCACTCCCACGGACACGCCCGTGCCAACTTCCACACCAACGCCGACTTCCACCCCAACACCTATCCCCACGCCAACGTCCACCCCCACGCCAACACCTACCTCCACACCTACCAATACACCCACCTCTACGCCCACCTTCACCCTTGAGCCCACTCCAACTCCGACGGCCACACCGACCGAGACTCCTCCCGCCGAAGAGGAGCAGGTTGTCGAGCCACCCAGGCGTCGAGTGGATATGGGCGATTTTCTGCTGGCCGTGCTGGGCAGCGTGGTGGTTGGGGGAGCGAGCTACGTGGTGCAGCGCGACGATGGCCATTCTCTATCGCGGCGATTGAGGTTCTTCTTGCTGAGTTTGGTGGGGGGGCTGGCAGGCTATAGCCTCTACGGGCTGAACCTGCCGGGGGCGGGGCTGTTTCGCCAGCTTTCGCCAAACTGGGGAGCTTTCTTGATGTGCTTGCTGTTCAGTCTGTTGCCTTTGGGCTACGTGCTGGGCCAGCAGGTGTGGGAAAGGCTGCAGGGGAGCAGGGGAGCAAGGGACTGAAGCTCAAAGCTCAAAGTCCAAAGCTCAAAGGGAGCAAGGGGACAGGGGAGCAAGTCCGTTGAATTCTGCCGTCTGTTGTTTCAAGTGGGAAGGGGAGGTGCAAGGAGAGTAATCAGCAAGGCGAGGACGATCAGGGCCAGGGCGATGGCCATCAGAGTCTTGTTGTCTTGAGTTGCCTCTATCCACTCTCCTTCAGTTGGTAGCAGATCAGCCAAAGGCTCTGGGATAGCGAAGGAGTGTAGCTCGGCTCTGAATTCGGCTACGCTGGCCGGTCGCTCATCGGGGTGCATCTCCAAAGCCCGCAAGATGGCCCTCTCGATGCGAGGGGAGAGTCGAGGGTTGAGGCTGCGAGGGGAGGGCAGCGAATCGGGCTTCAGAAAGCGCTGCTTGACGTCGGCCGGGGGGTGGTTGGTGAGGAGATGGTAGAGGGTGGCCCCCAGGGAGTAGATGTCGGATCGGACGTCGGTGTGCCCCGTGTCTCCCCCATACTGCTCCAGCGGGGTGTATTGAATCGTCCCGCGGCCCTGGAGGATGGTGATCGTTCTGGAATCGTCGGGGGCCAGGAGCTTGACCAGGCCGAAGTCCACCAGTTTCAGAGTGCCACCAGGGCGGTGTCCTGAGCCTGTCGAAGGAGTGAGCCTGATGTTGGCGGGCTTGACGTCGCGATGGAGGATTGGCGGGTCTTGGCTGTGGAGGTATTCCAGGGCATCGCAGAGCTGATCAGCCCAGGCTCGTACCTGTTTTTCCTCCAGGAACCGCCCCTGGCGACGCGCCTCGTCCATGATCTCCTTCAGGTTGCGGCCGGCCACGAAGTCCATGACCAGATAGTCCCGACCCCCCTCCGAGAAATAGTCGGATACCTTGGGCAGATTGGGGTGATCGAGTCTGGCCAATACGCTGGCCTCACGCTGGAATTGCTCTCGAGATTGGGCTGCGAAGCCGGCCTCGGTCTCGAGTTGCACCTCTTTGACGGCGCACTGCCTTCCCTCCAGGCGCAGATCCTCGGCTCGGTAGACAGAGCCCATGCCGCCTTGGCCCACCAGCTCTACTATTTTGTATCTTGACCGCAGGACGGTACCGAGTGCTAAAGGTTGGATCAAAGCCGCTGCCCTCGTAACAGAATCTGTCTATAGCTTAACCCATAATCATCTTCTTGTCAAGAAGTGCAATTCACAGGAGGCGCTGCGCGATGGCCGAGATAGGGATGCCCACGCTGATCATGCAAGAGGGACAGGGAGCTGGTCGGAGTTGGCTTGTCGAGAAAGATAGGGTTATCATTGGGCGTGGCGAGGATTGCGACGTTGTGCTCGTGGAGCGTCAGGTTTCCCGCCATCACGCCCAGATTCGACGCCTGGACAGCCAGTACGTTCTGGAGGACCTGGGGAGCAGGAACGGAACCTACGTCAACGGTCGCGAGGTCATAGAGCCCTGCATCTTGCAAGATGGCGACGAGATTCAGATCGCTCTGTGCGTTCGGCTGAGCTTCGTCGGCGCCGAGGCCACGGCCCCGCTGGTTTTCGAAAGGGGGAGGCGTCCCGGTCTTTACCTGGATAGAGAGAGGCACGTGGTTTTGATTGGAGGGCGAGAGCTTAGTCCCCCGCTCTCTTTGGCTCAGTATCGGCTGTTGGAGCTCTTGTACGATAGGGCGGGGCGGGTGTGCAGCCGTGACGAGATTGTGGAAGCGGTTTGGCCCGAGGCGGCTGAGGAAGGGGTCTCTGACCAGGCCATGGATGCTTTGGTCCGCCGCCTGCGCGAGAGGGTGGGTGAAGTTGATGCCGATCGCCAATACATCGTCACGGTGCGCGGCCACGGCTTCCGCCTGGACAGAATCCCCTCAGGATAAACGTTCGGGCCGTCATTGCGAGGAGCACTTCGTCTACGCTCAGTGTAAACTCCGCGACGAAGCAATCCCCTCCGTGGTGGAGATTGCTTCGCTTCGCTCGCAATGACACACTTCATGACGACCGCTGCTGCAACGTAACCCTCGCTTGATCCCTGATCTCCCTCAGTTGTCGGGCTGTTCTCTTTTCTCCGCTTCGGGTTAGGTTCTCAATGATAAGATCCATCACCCTCAATAACTCGTTGTCTACCTGCTCGACATTCTCCTCCAGCAGCTTCTTCGTCTCTCTGGGATATTGAGCCTCCATCAGTTGGTTGATGAACTTGATAGACCGAGGTGTTATCTCGTCCAGCAACTGGAAGGCCAGGGTCTCCAGGCGTTTGAGCTTCCTGGCTACCTCCTTCTCGCCCCCGGCCTCAGCTTGCTCGATGTTAGCCGACAGGACAGCAAAGAAGACCTCGTCAATCTCCTCCACATGCTCTCGCAACGCTTCTCCCAATCCCTCGCTCTCGAAGATCTCCCTCAACAAGGCTGCCTTTTTTTGCAGCATGGCCTGGGTCTCGGCATCCAGCCTGTCCCTGATCTCCAGGATGCGAGATCGCAGGTGCTTGAGCCGCTGAGCCTCCTCGGCCTTTCCTTCCTCCTCACGGGCCTCAATCCTGCTGGTCAGGCTGCGGAAGAACTGGTAATCCAGCATGCGGCGTCCGAGAGCTATCACAGCCCTTAGCTCGGCGTCACTCTCACACTCAATTACCTTCTCCAGGAACTCTTCCCGCGTCATGCCTTCTTGCAAAGCCTCGGTGATCTCGCGCTCGACTCGGCTGGCTCTACCCAGGCTGCTGAACTCCAACAGCTTCTCCCGCAGTCCCAAAAGGCGTTTGGCTCTATTCTCCTCGCCCTCGGTCTTGGCTATCTCTATGGAGCCGGTCAGGAGACTGAAGAATTCGTAGTCCAGTTGGCCGTCGTTTTCCCGCACCAGAACTCGCAGGACTTCGTCGCTGGTCGCATCCAAGAAGCGCTGGATTAGACTCAGCTTGGCCTTTCGAGCCTCCAGCATCTCTTTGGTGACGCCGTCAGCTTGCACTACCTCGTCTATCAGCCCTGTCAGGCTGAGGAAGATCTTAGGCTGCAGGAGGTAGCCCTTGCGCTCCTCA
Organism: Anaerolineae bacterium; assembly: GCA_034431315.1. GTDB lineage: Bacteria > Chloroflexota > Anaerolineae > VGOG01 > VGOG01 > JAUWOY01. The sequence goes on from DAOUDK010000073.1 coordinate 58,658, forward strand.
GGAGGCAATGAGCTTATGAGGCGGTTAGTCAGGTCGCCGACGAGCTTATGCTGATCGTCGCCTCTCAGGCTCAGCTCGGATGGCAAGAAGCAGAGGAGCATCTCCTTGTCGGGGTCGTGGTAGACAAAGGGGACGTTCAGCATCCCGGCGTTGCCGCACTGAGGGCAGGTGGCGACGTTGATCTTGCCTCGCAGGAGTTTGGATTTGGCTTCTGGATCCTGGCCTACGTCAATGATACTCTGCACCTGGGCGGCGAATCGGCGCCCGCAGAGGGGGCAGGGTACGGGAACGGTTTGTAGTTGGAACATGGTTGGGATTTCCTTTCTCTACTTTGAAGTTGGAGGTTGGAGGTTGGAGGTTTGAGCTTTGCTTCGTCAGGCCCATTTGGCATAGCGACTCAGCGCTCGCTGGATCAGAGCCTGGGGGTTGACTACGGTGGCCATCTGGATCTCTTCTTCATCTAACCCGGCGCCGGCTGCCACCAAGCGGGCCATCTCCTGGCCTATCATATCGCCGGGCGTGTGGGTGTCGGTGTTGAGAACCAGCTTGGCTCCCGTCTGGCGGGCGATTTGAACGATGTGGCCGTTGGTGAGACAGTGGCCTGAGCGGGAAGTGATTTCGAGAGCGATCCCGTTCTCAGCGGCGATTTGGGCTTCCTCTAAAGTGATGAGACCTGGGTGGGCCAGGATGTCCACCTCGGCGCACTCTACTGCCGCCCGGTTGGTGCCACCCATCACTGGCTCTACGATGGTCTCCCCGTGCACTACTACCAGCCCCGCTCCCAGCTTTCTAGCCCGCCGGGCCAGGGGCGCGATACTGGCTGGGGCCATGTGGGTCAACTCCACGCCTGGCACGAAGGTGAGGGGGAAGTCTCCTCTCTGCTCCTGGGCGAAACGCACCAGGCTGGAAACGATCGCGTCCAGGTTGGACGCATCGGCGTGGTCGGTGATGGCGATGGCTCCGTAGCCCAGGGCTGCCGCCCTGCGCAGGATCTCGCTGGGCAGGAGCACCCCATCGCTGAAGAAGGAGTGAACGTGGAGGTCAAGGCGTTTGTCGCTGTTCAAAGTCGGGCTCCTTATCACTTCCGGATCAACCGTGGATAAGTAATCTCTGCCACGAATCCTTCGACTGGGCTCAGGACAGGTTTCACGAATTGACACGAAGAAAAGGAAAATTAGTGAAAATTCGTGTAATTCGTGGCAAAAAAGCTGCGCGGTAACTTGAAGATGAACTTGGCTCCCCTGCCTGGCTCGCTTTGCACCCAGATTTTGCCGCCGTGGGCCTCGACTACTTCTTTGCAGAGGTAGAGGCCCAGCCCCGCCCCCTCGGTGCGGCGGGTGAGGGGGCTCTCCGCCCGATAGAAGCGCTCGAAAATGCGCTCTTGTTCCGACTGGGGGATGCCGATGCCCTCGTCGGCCACAGCGATGTAGACCCAATCGTCATCGGCCCAGCCGCCTGTGCGGATCAGCCCCCCACGGGGCGAGTATTTGATGGCGTTGGAGAGCAGGTTGGTCAGCACCTGCCGTAACCGCTCGATGTCGCCCTGCACGGCGGGAAAGTCGGGGGGGAAGTCCAGGGTGAACATGTGCTCGCTCGACTGGGTTCGGAATTCATCCATCACCTTTTCCGCCAGCTTGTCCACCTGCACATAGCTAAGCTCTAGCTTGAACGCGCTGGCTTGCAGACGAGAGGCGTCGAGAAGGTTGTTTATCAGCCTGTTCAGGCGGTCGCTCTCCTCGGCGATGATGGCCAGGCCCTGGCTCAGCGTGTCCGCGTCCCACTGCGCGTCCTCGCGGCGCAGGGTGTCGGCGTAGCCTTTGATGATGGAGACGGGGCTCTTCAGCTCGTGGGAGATGACCGACACGAAGGTGGACTTCATCTCCTCGGCCTCGCGGAAACGGGTGATGTCGCGCACGTTGGCGATGACGCTCACCAGGCGGCCTTCTCTATCGTAGAGGGGCGAGTAGGTGATGCCTACGGTGACGACTGATCTGTCGGGGCGTTTGATGTCGCCTTCCACGTAGAGGTGTTCCTCTGGCTCGGGTTGCAGGAGGGGGCACGTGGCTTCACAGATGTCCTTTCCCTGGCGATCCCTCAGGGCCAGCACACGGGAGCAGGGTTGCCCCAGGGCTTCCTCGGCGGACCAGCCCGTCATCTCCTCCAGAGCACGGTTAAAGACTCGGATGCGGCGCTGGGTGTCCAGGATCATCACCCCATCGGCGCTGTTCTGAATGATGGCGTCCAGGCGGCGCTTCTCGTGCGCCAATCGCTGGTAGAGGCGGGCGTTATGGACGGCGATGGCTGCCTGGTCGGCGAAGCTGGCCAGCACCTGGCGGTCATTAGCCGAGAAGGCCCCACCTTGGGAGCGGAAGATGTAGATCACGCCGATGAGATTGCTCTCCATGATCAGCGGCAGGGCCACTACCTGGCGCAGGCCGAGACCGATGGCCGATACCACCAGGCTCAGCTTCATCTGCAGGTTGGGGATCGTCCAACGGCGGTGTCCTGAGCCTGTCGAAGGGATGAGATATTCGCGTTCAGCTTGGGCGGGGATGTCGGTCAATAGAGGCGTGAAAAGGTGTAGGATGTCCGGTGGCAGGCCATAACTTGCCTGCACACGGAGGCTGCCATCCTCTTGGCGCAAGGCGATGAGGCCCGCCTGGCCCTGCAACATCTCCGCGGCGTTCTCCAGGATCAGGCGCAGCACCGAGGGCAGGTCCAGCCGCGAGGTCATGGCGCGGCTTATTTGGAGAAGATATTCACGCTGGCGCAATTGGTAGTCCATCATGGCTACTATTCTAACACAAGTTGCCCATAACTGCAATTGACAGCAACATTGAATGATGCTATACTTATCCCAGAGTGAAGGGGAGCGAGATACATGAAAGCGATAAACGATTTCTCTGCCAGCGTGAGAGGCGATGGACAGATAGCGCCTCAGGACGTGGCATCGAAAATCATAGCGCGCCTCAAGCTGTGCTTGCCAGACATCCTGAAGCATCGCCCCGTGCTACTTGCCTACGCCTACGGCTCGGTGGCTGCAGGGTGCCCGACCCCTCTCAGCGACGTAGATATCGCCCTGGTCCTGGCCCCCGCCTGTGGGCTGGATGCCTACCAGCGGTTCATGCTGGAGCTGGAGATCGCCGCCGAGATCGAGAGACACTGTGGCATCCAGAACGCCGATGTGCGCAGTATCAACGACGCACCGCTGAGAGTTCAAGGCCAGGTGCTGACCAAGGGACGGCTTCTCTACTCGAAGGATGTAGACTTTCGGGTAGCGTATGAAGTCCGTACCCGCAAGCGCTATTTCGATTTCCAGCCAGTGTTGGCGATGATGTGTGAGGCCTATTTTGCTCATCTGGAGGCCGATTTGAGAAAGAAGGCGCTGTATGGTTGAACCTAAGACGATTGAGGGCATTTTTCGCAACCTGGACACTTATCTCGATCAACTGCACCAACTGGCCGCGCTTCGACGGGCGGAACTGGCAGATGACCTGGTGAAACTGGGTGCTGCCAAATACTACTTGCAGGTTGCCATCGAGTGCTGTATTGACGTGGCCAATCACATCATTGCTCGCCAGGATTTTCGAGCGCCGGAGTCTTACGCTGACAGCTTCACCGTGTTGGCCGAGAACGGAGTCATCGAGCAGGATTTCGCCTCCACGGCTCGCAAGATGACCGGGATGAGAAACCGTCTGGTGCACCTCTACTGGGAGGTAGATGCGAACATTCTCTACGACATATTGCAGAACAACATCAGCGACTTCGATCGCTTTAAGGCGTACGTCTACGGCTATATGTGCGCTTTGAAGCAGGAAAATGAGCACTAGGCCTCGCTCTCACCGTTCGCATTGTATTCAGGAAGTTTCATGCCATATCGCTCTATTTACTTGACTATAAAATCATAGTCAGAAGTTTTCCGCCTCTTCTTTATCATATCTGGCTTTTTAAGCTTATTTCTTACAGTTTCCTTACGTAAATTAGATGTTTCGCCACCCATTGACTGGAATGTCTTTTAGGCTTTCTTACGTAAACCAACTTTCCGTCCCCTTTCAATGGACGTAGTCGTGCCAAAAGGTGAGAAGAAAGGGAGGGCCATCAACATTCAACTGTTGATGGCCCTTTTACGTCCGGGGTTTTGACTCGTTACTCGTTAACTCGCTAGAGCCCAGCCTCCTTCTCGACCTCGGTCAGAGCCGCCTCGAAGATGGCGAGACCTTCGTCCGCGATGTCCTGGGATATGTTGAGGGCCGGCATGAAGCGCATGGTATTTGGGCCGCAGCCCAGGAGGAGCAGGCCCTTCTCGAAGGCGCGCTGGACGACCTGGTTGCGTATCTCCGGCGCTGGCTCTCTGGTCGCCTTGTCCTTCACCAGCTCGATGCCAATCATCAGCCCCTTGCCCCTCACGTCGCCTATGCTGGGATGATCGTCTGTGATCTCGTTCAAACGATCCATCATCCGCTGGCCCACGCGAGTCGCGTTCTCCATGAAGCCGTCTTCTACCAGCCTGATGGTCGCCAGGGCGGCGGCAGAGCAGACGGGGTTTCCGCCGAAGGTGTTTCCGTGAGCGCCGGGCGGCCAGATCATCAGGCTCTTGCGGGCCACCATCGCCCCGACGGGCATGCCAGAGGCAATTCCCTTGGCCAGGGTCACGATGTCGGGCTCTACGCCCCAGTGCTCCATGGCGAACATCTTGCCGGTGCGCCCGAAACCCGTCTGCACCTCGTCGGCAACGTACAGGATGCCGTACTTTTCCATCAAGGCCTTGAGCCGGCCATGCCACTCTGGCGGCGGCACCACGTAGCCGCCCTCGCCCTGGATAGGCTCGACGAAGATGGCCGCCACTTCCTCAGCAGGCACGAAGTTACGGAAGAGGCTCTTCTCGATATAGTCTACGCAGTGGATGTCGCAGGATGGATGCTCCAGGTTAAATGGGCAGCGGTAGCAGTAGGGGTAGTACACGTGAGTCACCCCAGGCACCAGAGGCGCGAAGCCCTTGCGCTGCACGTACTTCGATGCGGTCAGGGATAGCGACCCCATGGTGCGCCCGTGGAAGGCGCCGATGAAGGCCAGCATACGGGGCCGCCCCGTGTAGTAGCGGGCCAGCTTGAAAGCCGCCTCCACCGATTCGGTGCCTGAGTTGGTGAAGAAGACTTGGGTCTCCTCTTCGATAGGGACCAGGGCATTGAGCTTCTCCGCCAGCTTGATCTGGACGGGATAGTAGAAGTCCGTCCCGGACATGTGGATGAACTTCTCGGCCTGCTCCTGGATGGCCTTGACCACATCGGGATGGGCGTGGCCTGTAGCTGTGACCGCAATGCCGGCATTGAAGTCAATGAAGCGATTGCCGTCCACGTCCCAGACCTCTGAGCCCTGGCCGTGGTCCATCACGAAGGGGTAAGAGCGGGTGTAGGAAGGAGAGATGGCGGCTGTATCCTTCTCGACCCATTCCCTAGCTTTGGAACCAGGTAGTTGCGATTTGTTGACCATGTTGATTGTATCCTCCTTGATATAATATGGGTGACGTAACGATGTCACCTTTCGGGTGCTTGGTGGATATGACAACGAATTGAAAGGGTTCACCGAATTCACGTAACTACTCAGCCTGTCATTGCGAGTCTTCCATGGCGCGGTGCGCCATCCGTAGGGGACAGAAACTGGCGCGAGCTTTTGTCATTGCGAGGCGGCGCTTTTCCGCCGAAGCAATCCCCGTTAGAGTTTGGAACATGGAATCACGGAAGGTACGGAGTCACGGAACTTCCGTGCTTCCATGCTCTCCGTGCTTCCGTGTTCCCGCGTTCTCCGGATATGCCTGAGTAGTCACGAATTCACGACGCTAAATTCGGTAAATCCTCGAAATTCGATGTCATATCAGCCGCCGGCGACGAGGTGAATGACCCTTACCTGGTCGTTGTCCTCAATCGCCGTCGTTCCGTACTCGCTTCTGGGGATGACCTTGCCGTTCACCGAGACCACGATCATCGGAAAGGTGAACTTGAGAATCTCCAGGATGGAGTTCACCGTCATCCCCTCTCGCCACTCGACGTCGAACTTGTTATTAACTCGAATCATCTCGCTCTAGCCAATGTGTCGCTTTACGAGTTCCACCACGTCAGGAAAGTCAATGTGCAGCCGCTTGAGGGTCTCCGGCGTGGGAATGCCGTTGGGCGTCCAGCCACGGCGCTTATAGACGGCATCAATCAGCAACTCGTACTGTTCCTCGCGGTGTGCTCGCAGGGCTGCCATCTTCTCCTCGGTGGTCTTGCCTTCGGCGTCGTCCCCCACCAGTTCCTTGAGCTGCTCGTCGTATCGCTCCGCGCGGGATTCGTACTCCTCGACCGTCACCGGCCCCATGGAGCGATAGGGGATGGCATCGTGCTCGCGGGTGCCGAACCCCATCTTCAAGTTGAAGACGCGCTGGAAGTTGTACACCTGCTCGGACATGGTGATGAGGTCTTCCTTGGTCACTTCCCGCCCGGTCACGCCGGAGAAGAGTTCCACGTAGTTTTGTACGTGCTCCAGCACCTTGGACGGCTCGTCGGTCTCGGCGTTGTCTGGCGGCGTGATATCGTTCCAGGGCAGCTTGCACAGTCCGCACAGCCCGAACCAGGTGCGCCATACGGGGAAGTAGTGTAGGGCCTCCGCCTTGTCCTCGAAGGTGGGGATCTGGTTGTTGACCATGTCCATGAAGATCAGCCAGGCCTCGTCGTGCTGCGGCCCTTTGCTGGCCAGCCCGTAGCCGCCCTGCTGAGCCAGGGATTCCTTGGACACGTACTCAGAATACTCTAGCCCCTTGGCCTCCATGCCGATGTCCTGCATGAACTGGGGATCGCCGCCATACTCCTCGGCGAAGATCTGCTTCATGCGGCGGATGCCCTGCCCGGCGATGGCCCCGAACCCTTCGCCCCGCCCCATCTGGTGCAACAGCTCAATGGCGGCGTCGGCGTGGCCGAAGCTCAGCTCCAGTCCGCCGGTGATCTCCTGGTTGAGGATGCCAGCTTCATAGCACTCCATGATGAAGGCGGTCGAGGTGCCGAAGGAGATGGTGTCCAGACCATAAGTGTCACAGTAGAAGTTGATCTCCAGGAGTGCGTCAGGATCGAAGATGCCGCAGTTGGAGCCACAGCCGGCGATGGTCTCGTACTCTGGGCCATCAACTATCACCACCTGTCCTTTGTATGGCCCCGTCCTGACCGTGTATCCATCCACGGCGTGAGAGCAGCTCAGGGTGCAGCCATGCCAGCAGCCGTCGGGTAGGCCCTGGGTAAACTTGCTTTCCCACACTTCCCTCGATAGCCGTTCGGCCTCCGGGTGTGCGCCAAACCTGAAGTTGTGCACTGGCAAAAGATCGTAGTCGTTCATGATCGTGACCAGGAAAGCCGTTCCCGTGTTGCGCATCTTGTTCTGCACCGCATCGTAGTCGCGGATCTCCTGGTTGATCCTGGTGCCCACGCTGATGATGCGCTTTCTGTCGGCAGGATTGTTAGCAACCGCTTTCCCGCCGCTGTACTTGACCACCAGCGCCTTGATCTTCTTATCCCTGAGCACCGTGCCGATGCCGCCCCGCCCGGCCTGCTTAAAGCGCACGCTCTTGCGGCGCACGTCGTACCAACTGAAGTTGAGGCAGCCGAAGAGGGCGTGGTCGGCGCCGCTTCCCGCCGAGACGGTCGAGATGTCACGCTTCTCCCGTTCGGTGTCGGCGAACATCTCCATCATCTGTTCGCCAATGAGGTGGGTGTCTACGGCTTCTTCAGGCGCTTCCTCGATGGTCACCTTCCCTGTGTTCCCGTCAATGAAGACGATCACGTCCTTCTCGGCCTGGCCCTGGATCTCGAGGGCGTCCCATCCCGCGAACTTGAGCAGCGGGCCGAAGTGGCCGCCCACGTTGCTATCTATCACCGAGTGCGTGGTGGGGGAAAGGCTCACCACCAGGGATTTGCCAGAGCCGGGGTATTGGGTAGTCCCGCCGATGGGGCCGGAAGCGATGACGATCTCGTTCTCCGGGTCGTTCCATTTCGTGTCGCCCGTGACCCCATTCCAAAGCAGCCACAGGCCAAAGCCCTTGCCGCCGGTGAAGACGTCCTTCATCTGCTGGGTCACCGGCTTGCTGGCGATGGTGTTGTCGGAGAGGTTGACGTAGAGGGTGCGGTTGGTATAGCCCTTCTCGACCTCTCCCAGCTCGTAATCGAACTCGGCCAGTACCTTGTGAGCTTGCCTCATCTTCTGGATGTCTTTTGTGCTCATAACTCATCTCCTTTGATGTTGATTTGGAAGCGGTCTAAAGGATATAACAACTGGGGGAAAAAGTCAACTCTGGGACGGGTTGTCGCGGCAGTCCGCTTCATAACTCACCCTTGCTGAAGCGATCCAGAAACTCAGCCGGGCTGATCACCTCGAAAGCGTCGGTTTTCAACTCTTGGAGGAAGTGGCGATTGTCGGACACCAAATACTTGGCTCCCACCCACTCAGCGAAGGCTCCGATCACGGCGTCGGCTTTTTCCCGCAAGCCAAGTTCGACGTACTTGGTTACGAAGGTCTGCGGCACAGGCTCGTCCACGACTAGGAAATTCGGCACTCCGTAGATCAGCCGGTAGAATTTTCGCACCTGAACCGCCGTGTCGAGATTCCTGGTGACTTCTTGCGTTATGAGACGAGGGATTGCCACGTTAAAATCGCTGAGGATGTTCAGGAACGCCACGGAATCTTCATCTGTCTCGTTGAGACCGAAAACGAACTGATTGCTATCTATACAGATGAGCGTACTCGGTCTCAAAAATCGCGCGCCGAGTCTCTCTGAGACGCTCAATGACCTCCTCCTTACTGCCTCTCAGCTCGAGGCCGCCAGCTTCACGGATCTCCCGCCGCAAATCTTCCAGGTTGCGTTGCCAGCGTATCTTGGCGAGCTTCTCTACCACGGCCGCCCTGACGAAATCGGCTACGCTGCGGGTCTCTTCTTCTTTTGCTCCCAATACCTCTTCATAGACGCTGATTGGAAGTGTAAGGGTGACACGTTTAGTTTCCATTCTCCTTGTCTCCTGATTCTCCTTTACAACAACGCCCGCCGCACCATGTCCAGGGCCCGGTTAACCAGCCAGGCCGTGGCTCGCTCAGTGTGCCCCCCGTACTGGAAGGTCCGGACGATCACTTCCTGGCCCATGTCGAGGGCGATGTACATGGGCTGCCGCTCTGCTGGATCGTCGGCGATGGGCGCTCGCACCCATACCGCCAGACAGATGTCCACCTCCAGAAAGGCGCGCCCGGCTCGCGCCGCTGCCCGGGCTGCCTTGGCCGAGAAAGCGCCCGCCTTCTTGAGCTGGGGCCGAGGCAGAGCCAAAAAGCCGACGGTCTCCTCCACGGTGTCAACGATCAGGCAGTTCCCCAGCACGGCGGGGCCGTCCGACGTGTCAAAGATGCGACGGCTGACGACGCCGTCCACCCCGCACTCCACCGTGCCCAGGGTCAACTCCCGTTCGGCCAGCATCCGGGCCACCACCTCTGCGACCGTTTCCTCGTCCACGCCGTAGATCACCTCCCTCAGCCGCTCGCACACTTGCCTCTCCATATCCGCGATGAGCCGATCCGCCTCCTCCTCGCTGGCCGCCTTGGCCACGATGCGCACGTCGGTCTGGCCTGGGTGAGCAGCCAGCCCCACGGTGGGATTGGCGCTCACCATCAGATCGCCGATGCGCGAGTCCACCTGCGACTCCCCGATACCCACCGTGCGCAGCACTCGCGCTTTGATTACTTCCTGGTGGCCTAGCTTGCGCCTGAGGTAGGGGATCACCTCGTGTTCCATCAGATGCTTCATCTCGTGGGGCACGCCAGGCAGCACGATCACGTCGCCCCGCTGGTCCTGGACGATGAAGATGGGCGCGGTGCCCACCGGATTCTCGATGGCGATGGCGCCTTCGGGCTTGAACGCCTGGCGGCGGTTGTTCTCGCTCATGGGATGGCCCCAGCCGCGAAAGCGCTCCTCGATCCAACCCAGCATCTCCTCGTCCAGCACCAACTTCCGGCCCGTGGCCCGCGCTACAGCCTGGCGGGTGACATCGTCCACCGTGGGGCCCAGTCCGCCGGTGCAGATCACCACGTCAGCCCTCTCCAGAGCTTCCTCGATGCAGCGGGCGATGCGCCCCTCGTTGTCCCCCACCGTCACGCGATGGTACAGGTCAATGCCAATCTCAGCCAACTGTCGGGAGATATAGGCCGCGTTGGTGTCCACGATGGCGCCCAGGAGTAGCTCTGTCCCAATGGAGATGATCTCTGCTTGCACGGCTCACTCCTCAGGAACGCTGTACGGGTAGCAGCGAATGTCAACGTAGGCGAATCCTGTCCCCGCTCGCTTCTCCTGTTCCTGAATCCAGGCCTCAATCCCTATCTCCTTCATTCGCTGCCCATCTGCGATCAGAGTCGGATAGCCCTTCGCAATTTCAAGCACCCGCTTGCACGGGTATTCCTGGCAAAAGGCACAGATTTCCACTCCTCGCTTGAGGGCGCATTTTCTTATCCCGCAGAAGGGTGGCCCGCCACCTTGCCGACAGCCAGGGCAGGCTTTGTCAGGATCGCAGAGGTCGGTCAGGAATCCCCAAAACTCATTGAATCCGGGGAGTTCTTGACCCCAGAACTCGTAGCCCTCATTGGCCATTGATCTCCTGAGCCCCCTCGCCAAGTAGGGGATGCGTCCATGTTGAGCACAGAGGTCGCAGTAGAGCCCGCAGTATGTGACCAGCCTGAGATCTTCCATAACCTTCTCCTTTTTTCCCCCCAGGATTGGGGGGTTAGGGGGGCGGCTGAGTAGCTGTCGTCAACTATTCCAGAGGGATCAGCTCAATCTCAAAGAGCCGGGGCCAGAGCTTTCCGGTAACAAACAACCGATCATTCTCTGCATCGTAGGCAATGCCGTTGAGAACATCTACTGGCTCAGTACGATCTTCGGGGCTCAGAAGCCCCACCAGATCTATCCATCTGATCACCTCACCAGTATCAGGTGCGATCCTGGCGATGCGGTCTGTCTGCCACACGTTGGCGTAGATCTCCCCCTGAACGTACTCTAACTCATTGAGCCTGGTCACCGGGCCGTCCTTGTCGTATACTTTGATGCGGCCGATTTCCTCGAGAGTTTCAGGGTCCAGGAAGTGAAGCGTTGAGGTGCCGTCGCTCATGATCAGGCGCTTCCCATCGTGCGTGATGCCCCAGCCTTCAGTTGGATAGTGGAACTCTTTCAGCAGCTCAAAACTGTTCTTATCGTAGACAAAACCAACGCCGGCTTGCCAGGTCAACTGGATGATTCTTTCCCCGAAGATAGTTATGCCCTCGCCAAAGAGTCGGTCTGGCAGCTTGCGGATTTGCAAGACATCCCCGCTTGCCAATTCCACTCTGCGCAAAGTGGAGCGTCCCCGTAGCCCTGTTCCTTCGTACAGAACACCGTTTTCAAAAACCAGTCCTTGGGTGAAAGCATTTCGGTCATGAGGATAAGCATTGATGACCTTGTAGGTGAAGGCGGGAGCAGCAGGCGTGGGTGTAGTAGCGGTAGCCGTTGGCGTTGGCTTGGGAGCGGGAATTGATGTGGCAGGGGGGGCGGCAGGCAACTCAGCGACGGAGGTGGCAGTCGGAGCAGGTGCACACGCGGCCAGCAGTGAGATGCTGAGGCCCACTATCAAGAGTAAGGACTTGATGTTCCTTTTTCCCCTATTGCTCGTTTTCACCCTCTGCCGCGTCTTCTGTGGGAAGATTTTGTACGATGGCTCTCCGAACCGCATCGCGTTCCGCCGCTGTCAAGTGTCGGTATTTGCCTTTTTTGAGCTCCCCCAGTTCCAGCGGCCCGATGGAGACCCGCACCAGTCTCAGCACGCTCACGTCCAGCGCTTCTAGCATCCGGCGGATGTGACGATTCTTGCCCTCATCCAGAACGATTTCGAGCCAACTGTTGCGCCTGCCGTGACGCAGCAAACGCACGCTCTTGGCTCTCAATGTCTCCCCCGCGTCAACGACCCCGGTCCGCATCTGTTGCAGCAGGTGGTCATCGGCCACGCGGTTGATCTGTGCGTGGTATGTCTTGTCCAGATGGGTAGCCGGGTCCAGGATACGCGCCGCCCATTGGGTGTCGTTGGTGAATAGCAACAGCCCCTCGCTGGCTTTGTCCAGTCGCCCTACCGGAGAGACCCAGGGCAGAGAAGAATCGGTCAGACAGCGGTATACCGTCTCGCGCCCGCGCTCGTCGCTGGTGGTGGTCACCAGGCCCCGGGGTTTGTTCAGCATCAGGTACACTTTGGCTGCCGCCGTGACCCGTTGACCGTCCACCGTGATGCGATCGTGTCGAACGTCTACCCGAAAGGACGGCGCTCGCTGGACAGTGCCATTGACCTGCACTCGTCCTGCCTGAATCAACGCTTGGGCCTGGGTCCGCGAGCAGTACCCCAGTTTCGAAAGCGCCCGCGCCAGGCTCACTTTTGCTTGATGTGAGGGTTGTCGTCTCCTGCTCATGGGTCTTTCAGGGAGCTGCGCAGTCGTCACTTGTATGATCGGTCAACTACTCTCAATGCATTCCAGGCAAAACATATGAACAGGGCTATGATCTCCCTCTGAATCCGAGCCCATTAAGGAACTCCCCGCCAGGTATCAAAACGAGTTCCTCAATCGAACTACCCGGAGTAACATTGGCCATTGTCAATTCCCCTCTTTTCCTATCGTCTTCCAAGGGCCTTCGCTCGAGTTGGTCGCGTAACGGCTCGCGGTTCACCCGCCGCGCGGGTGCGGGAAAGAGCCTTCGCCACCAAGCTAACTGAAAGCGCGTGAGGCCGCCGATTTGCGCGCGCGGAGCGCGGTCGGGTGCAACCGCTTGTTGGGCGCATTTGCTCCCTGCTGAATCTACAGTAGACTCTACGACAGCTCGAGCATTCTCGAAAGTGCTGCGAATATCCGCTTTCCCAGAGCCACCTCAAGCTTTCGAATGTAGGTTTTCACAGGTGTACCGTAGACTAGATTGATCACAGAAAACACGAGGATGATGAACAGAATCAGTGAGACTACATAGTTGATTGGTTTTGCTGTGAAGGCTGGGATTTCCCACGGAAAAGTGGCTAGGGTTCCTAGCAGTCTGTCGGAGAAAACTTTCCATCCAGGCAAAACCATGATAAAATTGCGGTCGAGATACTAAAGACGAGGAGGTTCGTCCGACTATGACACCCAGGAACAAAAGATTCAT
>DAOUDK010000074.1:0-9427 GCA_034431315.1 Anaerolineae bacterium
ATACATCTGTTGACTGTCGCCCATCGACTCCTCCCCAAAGATGGCTTTCTCACAAGTATGCCACATAGGGGACTTATTGGCAAGTCGATGAAATGTTAAATTTGTCAGTCAATCAGCACGGGTTGGCATATTTCTATTTGCTTGGCAAGAACTACAATGACACCTTTCGTGCTCATGTTGAGAAGACGTATTATCCAATGCTTGCTAAGGCTGCCACAGAAGTGCGTTATCGTCAATGTCAACCAGGTTCCTATACTTCCTATTATGCTTCGCATGTGGATGCGGTACTCTATGCCTTTGCGATGTGGTATCATGCGGAGGCGCATCTTATGCTTCGCAGCGAGCCAGGCTACATTGTCCACACTCAGTGAGAACAATTGAATACCAAGATCATCACCGTACCTCCTCAAACCACCTAGTGGATAAGGTAAGTATCGTCCAGACACTCGCCGTGTTCCTGCCTCCAGCCATTCTCCAGCCCCGCCTCATCGAAAGCGCTCAACGCCTCCTCGTACTCCTCAGCGGTGATCTTGCGACCCAGGATGGGGTGGCCTACGGCTTTGTGAGCGGGGAAGTACTGATCCATCAGGCTGACGTGGACGCGGGGTGACAAGTTCTCGGCCAGCCAGCGCAACACCTTTGGCGTGCCTGCCAAGCCGCCGGGCAGGACCAGGTGGCGGACGATGAGGCCCCGCCGGGCGACGCCTCCGTCGTCCAGAACCAGCTCTTCGCCGACCTGGCGGTACATCTCTTTGAGGGCGGCGCGGTTGGCCTCCACGTAGCGCACGAAGCCCGACAGGCGGCGGGCGGTTTCGTCGTCGGCGTACTTGGCGTCGGGCAAGTAGATGTCCACCACGCCTTCGAGGAGCTTCAGCACCTCCACTGTATCGTAGCCGCTGGTGTTGTAGACCAGGGGGAGGCGGAGCCCCCTCTCGATGGCGTGGGGGAGGGCGGCCATGATCTGGGGCACGAAGTGGGTCGGCGTTACCAGGTTGATGTTGTGGCAGCCTTTGTGTTGCAGTTCCAGCATCATCTCCGCCAGGCGTTCCACGGAGACCTCGTTGCCCACCCCCAGTTGGCTGATGGGATAGTTCTGGCAGAAGAGGCAGCGGCCGGTACAATGGGAGAAGAAGATAGTGCCTGAGCCGCGGGTCCCGCTGATGGGCGGCTCCTCCCAGGGATGCACGTTCCAACTGGCCACCTTGGGCTCCGCTCCCGCCTGGCAAAAACCCTGCTTCCCCTGCAAGCGGTTCACCGCGCACTCCCGTGGGCAGAGGCGGCAATCCTCCAAAGAAGCATAAGCCCGCTCAATGCGGCGGGCCAGTTCACCATTACGGTATAAGTTAAGGTAGCTGGGAAGTGTCTCTATACTCACGGTTGTGTCACGGTCAAGACATATCCTCTCCGTAGAGGTAGTAGTCATGGTTCTCGGCTCCATCTTCGAGACCGCTGGAACACATACCGATGATTTGGTACAGGGGATGGTTTCTTAGCTCCTCCTCGCTAAGCTCCTTCTTCTCTCCCGGCGAAATCTCTACCTCTTCGCGCAGTTCCTCAGGCGGACAAACCTGTGTTTTTCTCATCGCTTCACACCTCCAGTGGTTTCCCTGATGGGTGTTGCGGGGTGACTGTTTGGCGGATATGACAACGAATTCAAGGGATTCACCGAATTCATGACGCCAGATTCGGTAAATCCTCAAAATTCGATGTCATATCCCGCCCCCACTAACGCCCCATTTTTCTCACTCTCTCCCACTCAGGCACGTCTTCCTCCATGTCCGCCAGTTCCCGGCGCAGATCGTAGATCTGGTCGCGCAGGAGGGCCGCCTTCTCGAACTCCAACGCCTGGGCGGCAGACTTCATCTGCTTCTCTAGCTCCTTGATTAAACGGGCCAGCTCGTGCTTGGGTATCTCCGCCGCCACTCGGTACTCGGCTCGCTCCTCGGCCACGGCCCGCACCCGGGCGGTCAGGTCGCGCACTTCCTTGACGATGCTCCGTGGCTCGATGCCGTGCTCTTCGTTGTAGGCCGTCTGGATGCTGCGCCGACGGTTAGTTTCATCGAGAGCTCGCCTCATGGAGTCGGTGAGGCCGTCGGCGTACATGATCACCTGGCCGTTGACGTGGCGGGCTGCCCGGCCGATGGTCTGGATGAGAGCCTGGGCACTTCTCAGGAAGCCCGCCTTATCGGCGTCGAGGATCGCCACCAGCGACACCTCTGGCAGATCCAATCCCTCCCTGAGCAGGTTTATCCCCACCACCACGTCGTAGACGCCCAGGCGCAAGTCTCGCAGTATCTCCACTCGCTCGAGGGTCTGGATCTCCGAGTGCAGGTAGTGCACCTTGATCCCCATCTCGGCCAGGTAATCGGCCAGGTCCTCGGCCATGCGCTTGGTGAGGGTGGTCACCAGCGCGCGCTCGCCTCGCTGTAACCGCTGGTTGATCTGGTGGATCAGGTCGTCTATTTGACCTTTGATCGGCTTGACGGTGATCTCAGGGTCCACCAGGCCGGTGGGGCGGATGATCTGCTGTACCACCTGGGCCGAGTGTTCTAGCTCGTAGGGCCGCGGCGTGGCCGAGGTGTAGATGACCTGGTTGATCCTTTCCTCGAACTCTGCAAAGTTCAGGGGACGGTTGTCCAGGGCGCTGGGCAGACGGAAGCCGTATTCCACCAGGGTGTTCTTGCGGGAGGTGTCGCCGTGGTACATGCCCCGCACCTGGGGGATGGTCATGTGGGACTCGTCAACGAACAGCAGGAAGTCATCGGGGAAGTAGTCGAGCAGTGTCCAGGGGGGGCTGCCGGGCGCGCGCTGGGAGAGGTGGCGCGAGTAGTTCTCGATGCCGGCGCAGTAGCCGACCTCGCGCAGCATCTCCAGGTCGTATTTAGTGCGCTGCTCCAGACGCTGGGCTTCTAAGAGCTTCCCCTGGGCTCTGAGTTTCGTCAGTCGCTCCTCCAGTTCTACCTCGATGTCCAGCAGGGCCAGAGCCAGCTTCTCCTGGGGGGTGATGAAGTGCTTGGCCGGGTAGATGGCGATGTCCGGGTGTTCGGTCAGCACCTCCCCGGTCAGGGGCTCGATCTCGGTGATGCGGTCTATCTCGTCGCCCCAGAACTCCACGCGGTAGGCCAGGTCGCTGTAGGCAGGGAAGACCTCCAGGGTGTCACCCCGCACCCGAAACCTGCCGCGAGCGAAATCCACGTCGTTGCGCTCGTAGTGGATGTCCACCAGATGCCGCAGCACCTTGTCTCGCCTGCGCACCTGCCCCTGGTGCAGGCTGACCACCACCTTGCCATACTCTTCGGGGTCTCCGATGCCGTAGATGCAGGAAACCGAGGCCACGATGACCACGTCGCGGCGGGAGAAGAGGGACGAGGTGGCTGCCAGCCGCAGCCGGTCAATTTCTTCGTTGATGGAGGCATCCTTCTCGATGTAGAGATCGTGCCGGGGCATGTAGGCTTCGGGCTGGTAGTAGTCGTAGTAGCTAACGAAGTACTCCACGGCGTTGTGAGGGAAGAATTCACGAAACTCGGCGTAGAGCTGGGCAGCGAGGGTCTTGTTATGGCACATCACCAGGGTTGCGCGCTGCACTTGCTCAATGACCTGAGCCATGACGTATGTCTTACCCGTGGCTGTAGCTCCCAGCAGGGTCTGGTGCTTGTAGCCCTGATGGAGCCCCTCCACCAGCTTCTCGATGGCCGCGGGCTGGTCGCCGGTGGGTTGGAAATCGGACACGAGTTTGAACTCTGGCATCTCTCATCCTCCACGGGAATTATACTTGACTTAGTCGCCTTTGTCCAATGAGACAGGCCCTCAAAACAAAAGGTTCTGGCGAACCATCCACCAGAACCTTTTGCTACGGCAGACCCTACGGGTTTTCAAAACCCGTCAGGTCTAGTTAGGGGACATGGATTTCTAGGCCCTGCGCCTCCTGACCAGCGCAAACCCCAGGGCGGCTAGTGCAGCCAGCGTCGCCAGTCCCAGCCACGGGGCCAACAGCTCCAGCCTGTTCACCGGGGCGATGACCCCGCCAACGGGAATTGGTGGAGGTGGGGGTGCTTGTATCACGAACCCTGGATGAGCGGGGTGATCAACTGCATCAATAGCCGCGTCGTACGTCCCATTTCGATTCGCATCGAAGACCATGTCGTATTCCCCAGGCGTGAGCGGTGGCGGCCATACGTTCGCCGGCCCAAGGTCTCCAGCAGCATCGGTGGGCACGGCGGGGTTCATCCCGTCGCTGGAGACGTCAGTCGGGATAGCATCGCCATCATTCCAAGCACGGTCCCCAACAATGTACACATCCACATCGGTGTTTGGTGTAAAGCCGCTGCCGGTTCCGTAAACAACCTCTCCTGTCGTGTACGTATCCTGGCCAACCCCGACTGAGTCGGTTGAACCGCCTGTTGGTCCAGCCAGGCGGGTGTTGGTGAAGGTGCAGGTGACGGTCTCACCGGGGTCGAGGTTGATGGCGGCCTTGCGGGCGCCGAGGTCAGTGGTGGAGTTGTTGGTGCCGTCCTCTACACAGGTCAGGCCGGTGAGGTCATAGCCGCCGGGTGTCACCGTTGGGTCGTCCTCGGTGACCGTGTACGTGGCTGGTGCGACATTGAGGAAGGTCTTCGTCCCGCCGTGATTCAGGGGGAAGTTGTTGGGCGCCTCGATATCGTCGGTGAAGCCAAAGCCCGTGCCGCCCGCCGGGTCGGTCACCTTTTCGATGATGATCATGCCTGCTCCCGTTATTTCGGTGTTGGTGAAGGTACAGGTGACGGTGTCACCAGCGGCCAGGGTGATGGTGGCGGTGGGCGGCGAGGTGGTGTCAATGGTGCTGGTGCCCAGAGCTGAAGAGCAACCGAGGTCGCTGAGATCCCAGCCACCGGGCACGGTCTCGGACACCGAGTAGTCGCCGGGCACCAGTTGCTGATCGTTGGGTGTGTCGGCGTCGGTCAGGCTGAAGCCCGTGTAGCCGGTACCGGTCGTGGTGAAGGTGAAGCTCTGTGGATCATCACTGGGGTCGGTGACCTTGTCCACGATGATGTAACTATGCTTGACCTGCAATTTGGCCACAAAGGCGTCGTAGCAAGGATAGGAGCCACAGGTCCCGCCGCCAAAGGTGGTATCGTAGGCTCCGGCGGTGATAGGAAAGTCGGAGGAGCGGGTGTAGCCCGCGATGTAGATCGTTTCCCCCGAACCCACGACGATGCCGCGCCCATAGTCCATATCGTTGCCGCCCAGATAGGTGCTGTAGACCAGGTCGGCTGCCCCGGCGCCCTGGGGGCGCAGACGGGTCACAAAGAGATCCGGATAGCTCTGTTTCGTGACCTGAAATGCGTCGGGCGTGGTGGGAAAACCCTCCGAGTAGGTGTCGCCGACGACATAGATGTCGCCGGCGTCGTCCACGGCGATGGCATAGCCGCCGTTATCAATGTACCATCCGCCCAAATAGGTGGAGTAGAGCAGGTCGGCCGCGCCGTTGCCGGCGGGGTTCAGTTTGCTGACAAAGACGTCGCCAAAGCCATTGTGCGTCGTGTCAAAAGCGCCTGGGGTCGTGGGCCAGTCCGCGCTCTCAGTACCCCCTGTGAGATACACCACACCAGCCGCGTCCACGGCGATGCCCCATCCATACTCGTTTAGCCCCGTACCCAGGTAAGTAGAATAAAGTAGGTCGGCCGCGCCGTTCCCGGCGGGGTTCAGTTTGAAAAAGACCACGCTGCCAGAGGTCGTGTTGTAGGCTCCGGCGGTGGTGGGGAACTCGCCCTGCGTATAGCCGATCACGTAAACGACGCCCGCCTCATCTATGGCGATGTCCTGGGGAAAGTCCTGTGCCTCCAATCCCACATAGGTGCTGTAGAGCAGGTCGCTCTGGCCCTGGCCAGCGGGATTCAGCTTGAGCACAAAAAAGTCGCCGCTGAAGGCTAAAGACCGATCGTAGGCTCCGTCCGTGGTCGGAAACCACTCTGAGCCAGTACGCCCGGTGACATAGATCATGCCCGCCCCATCCACGGCAATGCCCTTCCCCTCGCTCGACGGCCCCAGGTAGGTGGAATAGGCCAGCGAGCCCGAGCTGTCCAGCTTGGTGACGAACGGATTGGCCTCCGGCGGCTCGCCCGGGAGGGCATAGCCGGGGTTGTAGGTGGTGTCGAAAGCGCCCGGTGTCGTGGGGAAATCGTCGCTGCGGGTCTCGCCGGTGATATAGGCCGCGCCGTCTCCGTCTACCGCGATGTCCCAGGCCCGCTCGTCAGGGGGATCGCCGGCATCTACGGTGCCCCCCAGGAAGGTGCTGTAGACCAGGCCGCTGCCGCTCGCGTTCAACCTGGTCACAAACATCTCGTTCTCTCCGTCGAACGAGGGGTCAAAGGCGCCGGGGGTGGTGGGGAAGCCGGGCGAGTATGTGTTTCCCGTCACATAGGTCTCGCCGTCGCCGTCCACAGCCAGGCCGTAGGCCTTGTCGTTGTCGTCCGCGCCCAGGAAGGTGCTGAACAGGAGGTGGTCCGGGTTGTCCTGGAGGGCGTGATTCGTGAGGCGTGAGGCGTGAGGCGTGGCGGGCGCAGCAAAGGGAGAGGTCACGTCAAAGGTTTCCGGGGCTGTATGCTGGACGGTGGCTTGACCGGAGAGCGCGGCGTCGGGCGCAGCCGGCAGGGGCAGGGCCAGGTCGCCCACGGCGGTGGACAGGCGCAAGGTGGCGCCATCCAGGGTTACGTCGTCGGCCCCCTCCACGCGGAGCCGCACACCCCCACCCTCACTCCCTCCCCCTGGTAGGGGGAGGGCCGGGGAGGGGGTCTTGGCCACCAGTCGCCAGGTCCAGTGATTGTCCTGGCCGGTGATCTCCAGGTCCACGCCAGGGTAGAGGTCCACGTAGCGCACGCCGCCCCAGACCGGCACGTTGGTGTACCAGTGGGCCGGGTCGTTGCCGTGGTAGTAGTTGACCGCCGTTGGCAGCCGGTCGAAGGGTTCCAGGCGGGGGCGGGGGTTGGCGCCGGGAAAGCTCAACTTGAGGTTGCAGCCCCGGAGGGACACCCACAGGGCGGGCGGCCCCGAGCCGGCCGAGGGGTCGGCCAGCCAGAGCGTACCCTCGTTGGCCCCGCGCACCTGGAAGCGGGCCTCGGGGTGGAACTGGCCGACGTTTTCGATGAACAGCAGGGTGGACGTATTGGCCGGTGTAGATACCGGCTCTTGCGACCCCTGGATGGCCGGCGACGAGGCCATGACCATCGGCCACAGCCCCAGCACAAGTCCAAGGGCCAAGGGGATAGAGAGCCATCTCAAGGTGGGTGAAAAGCTCATGTTGTACCTCCTGGTATTTATATTTCGCCGTTGGATGTTACGTTTGTCGAAAGCGGCTGCGTGCTGCCCCCTCAATGGCATAGTACCTGCCCGCTAGGTCTGACATCATACTGGGCGCCAAAGGAGGCATTGTAGGTACCCGGAGGTTTGGTGGAATACACAGGTATGCCTGCGCCGATTTCTCCATACGCGGGCGTGGAAGGGCCCGCGAAAAGGCCAAAAAAACCTTTCAGTACATCGTAACCACCTGAGAGCACGTAGGCTGATGCACTCACCAATCCGCTTCCACCTGCATGCACAGCCTGGAATGCCCCTTGAAGGCCACTCGTTATCATGTCCCTTGGGTATGATCCGAGGGTGGCTGCGTGTGCCGCCGCACTACCCCCGGGCATCTCTCCATACATTTCATAGTATTTGCTATAAATCTCCGAGTAACTCCAGACACCGTGGGTGTCCGGCTCGCCATACTCCACTAGGCCGATGAATATTTCTGCGGGCAACTCTATAAGAGCAATTTTTGATGTAGCGAAAATGTCCCAGGCTACCTGGCCAGGGAATGCAGCCAGGTTTCCCTCATCAAGCGCCGAAATGCCGGGGGTAAAGCTCCGCAGGATAGCCAAGAGTTTCTCTTTTGTCAAAATACTCTGAGAGACCTGGGCCTTGTTCGGCTTTAGTTTTCCAAAGACCTTGCGTACAGTATCGCGTACAACAGTGCAAGCATTGGTCCCCATGGGATCAACGAAAGAGAGAGGATTGCACAAAGCGTAGATGTAGGGATTCAACTCTGGCACGCTCTCCAGGTTCGTACCCCAGGCTGAGTCCCTGGCAAGAAAGTGAGCGGTACCGGGATCGTAGTAGCGCGTGCGCATGTAATACAGGTCACCCGCTGCCATGACGCCCCATTGTCCGGATAAGGTGAAGGGCTGGCTGCTCGAACCGGTGTGCTGGATGAGCCTTCCGTATGGGGTGTAGGCATAGGCGTCGGTCAGCGCGCCGCTCTCACCGGTCAGGGTCAGGGTGGAGCCGGTGTGATCGAAATGGTAGAAATAAACTTTATTCCCATCGGTAGCATCAATCATGTAGAGCAGCCCGCCGTCTGGCGTCCAGACGTAGTAGCGGGCGAATTGGCCCGTGGCTTCATCCCGCTCGGCTACGACGGGGGTTAGCGCCAGCGCGTGGTTGTAGTAGTAGCGGGTGGTTTGGCCGTTTTCGGTGCGGGTCAGCAGTCTACCCATGCCATTGTAGGACAGGGTGATGCTATCAATGCCAGTCAGCCGGGAGGCAGAATCCCAGGTATAGACATGGCTGGCGTCGGCGGTCAGGCGGCCACGGGAATCGTAGGTATAGCCCGAACTGCTGATTTGCGAGACAGCATCGTAGGACAAGTTGTCAACTTGTCCAACAAGATAGTCGGCCGGGTCCAACGGCAGGGTCTGGATCTGGGAGATCACCTGGCCGGCAGCATCATAACCGTATTGCAGGTCGATCAGTGAGCCTTCCTGAATGCGCGTCAACCGTGAGGCAGCATCCCAGGTGAGGGTCGCATTCACCCCGTTGGAACGCAGCACACCGGTCAACCGGCCATCATCATCGTAGACGAATTGCGCAGTGGCCCCTGTCAGGCTGTCGGTAACGTGAGTGAGCAGGTTGCGAGGGTCGTATTGGTAGGTGACGACAAACAGGCCGTCGGCGTAGGAAACGCTCTCCAGCCGGCCACCGTCGTCGTAGGCAGCGCCGGACGTGATCCCTGAGGCCTGATCCGTGATAGCGATCACCTGACTCTCTTCGTTGTAGCCGAGGCTGATGCCATCGGCCTCGGTCATCCGATTCACCTCGTCATAGGAAAAGTTCAGGTCGAGGCCGCCGGAGTACTGCTTGCGGGTGAGGTTGCCCGTCGCGTCGTAGGTGCGGGTCTCGGTCTCACCGGTGGGGTAGGTGATTTGCTCCAGGAGGCCACGGGCGGTGTAGGTGTACCCCCAGGTGTGGCTCAGCGGATCGGTCTGGCTCAGCAGGCGGCCCATACTGGTGTAATCAAATGGGTGTAATCGCTCTTATTTACCTGTTGATTGCCATATCGGGGGAAATATGGCATAATGGGCTTCAAACGTGTGTTGAGGAGGCCCAATGGCAGAAATGCGTCTGTCTGCTCCCC
>DAOUDK010000075.1:0-29517 GCA_034431315.1 Anaerolineae bacterium
CCGAGAAGCGAAATGCCCAGTGACTGAGGCACATATCACCGTGGATTGCCGGGGGGAGACCTGCCCCGTGCCGCTGGTGGAGACCCGCAAGGCGCTGCGCAAGGCATCGCCGGGCGACGTGGTCGAGGTGGTGGGCACGCACCCGGTCTCGAAAAAGGAAATCCCGATGGCGGTCGAGGCCCTGGAATTGGAATTGCTGAGTGTCGAAGGGACGGACACCGATTGGACGATCCGCATAAGGAGATAGGAGAGTAGGCAATGGCAGACCGAGCAACCATCGTCTTGCACAGCGGCGATATGGATAAAATCTACAGTGCGCTGATCATCAGCAACGGAGCGCTGGCGATGGGCATGGAGGCTTCGATCTATTTCACCTTCTGGGGACTCCAGCGGCTGCGGAAGGACAGCGTCCTCAGCCTGCCTAAAGGCGGTTTGGAAAAAGGTCCGCTCTCCAAAATGCACATGCTGGGCCTGGGGAAGTTGATGATCGAGCAGCGCATGGATAAAGCCAACGTGGCCTCACTGGAAAAGCTGATGGCCGACTTCAAAGAGCTGGGCGGCAAGATCATTGCCTGCGAGATGACCATGGAGATCATGGGCATCAGCCGGGAGGATCTGCGCGAGGACTTGATTGACGATTACGGTGCCGTGGGGACCTACATCCAAGAGGCACGCGAGTCGGCGATCACGCTGTTCATATAGGGCACTGGAGCCTGGGTCAGCATCTGGCCGCCGTCGGGTTCACCATGTCGAGCAGGGAGTGAGCGAAGCATGACTCAGAGAGCTGCCTCAAGATTCGCTGCCGCCAGTGAAGGCGGATCGTCGTGGTGGATCGAGAGGGACTGGAGCGGGGGGAGGCGGGTAGAGGAAAGTGACTTTTGTCATAGACAGACGGCTGCTCTGATGATATAATAAAAAGCAGCCGTTTTTAGTTTGCCAGAGTCGGAAATAAGCTGATCATAAGCATTGAGCTCGTAGTCTCTCAATGGGAAGGACGTGGGAAAATGACGAAACAAATTACTTTGCCCGTCCAGGGCATGACCTGCGCTTCGTGCGTGGCTCACGTGGAACGGGCCTTAAAGAAAGTGGATGGGGTGGCCGATGTCAACGTCAACCTGGCCACCGAAAGTGCCAGCGTAGAGTTCACCCCTGAGGGCGCGGAAGTGAGCCAGTTGATGGCGGCCGTGCGCGACGTTGGCTACGACGTGGCTACCGAGAAAGCGACCCTGCCCATCGGCGGGATGACCTGTGCCAGTTGCGTGGCCCACGTCGAGGGGGCACTGGTCAAGACACCGGGCGTAGTGGACGTCAACGTCAACCTGGCTACCGAAAAGGCCAGCGTGGAGTACATCCCCACCATGACCGGCCTGCCCGAGTTTCGCCGCGCCGTGGCCGACGTCGGATACGAAGTGCTCCCCTCAGCAGAAGAAAAGGCTGAAGAGGAGCTCTCTCGCGAGGTGCGCAAAATGCAGGACGCCCGCCGGCGGATGCTCCTGGCCTGGCTCTTCACCGGCCCCATCATCGTGTGGATGCTGCCGGAGATGCTGGCTGGCCTGGCCTGGCCCAACCCGACGGTTTTCAAGCTGGGGATGCTGCTGCTGGCCGCGCCGGTGCTCTTCTGGGTCGGGCAGCGCACCTACGTGGCGGCCTGGCGATCGTCCACCCACGGCGCGCCCAACATGGACGCCCTGATCGCCATGGGCACCGGGGCCTCCTTCCTCACCGGCATCGCCTCTTTCTTCGCCCCCATCCCCTCCTATGCCGGGGTGTCGGCTATGATCATGGCCTTCCACCTGACCGGCCGCTACGTGGAGGCCAGCGCCAAGGGCCGCGCATCACAGGCCATCCGCAAGCTGTTGGAACTGGGGGCCAAGACCGCCCGCATCCTGGTGAACGGCGTGGAGCAGGAAGTGCCTATTGACGAGGTGCAGGTGGGCGACGTGATGGTTATCCGCCCCGGCGAAAAGATCCCTACCGACGGAATCGTGGTGGAAGGCGAGAGCGCGGTGGACGAGTCCATGGCCACGGGCGAATCCATGCCGGTCAACAAGCACCCTGGCGACGAGGTCATCGGCGCCACAGTTAACCAGGATGGGCTGCTCAAAGTGCGGGCCACCCGCGTGGGCAAGGACACCTTCCTGGCCCAGGTGGTGCGCCTGGTCGAGCAGGCCCAGGGCACCAAGGTCCCCATCCAGGCCTTCGCCGACCGGGTGACGGCGGTCTTCGTGCCTATCGTCATCGTCGTCGCCCTGCTCACTTTTCTGGCCTGGCTCCTGTTCCCCGAGGTGCTGCGGCCCGTAGCCGAGTGGGCGGCTGGCTTCCTGCCCTGGGTAGATCCCAGTCTGAACACCTTCACCCTGGCCCTGATCACCACCGTCTCGGTGCTGGTCATCGCCTGTCCCTGCGCCCTGGGGCTGGCCACGCCCACGGCGCTGATGGTCGGCAGCGGCATCGGGGCCGAGAACGGCATCCTCATCCGCTCCGGCGAGGCTATCCAGGCCATGCGGGACGTGCGGGTGGTGGTCTTCGACAAGACGGGGACGCTGACCAGGGGGAAGCCTGAGGTGACGGATCAAATATCAAACTTCAAAGCTCAAAGCTCAATCCACGATTTGCTCTACTGGGCTGCTTCAGTGGAAGTGGGGAGCGAGCACCCGCTGGGCAAGGCGATCGTGCGCGGGGCTGAAGAGCAGGGGCTGAGTCTGGGCGAGTTGACCAACTTTGAGGCGCTGCGCGGCAAGGGCGTGCGGGGTGTGGTGGACGGAAAGAGCGTGTTGGTGGGCAGCCGGGCGCTGATGGAGGAACACGTTCCGAATTTCAAAGCTCAAACTTCAAACTCCAAAACAGTGGCGGCGATGGAAGATGAGATGCGCCGCCTGGAGAACGAGGGGAAGACGGTGATGTTAGTCGCTGTGGATGGGGAGCTGTTGGGCTTGTTGGCCGTGGCCGATACCCTCAAGGACGATGCCGTGGACGCCGTTCGCGAGCTGAAGGCGCTGGGCTTGCGCACGGTGATGATCACTGGCGATAATCAGCGCACGGCGCAAGCTATTGCCCGCCAGGTGGGCATTGATCACGTGCTGGCCGAGGTGCTGCCGGAGGATAAGCTGGTCGAGGTCAGGCGATTACAGCAGGAGACAGATGGATTGGTGGCCATGGTCGGCGACGGCATCAACGACGCCCCGGCCTTGACCCAGGCCGACGTGGGCATCGCCATCGGCACCGGGACGGACATCGCCATTGAGGCCGCCGACGTCACCCTGGTGCGCGGTGATCTCTCCGGCGTGGTCAGCGCGGTGAAGCTCTCCCGGGCCACCTTCAGCAAAGTGATACAAGGGCTGTTCTGGGCCTTCTTCTACAACGTGGTCATGATTCCGCTGGCCATTTTGGGGATGATGCACCCCGTGCTGGCCGAGATTGCCATGGCCACCAGTTCGATCACCGTGGTCACCAATGCCAACCTGCTGCGACGGGTGGACATCCGGGCCGACTATGAGAAGGCCTAAGTTTCTCGACCTGTTCTGAAAAGGATACCAATGCCAACCAAAACATTCGCCGTGGAGGGGCTAACCTGCCCGGATTGCGCTGCTAGAGTTCGAGCGGCCGTAATCCAGGTGGAAGGTGTAAACGACTGCCAGGTTGATCACGCGGCTGGCACGCTGACGGTTTCATCAACGATGCCGGATCTGGCCCTGGAACGGATTGTCAGGGCAGTGGGCTCAGCGGGATATACGCTGGTCACCGAAACAGCGAGCTCTTTCCGCCGGAAAAGTAGCCCGATCCCGGGCTTTGTGCGGTTCATCTTGTCAAAGCGGGAGACAATGATGACCGCTGTGGCTGGGCTGCTGACGCTGCTGGGGCTGGCCTTGGCGGTGGCGGGCGCGCCGCCCTGGAGCCGGACGGCCCTCTTCGCGGTGGCTATCGTCGTGGGGGGAATACCGGTGGCGCGGCACGCCTTTCAGGAGGTGTGGCTCTCTCGGAGCCTGGGGATCAACACGCTGATGGTGATCGCCGTCGTCGGCGCGGCCTTCATTGGGGAATGGGCCGAGGCGGCCATTGTGGTGGTGCTCTTCTCATTGGGGGAGGCGCTAGAGGGATACGCCGCGGAGCAGGCGCGCGGCGCGCTGGACGGTCTGCTCGACCTGGCCCCGCCGGTGGCCCTGAAGCTCCTGCCCGCTGGCGATACCCAGGAGGTGGCAGTGGAGCAACTGGCCGTCAGCGATCGGGTGCTGGTGCGGCCAGGAGACCGGGTCAGCGTGGACGGCGTGGTGCGGGCCGGGGAGAGCGCGGTGGATCAGGCCCCCATCACCGGGGAGAGCGTGCCGGTGGAGAAGAAACCGGGCGATGAGGTCTTTGCCGGCACCATCAACACCACCGGCGCGCTGGAAGTGGAGGTGACCCGCTTGGCGGCCGACAACACCCTGAGCCGCATGGTGGCGCTGGTGCGGGAGGCACAGTCACGGCAAGCACCGGTGCAGCGCTTCATTGATCGCTTTGCCCGGATCTACACGCCAGCGGTGGCAGGGGTGGCTACACTGGTGGCCGTCGTCCCGCCGCTGTTTTTCGGGCAGCCCTTCTGGGGAGGCCACGGCTGGCTGATGCGGGCGCTGCAGATGCTGGTGATCGCCTGCCCTTGCGCTCTGGTGATCAGCACGCCGGTCAGCCTGGTGAGCGCCATGACCAATGCCGCTTCGCGCGGGGTGCTGATCAAGGGCGGGCGTTCCCTGGAGGCGCTGAGCCGAGTGAGGGTCTTTGCCCTCGACAAGACCGGCACCCTGACCGAGGGGCGTCCCGTCGTAACAGAGATCGTGGAGGTCTGTACCTGTGGGGAGTGCCCAGAGGATTGCGGTCTGCAACATGCCGCCTCGATCGAGGCGCAGTCATCTCACCCGCTGGCTCAGGCGTTGCTGGCGGAGGCTGCCGCGAGGGGGGTGGCGGTGCCGATTGCTCAGAGCGTCACCGTGCTGAGCGGGCGAGGGGTGGAGGGCATCGTGAACGGCGAGCAGGTCACGGTCGCCAGCCACGCCCACTTTGACGAGTATATCCCCCACCAGGCATCAGTGTGCCAGTTGGCCGACGAACTGACTGCCCAGGGCAAGACCGTGATTCTGGTTCGGCACGGCGACGAGGTGTGCGCCCTGTTTGGCGTGGCCGATGCGCCTCGCGCCAACGCGCGCCAAGCGGTGGCCGATCTGAAGGCCCATGATGACGTCCGCGTTGTTATGCTGACCGGCGACAACCCGACTGTGGCGGCGGAGATTGGCCGCCGGGTCGGGGTGGACGAGGTGCGCGCCGGGCTTCTGCCGGAGGAAAAGGTGTCTGCCATCGCAGCGCTGGCGGAGGAGTACGGAACTGTGGCGATGGTCGGCGACGGCGTGAACGATGCCCCGGCGCTGGCTCGGGCGGACGTGGGTATCGCCATGGGTGGTGCCGGCTCGGCCCAGGCGATGGAGACAGCCGACGTGGTCCTGATGGGCGATGATCTGGCTCAACTGCCCTTCATCGTGTGGCTCAGCCGCCAGACGAGAGGGATTGTGACAGCCAACATCGTGTTTGCTCTGGCAGTCAAGGCGGTCATATTTGCCCTGGCGACGGCGGGCCTGGCCACGTTGTGGATGGCGGTTGTGGCCGACGTTGGAGCATCGGTGGCGGTGATCTTGAACGGCATGCGATTGCGTCGGATGGGAACTTGATCTGTTCGCCGAGTTCCACGAGACGCCAGCGAAGCGCTGAAAGTGCTTGCCCGCTGGGAGCGTGCTCACGAACAACTGCTCAAGCACATCCACGACAAGTTATTGGAAGAGTATATGAACATGCTATGGGGTGGATAGATTGAGAAAGAGGTTTTGACGATGATTGCAGCACTGTTGATTGCCTTCCGCGAGGGGCTGGAAGCGGCCCTGATCGTGGGCATCGTGTTAAGTTATCTGAAGAAAATGGGCCACAGGCAGCGGGCTGCCGTGTGGTGGGGCGTGGTCTCAGCGGTGATAGCGAGTGTCGTCGCGGGAGTAGCCCTGCAAGTCCTGGGCGTCGCTTTCGAGGGGCGCGGTGAGCAACTGTTTGAAGGGATCACCATGCTTCTGGCCGCTGGGGTGCTCACCTGGATGATCTTTTGGATGCAGCGCCAGGGGCGGAGCATCCGCGCCGAACTGGAGGCGGATGTGCGCCAGGCAGTGACAGGCGGCAGCCGATGGGCGCTATTCGCTCTGGCGTTTGTGGCAGTGGTGCGTGAGGGGATTGAGACGGCCCTCTTCCTTACCGCAGCGGCCTTCAGCGCCACGCCGGCGGAGACCCTGATCGGCGGCGGCCTGGGACTGGCCGCGGCAGTGATGGTGGGTTGGCTTCTGTTCGCGGTCAGTGGGCGCCTGGACGTGCGGGCCTTCTTCCGCGTGACCAGCGTGCTGCTGATCCTGTTCGCGGCGGGGCTGGCGGCCCACGGTGTGCACGAACTTCAGGAGGCCGGCGTCTTGCCGGTGATCGTCGAGCACGTGTGGGACATTAATCACATCCTCGACGAGCGCGGCCCGGTAGGGACGCTCCTCAAGGTGCTGTTCGGCTACAATGGCAATCCGTCGCTGCTGGAGACGGTGAGCTATGTGGCCTACTACCTGATGATCGGTGTGGTCATTGGACTTGAACGGCGCATTATCAAAAATAAGCTGGAGTTCTCAGGAAGCGCTACAACCTGAGCGGACTCCCGCGTCTGTGGATTGATAACGGTGTCCTGAGCTTGTCGAAGGATGGAAGGAGAGGCAGAAATGGATCGAAAAGTGATCGTCTACACGCAAAGCGGCTGACTGTTCTGTGGGCGGGTGAAAGAGTTTCTTTCACAGCGAGGTGTCGAGTTCACTGAGCGCAACGTGGCCGAAGACGAGTCAGCTCTGGCCGAACTGGAGAAGTTGGGCGTGTTCACCACTCCGGTGACGGTGATTGACGGTGAGGTGGTGATCGGCTTCGACCAGGCCCGGCTGGACGCGCTGTTGAGCGCATAGCTAGGGGATAACGAGAGAGGAGGTGATCAAGATGGCAATAGACCCAGTCTGCAAGATGGAGGTTGATCCCAAGACTGCCCCGGCCAAGAGCGAGTACGAAGACAAGACCTACTACTTCTGCGCTCCGGGCTGCAAGGTGGCCTTTGACAAGGATCCGGAGAAGTACCTCAAGGGCGAGGGCGAACATGCGCACTGAGTGCGTTGTGGCAGGGGGGCGGGTCATCGAGGGCCCGCCACCCCTGCTGAACTGGAAACATGATCGTTAGAGGAGGTTTTGCGAAATGAGTAGAATCAATTGGACACAGGTGCTGGTCTTCGGAGCCGTCGTGCTGGTGGTGTTCGTCTTGGGCATCACTTTGCTGTCTGTCGTCTTTGGCGGCTGGGGGATGATGGGGGGTGGCGGCATGATGGGCGGCTGGTGCCCCTGGTGTAGCGGGACGGGGCGTTTCGGTGGCGGCGGGCTGATGGGCGGCCTCTTCGGCCTGATTTTCACCCTGCTGGGCTTGCTGATCCCCATCGGCCTGTTGGGGCTGCTGATCGTGGGCGGGGTCTGGCTGGTGCGCAACGTGGGCAGGGCGACTGCACCACCGGCCCCGGCTAAAACCTGCCCAGGCTGCGGACAGCCGGTCCAAGCTGGCTGGCGGAACTGCCCCTACTGCGGCGAGGAGCTATGAGATGAACGAGAATAAAACGCCCTGGCGGCTCATAGTAGGAGGCGGAGTGCTGGTCGGCCTGCTACTGGTGACTTGCCTGGCCCTGGTACTCAGATTCACTGGGCTGAGGGTAGGCGGAAGCTACCGCTCCAACGGCGAGCAAATCTACTTCACCGCCACCAGCCAGCGAGGTACATCAATCACTTCGGATATAAGCATGGGGATGATGGGGGGCGGGATGCAGACCTGCGCGAACTGTCACGGTCCCGATGGCCGCGGCGGGCGGGGGCGGGTGATGATGCGAGCCTTTGAGGCTCCCGACATCCGCTATGAATCGCTGATCTCTGGCGAGCACGGCGAGGGCCACGGCGAGGAAGAAGCCGTGCCATACACCGACGAAGACATCAAGCGGGCCATCACCGAGGGGATCGAGCCAGACGGTGAGTCGCTGAAGTGGCCCATGTCGCGCTGGACGATGAGCGACCAGGACCTGGACGACCTGTTGGAATTCCTGAAGACGCTGGACTGACCGTGGACTACAAAGCTACAATCCAGACTAAATCCCGTTACAATCGCATTGCTCCGGTTTACGACCTGATGGAGGCCATTGTCGAGCGCTTTGTTTACCGTCGGTGGCGAGAGAGGCTCTGGTCCAGGGTTGATGGAAACCGGATCCTGGAAGTGGGGGTGGGTACAGGTAAGAACCTCCCCTACTATCCCAAAGGAGTCCAGGTCACGGCCGTGGATTTGAGCGACAAGATGCTAGAAGTAGCACGGCGGCGGGCTGAGGGGTTGGACATCGAGGTTGACCTATATCTGATGGACGCTCAGAGGCTGGCGTTTCCCGACGCTGCCTTCGACGCTGTCGTGGCTATCTTTGTCTTCTGCTCGGTGCCCGACCCCGTTCTGGGACTGCGAGAACTGGGCCGGGTGGTCAGGCCCGGTGGACGGGTCATCTTGCTGGAGCACGTGCGGGTGAACAAGACGGTGATCGGTAGGCTGATGGATCTGCTCGATCCCCTGGTGGTGCGGCTGATGGGCCCGCACATTAACCGCCGCACGGTGGAGAACGTGAAGAAGGCCGGTCTGGAGATCGAGCGGGTAGAGGAGTTGATATCTGGCGGCCTGTTCAAGCTAATTGTCGCTCGAACGAAGCATAAGCAAATTGGAGGATAGAAATGCAGAAAAGAAGCGTTACCTTGGCTCTCAAAGAATACGTGGGCCCCGACTGCCCCTGCCGCCTGGAGGACCGCATCCAGGCGCTCCACGGCGTGCACGAGGTGCACATCAACCCGGTGGCCGACACGGTGCATCTGGTCTACGATTCCGACGTCGTGAGCCTGGAGCACCTGAAGCATACGCTGGCCCAACTGGGCTGCCCTTGCGAGGGTGAGGAGGAAGGGACGGCTCAGGCTCACATGGAGCACGAGTATACCAAAGCCGAGGGGCACGATCACCACGCCATGATGGAACAGGACTTTCGCCGTCGCTTCTGGGTGGTGCTGGCCCTCACCACCCCGGTGTTGCTGCTCTCTCCCACCATCCAGCAGTGGTTCGGCTTCTCGTTGACCTTCCCAGGCTATCGCTACCTGCTCTTCGCCATGGCTACGGTCATCACCTTCTACGGCACCTGGCCCTTCTACAAGAACGCTCGTAAGGCGCTGCGCACTGGCATACTTGACATGAGCGTGCTGGTCAGCATCGCCGTCTCGGCCGGCTACCTGTTCAGTGTCGGCTCCACCTTCTTCTTCACGGCGGTGGACTTCTACTGGGAGGTCAGCACCCTGGTGGCGGTGCTGCTGCTGGGCCACTGGCTGGAGATGCGCGCCGTGCGCGGCACCGCTGGTGCTCTCAAAGAGCTGACCAAGCTCATCCCGCCCACGGCCAACCGCGTGGTTGGCGACCGTGTAGAAGAGATTCCTACGTCTGAGATCCAAAAAGGCAATTTGTTGTTGGTGCGCCCTGGCGAAAAGGTGCCTATGGATGGCCGCGTCGTCGAGGGACAGAGCAGCGTCAACGAGGCCATGATCACCGGCGAATCGAAGCCGGTGACCAAAACTGTCGGCGATGAGGTGATCGGCGGCACGCTCAACGGCGAAGGCGCGCTGCGCATCCGCGTGGAGAAGACCGGCGAGGAGACGGCCCTGGCCCAGATCATCAACCTGGTCAAAGAGGCGCAGGCCTCCAAGCCGCCTGTGCAGCGGCTGGCCGACCGCGCTGCTCACTGGCTGACCATTATCGCCGTGGTGGTGGCGTTGATTACCTTTCTGTTTTGGTTCTTCATCAGTGCCCAATCGGCGGTCTTCGCCCTCACTCTGGCGGTGACGGTGCTGGTCATCGCCTGTCCCCACGCCCTGGGGCTGGCCATCCCCGTGGTGACGACCATCTCGACCTCGCTGGGCGCGCGCAACGGCATGCTCATCCGCAATGCCGAGGCCACCGAAACAGCGCGTCGCCTGGACGCCGTGATCTTCGACAAGACCGGCACGCTGACCAAAGGGGAGTTCGGCGTGACCGACGTGGTGCTGTTGGGGGATTGGGACGAGGAGACGCTTTTGCGCCGTGTGGCGGCGGTGGAGATCAACTCTGAGCACACCATTGCCCAGGGCATCGTGCGCGCCGCCCAGGAGCGGGGCTCGGTCAGAGACCTTCGCCCAACCTTGCCAGACCTTCGCCCAACCTTGCCGCAGGCGTCTGACTTCGAAGCGATACCCGGCAAGGGAGCGAAGGCCACTGTCGAAGGGAGTCATCTCTTCATCGGCAACCGAGCCTTGATGGAGCAGATCGGTGTGGCCGTGCCGCACGACCCGCGCCTGGCCGAACTCGGCAGACAGGGGAAGACAGTGGTCTACGCGGCAGCCGACGGTCACCTGCTGGGTGCCGTCGCTCTGGCCGACATGGTCCGCGACGAGTCACGGGAGGCGGTGCGGGCGTTGAAGAAGATGGGTCTCGAGGTGGCGATGCTCACCGGCGACAGCCAGGACGTGGCTGACTACGTGGCCGCCGAGTTGGGCCTGGACACCGTCTTCGCCGAGGTGAGGCCAGAGCAGAAGGCCGACAAGGTCAAGGAGCTACAGCGCCGGGGCAAAGTGGTGGCTATGGTAGGCGACGGCATCAACGACGCCCCCGCGCTGGTGCAGGCCGACGTGGGCATCGCCATCGGCGCCGGCACCGACGTTGCAGTGGAGTCGGCGCAGGTGGTGCTGATCAAGAACGATCCCCGCGACGTGGTGCGCCTCATCCGCCTCAGCCGGGCAACGATGAGCAAGATGACCCAGAACCTGGTCTGGGCCACGGCCTACAACGTCATCGCCATCCCGATGGCGGCGGGCCTGTTGCAACCGCTGGGCATCGTCTTGCGGCCCGAATGGGGCGCGCTGATTATGTCCGCCAGCACCGTCATCGTGGCGGTCAACGCGCTGCTACTGCGGCGGGCTTCACTGTGAATGGCTGGCGAACAAAGCCCAATCATCATCAGTGGAAAGATGGAGAACATGTTAGAGCATCAAACCAGAAGTCGCCAGATTGTCCGCATTGATGAAGAACTGTGCGACGGCTGTGGCGTGTGCGTTTCGCCGTGCGCCGAAGGCGCTATCCAGATCATCAATGGCAAGGCGCGTGTGGTGCGCGAAGAATTGTGCGACGGCGCTGGCTTTTGTCTGGGCGTCTGTCCCACCGGCGCGTTGAGCATTGAAGTACGAGAGGCAGTTGCTTTTGACGAGCACGCCGCTGAAATCGAAATGGAAAAGCGGGGCAAGACCTATATTGAGCAGACCTGTCACGTGTGTGGGCAGGGCGAGGATAGCCGGGTGCTGCTCCCCTGTCGCCAGGCTGG
Organism: Anaerolineae bacterium; assembly: GCA_034431315.1. Classification (GTDB taxonomy): domain Bacteria; phylum Chloroflexota; class Anaerolineae; order VGOG01; family VGOG01; genus JAUWOY01. Next base: position 11,481 of record DAOUDK010000075.1, read on the forward strand.
CGCCAGCCTGTGGGTCTGCACTCGTTGCCTGCCGGCGTTGATCCACGGATGAAAAGGGGGAGAGAAGGCAATGATCGAAATTCACTTGTATGGCGACCTGCGTCGCTATGCGCAGGAAAAGACGGCTAGCGGCCAGTCAGTCGTGCAACTACCCATAGGCAACAGTGAGACTGTGGGCAGTGTGCTGCGTGAGGTTGGCATTGATCCCACAGAGGTAGGCCAGATCTTTCTCAACCACAAGTTGCTCAACACTCGCTGTTCGATGGCCTTCTGGCTGGGCTATCAGTCCGCTAGGGAGCGTGTCCCCACCGGCGGGTCGTATCTCGATGCGCCAGTCCGCTCTGGTGACCGGCTGGGTGTCTTTCCAACGAATATGGCAATGCTGGTGGTATGAATAATGGGAACTGTACCGCTCTACGATCTCTTCAGCGCCGACTACGACCGCTTTGTCAACTGGAAGGAGCGGCTGGCGTATGAGCTCCCCTTCATTGAGCAGCAATTGACCGCCAGCGGCGCGCGGCGTGTATTGGACACGGCCTGCGGCACCGGGATGCACGCCATTGCCCTGGTGCAGCGGGGTTACGACGTGATCGGTGCAGACCTGAGCGTGGGCATGGTCGAGCGGGCGCGGGAGAACGCTGCCGCTGTGGACTCTGAGGCGCGCTTCGTCGTCGCCGGCTTTGGCGAGCTGGCGACGAAAGTGGAGGATGCCTTCGAAGCCTTGCTCTGTCTGGGCAACAGCCTGCCGCACGTGCTGACCGTCGGCGCGCTGCACGAGGCGTTGACCGACTTTGCGGCCGTTTTGCGACCCGGCGGACTGTTGCTCATCCAGAACCGCAACTTTGACGCCATCATGCGCGACCGTGTCCGCTGGATGGGGCCACAGTCTCACCGCGAGGGCAGCCGCGAGTGGCTCTTTATACGCTTCTACGATTTCAACCCGGAGGGCGCCCTGACTTTCAACATCCTGACGTTGCGGCGGGACGGGGCGGGCGAGTGGACACAGCAGATCGAAGCAACCACGTTGCGCCCGCTGCTGCACGCCGAGTTGCTGGACGCGGTCACAGCGGCCGGGTTCGGCGACGCTGCCTGCTACGGCGACATGCAGGGCGCGCCGTTCGATCCTGAGAACAGCGGCAATCTCATCGCCGTCGCCAAGAAGTTCGACACGGCAAGAAACCGCTAATGTCCAACCATAATCTATGGAGGGTTTGTCAATGGAACCAGTATACATGGAAGTGATCGTCCCTGTGGCGACCAGCTACTACCAGTGACCGTCTTGCGAGAGCATTTTCGACCTAGGGGGCCTAGGTCCAAAAGTACATGGCGAGATTCTGAACGAATATCCCAGTGACCTGTTGGAAGACGAGCGTCGCCTGGCCTATTGGGTGTGGGATCTATGTGACCGCTATGGAGACCGGTTACTCATTCGGGTCATTGATCCCCAGTCGGGGTTGGGCTTCTACAAATGTCTCCGCCACTGGGTGCGGCGCTACCCGGCTTTCATCATCGAAGGGCGCAAGCGGTACGTCGGCTGGAACCGCGAGGAACTGGAAACGGTGCTGCAAGAGACTATGGAGAGTCAGTAGAGATTGGACTTTGGACAAATCATATTTGACCCAATTCCAGTCAAACATGGCGCCGATTGACCACTACATGTAGTGGTGGATTGTCGACATGCCACTATATGCAGCTATGAAGATGCGTGCAGGACCGCCTCAACCACCTAAAAGCCACTTTGTCCAAAGTCCAATAGAGAGAAGGAGTAAATTATATGCGCATATATTAGCCGTCATCTCAGGCGAATACGGCCAGCGGCACGTGGACAACATCCGTGCCCACGGTCCCACAGACTGGGTGGTTGAAGTCTGGAAGGCGCCGCCGGTGCTACCGCCGGTGATAGGCTACCCTATGGTGGGAGGCATCCTGCTGGCCATCGGCTTCCTGGCTTTCCTGATCAACGTTGTCGCCACGCTGGGGTTGATCAACGTGATCAGCCTGTTTGTGCCCGAAAAGTGGCTGAAGTCTCGCTTGGATCCGGCAGGAGCCTAGCCGTAGGACGACGTGTTTTGGTCAGGGCGGTAGGGCCGTCCTGACCAAACGCTTTTGCGCTGCTTGGGGTTTTGCAAAACCCGGAAATGCGAAGTCTATTCGTAAAAAGCAAAGGAGGTAGTGTCATGAACGCAAGAAAGATAAAGGACGGCATCTACTGGGTGGGTGCTGTTGACTGGGATCGTCGGCTGTTCGACGACCTAATCCCCCTCCCCGACGGCACCAGTTATAACGCTTACCTGGTCCAGGGGAGCGAGAAAATGGCCCTGATAGACACGGTGGACCCCACCATGTCACACGTTCTGTTCGGCCGTCTGAACCAACTGGGCACTGAGCACCTTGATTACGTCATCGCCAACCACGCTGAGCAGGATCATTCGGGCACGCTGCCGCAGATTCTCGAGAGATACCCTGAGGCGCAGGTCGTCTGCACGTCCAAATGTAAGGGGATGTTGGTAGACTTGGGGCTGGCCCCGGAAGACCGCATTCTTGCGGTGGACGATGGCGCAACGCTATCGCTGGGGGATAGGACGCTCGAGTTCATCCACGCGCCGTGGGTTCACTGGCCTGAGACCATGCTAACCTATCTGCGGGAGGACAAAATCCTCTTCCCCGGCGACTTCTTCGGTTCCCACCTGGCCACCACCGACCTGTACGTCACCGACGAAGGGCGGGTTTACGAAGCGGCCAAGCGATACTATGCGGAAATCATGATGCCGTTCCGCAAGATCATCCAGAAGAATCTGAAAAAGGTGCAGGGGTACGAGATCTCCCTCATCGCCCCCAGTCACGGCCCGATGTACGACCGCCCTGAGTTCATCCTGGAGGCGTATCACGATTGGGTTTTCGGCGACCCGAAGAACATCGTCGTGCTGCCCTATATCTCGATGCACGGCACCACCCGCGAGATGGTAGGCTACCTGGTGGATGCCTTGATCGAGAAAGGGGTGACTGTGGAGCAGTTCAACCTGGCCGTCACCGATATCGGGAAACTGGCCATGGCGTTGGTGGACGCCGCCACCATCGTGATCGGATCGCCCACCGTCCTGACCGGCGCACATCCGAAGGTTGTCTACGCGGCCTACCTGGCGAACGCTTTGCGGCCCAAAGTGAAGTTCGTCTCGATCATCGGCTCCTACGGCTGGGGCAGCAAGATGGTGCAGCAACTGGCAGGTATGATCTCCAATCTGAAGGTGGAAATACTGGATCCGGTCGTGGTCAAGGGGTACCCCAGGGACGAGGATTTCGAGGCCCTGGATAAATTGGCAGCCACCATCGCGGAGAAACACAATACTCTGATCGGTTTTGAGACCTCCGAGTCGTAATGAGTAAAGCAAAGGAGTGAATTATATGCGCATCTTAGCAATCCTCTCAGGCGAGTACGGACAACGGCACGTGGACAACATCCGCGCCCACGGTCCTGCGGACTGGGTGGTCGAGGTCTGGCGGGCGCCGGCGGTGCTGCCGCCGGTGATAGACTACCCTGAGGATCACCTGCCCGATGAGCTCCCGCCGGCCGACCTGATCCTGTCCTTTGGCGAGCACCCCGGCGTGGCAGAGCTGCTGCCCGACATCGCGCGGATGACGGGCGGCCAGGCCGTGATCGCCGCGGTGGATAGCGAGGTCTGGCTGCCGCGCGGACTGGCCCGGCAACTGCGGGGCTGGCTCCAGGACATGGACGTGGTGGGCGTCACGCCCAAGCCCCTGTGCTCGCTGACCGACACGCACTACAGCATTGCTCGCCGCCAGCGGATCGAGTACGGCGATCCCCGCATCGCCGAATTTGCGCGCTACTTTGGCATGCCAGACCTGAGCATCACCGTAGACCCCGAATCGCGACTCATCACCTCGGCCGAGGTGCTGCGAGACGCGGTTTGTGGCTGCGCGCGCTACGTGGCCGTGCGATTGGTGGGCGTTTCGGCGGACGACGCCGAGGAGAAGGCCGGCCTGTTGCACCATCACTATCCCTGCCTGGCCACCATGGGAATAGACAGCGACTTCGGCGACACCCTGATGCACATCTCTGGCAATCTCTTGAAAAACAACGTCCGCGCCCAGGTCAAGCCGTTCAGGGACATACGCTACCTGAAAACGGCGGAGCGGAGCGAGTAGTCGCCGATAGGTTTCGGGTTTCGAGTTGAGTGAAAGTTCGGCATGGTTCATTTCTGGCCTAAAACGGCTTAGATCAGCTTTACACTTTTTGGGCGTGGTTAGCTATCAAGTGAAGCGTCAACGGCCTGAAAGTGCCCCAAAAGGGCATTTCCACGGCAAAAAGCAGTGTTTTGGGTGCCAGAACTTATTTGGCTGCTCCCCCTTTTCGAAAAAGTGTAAAGGTGTTTTTCGGCCCCTGTGAACCATGCCGAAAGTTCGCTCAGTATATCGCTGGGCTGCGATCCGTTTCCCTGTAAGATTCTACAACAACGAAGGCCACGAAAGCATTTCGCGCTTTTCGTGGCCTTTCGCGTGATTCGTGGTCCGAGCCGCCCCCTCACTCACACCTCTCTCCCCAATTCACCGCCACCAGCATGATGTCCACGATGTTTATACTGCAGTCGTCATTCAGGTCGTAGCGAGCCTCGTAGTTGGGCGTGCCGGGGTTGTTGTCTGGGTCGCGGTTATCACAAGAAGTGCGCCAGCGGCTGGCCACCAGCATGATGTCCACAACGTCCACATCGCCATCACCATCCACGTCGGCAGGGAGGCCGCAGACAGGTCGCGTGCTGTAGAAGATGTCCCAGTTGAAAGCAGAGACTTCCTCGGCCCAGGCAGCATGGACCGTGTTGCTGTTGAGAAACAGCGCCGGGTCGGAAATGCCGAAAACGTCGCTGGCCACCTGCTCGCGGGCAGCCCATGTGCCGGTGGCGGCGTATAGTTCGCGCCCCATGATGACGCTGCCCTCATCCCAGAGTAGAAATCCATTGCCGGCCGCGTTGATGCCCAACGCTGGGAATTTAGCGCTCTGCAACGTGCCAGACACATCGTTGGCCTGGGTCCAGTCGCCCAATTGACCTGATGAATAATAGATGGCCGTGTTGGAACCGAGGGCTTCCTGCCAGACGATGTGCACCGTGTTGTCGGGCGCCACAGCGAGGGAAGGGCCCGTCGAGGTCTCATTTGGCGTGGCGGAGATGTTCTCGGGAAGGGACCAGGAACCACCACTGAACTTCATGTGCCAGATCTCGTCAAGGCCGGTGTCTGCGTCCGGACTCTGCCAGGCCAGGTGAAGGATGCCGTCGGAGCCAATCGCCAGCGCCGGAGTAGTGCCCGTCCCATTGGGGATGGGGAACGTTGACCACGAGCTTCCATCGCTCGATTGCCCGTGATAGAGAGCCAGCGTCCCACCCGTGTTGTCCGCCCAGACGATGTGCAGGCTGTTGCCGGGCACGAAGGCGATGACGGGCGCAGAGGAGACTCCGGAGGTGACAGAGACGTTCACCGGCAACGTCCAGCCGCTGCCGTCCCAGCGGGCGTAGAAGACATCGAAGCTCCCCCCGATCTCGGAGACGAAGGTCATGTGCACCCCGTCGCTGCTATCGAGGGCCAACGATGGGCTGTCGCCCAGCACCGCCCCGGCCGGCGCCGACCATGGGCCACTGCCGCCGCTGGTGTGGTAGATGCTCTCTTCCTCTTCCCACACCGCGTGCACGGTTCCGTTCCCCGTGACCACCAACCTCGGCGCCCGGGAATCCGTGGCGGTGTTCGCCAGGTTCTCAGATGTCGCCCACACCTGTAGCGTGCTTGCAGCCAGGGATGGCGCTGCGACAGTCAGGGGGGCATCCCCAGCGGCGGCTGAGGACGCCCCGATCACGATAGCACTGCAAAGAAGAACGACGAGAAGGGAGGCTCTAATCATCAGTCACTCTCGAAGACCTTGATGCGTTGGGCTACCAGGGTGCCATCTTCCTGGCGCAGGGCGGTCACACGAACCAGAGCGCCTTCCTCGACCTCGCCGTGCTCGGTATCTATCACCGTGTCCGACGTGACCTCGATCAAAACACTGTCACCCTCTTCGGTGATGATGGTCCAGGTTCCTGTGTGATCATCAGGGTCAACGTTCCCAGGTAGACTGGCGATGATGCCGCGAACCTTCACCTGCTCATTGCCGTCGCTAGGGTCTTCGACCTCGATCTTGGTGGCGCGCACGGTCTGCGGTCCCACGCGGGCGCCCTTGACCTCGGCCAGCAGGCCCACCTGCGGGGTGGCGCCTGTGATGGTAGTGGTATCGGTGATGATGAGCACGGTAAAGCCGCCAACGACCCACATACCATCCTCGATGCGCTGGATGCGGCCTTTGAATTCGACCTCATCCTCGTCGTCATCGTCGTCCTCGACCTCGATGCGCGTGGCCAGCACGGAGCCGTCGTTCTGGAGGAAGCCCCGTACCTCCACATGGGCGCCCACTACCAGAACACCCTCGATGCGGGTGAGGTCGTCAATGAGCACTTCTCGGCCGTGCACCACGATCCACGCTGGGGGATATCGCTCCGTGTCCATGGCTTCGATAGTGCCGTGGAACTCCACCGGGCGCGGCGGGCGGTCCTCGTGCTTCTTAAGGTGCACCTTCAGGGCCAGGAGGGTGTCGCCCTCCTGACGGGCAGCGGTGACTTTAGCCCAGTCCCCCACTTCCGGCCTGAATCCCGGCGGCTTGATCTTAGTATTCTCATCAACCCTAAAAGTGGTGGTTCCCACCGTCCATTCGCCGATCAACCCCGCGTCAGGCAGGTCGGTGATCTCGCCTTCGAAGCGCACCCATCCATGCCCGGGACCATCGTGGTCCTCCTCCACTTCGATCTCGCTGGCCAGGATGCTGCCGTCCTCCTGAAGGACGCCCTTCCCCTTGATCTGCTGGCCGACTTCCAGGTCAGCAAACGTAATTGGCTCGTCATCAGCATCCTCGATCTTGGTGTTCTCATCCGTGACCACGGTGAGGGTGCGAGGGCCCATCTGGACCGTCAGAGTAGTAGTGACCTCGTACTTGGCCTCGATGGTGCCACGGAAACCAACTCGATCGTCGTCATCATCGTCGTGCTCCACGTGGATCTTGCGGGCGAGAACGCTGCCATCGTCCTGGAGGATGCCTTCCACTTCGACCTGCTGACCGACGGCCAGATCAGCGATGGTGCCCTCCCCATGCCCATGTCCGATGCGAATGCGCGTGTCAGCGTTGATGTGAACGGTCCACGTGGTCGCCGTGACAGCCGCCAGGGATTCTCCGTCATCTTCGTCGTCCTCGGTCTCCACGGTGATGGTGCCTGTGATCGGATCACTCCCAGGGGGGACGGTGACACTTATAATGGTGCCTTCGAACTTCACCTTATCATCGTCGTCATCGTCGGCCTTCTTGACCTTGAAGCCATTCGTCTTGGTGACGACCTCGGTGACGCCGTCGGTGATGACGGTGGTGACCGTCACGTCCCGCTTGCCCGCCTCCGCGTCAGCGCCGATAGTGATGTTCACCGTCAGCGAGGTGGCGTCGTGAACCGTCGTGCTGTTGACGGTGATGCCGTCTGGGGGGCTGAAGCTGACCGCTGTGCCCGTTGCGACGTTGGAGGGGGCGAAGGTCGCGGCGGAGATATCGGCTGGCTTCTCAGTGGGAGTCTTCTCTTGGGGCGTTTCCGTCAATGGGTCTGCCGACGAACTGGAAGTACTGGGATCGAAGTGAGTGTTCTTCCCTGTGATCGCCACGTCCAGCGTTTGGCCCGGCTTCCCTTTGTTGGGCTCGATGGCCTTGATCTTCGGCTCGTCGGCCGCCTCGACCTCGAAGCCGTGCTCCTTGGTGATGACCTCGGTGACGCCGTCGGTGATGATGGTGGTGACTGTCACATCCCGCTTGCCCACTGGCGCGTCGTCGGCGATAGTGATGGTCATCGTGAGGGTCGTGGCGCTGGTCACCGTGATATCACTGGTGATGGTGATGCCGTCTGGGGGGCTGAAGCTGACCTCCGAAGCGGCGTTGAAGTGTGTGTTCTCGCCGGTGATCAGCACATCCAGGGTTTGGCCCTGCTTCCCTTCGTCGGGCTCGATGTCCTCGATCTCCGGCTCGCCGGATTCAGTGGAACTTGCCACTTGGGGTAACTCCCCCACTCCCTCTGCGGCAACGCTGCCGCTAGCTCCGGCGGTCGAGAACGAGCCGAAGAGCGTGATGAGCGTTAAAGCGAAAATCAGCAGTAGAGTCGTCTTCCTTGTCATGGGTATCCTCCTTGTTGTTATGTTAGAGTTGCCGTGACAACCAAAGAAAAAAGCGCGCTGACAGTCTCGACCCTGACAGCGCGCCTACTTTCCTCCTGTCTTCGGCAACCCGGCGGTCGTATCAGTAATCAGTAACAGCACTCGGTAGCTAGGCTACTAATCACTGAAATAGACCCGTGGCTTTGCGTCCCTACCTTTCGGCAGGTTTGCCCTTATCGGTCAGGGTAGAATCAATTATCTTAGATTATTATAGCACAGTCGTGCGATCCTGTCAAGGATAGACCGATAGAGGATAGTCTCATTAAGTTATGCCCTTGAAGAGGGCGAAAAATACATATCTACCAAAACACTCTGATGGATGCCTCTACGACGCCTTTTGCCACACCTGCCAGAACAGCGTAAGACTGGCGATACCCAGCGCCAATAACCCCACCGACACCGCCCCGGACGGCGTTCCGGTCCCTGTGCTAGCGGTAAGGCTTTGCAGGGTGATGGCAGTAGGGCCTCCTCCATTGGAGCCAGACTCAAATGCGCCAATGTCACAGGCCGAACCACCCTGGCCAGCGCCATCCGCCCGCACGGCCCCGCGCTGGTCGGTGCTGGTCCCGGCAGCGCAGCCGTTGGTGCCATCGGGGATCTGGTCAATTGCTGGGCTGGTGGCTTGCAGGGCGTGGGTTTGGGTGGGGCCGCCATTGTCGGCCAGGGGAGACAGGATGGGGTCCTGGCCGGTGATGTTGCCCGTCGTGTCGCCAGTTATGGTACATTCCGCATGGACGGTCTGGATGAGGTTGTAGCCCTCGGAGGTGAGCGTGCCCTTACAGTCGGAAGCCTGCCCGTCGAGGGTTGTGTTGCAGGCGACGATGGTGTTCTTGAAAGAGACCGGAATCAGGGAATCGCTGTACACCCCGCCAGCACCGCTGCCCGTGTTGTTGACGACGGTGCTGCTATTGAGCGTCAGCCAGTGACCGTTGAAGATGCCGCCGCCGTCCGCATCATAGCCGATGCCGTTGGCGATGTTGCCGCTGACGGTGCTGTTGGTGAGCATCAGCGTGGCACGATAGTCGGCGATGCCTCCACCCAAACCCAAGTAAGGAACTCTTCTTTTTTGAAGATAACGTGTCATCGCTAGACCCCCGAAAGCTTTGATACACAGGGGATCGCCCTGGCCAGACCCATCACACCCTGTTGGGCATATCCGAGAGACCATAGCAACCCCGGCTCGCCCGGGAGGCGAGCCAGGGTTGCTTGCCGGTTGTCTTATCGGTCGGTTATGGGACGGTAATGGTAGTACCGTCGCTGTCAGTATCGGGATCGGTGTTTAGGCTCGCATCATAGGTCAGGCTCGCATGGAGCACGTTGTCCACCGTCAACGAGACGGAGGGAGTCTTTTCCATTACTTTGCTGGTGACGCCTAAACACATACCACCAGAGGTTGTACAGCTACCTTGCTGTTGCTTTTGCTCACCCTCTTTTGTCCACGCCCAGGTGAAGTTGACTGTAGCACCATCAATCAAGGCGCCGGTGTCATCTTTGATTGCGATGTCGACCAGGGCTCGCCACTTACCCTCTTCGAGGGTGTCAACACTTCCATCCAGATCGGCCACATGTATGGTGCCAGCAGGACCAGGAGGTGGCGGTGGAGGTGGTGGCGGTGGAGGTGGTGGCGGAGGTGGCGGTGGAGGTGGCGGAGGTGGCGGAGGCGGAGGTGGTGGTGTGCCGCCTGGGTTGTTGATGACAGAGGAGGTTATGCATGGCAAACTAGTATTGCCAGGGTTATACACATACCAGGGATCGCTCAGCACGTCGGTCACGTTGAAGGTGACGGATGCACTGTCACCTGGCTCAACCTTTTCGAGGGTCACGGTGCACTGGCCGGCACCATTGGTGATGCACTTCATGTCCCCAGCAGTGCTCCAGACCCCGACGACCTCAGCACCCGCAATCGAGCTCCATCCATCTGACACGGTGACGGTGACCTGGGCGCCCCACGTCTCGGCGGGGATGTCCACGCCAACCAGGCTAACCACGCACATGTCCACCGTGACTGGCGGAGGCGGAGGAACTACATCCGTCTCATCATTGTCTGTAGCAGATGTACAGCCTGGGTCAGCCGGGTAGTCCACCAAGCCGTCTGCATCGTTGTCTATTCCATCTGAGCATTGTGGCGGAGGCGGAGGTGGCGGAGGCGGAGGTGGCCCGTCATTTTCATAAGCGCCAATGTCACAGATTGCCAGGCCGTCGCTGTCACCGTCGAAAGGCCGCAAGTGACCACGCTGGTCAGTCGCCGCACAGGCATTGCCAGCGTCAATGGCCGAGCTGCCGATTTGCAGGGCGTGGGTTTCGGTGGCGCCGCCATAGTTGGCCAGGGGAGACAGCATGGGGTCCTGGCCGGTGATGTTGTTGGTCGTGACGCCGCCAATGGTGCAACCAGCGGTGTTCTGGATCAGGTTGTAGTCCTGCGATGTAATGGCGCCGAAGCTGAAACAATCAGAGGATGCTCCACCGGCACCGGTGTTGCCGGCGATGAGCGTATTCTTGATATTGACCGTGGCTGCGGCGCCGTAGATCCCGCCTCCGCTGCCGAGCTCGGCCGCGTTGTTCGCGATGGTGGCGTTGTTCAGCGTCAGCGTACCCCAGAGGCTGTAGATGCCGCCTCCGCCGCCACCGGCTTGGTTGGTGGTATTGCCGCTGACGGTGCTGTTGGCCAGCGTCACCGTGCCCTGCCTGTTGGAGATTCCGCCACCCTGCTCGGCCGTATTGCCGCTGACGGTGCTGTTGATCAGTGTAAGGTTGGCGGTCCAGCCGTAGTTATAGATGCCACCGCCGATGTCGGTCGTATTGCCGCTGACGGTACTGTTGTTGACGGTCAGCGTACCCTGGTTGTTATAGATGCCGCCACCGGCGCCCCTCTGGGCGGTGTTGCCGCTGACGATGCTGCTGTTGAGCGTCAGCGTGCCCCAGGTGTTGTAGATGCCGCCGCCGGTGATGTAACTACCGTTGGTAATGGTGACATCATTGATCTCGACGGTGTTAGTGGCGAGGATATGCAACACCCGGTCTATCCCGCCGCCATTGATGATGGTGCTGGCGGCCCCCGCACCGTTAATGATCAGGTTACCTGCAATATCCAGATCGCCGGTGGCGTTGCCGTTTTCGCTCGCGCCGGGCAGCGCCAGGATGTAGGTACCGGCGGGGAGGTTTATGGTGTCGTCGCCGCTGCCGGCGGTGCAGGCATCCACGGCGCTATCGGTGTTGGCGGACTGGATGGCTTCGCGCAGCGAGCAGTCGCCGTCGCCATTCAGTTCGTCGGCGGTGGTGCTAACGGTGATGGTGGACCCGCCCCCACCCGCGGCCTCTAACAATTTCGCCGTCGGCGTGAGAAACAACATCACACCTATCATTCCCAGTACAAACAGTCTACTACCTATCCATTTCATGCTGTGCTTGCGCATGATACTATCTCCTTTCTTCGTCTTCAACTGCGTTAGTTGAGTTGGTTTGCTACCTTCAGTTCTACGAGAATCTTACATGACAACATCTCCTTTCTTCTGTCTGTATTGTCTTCCTCTTCCGTCTGCGGGCCAAGCCGAGTTTTCCTCAGAACGGGCCTACCCTCTCACCCAGTTCTCCGGGGTGAGAGGGTAGAAGGGTTAGGCCGTGTATTGCTTCTCAGGGCTGCTCAGCCTCGATCTCCAAGGCTGTATTGGTGGCAGGATCGTACATTACCTTCACTTTGTCCCCAAATTGCAGATCGTAAACGGTCGCACTGTTGCCATCCTTCGTGATTGCGGTTTCGGTTGTCACCGTGAACGTTTCATATCCCTGGTCACCGACAGCCGTGATCTCTCCTGGCGGGTTAGTCTGGTAAATGCCGCCTTCAAACTCTGCCGGCCCGGCGTTTTCGCCTCCGTCATTGCCTCCGCCATCGCCGCCGTCATCGCCACCGCCGCCGCCGCCGCCATCGCCACCGCTACAAGCATCGGGATTCTCACTCCGTTTGGCCCGGAACGTCCATCGATCCCAATAGACTTGCCACGGGCCGCTACCGGCGTTATAGAGGCAGGCCTCGTACTTGAAAACGGACTCCTTGATGCATTCGCCTTCCAGCCTCGCCAAGGAGGGGACCGACGCTTCACCCGGTTCGATCCTCATTGGGTAATGACCGAAGTACGGATGTAGACGTGCCCAGGATGCCGCTTCCCAGTCAATGAAGTCGAGCTCTAACACCGACGCCGCCCCCCCCCGACGTTGTGTACCAGATCGTACCGGTATAACCATCTGTCTCAACGCGGTCAACAAAAGAGTTCTCCGGCATCGACACTTCCTGCAGAAGTGCAGGACACTCGAGCGTATTGCGGCTTTGAGCGTTGGCGACACTTGAGGGCGACACGAGCGTCAGGAGCAACAGAACGCCTATCATTCCCAGGACAAACGCGCCACCAATCCATTTCATACGGTGCTTTCTCATAGCACTATCTCCTTTCTCCATCTTCATATGGTGCTTTCTCATTGCTATAGATGTTCAGATAATGATTTGGACATTTGGCCCGTTTTTCACGCTTGCTGAAAGGTCATTTTGTCCAAAACATTATCTGAAGGACTATATCTCCTTTCTTCATTATCTTCCACTGCGTTAGTTAAGTTGGATCGTCACCTTCACTACTACTTAAGATACTCTCATGGACACCTCCTTGTCCCGCCTGTGGCGGTCTTCTTCATCATCCCGTCTGCGAGCGAAGCCAAGTTTTCCCTACAGCCGGGGCAGGCAACACTCCAACGTTCCACAATCACAGTAGCGCGCCCTTCTACCATGTATATGCTGGGAACTGTCCAAAAAAATACAGCCTACAACCAACAAGCCCCCTTGCCCATCCCTGCTATCTGTGGTATATTTCAGGTGTAGCAAAGAACCCTGACCCATATGTCAGCCGTATCCCATTCGTGTGTACCGAACAACCCTTATCTTAGCCATCGTGCCATGTCTGATACCGACCGGAAACTGATCATTGCTTGTCGCCGAGGCGACGAGCGTGCCTGGGAGACCCTCATTGCTCGCTACGAGCGCCTCGTCTTCTCCATCGCCCGCCGTCACGGCCTCTCAGCGGAAGACGCTGCCGACGTCACGCAGACGGTCTTCATCATCCTGCTGCAGAGCATAGACCGACTGCCGGACGACGTCAACCTGGGCGGCTGGTTGACCACCGTGACCCGCCGCCACACCTGGCGCGCCTCCGCCCGACTGGGCCGGGAGCTACCCGGCGAGAAAGAAGACGTCGCCGAGAGTGCCACCCTGCTCGGCCGCCAGACCTCTAACCCTATTGACCGCTGGGAGACGCTGCAAGCAATACACGAAGCGCTAAACCGCCTGGGCGGGCGCTGCCGGCAGCTCTTGCTGGCCCTGTACTTCGACCCGACCGAGCCCTCCTATGCTGAAGTGGCCGTCCGCCTAAACATGTCTGTAGGTAGCATCGGTCCCACCCGCGCCCGCTGCCTGACCAAGCTCAAGGCCCTCCTCGAAGAGGATGGCTGATACGTATTTTTCGTCCTCTCCACGAGCATAACTGAGTGAGAGCATGATGTCCGAACCATCAAGGAGGAGAGAGATGCCCTCGCAGACACGGATTCCATTTGAAACCCTGGCCGACCTGGTGGACGGTCGCCTCTCGGAGGGCGAGGCGGCCGAAGTGAGGCGCCGGCTGGCCAATGCTGACCAGCGCACCCAAGCTGACCTTGCCTGGCTGCAAGCCCTGACTACACTCCGCCGGGCGATGCCCCTCGAAGCCCCGCCCGAGCGGGTGCGGGAGACTTTGCGCACCCACTTCCGCCGCTGGGCCGAAGGGCGACACCGACCGAGCCTCTTTCAACGCCTGGTGGCTCAACTGACCTTCGACAGCCGGCTCCAGCCGGCTCTGGTCGGCGCCCGAGGTGGGCCGACCGAGCCTGGCCAACTGCTCTACACCACTGACCGGATGGACATTGAGCTTCATCTCCTGCCAGCAGGCGCGGGCCGGGTGCGCATCCTGGGTCAGGCACTGGCCCGCGACCCGGACTTGAACGTGGCTAACTGCGCGGTGCAGTTGCTAGCAGGGGAACGAGAGATTGGCCTGACCAGCACCAGTCAACTGGGCGAGTTTACCTTCGAAGCCGTCCCCGGCGGCGACTACAGGCTCGTCCTGGTGAGCGAGGAGGGAGAAGTCGAGCTTGAGCACCTTGACCTCACCGCTGGCCGAACTGATTGATGGTCTGCTGGCCCAACCAGACCTTGAAGCCAGGGCCGCTTTCCTGCGCCAACGAGGGCGGTACGACGCTGAGACCCTGGAAGCGTTGGCCACGGCCGGCGACACTCTGGTGCGGGACGACCGCATCCGTGGCGCCCGGCTGGCAGAGGTGCTGATCGAGCTGGCCGAGAGGTTGCCGGCTCCCCTGGCCGCCCCTCAGGCCCGCTATCTGCGCGCCCAGGCCCATGCCCTGGCAGGTGAGTGGACTCAAGCCCTGCCCCTCATTGCTGCCGCCCGTAAGGGCTTCCTGACTGCCGGTCAGCCACAGGACGCCGTCCGCACCAGCGTGGGTGAGATGCATGCCCTGGCTGGCCTGGGCCGCTACCCGGAGGCGCTGGCTGCTGGGGAGCGGGCCCTCGCTAAGACCGCGGATCCCTTTATAACTGCCCTGGTGGCTCAAAACCAGGGGATGATCTGCGATCTGATGGGACGCTATGATGATGCCCTGGCTGCCTACGACTGGGCCGCCGCTGGCTACGCGGCGCTCGATCAGACCGAGCGGCTCGGCCACGTCCACAACAACCGCGGCGTAGTGCTCCTCAGCCTGGGCCGGGGATGTGAGGCTGTCCAGGCCTTCCAGGAAGCAGCGGCCATCTTCGCTGCCAGAGACCTGACCCTCCTCACCGCTCAGGCCGACCACAATCGCGGCGCGGCTCTGTCGCTGATGGGCGATTTTCGCGCCGCGCTGGAGACATTTGAGACCGCACGGCGGACCTTCGAGTCGTTGGGGCCTGGCGTCGAGCGTGACACCGTGGACCTGGACACCGCCACCGCGTACCTGGCTCTCAATCTCTATCCAGAGGCACTGGCAACCTGCGACGAGGCGCTGGCTGGCTTTCGCGCCGCCTCCATGCCCTACGAGCAAGGCCAGGCCTTGGTCCGCCGGGCGGCGGCCCTGACCGCGCTGAGGCAGCTAGCCGCGGCCGAAGCCGCGCTGGCGGAGGCGGAAACCATCTTCCGCGAGCTAGACAACGAACCCTGGCTGGCCATCGTCTGGCTGGAACAGGCCGCCCTCTGGGAGTTAATGGAGCGTGGCGATGAAGCCTTAACTGTTGCCCAGGGCACCCTGGCCCTCTGCGAGCGACTGGGCCTGGCTGTGCAGGGCACCTACGCTCACCTGCGCCTGGCCGATTTGCTCATCGTCGAAGAGCCAGAGACCGCGCGGGCTCACCTGGAGAAGGCGCTGGTCCAAGCCGAGGCGCTGGCCCTGCCCCAACTACGCTATCGAGCTCACGCCCGCCTGGGCCGGCTGCATCGGCTCCAGGGGCAGACTGACGAAGCCCTGAACCACCTGACCCAGGCCATAGAGGAGATCGAGCGCCTGCGAGCCACGCTGCCCCAGGAGACCCTCCGTACTGCCTTTCTGCGGGACAAACTGACACCTTACGAGGACTTGATACAGTTGTGTCTAGCCCGCGGCGATGAAAATGGGCTGCGGCTGGCCTTCGCCGTCGCCGAGCGGGCCCGGTCGCGAGCCCTGCTAGACCTGCTGGCCGGTAGCATTGATACCCGGCTTCAGGCCGCTGACGCCGACGACGCCGACGCAGCTTTGCAGCAGCGGTTGGAGTCGCTGCGGGCCGATCTGGACCTGATTTACAACGAGCTGTTGGCTGCCGATACCGACGCCGCAAAGGACGATCAGCGCGGTCCCCGCCTGGCCCAGCTCCGGAGTCAGGCGCACCAGCATGAGCAGGAGATCACCCGCCTGCGACTGCGCCTGGAGGCTGTTGGCCCCGGTTATCTCGACATGGCGCAACCGCTCTCACTGGAAGCGATCCAGGCCACGCTGTCCCCAGGGGCGCGCCTGCTGGCCTACTACATCGCCGGCGACGAACTGATGGCCTTCGTCGTCAGCCCTCGTGCGGAAGTGAGGGTCCACCGTCGGCTGACCACGCCAGGCGAACTGGCGCCGGCCCTGGACCGGCTGGGGATGCAGTGGAATCGCTTTCGCCTCGGCGCCGAGCACGTGGCCCGCCATCGGGAAACCCTGGAGCAAAGTGCCCGCGCTATCCTGGCTGACCTCTACGACCAGTTGATGCGGCCCCTGGCCGACGACCTGGATAGCAAGCAGCTCATCATCGTCCCCTACGGGCCGCTGCACGGGGTACCCTTCCATGCCCTGTACGACGGCCAGAGCTACCTGATCGAACACTGCGAGATTTCTTATGCTCCCAGCGCCACGGTCATGGCGCGCTGTCAGGCCAGGCCACGCCGGCCGCTGGAACTGGCACTGGTGGTCGGCGTCCCCGATGCTAGCATCCCCCATGTCGCCCAGGAGGCCGAGACCGTGGCAGCCCTGTTCCCTGGAGCGCGGCTCCTACAGGGCCATGAAGCTACGATGCCCGCACTGCGGGCCGCGGCAGCAGGCCGGGACCTGCTGCACCTGGCCTGTCACGGACTGTTCCGGGCCGATAACCCCCTCTTCTCTGCCCTACGGCTGGGAGACGGCTGGCTGACCGTGGCCGAGGCAGCCGAGTTGGGGCTGGAGGCCGGGTTGGTGACCCTGAGCGCCTGCGAATCCGGACGCAGCCGGGTGGTAGAGGGAGACGAGTTGCTAGGATTGGCGCGGGCCTTCCTGGGGGGCGGGGCGGCATCGCTGGTAGTCAGCTTGTGGCTCGTCAACGATGCCAGCACCGGCCGGTTGATGGAGGAGTTCTACCGTTGCTTGCAGGCTGGTCAATCAAAGGCCGCCGCCCTGCGGGTCGCCCAACGGGCACTGCTGGCCACCGAGCTCCATCCCTACTACTGGGCGCCTTTCGTACTGGTGGGCCAGTGCTGAGTTTGACATGTTGGAGGTGATAATGATGCTTCACCGTGTTAGGTTTTTGAAGGCGCTTGTCATTCTGCTGACGCTGCTGGGGCTGTTGGTGGGAGCTTCCTACGCCCAAGAGCCAGAGCCTTATCATGATGCGCCGGGCCAGGCCGTGACCCATCTGCAACCAGGCGCGGGCATCCACTACGACGGCGGTGATAACGAGGAGCACGAGCTCTACGGCTTTGTGGAGAGCATGCCAGAGGGCGGCTTCATCGGCACCTGGGTGGTGAATGGCACCAGCTTCGAGGCCACGGCTTCCACCGAGTTCAACGAGGATGACGGGCCACTGCAAGTGTGGGCCTACGTCAAAGTCAATTACTACGTCTCAGGTGGCGTCAACTATGCTACCTGGATCGAGACCGAGGACGGCGGTGAATACGAGGAGCACGAGCTCTACGGCTTTGTGGACAGCATGCCAGAGGGCGGCTTCATCGGCACCTGGGTGGTGAATGGCACCAGTTTCGAGGCTACAGCTTTCACCGGCTTCCTTGAGGATGACGGGCCGCTGGAAGAAGGGGCCTACGTCAAAGTCAAGTACTACGTCTCAGGTGACGTCAACTATGCTATCTTGATCGAGACCGAGGGCTACTATACTGGCAACGGTCATAAAGTAACATTTTCGAAGGTCTGGAATTTGAGGGTCAATAAGCTGGCAAGTTCTTGCTTATATTCCCCATCGGTTTCAGCGATACAGCCCATAATA
>DAOUDK010000076.1:0-4652 GCA_034431315.1 Anaerolineae bacterium
ATTCGATCCCACATTCAGTTACCCTGCTGCGGATGGGTGAACGCGTTCGATTGTTAACGTTCAACCGCTACAAATATCCGCTTAGATTTAGTGTAAACCTTTCACTGCTACATGACAGATAACTGATAACTGATCTACCACCGCTCGCTCCTTTTCGGGTTCGGGGCGCATCATCCCTATATATTATAACGTAAAAAAGGCGATTTAGATACGGCCTGGAAGGACGAATTCTCACCAATTTTGAATATTTTAAGGTTGCTTATGTCCAATGCTCGCCGGGGTGGGCGGGTCTGAAGACCTGACGGGTTTTCGAAAACCCGTCAGGTCTATAATCCTCAGGCGCTTTTGCGCCTCCTGGCCAGTGCAGCCGTGAGAGCGGCCAGCGAAGCCAGCGCCGCCAGCCCCAGCCACGGCGTCAATAGCTCAAACCTGTTGACTGGGACAACCTACAACTCTCCAGCCTCGAAGCGCCGCAGAAACTCTGCGGGCGGCAATACCTCATAAGCGTCGGTGGAAAACTCCTGCAAGAAGTGACGATTGTCCGAGACCAAATACTTCGCCCCTACCCACTCGACGAAGGCACCGATGAGGGCATCGGCCTTGGTCGGAAGTCCCAGGTCAATGTACTTCTCCACAAGTTTGGCGGGGACCGGCTCATATACTGTGCGGAAACGTTCAGATTGATGGATAGTGGCGAAGAACTGTTTGTCCATCCCAACCTTGGCCAGGTTTCTCACTGCTTCGTTGACAACCAGGCGAGGGACAGCCACATCCAGCTTTGGCAAGATGTCCATCAAAGTTGCCGCATCAGCGTCAGCACCTGTCACACCAAAGATGAACTGATTGCTATCTATACAGATGAGCATATTCTTCCTCGAAGATCTGTTGCCGTGTCCGTCTGAGGCTGGCAATGATCTCTTCCTTCGTCTCTCCCAACCCCATGGCCTTTAGTCCTCCCCTCTCCTGAATTCCTTGCCTGAGCTTCTGAAGCTCCCTTCTGTAGGCCTGGTGCTTCATCTCCTTCAGCTTATCTTCTATCGCCTCTCGAACGAAATCGGTCAGGCTGAGAAAGGAGAACTCCCGCTTGGCCCGCATCATCTCATCGTATAGCTCTCCGGAGACTCTGACGGGAATCTGTTTGGTGGACATCTCAAAATCACCTCCTGATCGCTTTCATGAATAGATCTTCGTAACTAGCCAACCTGAACCCTGACCAAGTATACCATACTTCACGCCCTACGTCAACACGACTGCTCAACGCGCTGGCCCTCAAAGCAAAAAGGTTCTGGCGAATAGTTCGCTAGAACCTTCTGTCTTGCGATCTATTTGGGGCGCGGATGGAAAGTGATGGTCACACTTGATCGCCACGCACAACGTAGAGGAAGTGGAGCCCGTCAACGATCTTGAAGCCCCGATATTCACCGCTAGTCCCCACTGGGGTATTCCTCGACTTCGATCCCCTTGGCTGTGGCCTCCGCCGCCAGGGCGTCCAACAAGGCTCGATATTGGGCTTCTACTACAGGGCGGGTTTGCCGGCGCAGATCCTTGGCCCGTTCGGCTGCCAAGGTCAAAATCTCCTCAGTGCTCAGCGGTTTCACCGGCTTCTCCGTCTCCTGTTTGACTCTGCGAGTTTATCACCTACTTGCCCCCGGTCAAATGAGCGGACTATCCCGAAACACATCAGCTTCAATCCGAAGGCCGCAGGTCTTTCACGTTGAGCTGCAATCGCTTCTCCCCCCGCCACTCGTTGATTTCCAGGGAGTAGACGACGTCAATGTGAGGAGGAAGCTGGCCAGCCCATTGGCCCTGGCGGAAAGCGATAGCGTCCCAAGCGCCCCGGCCATCACTCAAGGCCAGCTTGAGATGGCCTCCATCCGTGCCCACGGCGCGGGCGCCCCGCACGATGGCCCGGCGGCTCAACAGGAGGGGCGCGGGATTGGCGTAGCCGCAGGGTTCTAACTGGGTCAGCAGGGCCTGGGTAGCCCAATCCATTTCGGATAGCTCGACCTCGGCGTCAATGAGAAGCGTTGGGGTTAGCTCCACTCCCTCCAGTTGCTCAGCGGCCAGGTCCTTCAAGCGTTCCCGCAGGGCTTCAAGATTATCATTGGCTACGGTGAGGCCAGCGGCGGCAGCGTGGCCGCCGTACCTGACGAGGAGACCGCTGCATTGGTCCAAAGCGGCGGTGATGTTGAACTCAGGGATGCTGCGAGCGGAGCCACGGCTTTCCTCTGCACCCAGCTCGACGACCACGGCGGGGCGGTAGAACTCCTCGGTCAGGCGGCCGGCCACCAGGCCCACAATGCCAGACAGGAAATCCTCGCCGGCCGCGAAGAGGAGCTTCTCGCTCTCGCCAGCGGCCAGCACTTGCTCCTTCGCTCGCTCAAGTGTCTCTGCCGTCAGGCGTTGGCGACGCCGATTTAGCTCCTCCAGTTCCTGGGCCAGATTCGCGGCTTCGTCTGGAGAGCGGCAGGTGAGGAGATCGTAGCTCGTGGCGGCGTCATCCATGCGCCCGGCAGCGTTGAGGCGCGGCCCCAGGACGAAGCCGATGGCTGCCGCATCAATCTGGCCCAGCTTCAGCCCTACCTGAGCGATCATGGCCCGCAAGCCCAGGCGCTGGGGATCGTTCAATCTTTCCAGCCCTCGCCTCACCAGGCTCCTGTTCTCTCCCAGTAATGGGGCGAGGTCGGCCACCGTGCCCAGGGCGGCCAGGTCTAGCAGATCCTCTTCGTCTAGACTTACCTCGCCCTTCGCCACAGGCACCTGGCGATTGGCCCTCAGAAGGGCCTGGGCCAGCTTGAAGGCCACCCCTACCCCCGCCAGGTCCTTGAAGGGATAACGACAATCGGGTTGTTTGGGATTGATGACCGCCAGAGCCGGAGGGACCTCCTCGCCCACCGAGTGGTGATCGGTGATAATGAGATCCAGGCCCAGCTTTCTTCCGTAGCTGACCTCGGCGACGGAGCGGATGCCGCAATCAACGGTCACTATTACCTTAACGCCCTCAGAGGCCAGTTGGCGCAAGGCCCCGGTATTCAGGCCGTAGCCCTCGTCCACTCGGTGGGGGATGTAAGGCTCCACCCTGGCCCCCAGGGCCGAGAGCGCGTCCACCAGGAGGGCGGTAGCCGTTACCCCATCGGCGTCGAAGTCGCCGTAGACGGCCACCGGTTCTCCCTGGCGAATGGCCTGGCGGAGGCGGGTCACGGCCTGGTTCATCCCTTTGAGCTTGAAGGGATTGTCGTCGGGGCGAGCGCCGGCCAGGAAATCCCGGACATCCCGAGGAGCGGTGATGCCGCGGTTATAGAGCAACTGGACGATGAGGGGTGAGATTTGCGGAAAGCGGGCCAGGTGATCTTCGGGTGCTGGCGGCGCTATCTGCCATTTGGGTTTCATTGGCGATGCCCTTCTTAGAACACGGATGCGCAGGATTTACGGATTTTTCCTCTGGACTTTGGCCAACTTCCTCGTAGTGGCGACTTCAGTCGCTCCGCGGAGTCAAAGCGACCAAAGTCGCTACTACGAATCCAATCAATCCGTAAATCCTGCCGATCCGTTGTTCTCTCCGCTGTTACTCGGTTGTGATCATATCCCAAATGAGGGGATACTTGAACTCCTGGCCCAGGGAGCATACGTAGGCCGCGTAGCAACCGTATCCAACGGCTGCCAGGTTGAGCAAGACGCCCAAAGGCACTAAACAGCAGCCAATCCCAACCATGATAAGTACCCCTATGGCGATCCACATGATCCACGACAGCACCGCCACCACGATCTGGTAGATCAAGGACTGCAGGGCTTGTTTGGCCACGTAGTCCGACTCATCTTTCTTGACCAACCAGATGACGAAAGCGGCCACAGGCCCCAGAAGGCCGGCCGTGATCGCTCCCACGAGAATGCTCACGTGCGCCAATATAGCCCACGTCTTTTCGTCGCTGGTGATCTCGATCTCTTCGAGAACTTCCTGCGAGAGCGCGCTGACCTCTTCGTTGCTTTCCTTTGTTTCTTCCATCGTACCTTTGCCTCCTTTTCGCTCCGCGAGCTTGATTTTGGTCTGGCCTTATTTTATCACGCTCCTGAGCAGATGTCAATTGAGCCTGTCAAGTCAAATGAAAATGTTACCGGAAGGTGATCGTTCAGTCAAATGAAAATGTTACCGGGTTGTCCTTCTCCTTTCTTTGATTTTGATGATCTGGACGGTGCTGGATTGAAGTCGTAGCAGGGGTTGTGGATATGTGGGCAACTCGGAGCTTGCGGAGAGTTGTCCACATATCCACAACCCGCCTGCTCAGGAAGCAATGGGCAAGTCAGGGTCGTGTAGGTCAAGATGTAAAGGCAAGGTCTCCGGGTCTAAATGGGTGGTCAGGGTTAGGTAGACGTTTTCGGTTTGTCCTGGGATGGCGTTGGGCAAGGAGAAGATGTAGTCAAGCTGGTCGTAGATCTCTTGTCGTAACTGGCGGGGGTTTGTGCGGTCGCGTAGGGCTTCCAGTTGTTGTCGGCGTTCCTGAGAGATGGCGTTGGTTTCGCAGAGACGGTCGAAGGGAGTACGAGCCTGGTCGTAGCGACGTTTCACTCTTGCCAGATGGCCTTCGACGGGGGTGACGATCTTCTCTGACAAGCGCATCACGGGCTGCAAGAGGTTGTAGTAGATCCACACTTTG
>DAOUDK010000077.1:0-7669 GCA_034431315.1 Anaerolineae bacterium
GGCGTGGCTGCTAAACAACACTACACCGAATTGGGAAAGGAGCGAATTTCTTGCTCGCAATTCGTTTTTTTCTAAATTCGTTGTAGTGTCTCAGCGAATGTAACATTGTCAAGCTAGAAGCTCTCGCTCCTTTTCGCCACGAAGTAGTTGAGACACCAGGTCTTCAGAACCCTCCAGGACCTTATACGCGTATTCGCCCAACCTTTCATGCTTTAAGACCGGCAATGTGAACGCGTATTGCACATGCTTTTGCAGAGCCCACCTGATATCTTGAGGAACTTCTGTGACATCCTTATACCTTGTCGCGATGGCTTTATGTAGCTTCTCTTCATCAACGGCCATCAGCACAAACAGGCCTTGGATTCCACTGAGTCTCTGCAGAGCATCAACTACATTGCCAGCAAAAACTGAAGTACAACGATCGAGATCATCAATTATCAGTACTAATTTACGCTCCGCTGCACCGCCATATACCAGATATTCCTCCAACAACTCCCCCAGGTCAGCCAACACAGCCACCTTCTCGGCTATGCGTTCCAAAAGAGCGAAGAGCCTGGGGCTACTTTCCACCCCATCTCGGTCTGGCCATTCCAATTCACTTGGGAGTGGCCCCGCTATCTGTTCATAGAACATTTCTCCTACCCTGGAGTCTTTGCCACTCAAAGTGCTAATGATACGCTGGGTCAATGTTTTTGCTGCATCTCCAGATCCCTGATACAGTGATGCTGTGTACCAGCAAAACTCTACCTGCGGCGCTGCTCTCCCTTCTTTCATGGCTGTCTCAAGCTTTTCCTTAGCAGCACCTTCTACCATTTGAAGGAAGGATGTCTTGCCCATGCCCCAAACCCCGTGAATCGCAAACGTCAAAGCGCCTCTGGCGTTCAGGATTTCATCTGCAATTTGTCTGATTTGTTCGATCACCTCGCTGTCTTCAGCCCACAACTGGTTCTCACCCCACTTGACAGGGGCATCACTCAGAAAATAGGAATCACGACTTCCCATATTGAACCTCCTCGTTCTATTCAACACTCTGATGCTGGTGTTCGATAACCTCCGACCAGGACGCCGCACAGCGAAAACCAACAGCGTGGTTCTTGAAGTCGGGCAAGCTAATGAGCCTCAGCCTCTGAACAGTACAATAGTCTGACGGATCATTGAATGCTCCACCACACAACACGCTTTGTCTATCCTCGGTCTGTGTCCACTCCGCCACATTACCTACGATGTCACACATCCCGGCTGGACTCGAATTCGAGATCATTTCACCTTGCTCGTCGTATGCTCGTTGTGCGCTCGACCATTTGACTGGTCGAGGTCTGAGGTAACCACTCTCCTGAGTATTGCAAAGATTACCCAAAAACCGATGCCCCCAGGGAAACGGTGCTTGTTTGTCCGAGTAGCCAGATAACGCCGCTTGTTGCCACTCGGCCGGTGTCGGGATATGCTTCCTAGCCCATCGCGCGTATTCTAGTGCTTCACCCAATGTCATACCTGTGGCTGGCAGAGCGTCTACATTCACATCCTCTCCCTCATACTTGTCCTGCCAGGGATTCTGCCAAGAAACGCCGTATTTCTGAACGAATTTCCGGTATTCACCACAAGTCACCGGGTACTTGTCAATGTAAAAGCTGCCCTCTTCAACGTAGACCATCTCTTTCTGATCTCTCTCCCATAGGATGGGAGACTCCGGTGGTCCCTGCCCCAACCAACCATCGCCCTGCAAAAAGAGGGTCGGCACAGCCCAGCCAGGGAAGGAGAATACATTCTTCGTGACGTCCTCTCCAGCAGGCGTGAGGTGATATTGGGTAGTTGGGGAGTCGTGCTGTTTCCTTTCAGAGGCGACCAACACGCGGGCAATGTCAGTCTCAAGAGGACGATCGCGCCAGTAAAGCTCGAGAGCCTGCCGGCCAGCTTGCATCGCATCGTCAATCCGCGAACGTTTCGCGAGGACCTCGTAGAAAGCGCGCACGAATTCCTTGGCCTCGTCAGTCCAGAGCTCTGTCTGCATCCCTACAACAGCTTCCACACCGGCACCCAGCAATGCCTGTGCCAGACCTAGATTGGCAGAGGCCCCTGCACTACTGCTGTGACACGCCGTCAACACAATCAACCTGGGCCGAAATTCGGCGTCCTCAATCCACCTCTTGAATTCAGAGGCAGTCACAACGTCTGAAGCGCGACCTTCAGGAAGCTCAAGGAAGACCATCGCCATCACGGCCTTTTCTGTTTCGAGCGCCCCATGCCCCAGAAAATGGATGATGTGAACCCCTTTCTTCACCTCTGCCCCTAACGTCCGTGCGGTCACGTGAGATAAGGACACCAGATCAAGGGGCTTGACACCAGCCCTGAGCACCCCGGAGATGGTGTCAAGTATTTCCTCTCCCCGAACTGAGCCTTTGTCTGTCGGCTCAGCATAGGCGAGCAATACCCGCATAGGAAGGCGGGTGCCTCTTTCATCTGGTCTAACCCATAGTGTGTTCAAACGACGGGTAATGGAGAGCGTAGGGTCCAGCGCCAGCCACTCTTTCCCATCGTGAAGTAGTTCCCACGGCCAGTCAAATAGTGGGTCAGTGTACGGCGGAGGGGTTTGAACATCAAGAATCAAACGGAGTCGTACATGGTTGTCATTATGTTTCGAGCACAAGCGCCGGCGACATTCTTCGAATCGTTCGCCAATCTCTTCGACAAAGATACTCCTGTAAAGTGCCTGGCCCAACTCCTTCGCCAACTCATATGGTCTGCCTTTGTAGGTTTGAGTGAATGGAGAAGTAGACAGAATGGATCGGCTTTTTCTGCCATTGTCAGGTGCTTCGATTAAACGTACCCTAAATTGATTCTGCTTCTGGGATTCTAGCTCGATATGAAAGGAGGGTACGTCGTTCTTGTCCGTCGTACTCATGCTATCGTTCCTCTATTTGCACAGTCACGGTTGTAGGACGAATACCATGTTGCTCCAGAAGCCGTGTCAGTAGAATTCCTTCCACAAACTCTTGCAGCAGTTTGCGCTCGCTGTCCTCGGATGTCTTCTCGGAGGTTCTCTGAGCTTCGAGTTCCTGCTCTTTCAAAGCAACCTCACGCTCCTTGAGGCTCAGTTCTCGCTCTTGTTTCATCAGATCAACACCAAGCTTGATCAATTCGACACTCATGCCAATCAAGGCCACGAGAACCGCCGCAGTTCCGGGGTCAATGTCAAGAGGAGTTGCTTTTTCTAGGCTGACTTCATCCACACCCACAGAAACTGCATCCTCGCCGACACCAACCTCACGGAAAACAGATCTCACAGAATCAGCCAACATCTGGGGCGTGAGGTCTCCCTGATCTTCACCTACGGGGAATTCGATTCGTACTTGCAACAATTCAGACATCCGATTCTGCTCCTTTCTGGCGTAGGAGAGCCGCCATAGTGGTAGGACTGCCAGCTGCCCAACACCCTTTGTAAATGCTACAGAATATGTTAGGCACCCCTGGAGGGATTCGAACCCCCGACCCACTGCTTAGGCAAAGCTATTTTGCCAAACGAGAAGCCGATTGTCAAGAAATGCGTAACCGTGCCAAGACGCTGGTTAGTGCTCGATAGTTACTTCCACCTCACAGGGCTCCGGGTAGTTACCTGATTTGTCTACCACGACCAGGCGGAAGATGTAAGCGCCGGCGGGAAGAGACGAGGTGTCCCAAACACCCAGGATGCCATCAACCACCGTGTGCTCGAAGCTCTGCACGTGCGACCACTCGATTGCCCCCTCGTGACGAAACTCGAACTTGTAGTAGTCAAAGAAGTCAATTTGCGCTGAGCCCCTGATTTCCACAACCCCTTTCAGAACGGCGTTCACCGTAGGATAAGTGAGCCCGGCCTGAGGATTGGGGCAGTCGGGCAGAACAACGGATTCGGGAATGAGTGTGGAAGTAACCACAGGTGTCTGCGTGAGACTGGGAGTGGGCGTGAGTAAGGCCGGACTTGGCGTCCCAGTAGGATTAAGCGTGGATGCGGGTGGAGTATAAGTTGGATAAGGGGTATAGGTAGGATAAGGAGTGTACGTAGGCAGGGGTGGCAGGGGTGGCTGGGTCACCAGTACCGTGATTTCAACAGGCTTTGGAGGTGGTTGGGTTACAATCACTGTGACCTCGACGATTTCCGGCGTTGGTGTAGCCTGACAAGCAGTCAGCAGTACGATGAGAACTACGAGTAATGTGGCTTTCTTCATTGTTGTCTCCTTCGTGTGTGTCTCTCCATGCTAACGTGCGCTGGAGGGATATCTAAGTGGCCAGGGCAAGTGTCTCAGCCACCCACATCTCCACGCCTTTTCCAGTCTTCTCAGCGGCAAGAACAACTTTGCGATGTTGCTCCGGCGAAAGATGTATCGTGAATCGTCCCAAAAAAGGCTTGTCTGGCTCTTCCCCTCGCTCGGCACAAAAGGCTAAATAATCTTTCACAGAATCTTCAAACGCTTTGCGTAGTTCATCTACCGTTTTCCCCTGAAACGTGACCACGTCTCGGATGTTGATTACTTCTCCATGAAAGATGTTGGCCTCATCATCAAACTCAACGCGAGATAGATAGCCTTTGTACTCCATCTTTGATCTCAGTTTCCGTTTCATCAGGTTGTGCCAGGTACCCCTGGAGGGATTCGAACCCCCGGCCCACTGCTTAGAAGGCAGTTGCTCTCATCCACTGAGCTACAGGGGCACGTTCAAACTACAAAGTTCAAAGTTCAAACTAGCCTTCCATTAATTCCTCCAACTCCCCCTCGGCTACGAAAGATTCAAAGGCCGCCAGCGATGGGAAAACTCGCGTCGAGAGGAACCTAACCACCCAGTTCTCGGCCAGAGGCGAAATGGTGAGGACCGGCTTGCCGGCTCGGTGGGCCTCCCACATCTCGACGGCGGTGCCCATGCTGGCCTCAGGGACATAGGCGATGAGCACATCGGCCTGCGCAGCCTCATCGGCCATTTCCAGCAGGGCCCGCTTGGCCTCCTCGGGCCCGTAACTCAGGCCACCATCCGGGTGCAGCTCTATAGGATCAACGATCTCGGCCTCAGGAAAGCGGGCCTTAATAGCTGTCCCGATGGCTACCCGATAGCTCTGGTCGTGGATGCCTACCTCGGCGAGAGAACCCTGCATGATGCCAGCGATGAAGAACCTCAACCCCTAGCTCCCAATCTCCAGAAAATCAACCGTGCCCGCCTCGGCATCCATGAACAGCATCTTGTGTCGCAGGAGCTGACCTTGACCCAAGAGGATCTTCATCACCTCTTGCACCTGCCAGGCAGCTACCATCATGGGCGTGGCAGCGGGACAACCTAACTGCACCTCGATGCCCTGCTGGGGCACGCTGCCTTCACCGTAGAGGGCCCGCAATCCCCCATCGCCGGGGAAAATGGTCATCACCTGACCCACGTAGCCGGCGATGGCTCCATGCACCATGGGAATGTCCAGCTCCTGAGCCACCTCCTGCAACGTGAGGCGGGTGGGCAAACGATCGAGGGCATCAACGACCACCTCAGCGCCATCCAACAAGCGGGGTAAGTTCTCCCTGGTGGCCTCCTCAGGATGGACGACGACTTCCACCGCCGCGTTGATCTGGGCGACTCGAGTGCGAGCTACTTCGGCCTTCAAAAGGCCCAGACCAGCCTCGGCGATCAGAACCTGGCGGTTGAGGTTGTGGTCTAAAAACACGTCGCCATCCACGACGATCAGCCGGCCCACCCCCATGCGGGCCAGCCCCTCGACCACGCTTCCTCCCAATCCGCCCAGGCCCACCACCGCCACCGTGGAGCGCAGCAGCTTGATCTGCCCTTCCCACCCCACTGTGCCCAAGCTGCGCAGATAGCGACGGGGCAGGACGCGGGCCTCCAGAGCTGCTAGCTCTACCTCCCTGGACGAAACATCGAACTCCCTGGCCACACCCGAACCCGATCCAAGCCAATGGCTTCGATGCCCTCCGTGGCTTCAGCCGACTCCCGAATCCGCGCCTGCAGCGAGCGGTCCATGCCCAACCTCACTTCAACACGGGCCTGATGCCCTTGTAAACCCTTCGGCCACCCAGGGTGCGCAGGATAGTCTTCGGAGTGTGCCTGCCCAGGATCTCGTGGAGCTCCGTCGCGGATAGCGGCGTGTTGCCATTGGCCAGAAAGGCGCGAAAGACAGCATCCGTCAAGGGAGTGCCCTCGGTGATAAAATCTGGCCTTTGGCTGCAGTGAGTGCGCAAGGACTGCCAAAGGGCATCTACCCGTGTCACCTCGGCCGTGTCGGGGTCAATCCAATCAACCTCTGCGCTTCCACGGTGGTTGGTGTATATCACCTTGCACTCAGGGCACAGATGGCTCTGTAGGTAGACGCGCAGGTCGCGCCCTTCTCTTTCCCACCAATCGAAATCAATGTGAAACTTGGTTTCTAGATTCGGCTTGATCCACCTAACCATAGTTTTAGACCTGTCCTGTAAACCTCGAGTTAGCGAGCTTCCAGATCGTATATCCAGTAGCCATCGCCCACCGCCAGGAAGCTGTCCATGAGGGCCAACTCAGCGAGGATCGGCCCTGGCGGGCAGCGCTTCTCCACGTTGATAGCGCTGTAGAGAGTCTTGGCATGGACAGTGCCCTGGGGATTGAGCTTGGCCAGTTCGGGGAAGACCTGGCGCATCACCTCAGAGACAGACTTGCCATTCTGCTCACTTCGCATCCACAGGGAATCAATCTCGGCCGGATTGTCCTCGCCCACGATCATCAGCTCGTCGTACTCGCAGCCGATGGCCCTCATCTGCATGGCGAACGACAGTTTTTCCCCCGCAACCGTAGCCACGCGAATCCATTCGCGTTTCTTCCTACGGCGGGGAAGGTAATCTACGACAATGGCCAGAGGATCATCAGTTCTCTCCAGCTTAATGTAGGCCCCCACGGGTATGTCGTTCTTGTCATACCACCCTTTGAGGCCATAGACGTACTTGTGTTGGCGCACAACCCAGCCCAGCATCTTCTTACCCGTCCGGCCATCTACGAGAGTGACCATCATACGCTCGGTATCCCCCCTCGGGAAAAGACCCTCTGTCTTGCTCGTCAAAGGGATGCTGCCTACCCGGCGGTGGGGATAGTTGAGGACAATGGTTACGCTGGAGATTTCCTCATCCGTGCTGGGGACAGCCAGCTCCGTGATCTCATCGTCAATCTCCATCTCCCAGCGCAGCAACTCCTCACCAAGGATCGCTCTATCGTATAACACCGGCGCGTAGCGCAAGCGCGGCGGCAGATGAACGATCTCAGGCGGCTCCAAACGTCGCAGGAACCAAAGGCTCTGATCATCGTTGCCCACGTCGTCGAAACGCCCGTCCTGGGCCAGGGTGTAGTTGAGGGAGAAAACCTGAGCCGCCGGAGCGATCTCGGCCGGCAGATCCAGCTCTCGGAGCAATTCTTGAGCGGGAAGCGGCATACCCTTCAAGTCAAGCATGGCCTCGGCGATGTTCAGGTGTCCCTCATGGATCTCGGCCAACAAGCCTTTCAGGAACCATTCGCCACGGAAGCTCGCGAAATCACCGCTGAGTCGTAAACGCTCTAGCAGTTTCCGCTGGACATCCGAACCATGTTGATCGTAGAGCTCGACTGGCGACGCTAGCCCCTCGGCTTCCAGCAACTCTCCCTCCTCACGATTCAGCTTGTGAAGGTAGTCGAGCTTCGAGGC
>DAOUDK010000078.1:0-24551 GCA_034431315.1 Anaerolineae bacterium
ACACCTGTGGCCGCTTCTGCTTCGTTTTTCACGCCCTTCCCAGGCCTGCCAGTCTCCATCAACCCCACTTTAGGCCCCTTTTACCCTTCTACATGGGACTTCTGCTTCGAAATCCCATGGTGTGGGTTAATATCTTGACGTTTGTTGGAGTTCGTGGTAGTATTAACGGGAAGGTGATTCTCTCCCGCGTTCCTTCGCGTAGCCAGTTCCCTTTGCTGTTAAAACAGTTTTTGTTTTCTAATAGTAAAACTAAACTATGCGAAATTGAGGGCGGTGGGGAGAAAGAATTTGGACATAGGCGAAGAATGAATCGAGAGGTTTGGAGTAGAGTAGGGGATTATGGCTAAAGAAGCGCACGCTGAAGGGAGGGATAGCTATCGCTAGGGGAGAAGTAGCATTTGCTGACATGGCTCCCGAACGGGCCTTGCTCGTGGGAGCAAAACTAAAAAGTGAACGTGGTGGCTGGTCGGTCGAGGACTCGCTGACAGAATTAGCTCAGTTGGCCCGGACAGCCGGCGTAGAGGTGGGTGGTCAGGCCTCCCAGAACTTAAGCAGCATCAACTCGGCCACCTACATCGGCAAAGGCAAAGTAGAAGAGATTGGAACTCTCAAAGAAGAGCTAA
Organism: Anaerolineae bacterium; assembly: GCA_034431315.1. Classification (GTDB taxonomy): domain Bacteria; phylum Chloroflexota; class Anaerolineae; order VGOG01; family VGOG01; genus JAUWOY01. The sequence continues at coordinate 624 of DAOUDK010000078.1, forward strand.
GTTGCGATCTGATCATCTTCGATGACGAGCTTTCGCCGCGCCAGCAGCGCGAGTTGGAAGAGGCTTGGGAGGTGAAAGTCCTGGATCGTACCTCGCTGATCCTGGATATCTTTGCCCAGCACGCGCACACCAGAGAGGGTCAGTTGCAGGTAGAACTGGCTCAGTATGAGTACCGCCTGCCGCGGCTGACACGCATGTGGACACACCTGGCGCGCCAGGTTGGAGGCGGAGTGGCTCGAGGTGGGGCGGGAGGCGTGGGCCTGAGGGGACCGGGCGAGAGGCAGCTTGAGGTTGATCGCCGCCGCGTCAGGGAACGTATCGCGCAGCTCAAGCAAGAGCTGGAGCGAGTGCGTACCCACCGCCGCCTCTACCGCCAACAGCGTCGCCGGGTTGCCACCCCCGTGGTAGCCATCGTGGGCTATACAAACGCAGGCAAATCAACCTTGCTTAATGCCATTTCTGGAGCTGAGGTGTTGGTGGAAGACAAACTCTTCGCCACTCTGGATCCCACAACGAGACGGGTACCGCTGCCGCAAGGACAGGTAGCGCTCTTCAGCGATACTGTGGGCTTTATCCAGAAGCTTCCCACTCAACTGGTGGCCGCCTTCCGTGCTACCTTGGAGGAGATTAACGATGCTGACCTCCTCTTGCATATAATTGACATAACCCATCCCAACGCCTTGTTGCAAAGTAGGGTAGTGGAGGACACGCTGAAGGATTTAGGCGCTACAGGTATGCCAGTAGTGGTAGCGCTCAACAAAGTTGACCGATTGGACAGTCTTGATCAAGTTCAGCACACGATTCAGGAGTTTCCCAATGGCCTGGCTATTTCGGCCAGGGATGGTGTGGGGCTGGAGGAACTGCTGGCTCGCGTCGGAGCCGTCCTCAACGAGGGCCTGGTGCACATCAGGGCTTGCATCCCGTACCGGGAAGGCGAGTTGGTCTCGCTTTTCCATCGGTGGGGCTTGGTAGAGCGAGAAGAGCACGGCCTCGAGGGAACTACCTTAGAAGGCCGTTTACCAGCTCGGTTTCTGAAGGCTTTCCGGCATTGCTTGATTTAATCTCTCTCAACGATCTCAGCAACTGGGTACACGTAGTAGAACTGCTTAACACCCACACCCAGGAAGTTAAATCACCATGCCAAGATACCGACGCTATGACAATGACGAAATAAGCCCGGTAGATATCCTGCTACTCCTCACCGCAGCATGGATCTTCACCTGCATCTCAAAGCTATACACCTTTTTCCGGGGAAACCAACCATTTCTACCCAACAACATACCCCACTGGCTTACAGCCTCTGTACTCATAGGCTGGATAACCTATTTTGCATATCAATACTACAAACGACAATCTCAACAACGACAATGGCAAAAACAACTACAAACATGGCTACCTACAGAAAAACAACTACAACCGCAAACAATAGTCACCTTAGACCAACTGAAAGCACTTTCCCCCCAACAGTTTGAGAAATACGTAGAACTCCTCTTCCAAAAACGCGGATACTATACAATACTAACCCCCCACCTGGCAGATCACGGTGTAGACATCTACGTATCCAAAGAGGGAACAAACGCCATCGTCCAATGCAAAAAGTACGAACGCTACGTCAGCGAGCCAGCTATCCGTGACTTCTACGGAACAATAATGCACGAGAACGCAAACAAAGGGTTTTTCGTCACTACAGGTTACTTCTCCTATCCCGCTCAGGCATGGGCAAAAGGAAAGCCCATCGAACTCATTAACGGTCCCCACTTACTACGCATCGCCAAAGCCATCAATCTACACCCTTAAACCACCTGCACACACCGGACAAAAACGCCTGGAGGCACGGCCAAATGGAGAAAACACTTCGCATCACTAAAAATGACTATCATCAAGGTGTTAAAACCAATACCAACTCTTGACGGGCAAGACCAACGGTCACGCCCGCTTCAGGTTAGAACGAACTTCAGACTATATATGTTATGTATTTCTAGGACGTGCTGAAGGGTTCTTCAACAGCTTGGGGAGCTTGAGTGATCATTCTTAACCGGTGCTGAGTCCTCGTGGACTTCTCCGCTGTAGTGTCTCCCCGGTGCCCTGTTTTTGATTGTCGCGCTTGCCTACGCTTATAATGTGTGCTAGAATAATCCTGGCTTTGGCTAGGCAAGCGGCAGAGACTGGCCTCTTGAATCCCCTACCAAAGTAGTTATGTCGAATTGAGGAGTGAGTTGGATGTCAAGGTTGTTGCATGGTTGTCTCAGATTAACAATTGTGGCTCTACTGGTAGCCCTGGTCACCAGCGTAGCGTTTCTAGCGGGCTTTGCGGCGAGGGCCTCCTTTGCGCCCGAGCCTACCACTGCAGCTGTGGAGCCTGCTCACAGCGAAGAAGAAGCCTTCCGTGTCTTCTGGGAGGCCTGGCACATTCTGGAACGCGATTTCTACGGTGGCCTGCCTGATGCTCAGGAGATGACCTACAGTGCTATCCGTGGAGTGATAGATGATCTTGATGATAAGTACACTGCTTTCCTGGAGCCTGAGATGGCAGCCGTTGTCAGAGAGGATATGTCAGGTTCTTTCGAGGGCATTGGCGCTGTGGTCAACATGAATGACGATGGCCAGTTGGAGATTGTTCGGACCTTCGCGGGCAAGCCAGCAGCGCAGGCGGGGCTTAAATCGGGTGACATAGTCCTCGCTGTAGGTGACACAGCTATTGAAGAAATGAGTATCTTCGAGGCCGTGGCCCTGATTCGGGGGCCGGCGGGCAGTGTAGCTCGCCTCACGATAAAACGGCAGGGTGTCGAAGAGCCCTTCGTTATCGAAGTGGTCCGGCAAAAAATCGAGATGCCTACCGTGGAGTCCAAGATGCTGGATGACGATATCGCCTATCTCAAACTTGCCGAATTCAATGCTCAGGCTGCGAGTAAGCTCAAAGCAGACTTGCAATCCCTGCTGGCTGAGGAGCCGAGGGGTCTGATCCTCGATCTGCGCGACAACCCTGGCGGCTTTTTGAACGTATCCGTGGAGATAGGCAGTCAATTTGTTGGCGAGGGATCTATCCTCGTGGAGAAACTCAAGGATGGCCAGCACCGAGATTACCCTGCCCAAAGCGGCGGTCTGGCTACCGATATACCTTTGGTAGTCCTGGTCAATGGCGGTACTGCCAGTGCCTCGGAGATCGTGGCCGGTGCCATCCAAGACGCCGGTCGGGGTATCCTGATCGGCGAGCAGACCTTGGGCAAGGGATCGGTCCAGCTTTCTCATTATCTCAGCGATAGCTCCGAGTTGCGGGTCACCATTGCTCGTTGGTTTACGCCCAATGGGCGCGCCATCCACGAGGAGGGCCTTACTCCTGACATCCAGGTGGATATGACCGAGGAGGACATCGAGGCTGGCCGTGATTCACAATTGCAACGCGCAATTGAGTATTTGCAGGGATTGCCAGATGAAGAGTAGAACGGTCGCTACCAATCGTAAGGCCCGCCACGATTACTTCATTGATGAAACCTATGAAGCTGGGATCGTCCTCACTGGCACGGAGATCAAATCAGCGCGGGCTGGTCGGGTCAACCTGCGAGATAGTTATGTCCAGATAAAAAACGGCGAGCTTTGGCTGATAGATACTCACATTGCGCCCTACAAGCAAGCCAGACGCGGCGGCCACGAGCCCAAGCGCCCTCGCAAGCTGCTCATGCACCGCCGCGAGATCAATCGCCTGCAGGGCAAGGTGCAGGAGAAGGGCTACACCATCGTTCCCCTGCGCTTGTATCTCAAGGATAACAAGTGGGCCAAAGTGGAGATCGCCCTGGCTCGCGGCAAAAAGCTCTACGACAAGCGCCAGACTATCCGCAAGCGCGACGCCCAGCGGGAGATGGAGCGCACGCTGGCCGATCGGAGCAAGAGATTGTGACAACATTCCATAGTTGCAAAGAATCCAAAGGTGTGCTATAATCTAACTGTAATTGGGGATGAAGGGCTTCGACGGAGAAGGCTGGCCACGGATTGCAAGCCGAGGCGCCCTACCCTCGTTAAACAAGGGCAACTAGAATAACTGGCGAACAACAACTCGCCCTGGCTGCCTAAGGGCAGCCACGTCTGCCCAGGTCTCCTCCCGATAGGCCTGGATCAGATGCCATAGAAATCGGGGTGCGGTGCTCTTGACGCCGATAAAGAACATCAAAGCCAAGGCGATAAACCTTGGATCGGCTAGTTCAGGTCAGACCTCGTCGGTTGGGGCTGACTTGAGCGAAAAACAAAAGACCGACTAAGCTTGTAGTACATCCTCGGTCGAACTCTCTGGACGCGGGTTCGATTCCCGCCATCTCCACCAACTGAAATGCCTGTAGGGATACCCTACCCCTACAGGCATTTTGTTTTGCTGGACACTGGGACTTGATCACATAGCTTTATTTCGCATAGCCTATTTTTCCTTTTCAGAATCCATCAAGAAGTTGAGGGTAAAAAAGGAACTGGCTACGCGAAGAGTATGGCGGCCCTAGAAATCAACGTAATCCTGCTTCAGAAGGCTCCCACGATCAACATTAAATACATCCAATAGCTCCCCTATCAACAACGCTTTCTGCTCGGCATCTTTTTTCGACCAGGTACGACTCTTGATCTCCAGAAAGGCTCCTTCGTAGGCCGGCTTAGTCAAGCGGTCAAAATTAACAGCGAATTGCACCCCCTTATACCTGATATGCCAGCGCTGCCGATGCTTGTGAACCTCTTTCACGCTATCGGGCTGAAAATACTCACAATAGAAACGCAAGGTCCGATCGGCCTTGGAAGTGAAACGAGAACGAGAGAGAAGTACGGAATTGTCAAACTCTTGCTCACTGCCGAGCTCGGTCAGGGTCAAGGTGCGAATGGATTCAGGCACCGCCCCCTCCTCTCTCATCACGTTATCCTCACGATGGCGGATGCATCCCTGACTTTCGTCTGCAAAAAGTAGGTAGGCATCGTATTGATCTCGGACCGAGGGTCGCCACACAGTGGAAATATCCGGATGTGCCAGCCCTTCTTTGACAGCGGTCTCGCCTTCCACAGACCCCTTGACTTGCACCTCAAACGTTTCCCTCCACTCCAAACCGCCAATGGCCACGAGTTTGTCCAAGAGGCTCTCCTCCCTCCGCATCAGGAAGACGTTTACCCGATCAGCGATGCGTTGGACCTCGGCCGTGATCGTCTCTACGTCCACTGTGAGGAGTTCCCTATCTCTCATCAGCAAACGCCCATTCACCAGGACATGTCGCACGTCCGCGCTCTTAGCAGCATAAACCAATCGAGAATAGATGTTATCAGCCGACAGCTCAAACTTTGGTGTCCCGTGAAGGACATCCACGTCCACTACTGCCAAATCAGCTTGCTTGCCCACCTCAATAGAACCTGTGATGTGATCCAGGTGCAGGGCTCGCGCTCCCCCGATGGTGGCCATGGTCAAAGCGATCCGCGATGGCACAGCCTTGGGATCGCCCGTGATGCCTTTGGCCAACAGAGCCGCCAAACGCATCTCCTCGAACATGTCTTGATCATTGTTGCTAGCGGGGCCATCGGTGCCGATGCCTACATTCAGGCCGAACTCCAACATGCGAGTCACCGGCGCCACGCCGCTGGCAAGTTTCAAATTGCTGGTTGGGCAGTGCGCTACGCCGACACCTTTCCGCACCATCAGCTCCATCTCTTCCTCAGTCAAGTGCACACCATGGATCGCCAAAGTCTTGCTATCCAAGACGCCGAAATCGTCCAGACAAAACGCCGGCGCACAGCCATAAAGCTGCCGGGTGCCCTCCACCCCTCCCTCCGTCTCCGCGATGTGGATGAGCAGAGGCACATCATTTTCCTGGGCCAAACGCGTGGCCTCCCTCAGGATCTCCGGGGTGCACGTATACGGCGAATGTGGGCCGACCGCAGGCACGATCAGCTCATGCCCCTTCCACCCGGCAATGAATCGCCGACAATACTCCAAACTCTCGTCGTAGCTAGTCGCATCGGGGGTAGGCAACTTCATGACCGTTTCGGCGCAGATGGCCCGCATACCCGCCTCTTGTGCGGCCCTGGCTACCTCATCCTCAAAATAATACATGTCGGCAAAGCAGGTCACCCCCGAACGAATCATCTCGGCGCAAGATAGCAGGGTGCCATAGTAACAGGACTCCTCGTTCATGAACTCCCTCTCCACGGGCAACATGTAGCCATACAGCCAGACGTCAAGCCGCAGGTCGTCGGCCAGGCCTCTGATCAGGCTCATGGGCACGTGCGTGTGAGCGTTGATCAAGCCAGGCATGATCACCTGCCCCGCGCAATCAATGGTCTGCTCAGCCTCGTACCTACCACTCAAATCGGCCGCTGGCCCAACGGCGACTATTTGGCCATCTTTTATGACCACCACTCCCTGAGGAAAAACCTCCAAGTCCTCATTCATGGTGATCACCGTGCCATTTGACAGAATCATATCCACTTTCATCATCATTATCACCCCTTTCAGGTATTGCCCCCATTATAATGGCTTTAGCCAGAACCGACAAATTGGCACATTTCATGCCATTGTGCTATAATATCGAATGTTTCATATCCCTTCGACGGCTCGACTGAGCTCGCCGAAGTCAAGCTCAGGACACCGCATCCCCACTGCTAAACCAAGGAGACCCCCAAATGCGCGCAGTTGACATCATCGCCAAGAAACGAGACGGTCACCCCCTCACTGCCAAAGAGATTGATTTCTTCATCCAGGGATTCACTCGGGGAGAGATACCCGATTACCAGGCGGCATCCCTGCTGATGGCCATCTATCTAAAAGGGATGAACGAGCAGGAAACCGCTGACCTTACTATATCTATGGCCCGCTCAGGCAAGATGATGGATCTCTCGCCCATAGCCCCCCTTGCGGTTGACAAACATTCCACCGGCGGCGTGGGCGACAAGACCACCCTGGTAGTTGTCCCCCTGGTAGCAGCCGCAGGCTTGCCAGTGGGAAAGATATCGGGGCGCGGTCTGGGCTTCACTGGCGGGACGCTGGATAAGCTGGAGTCCATCCCTGGCTTCCAGGCCAACCTCTCCACCGAGGAATTCATGGCCACACTGCGCGATTGTGGCATCGTCGTGGTCGGGCAAACTGCCGACATGGTCCCAGCCGATGGTAAGCTCTACGCCCTGCGTGACGTGACGGCCACAGTGAGCAACATCTCCCTCATCGCCAGCTCCATCATGAGCAAAAAGATAGCCAGCGGCGCTAACGCCATCGTCTTGGATGTCAAAGTGGGCCTCGGAGCTTTCATGCACACCAGGGAAGAAGCCATAGCCCTGGCGCGTGCAATGGTAAACATCGGCCAGGCACTGAACCGCCGCGTGGTGGCCGTCATCTCCGATATGAACCAACCCCTCGGTCAGGCGGTGGGCAACGCCCTGGAGCTCAAAGAGGCCATCGCTACCCTGCATGGCCACGGCCCCACCGACTTTCTCGAGCACTGCCTGGTCATCGCCGGCCAGATGCTGCTTCTGGCCAACCGCGCGCCAGACGCCCAGCAGGCCCGTGAGATGCTGCTGCACGAACTGGACAGCGGGCGGGCCTGGCACAAATTCCGCGACTGGATAGTGGGCCAGGGAGGCGACCAGGCTTACATTGACGACCTTTCCCTATTACCTCAGGCAACTCTCGTCGAAGCTCTGCCCTCCCCTCGCTCCGGCTACGTAGCTGGCCTGGATGCTATGGAAGTTGGCCTGACAGTGGCTCTCCTCGGTGGCGGCCGAGCCCGCAAGGGAGACCCAATTGACCACGCCGTGGGCGTAGTCCTGGCCAAAAAGATCGGGGATTATGTCAAAAAAGGCGAGGCGCTGCTGACCATCCACGCCAACGACGAGCAGAAATTAGCCGATGCCAGGCGCAGGCTCCTGGATGCTTACTCCTGGAGCGATGAGCCTGTCGAGCATCCGCCTCTCACACACGAGATTATAAGCTCAAGATCCTCTGTGATGGCCGAAGGTCTCCCGACCGAGCCCTCTCCGCCTCGGTCAGGAGACCTTCGGCGAACAGAGGAGGCGCCAAAATCCAAAGTTCAAAATTCAAAGCGGTAGACGTACGTTTGCGGATCCACTAGATCGCCCTTGTCGTCGAAGGTGATAGAACCGATCAAACCTGGATAGTTCTCGATAGCGTTTAACTCGGCGACGACAGCATCCCTGGTGGGCCTTCCCTGCGATTCGATGGCCCTGGCTAGAGCCTCCAGAAGAACACAAGTGGCATCGTAGGCCAAAACCGCCTGAGGGCCAGGCAAGCGTCCAGTTGAGGCCTGATAGCCAGCCACGAAATCGGCGGAAAACCTCGCTCCGGATTTGACCTTCGGCGCGGCCGTGATGTAAAGGGTGCCTCTAACAGCCTCCCCTCCGACCTGCCCCAACTGGGGGCTGTCCAATCCACTCCCTCCCATAAAAACCGCCTCGACCCCAGCCCCCCGCGCCTGCGCTATCAACTCTGCCCCCTCAACCGCCCCCCCGCTGAAGAAAATCAGCTCAGCAGACGTGAAACGTGAGACGTGAGACGTGAGACGTGAAACGTGAAACGTGAGATCAACGTCGGCGTCCAGCATGATCGTAGCTCCCAACTGTTCGGCTGTTTGAATGAAAGCCTCAGCCAGGTCGTCGCGGCCGCGCAGGACAGCGAGGCGGTACATGCCTAGCTCCTCCACAACGTGCCTGGCCGCCTCCGCCCCCAAAAGATCGTTGCGAGCATAGAGGCGAAAGACCTCAGGATAATCCCGCTCCGTCACGGCGTCCGCTGCCACTTGCGTGATCAGCGCCAGGCCAGCCCGATGGTACTCGTCCACGGCCGCCAGAGCCGCCTGGTCGGAGAAATGGCCGATGACGCCCATGACGTCGGCGTCAACGATCATCTTCCTGGCCTGCAACGGCGCCTGAGCCGGATTGTTGCTGTCGTCCAGGGCCGCCAGTTCCACCATGTAGCCACTCACGCCGCTGGCCGCGTTGCGCTCTCGCACCGCTAGCTTCACGGCGTAGAGCACATCGTAGCCCAGTTGCCGGTGAAGCCCCTCGAAAGGAGCCACCAGGCCGATTTTGACCACGGGCCTGGTGCTGCCCAGCCCGGTGCAACCACTCAGCAGACATCCCAGCAGAATAAAAAGTAAAACGTGAAGCGTGAACTGCTTTTCACGTTTCACGGCTTCACGTTTCACGACTTTACGCTTTACGTTTTTACGTTTCACGGCTGATACTTCTGCTGGTTTTGAAGGTGTTCCTCGAAAGTCTTGGCGAAGGCATGGGAGCCGTCGCCCTTGGCCAAGAAGTACAGATAATCAGTCTCTACAGGCTCCAGGACGGCTTGAATCGAGGCCAAGCCCGGGCTGCAGATGGGACCGGGCGGCAGCCCCCGGTGAAGGTAGGTGTTGTAAGGAGAGTTGACCTGATCGAACTCCTCCAACCTCACTGGCGTCTTCCACCACTGGTCTGCATCCTCCTGGTAACCCAAAGCGTACTGCACCGTGGGGCAAGACTCCAGGCTCATGCCCTCCGCCAGTCGGTTCAAGAATACGCCGGCTATGATGGGACGCTCTTCCGCCACCACCGCTTCCCGCTCCACGATGGAGGCCAGGGTCACCACCTGGTAAATGGTCATCTCCTGCTCTGCGGCTGCCTGTCGCATCTCCGCCGTGAAACGCTGATCGAAATCAGCCAGCATACGTCCAATTATGTCGAGAGCTGTAGGTTGAACCGGGAGAAGGTAAGTGTCAGGAAAGAGAAATCCCTCCAAAGTAGCCTCCGGCGGTCGGCCCTGTAGAAATTCGTAGTCGAAGAGTCCACCTTGAACCAGGCCCAGAAACTGATCAACGTCCACACCCACTTCTTCTGCCAGCATCTCGGCGATCTGTTCGGCTCGCCAGCCCTCGGGGATGGTCACCGCGATCTCCTCAAGTCGCCCATGCTGCAGGGCCTCGATGATCTCCCCCATCGTCATGTTTGCCCGCAACTCATAGCGGCCAGCCTCCAGCCTGCTATCGGCCTTTTCGTACTGGGCCAACTGGCGGAAAAGCTCGGCATCGTTGATCAAGCCCCACCGCTTCAGCCGCAGAGCGATGTCACCCGCTGTATCCCCCGGCTCCACCACGAAGACGACGGGCGTGGGGTCGTCACTGGCCGGTTTGGAGATATCGCCTTGGTGAAGGGCCAGGTAGCCCTTCACCAGCAAGTCACTCAGCGACTCAGCAGCATCGTCATCCTGGCTCAGACCGCAACACCCTACACTTACCAACATAAGCATCATTAGCCCAAGAACCAACATTGAGACGCTTTTCTTCATAACGAGCTTCGTCCCTTTTTTGTTTCTAGTCTTATCCATTGCTTTCTAATTGTTTCTATTCATTTCAATGAGATTATAGCTGTTTCATGCTAATTCTATGCTATTCTCGCTATATCATACTGACTCTTCCACCTTTTAACGTGAATCCAGATAATCCTGCAAGATCACCGCGGCAGCTACGGCATCAACCCTCTCGCGTCTTTTCTTGGCACTCAGGCCCGCTTCTATCATCAGCCTCTCGGCGCTAACCGTGGAAAAGCGCTCATCCCACAAAACCACCGGCACGGTTAGAGATTCGGCCAAACCCGTGGCGTAACGCTCCACCTTCTCGGCTTGCGCGTGGGCCTTCCCGTCCAGGCTCAGCGGATAGCCAACCACCACTTTCTCTACCTCGTACTCCTCCACCAATCGAGCCACAGCAGCGAAATCCTCCTGGCGGGAGCCCCGCTGGATGACTTTCAGGCTGCGAGCGAGCACCTGGCTCGGATCGCTGATGGCTACGCCAATGCGCTTATCTCCCACATCTAAAGCCAAAACGCGCATCATTCTTCCTGGGTCGAGATGTTGATACGGAAGCCAAGCCACGGCACCCGCCCTGGCCAGGTGGGTGTAACCTCGATGACGGGAGGCTCTTCCAGACGCAAGTTCTGGCTCAGATATTCCTCGGCCAAATCCAAAGTTTGGCCCCGGATGGCCTCTTTGATGGCCTTCTCGTCAACCCCAGCCATCACTAGGCCAAACCCCCTCATGACGAAGGATACTTTCCCATCCTCGACGTCGGTGATCTCACCCCTCTGATACTGCAAGTCCTGACTCGCCAAGGCGAAACCCTCAGGCACCACAGACTCGAGGGCCGCCCAGATCAGAGCATTGGCATCTTCCTCCCCGACAGCCGTGCCTCGGAACATCACCTCCATCTCCAGGGAGAGGATATCGGCCTGCTCCTCAATGGGTTTATCGTACTCTTCGGTCACAATGTGATCCAGCGCCACGGACTCGGAGGCCAGGAATTCTCCTTCATCGAGCTGCTCACCCAGTTGAGAGTAGGCCGCCTGTTGCGATTGCTGCAAGAGGACGGTTTTGAGACGCTCCTGGTCGGCCGCAGTGACCATCCCCACCTGCTTGACGCTGCCTCCTTCCATTGCTTCGGGATTAGTGACCCTGACTTGCAAAGAAAGAGGCCCCTCGATCATATTGATCAAGTTGGCTCTCACGTTGCCGCCGGGCCCTGGATCAACGGCTACCGCCTCTACCTCACCAACAGCTCCTACTGTCCCTTGCACAGTCACTTCCTCAACGGTGGTAAACCGAATGGTTGCCCCAGCCGAGGTAGCGACCACCGTCCCCGCAGGCACGGTAACAGGCTGGTTTATGTTATTTATGAAGAAAACCAACCCTCTAGCCGGCTCATCGGGAGCATCTTTTGTCCCACTAACAGGAATCTGAGCTTTACCCCCGATCTCAACTTGCACTACCCGCGCCGGAATCTGGCCCGCCCCATAGTCAATCATGTCCAACTCAGGGTCGGCTTGCACCGGCACGGTGGCATCAACCGCCTCATTGGCCAGGACCAAAGTGATCTCCGCACTGGGCACGATCAGAAGAGCAACCGCCAACACAGCCGAGAGGGCTACGAGGAAGACAAAAGCACCAAAGATACGCTCCCCCCAGCTCAAGCGACTCCCCCACCTCGGAGTGGCCTTCGGTCGACGCCACTTGGATCTCCTCTGGCCCCACCCCACCGAGACGAAGACCGAAAAACCCAACTGGCGAGCCAGAACCCGCCGCTGGCTGGAGTTGGTGACCAGGGCTACCTCCAGGGCTTGCGACTCGGCGTAGCGCTGAAGCAGCTTAAAATCGAGCAAGCTGTCGAAGGCCTGGCATCTTGCCGGCACCACCAGAAGCACCCGCGAGGCATCGGCCTTTTCCAAACGGGCTCGCACGGCGGTGATATTGTCGTCAGCTTCCAGATGAATGACCTGCGTTGTCAACTGAGCCCCCTCTCAACCAGATCAGGCACCAGGCGCAGGGCCTCCCCGATGCGGCCCGCGTCCCGGCCGCCAGCCTGGGCCAGAGTGGGCCTGCCTCCCCCACCGCCGCCCACTACCTGCGCCACCCGCTTCACGAGTTGCCCGGCATGAAGGCCGCGCTCCACCAAATCGGGAGTGATAGCGGCCACAAAACCAGGTTTCGAATCCATCACCGCTCCCAGGACAATGACTCCAGACCCCACACGATTGCGGAACCAGTCGCTCATCTCCCGCAGGGTGTCCAGGTCAGCCGCCTCAACCTGAGCGGCCAGGACTTTTACCCCGCTCACATCCTGCACCTGAGAGAGCAGCTCCTCGAAATCTCGGTGGGCGATCTCCCGACGCAAGTGAGCGACCGCCTTGGCCAGTCGCTGAACCTCGTCCTGAAGCGCCCGCACCTTTTGATCAACCTCATCGGGAGAACAGCCGAGGGATGCCGCGGCAGATCCTAAGACTCCCATTCGCTTTTGCACAAACTCTTGAGCACCCCGGCCCGTGACCACTTCGATGCGACGCAGACCCGCCCCGATGCTCGACTCGGAGATGATATGGAAGGAGCCGATCTCACTGGTACGATTCACGTGGGTGCCGCCGCAAAGCTCCTGGCTGAAAGGCTCGCTGGGATCGCCGGTTTTGAGCACCCGCACCCGCTCGCCGTACTTCTCGCCGAACAGAGCGATGGCTCCTGCGGCGATGGCCTCCTTGTAGCTGCTGTGGATTGCCGTCACGGGGTAATTGGCCAGGATAGCCTCGTTGACCGACTGCACGATTTGGCTCAGTTCTTCTGAGGTTAGCATGGCCGAGTGGGTGAAGTCAAAGCGCAGGCGGTCGGGAGCCACCAGGGAGCCGGCCTGCTGGACGTGCTGGCCCAGGACACGGCGCAGCGCGTTGTGCAAGAGGTGGGTGGCGGTGTGATTGCGGGCGATGTCCAGCCGCCGTTCGGCGTCCACCAGGGCGCGGGCCCTGTCGCCCACCCGAAACTCGCCTGACACAACCTCCCCGAGGTGGACGATGAGCCCAGGGAGAGGCTGCCGCACATCGCTGATTGCAACCCTCCATTCCCCATCCTGAACAATCACGCCGGTATCACTGACCTGACCGCCGCTCTCTACGTAAAAGGGAGTTGCGGTCAGCACCAGTTCGACCTCATCGCCCTCTCGCGCCGAGTCCGCCACCTGCCCATCCCGCACTATGGCTGCTACCTTCGCTTCGGCCTCCGTCCCCTCGCTGTAGAGATGCTCCACGCCGGTTGCAGGCAGCACTTCCATCCGCTTCAGTTCATCCAGAAGATCACTATAGACTTCCAGCTTCTCCCCCACCTCCAGCACAAACTGCTGAGCGGCACGAGCCAGCTCTCGCTGCTCCTCCAGCGCGGCCACGAAGCCCTCTTCGTCCACAGCGAACCCCCGCTCCTTGGCCACGTCCCTGGTCAAGTCCAAGGGGAAGCCATAAGTGTCGTAGAGCTTGAAAGCCTCATCCCCCGGAATCACGGTCTCTCCCCGCGCGATCAGGCCATCAATCAGATCATCCAGCAGATTAAGCCCCACATCCAGCGTGCGCTGAAAACGATCCTCTTCTTGAGTGATGGTCTGCAAGATGAACTCCCGCCTGGCCTCTAGCCCGGTGAAGTGAGGGCCCATTTTCTCGATCACTACTTTTGCAACCTCGCTCAAGAACGGGCCAGGGAAGCCGATCTTGCGGCCAAAGCGGGCAGCACGACGCAGGATCATCCGCAGCACGTAATTGCGCCCCTCATTGCCCGGCAACACCCCATCGCCCACCAGGAAGGTTACCGCGCGTCCATGGTCGGCGATAACCCGATAGGCCACGATGTTCGCCTCGCGCTCGGCATCGCTGTGACCGATCATTTCCTGAACGCGGTCCATGATTGAGGTGAACAAATCGGTGCCGTAATTGGAAACGACGTCCTGCAAAACAGCCACGACTCGCTCAAAGCCCAGGCCAGTATCAACGTGCTTGGCAGGCAAGTCGTGGAGGACTCCGCTATCATTTTTGTTATACTGGATAAAGACCAGGTTCCACAGCTCGAAAAAGCGCCGGCAGCCGCTGTTCACCCCACAAACGTGATTGGGGTCATCCTGAAGATCACAAGCATCCACTCCCCTATCAAGGTGGATTTCACTGCAAGGGCCACAGGGCCCGGTATCGCCCATTTCCCAGAAATTATCCTTGCGGCCAAAATAGACGATGTGCTCAGGATCTATATCCGTCACCTCCGCCCAGTAGCGCGCCGCCTCCTCGTCGGTTTCCAGCTCGCCTTCTTCGTCTTTGAAGACCGTAGCCCAGAGCCGGTCTTTGGGTAACCCCCAGACCTCGGTGAGCAACTCCCAGGCCCAGGCGATGGCTTCCTTCTTGTAATAATCGCCGAAAGACCAATTGCCCAGCATTTCGAAGAAGGTGTGGTGGTAGGTATCGTACCCTACGTCCTCCAGATCGTTATGCTTGCCGGAGACTCGCAAGCACTTCTGGGTATCAGCCGCTCGCGTATACTCCCGTTTCTCCAAACCCAGGAAGATGTTCTTGAACTGATTCATTCCAGCATTGGTGAACAGCAGCGTGGGATCATCGCCAGGCACCAGCGAATCGCTGGACACTATGGTGTGTCCCTTGCTGGCGAAAAAATCCAAAAACGACTGCCTGATCTCTGCGCTGGTCATTGACATAGACAATTCTCCCTTCAAAGATCAACTCCTACACTAGGGCATCATTTTAGCCCAAGTTAGCCATAATGTCAAACCCATTTGCTCAATCTTCTGTAAACTGCTTCTTGTCATTTTAGCGTTTTCATGGTATAATTACATTGAATCAGTGGATTATCCAGGTTTGCTCGCACTTTGTAAGGAGGTTAGAGAATGACTAGGAAGCGAGGTATATGGGCTCTGGCGATCTTTTTGACACTGCTGACATTACTTCCCCTCGTAGCGCGCGCAGGGTGGATAAGGATCCAGGAAATGCAGGAACCCGGCACCGCTGGCGACTTCGCTATCAGCTTTGTGCCTAACGGGAGGCAGAGAAACCCGGCCATCGCCTGCAGCCCCGAAGGGCGGTGTCTGGCCGTCTGGGAAGACTCCAGAGTGGGGAACTGGGGCATATACGGGCAGTGGACGGTGAACGGGGAGCTAGAGGGTGAAAACTTCCCCCTATCAACAGCGATAAGCAATCAGTACGATCCTGCCGTCGCCTACAACAGCTCAATGGATGAGTACCTTGCGTTGTGGTGGGACGACAGAGATTACGTTATGAGTGGCTACAACATCTATGGACGACTGATCGCAAGCAATGGAGAAGAAAGTCCGGAATCCGAAGATTGCCCTATCACTACCGCCCCAGGCGATCAACAGCATCCCGATGTCACTTATAATGGTGCCAATGGCGAATACCTGGTGGTTTGGCAGGATCTTCGTCACGGGGATTGGGACATCTTTGGACGCCGGATTTCAGATAACTGTACACAGTTAGACAGCAGCTTTCCCATCTCCAGAGTGCCGGGTCTCCAGAGGTATCCCGCCGTGGCTTATAACAGCGCTGATAATCAGTACCTGACAGTGTGGTGGGATAACAGAAACTCACCAACCACTGACGAGGACATCTACGGACAAATATTCTCCCACGATGGCACTCTACTGAACGATAACTTCCCTACCTCCACCGCAGAGGGCCTTCAGGGTTATCCTGATCTAGCCTGGAACAGCGCAGACAGCGAGTATTTGGCAGTGTGGGCCGATAACAGAAATTCGGCCAGCACCGGCTTCGACGTTTACGCGCAGCGAGTGTCATCCCAGGGAGAACTGCTGGACGGCCCAGGCAACCCCGGCGCCGACCCTGCGGTTAACTTCGCCATATCCAGGGCTACAAACGACCAGGAGTATCCCGTGCTCGTCTACGATAGCGGCCTGAATCAGTATCTAGCAGCCTGGCAAGACCTGCGTTCCGAAAACTCGGATATATTTGCCCAATTGGTCTCAGGCCAGGGCGAGCTTCTGGACACTGCTGGGAATCCCGGCGCCGATCCCACAGTGAACTTCCCCATCTCAGTGGCTCCCGATAGCCAGAAGCGACCGGCCCTGACCTATGGCCAAGACGGGTACTCAGCCGTTTGGCAGGATAGCCGGCACTACGACTTCGTCGAAGAGGACATCTATGGACAGCGGCTCTCAAATCATGGAGAATTCCTGGGCGCCGACTTCCCTCTCGTCACCACCCCTAGTTCCCAGACATCCCCCGCCGCAACCTACGATGGCGTCCAAAACTACCTGGTGGTCTGGGAGGATACCAGGAACTCAGCCGATGCCGATATCTACGGACAGATGGTGAATATCACTGGCAGCCTCCAAAGCATCAATTTTTCTATCTCCTCAGCAGCGAGGGATCAGTATTGTCCTGCTGCAGCCAGCGACACCAGGGACGAGTTCCTGGTGGTCTGGCAAGACTCGCGCCAGGGCAGTTGGGACATCTATGGACAGCGCGTCTCAAACGAGGGGACGTTATCAGGTGACGAACTCACGATATCAACAGCAGCCAGTGATCAACGTTGTCCCGCCCTGGCTTACGGGAGTAAGTACCTGATAGTCTGGCAAGACCATCGCCATGGGAATTGGGACATATACGGACAATGCATCTCTTCTGAGGGAGACCAGGGAGACAGCTTCCCGATAGCCACCGCTCCGGGTAGCCAGGAGCGACCTGACGTTGTCTACAACAGCGCCAAAGATGAGTACCTGGTCATCTGGCAGGATTCCCGCCACGGGAGTTGGGACATCTATGGACGTCGGATCTCAGGCCAGTGCTCGCCGCTAGGCAATGGGTTCCCCATATCCCAAGAGCCGGAGCGCCAGTGGTATCCCGCCCTGGCTTACAACGGCGGCGCGAACCAGTACCTGGTGGTCTGGTGGTACGACGGAAGCACAGCCGCTGGCGGGGATATCTACGGCCAGCGACTGTCACCTGAGGGCGAATTACTGGGCGTTGATTTTCCTATCTCCACCGCACAGGGCCTCCAACGTTTTCCCGCTGTGGCTTATAGCAACTTTGACAATGAGTACCTGGTAGTGTGGGAAGACTATAGAAACCCCACGGGTACCGCTTTTGATATCTACGGACAGCGGGTTGCAAGCGATGGAGAAATAAAAGGCGACAACTTCCCCATCTCTGTGGCCCCAGACAACCAAAGGCTCCCGACCCTGGCCTATAATGATCTCGAGGATCAATGCCTGGTGGTCTGGCAGGATGACAGAAACTACAATTGGAGAGTCTATGGGAAGCTCCTGGCTGATGTGGCTATCTCCAAAGAGGCCCCCATAAAGGCCCCCCCCGGCTCAGACATCGTCTACACCATATCCTATCGCAACGAGGACAGCAGAGACGCCCCAAACGTGCTGATTACCGACACCTTGCCTTCAGCGACAACCTATATATCCGACACCGCCCCTTTCTCTCGAACCGTAGTTGGAAACACTGTGGTTTGGGAGGTAGGCACACTCAGCGGAGGCGCTTCAGGTCAGTTCACGTTGGTGGCTAAAGTCTCACCCACAGCAACAATCGGCAGCATCCTGCACAATACGATTCAAATCAACACCAGCCTGGCAGAAAGCGATTACAGCAACAACATTGCCCAAACAGCGACCAAGATACCGCCCTGGACCTTCATGGTCTATCTCAACGGAGACAATGACCTGGACCCCTTCATGAAAGAAGCCTTCAACAATATGGAGAAGGCAACCCAAAACCCCGATGTCAACATCCTGGTGCTCTGGGACCGCTGTTCACTGCTCTCGGACGACGGGAGAGAATGCTTCGATAAAGACGAAGGCATCGAAAACACACGGCTATACAGGGTCGAGTATGACGACACCGACCTGATAACATCGCCTGTCCTGGAAGTGGACTGGAACCCCGGAGAGTTGGATATGGGCAACCCCGACACCCTCGTCAACTTCGTCACCTGGGCCAGGGACAACTACCCAGCCAAACACTACTTCCTCTCGATCCTCGACCACGGCGGCGGCTGGTCCCCCACCTTCCCTGAGGAGTCTGAACAGAAGCTGGCCTCTCTATCCTCCCAGGACGACCATTTCATTCCCCTCCGCCGCAGCTATTGGGCCTTCGGAGGCACCGGCCTCAGTTGGGATTTCTCCGACGGTTACAGTTACTTGTCCACCGCCAAAATGAGACGCGCCTTCTGTAGCATAACCCTGGAAGGCAGTGAAAAAATGGACGTGGTATTCTACGATGCCTGCCTGATGGGAATGATCGAAGAGGTCTACGAGATCAAAGACTACGTCAACTACCTCATCGGCTCCGAGAACGAGGCCTGGGGCTCCATGCCCTATGACCAATACATCAACTCCATAACTTCCTCTACTCAACCCAGAGAATTGGCCATAAATATCGTCAACGACTACACGGCGTCCTTGCCGCTGACTGGACATCCCTCTACCATATCAGCCGTTGATCTGGCAGCAATCAACGAGGTCGCGCTGGCAGTTGATAGCCTGGCCCGGACGATGATAAACGGCCTGACCTCGGCCGAGACCGTGTTACAGATAAAAGATGCCTACCTCTTGACTCAGAAGTTCGACTACGACAGCGACCTCAGGCTCGAGGAGCACCTTGAGGGCTACGTTGATTTGTATCACCTGGCATCGCAAATCCAGGAAAATGTGACAGATACAGAGATAGTGGATGCTGCCCAATCGGTAACAGAAGCACTAGCGTCTGCAGACGGCGCATTTATCATTGCGGAGCAACATCGCAGCGGCTATCCCTGGGTGATGACTGAGCCTTTGGAGTACTGGAATCTGGATAATGCCCACGGAATATCCATCTACCTTCCCCTGGGGCAGGATTTGCAGATGACATTAGAGGATGAAGAAGGTATCACCAAAACTGTAAATGTGCGCGATTGGTATACCGATGACCAACTATCGTTCGCTGCGAATACACAGTGGAACGAATTCATCGCAGCTTACTATGCAGTCACCTCTACCCCGATTCCCACCTCCACGTTGCAAGGGCCCAGAGGAGGGATTCGAGCCATCCGGTGGAGGATCTACCTCCCCATGCTGTTTAAGGAGTGAGTAACGGGTAACGAGTGATGAGTATGCTTCATTCCTCGTTAACTCGTCACCTCCCAGCTGAGATTTGCTGAGATGAGATACGACGACTTCGAGCTGTTGGTAATGCAGAAGGGTGCCGAGGGGTATCCCACGCGAGTGATCTCGGCGAGCGCAGGCGAGGCCCAGGGAATCCTCTCCTTCGACTCCGCCTCCGACGATATCCAGCGTGCTATGACAAAGATCAAGGACGAAGAGACCGACGAGGAACTCTTCGTTGACTTCGGCAGGACACTCTTCCAGCGACTATTCAGTGACGAGATAGAGGATATTTACAGGGCCAGCCTGGGATATGCTAGAGCGCAGGGAAAGGGTCTGCGCATCAGGCTACGCCTTGAACCGCCCGAACTTGGCGCCATCCCCTGGGAATATCTCTACGATGAACTGAACGACCTCTTCCTGGCGATCTCGCCGGAAACCCCCATCACGCGGTACATCCAAGTACCTGAGCCTCCCCGCTCTATCACCATCCATCCTACACTTAAAGTGCTGGCGGTCATTTCCAATCCCATCAACCTGGCCGAACGTGGTCTGCCAGCGCTGGATGCGGAGAAAGAGAAACAAGTCCTGAGTCAGGCCTTGGGAGAGTGGGAAAGAGAAGGCCTGGTGCAGTTGGAATTCCTCGATCACGCTGTGGCCAGCGAAATCCGAGAGAAGCTGCGCCGGTATCAACCGCACATTTTCCACTTTATCGGGCACGGTGCTTTCAAGGACGACGGCTTCGCTGACGGCTTCGCAAAAGCGTACCTGGTTATCGAGGATGATGATCATCGTCTTAGGTTGATCACTGGCAGAACCTTCCGCGAGTTCTTCCTCGGCAACGACTTCACCAAGCTGGTGGTCCTCAACGCCTGTCAGAGCGCGACCACTTCATCAACGCAACCGATGGTGGGTTTGGCTCCCAATCTGGTGCGACGGGGGCTGCCGGCAGTGGTAGCCATGCAATACAGCATCTACGATGACACGGCCATCAAGTTCTCCAGGGAGTTCTACCGCGCCCTGGCGGTAGGCTTCCCCGTGGATACAGCCATATCCGAGGCCCGCCGGGGGATCTACATTGACTGTGGGGTAGAAAGACGGGACTGGGGCATTCCTGTACTCTTCATGAGATCGCCAGATGGGGTTATCCTGAAGCTCACCAAGCCCATCGCCAGGCCCCTGCGGCTGGAGTCCATCCCCGGCAGTGGCAATTTCATCGGGAGGAAGAACGAACTCAATGAATACCAATGGAGGCTTGACTCTCAGAACATAATAGTTATCGGGGGTACGGCAGGGGTGGGCAAAACCATGCTGGGCACTCAGATAGTGGCCCAGCAACCCCAAAGGAGGGCCTTCTGGCATACCTTCCATAGAGGTTTGAACGACAACCTGGAATCGGTCATCTGGGCCCTGGGAGGATTCCTGGCCGCAAGCGGGGATGACGCGCTGCAGAGATTTCTCGACCTCAACATCGAAAAGCTAAAAGAGGAGGGCTATCGGGTAAGCGAGGCCATCAACCTCCTCACCTACAGCCTGGAACAGGGCTCCTACTTGCTGTGCTTCGATGACCTTCAGGTGGCCGATGAAAACGAGAAGATCAATTCCCTGTTTGAGATATTCAATGACCGATTGCAGAATACCAAAGTCATGGTGATGAGCCGCCGTAGCCCACGTTTCGCCGATGCCCTCGGCCTGGACTATGAGCCTCTGGCGGGTCTAAATAGAGAGGATGCCGAAGCCCTGCTCGATAGAGATGCTATCCATCTGAGTGCAGAACTTTTCGCCAAACTCTACGATCAGACCCTGGGAAACCCGAAGCTCCTGGAGTTGTTCATCACCTGGATGGAGAACAGGAAATGGAGAAGCGATGAGGTCAGTGAATTTATAAACCGGGCGTTTGGAGAAAGAGTGGGAGATTATCTGGTAAGAAACGTTTACGAAACCCTGTCAGCAGAAGAACAGAGACTACTCAAAGCAATCTCAATCTTCAGAGCACCCGTAGACGAAGAGGCCATCGGCGAAGTATTAATTGAAGAAGGCATGGAAAACGTTGACCGCCTCCTGGACGCTCTCGTACAGAAGTATGCAGTGCAAGAATCCGACTACGGGGAGAAATATCTCCACTCCCTTCTGGGAGAGTTTTGCTATGACAGGCTCAGGACAGATGCCTCGTTTAGAACGAGATTGCATAAGAATGCAGGACGATACTACTACAGTGAAGAGACTTACCTTGAGGCAGCACACCACTATTTTGAAGCCAGGGAATACCAGAAATCGGCGGAAACCATCATTGACAATTGGGAGCAACTAATTTACGCTGGCCAGTCCAGTGCAATAATGGGGCAGTTGGGCAAACTCGGTCCCCAATTGCTAGATGCAGAAACCTGGGCATCAGTTTGCATAGCCATAGGCGATGCCTGTATGATAGCAGGAGAATACGATGCCGCCATAGAAAGCTACCAAGCCGTTCTGGAAGTCAAGCCTCACCTGCCGAGCGCCCGAAAGGTAGCAGATGTCAAACGAAAGATTGGCGAGAGTTATCAAAGAAAAGGGCAATATGATCAGGCGCTAAAGCATTACCATGAGGGAATCCAGCTATTAAGTGAGAATGTCTCAGTTGAGATGGCAAGAATTTACGGGAACCTTAGCTGGACTTATTTCAAGCAGGGAGAATACGAAAAAGCAATCAGAAGCGCTCAGCAAGGTCTCAACATAGTTGAAGGAACAGGGTATGAAAAAGAGACCGCAGACTGCTACGACGCTCTGGGGATGATCTATGGCCAGACAGGTGACCTCGATAAAACCATCGAGCATCAGAAAAGAGCCCTGGAGGCGAGGAAGAGGATGGGGGATAGGCTTGGGCTTGCACGATCTTCTATTAACCTTGGAATCGCGTATAAATACAAGGGTGAATATGATAAGGCTATCAAATACTACGCAGATAGCCTGGCAACCTCTGAACAAATCGGGCATATATTTCGTATCGCTATCTCACACGGTGAACTGGGCTTTGTACAAGATGTCAAGAGCAACCATGACGAAGCAATCTGGCACTACACTAAGGCTCTGGCATTATTCAAAAGGCTAGGAAACAAACCATTCGCAGCCATAACACATAACAACCTGGGAGAGGTCTACAGAAGCAAAGGCGAATATGACCAGGCAATGGAACATCTCGATGTGGCCTTGAAGATGTACACTGATTTTGAGGATGAAGAGGGTCTGTCTGACGTATATAGAATCCTCAGCGAAATCAGCCTGGGACAAGGCAAAGTGGACCAAGCGCAAGAACACTGCCAAAAAGCCATCCAATTGGCAGTTGAGATAGATTCCAAGTACTGCGAAAGTTGTGCCTACAGGGCGCTTGGGAAAATCCAGGCTGCGATGAAAAATCCCGACGAGGCCAGAAAGCACCTGAATCAATCACTGGACACCTTCAGGGAGCTTGGCGACGAAGGGGAGATAGCGTACACGCTGAGCGACATGGCGCACTTTGATTACGATGCGGGAGATACCGGCAGGGCGAGGGTGGCATGCGCTGAAGCACTGGAGATGGCCGAAAAACTGGGGATAAGTAAGATCGTTGAAGAGATGACTGATCTGAAGCAAAAGCTGACTTAGAAACAGCCCATACAAATCTGACCCCCTGGGCTCGCTATGCATTACCCAGGGGGTCTTTTGTTTCGACAGGCTCAACACAAGTTTATCTCTGGAGATGGAAGATCCAAACGGCTCCATTGGAGTAGACGGGGCGATAGTAAGGACTGTCCACGAGCATCTGCGGCGTGATGCTTCCGCCGCGAGCGCCTATGTAGACGTGAGTCACGCCGCTGTCGTCCAGGAGTTGGCGTGTGCTCTCCTCATCGAAAGATTCGATGGCGACGACCGCCTCCGCCAGGTTGTTAATCCCCTCCACGTACTCAGCAGAGCCATAGATGTAGATCGCTGGGGGGAGGATTGTGTCGCGCCCGGTCAACAACGGTATCCAGTAGCCTCCATCGGCGCCCACGTAAGTGCCGCCCTGCCAGTGACGCACGTTGATCAGGAACCTGGCATCGGGGGGAAGGTGGCGGCGGATCCAGTCCATGGCCGCCACGTCGTCCCGGGTCGCCAGCACGGTGCCGGTGTTCACAACAGATGACAGCCCCCACGCTCCCCACAGGGCAACGAGAGCGATCACGATGGCAAGCATCAACTGTTTGAGATTGGGAATTGGAGGTTGAAGGTTGGAGGTTGGAGGTTGGAGAAAGGAGGCCAGGAAATAGCCGCCTAGAATGGCCAAGGGCACGAATAGGGAAATCGCCAGCGAGGCATTGTTCACCAGCCAGGTGCTGGGAAAGCCCAGGATGGTGGGGTTAGCGATCAAAACCGCAATGACCACCCAAAGGGCTGTCAGAATCACGGCTCGCTCTCGCTTGTAGAGACCCCAAAGGAGGCCACCGATGGAGAGGACGATCAGCTCCCGGTTATGCCCGATCATGATCAGATCGTAGGG
>DAOUDK010000079.1:0-31277 GCA_034431315.1 Anaerolineae bacterium
GGAGGGAAGCCTCTTGCGATGGGCGAAGGTCTCCTGACCGAGCCCTTGTCGCCTCGGTCGGGAGACCCTCGGCGATCAAATGGGGGGGAGGAAACCCAAACAAGTTATGGCCAAACAGAAGATTAGGATCCGTTTGAAAGCCTATGACCATCGAGTTCTTGACCAATCGGCGCGGCTGATAGTGGAGACAGCGGAGCGCACGGGGGCCAACGTGGTCGGTCCCGTGCCCCTGCCGACTAAGATAGAACGGTTCACTGTTCAGCGCTCGCCTTTTGTGGACAAGGACTCACAAGAGCACTTCGAGATCCGCACTCACAATCGTCTCATAGATATTGTGGATCCAGACTCGAAAACCATAGACACGCTGATGCGCCTGAACCTGCCAGCCGGCGTGGACATAGAGATCAAGCTTTAGCAGGGGCGCGAATGAGGTAACGAGGCAACGAGGCAACGAGTAACAAGGCCCTCGTTAACTCATTACTCGTTAACTTGTCCCTTTATCGTAGAGAGTGATTGATTATGAAAGGTATCTTAGGTAAGAAAGTTGGGATGACTCAGGTCTTCGATGAGAGCGGGGAGGTGATTCCCGTTACTATTATCGAAGCAGGGCCCTGTTTTGTGACCCAGAAGAAAACGGTGGGACAAGATGGGTACGCGGCTATCCAGTTGGGCTTTGAGGAAGTCAAGCCCAAGCGCCTGACCCAGCCTCAGCAGGGCCATTTGCGAAGGAACAACCTGCCCCCCCTGCGCCACCTTCGGGAGATCCGGATGAGCGAGGGCGAAATCGAGGACTACGAGGAAGGGCAGAAGATCAGCATCGGCATCTTCGAGGTTGGTGAGATAGTGGATGTGGTCGGCATATCTAAGGGCCGGGGCTTTACCGGGGTGATGAAGCGCTACGGCTTCCGGGGCGGGCCTAAGACCCGCGGCCAGTCGGACCGCCAACGGGCTCCAGGCTCCATTGGTCAGGGCACCACGCCTGGCCGCGTTTACAAGGGGAAACGCATGCCCGGCCGGATGGGCAATCAGCGTGTCTCTGCGCAAAGTCTACAGGTGGTCCTGGTGGATCCTCAGCGTAACCTCTTGGCGGTGAAAGGGAGCGTGCCCGGAGCCAGGAATGGGCTGTTGCTCATCAAAGAGGCGAGAAAAACGGCCATTATGAAAAAGAAGAAATAGAAACGGGAGTTGGTGGGAGAGATGCGAGTTTCTGTACATAACGTGGCGGGGGAAACCGTCGGCGAGATCGAGTTGCGAGAAGACATTTTCGGCGTGCCCATCAACGTGCCGGTGATGCACCAGGCTTTGGTGCGCCAGCAGGCCAATGCCCGTCTCGGCACCCATAAGACCAAGACTCGTGGCGAGGTACGAGGGGGCGGCCGCAAGCCCTGGCGTCAAAAGGGGACGGGACGGGCCCGCCACGGCAGCATTCGCGAGCCCCAGTGGCGAGGCGGCGGTGTAGCCCATGGGCCGCGTCCGCGCAGCTATCGCCAGAAAATGCCCCGCAAGATGCGGCGTTTGGCGTATAAGTCGGCCCTCTCCGTTAAGGCCAGTGAAAGGCAGATCATCGTCCTGGATGACCTGCAGGTGCTTGCCCCCAAGACGCGGGAAATGGTGTCCGTCTTAGAAGCTTTGGCCGTGGACTCCAGTGCTTTGATCCTCTTGCCGGGGGAAAACGTTAACGTTGAAAAGTCGGTTAATAACCTGCCCAATGTGAAAACCTTGCGCGCCCACTACTTGAACGTGCGCGACTTGTTGAGCTACGACTACTTGCTTATGCCCCTGGGAGCTTTAGAGGTCATTGAGATCATATTGGGAGACTGAGCACTGAATACTGATTCAGGGGATGAGGTGCGATGAACATCTACGAGATTTTGAAACGCCCTATTACTACAGAGAAGAGTGGCATACTATTGGATTATTATGACCAGTACATTTTTGAAGTTGATCGCCGAGCCAACAAGCTCCAGATCAAGGAGGCTGTCGAGAAGATATTCGACGTTGACGTTATCTCTGTTAATACCATGAACATGCCAGCCAAGAGAGGGCGTTTTGGGCGGCGTCAGACGGTGAGGAAGCCTGCCTGGAAGAAAGCGGTGGTCAAACTGGCGCCGGGGCAGGAAATCCAGTTCTTCGAAGGAGTGTAGCGCTGGAGATTAGAGATTAGAAACTAGAGATTGAGGACATTATGCCTGTTAAGATTTATAAACCCACTTCGCCAGGGCGGCGGGGGATGAGCGGTTATGATTTTGAAGAGATAACCAAAACCGAACCCGAGAAATCACTTTTGGCCCCCCTGTACAAAAAGGCTGGGCGGAACGTGCGGGGCAAGATCACCGTTCGCCACCGGGGCGGCGGCCACAAGCGAAGGTACCGCATCATTGATTTCAAGCGGGACAAGATAGGTATACCTGCGCGGGTGGCTTCAATTGAGTACGACCCGAATCGGACGGCGCGCATTGCTCTCTTGTTCTACGCCGATGGCGAGAAGCGCTATATCATCGCCCCCCTGGGCTTGCGAGTGGACGACGTCCTCACGTCTGGGCCTGAGGCTGAGATACGGGTGGGCAACACTTTGCCCATCGCCAACATCCCCGCAGGCACTCAAATCCACAACATCGAGTTGAAGCAGGGGAAGGGTGGGCAGTTGGTGCGCTCCGCTGGTTGTTCGGCCCAGCTTCTGGCCAAGGAGGGCAAGTATGCCCACGTTCGTTTGCCTTCGGGGGAAGTGCGACTGGTGCACCAGGCGTGCATGGCCACCATCGGCCAAATAGGCAACACTGAGCACGGCAACATCAGGCTGGGCAAGGCCGGGCGCAGGCGTTGGATGGGCTGGCGGCCTGCGGTGCGGGGCTCGGCCATGGATCCGAAGGCTCACCCTCACGGTGGAGGGGAAGGGCGGTCCCCGATTGGCATGCCTTCGCCAAAATCCCCTTGGGGCAAGCCTACTCTGGGCAAGAAGACGCGCAAGCGTAAGGATACCAATAAGTGGATAGTGCGACGGCGGAGCAAGAAGCGACGCTGATCAGTGATTGGTAGCCAGAGGGGAGGTTGAGTGTGGCGAGATCGTTGAAGAAGGGGCCGTATGTGAGCCCCAAGTTGCTCAAGAAAATCGAGAACATGAACAAACAAGGCGAGAAGCGCGTGATCAAGACCTGGTCGCGAGCTTCGACCGTCTTCCCCCAGATGGTTGGCCACACCATCGCGGTGCACGACGGCAGGCGTCATGTGCCCATCTACATAACTGAGAACATGGTGGGGCACAAATTGGGGGAGTTCGCTCCGACTCGGACCTACCGAGGGCATACCTATAGAGAGAAGAAGACCAGGGTTAGGAAGTAGTAGCGATGGAAAGCACAGTTTTTGAAGTTAGAGCAATCGTCAAATACGTGCCTATGTCTCCGCGTAAGGTGCGCCTCGTAGTAAATCAGGTGCGAGGCCTGGCGGTGGACGAGGCTTTGGCCATCCTCAAGTTCACCCACAAGGCAGCGGCCAAGCCGGTGGCTAAGCTTATCAAGTCGGCTATTGCCAACGCCGAAGAGAACTATGGGCTGTCCAGGGAGGATCTATACGTCTCCCAGATATTCGCCGACGTCGGCCCTACCCACAAGCGGTGGAAGGCCGGGGCCAGGGGGAGGGTCAAGCCCAGATTGAAGCGCTCATCTCACATCACTGTTGTCCTTGAGGAGATGGAAGTTAAAAGTTAGACGTTGGACGTTAGACGTTGGAAGTTGGAGGATGGAAGGACCACTGACCACCTGACCACCCGACCAACTGAAGGGAGGATCAATTGGGGCGTAAAGTACATCCCCTGGGTTTTAGGTTGGGGATAATCAAAGATTGGCAAGCGCGATGGTTTGCTACTGGAGAGGAGTACGCCGACCTCTTGCAGGAGGACCTGAAGATCCGCCAGTTGATACGTGAAAAGATGGCACAGGCTGGCATCTCCAAAATCGAGATCGAGCGTTTCCCCAAGCGGGTCAGCCTTACCATTTGGACGGCCAAGCCGGGCATCATCATCGGACGCAAAGGGGTAAACGTCAGGGCCTTGCGTCAGGATTTGGAGGCATTATCCAATAAGAATGTGCGCATTGATGTCCAGGAGGTCGAGCGGCCCGAATTGGATGCCTATCTCGTGGCCGAGAACATAGCTTCCCAGTTGCAGCGCCGGATTTCCCACAACCGCGCGATGAAAAGATCAGCAACTCAGACTATGCGCATGGGTGCTGAGGGCATCAAAATCAGTTGCAGTGGTCGCTTGACCGGAGCTGAGATGGCCCGCCGGGCGTGGGTGATGGAGGGACGGGTGCCCCGCAGCACCCTACGAGCCGATATTGATTATGGCTTTGCTGAAGCTCGGACTACTTATGGCCTCATCGGCATCAAGGTCTGGATTTACAAGGGCGAGGTTTTGCCCGAGGTGGCGGAAGCAGCAGCCAGTTGAACCCGGTTTCGATCGCCGAGGTCTCTGACCGAGGCGGGGGGCTCGGTCGGAGACCTTCGCCCAGCGCAGAATTGTCAGTGGAGAATGAATCATCATGTTGATGCCTAAGAGAGTCAAGTATCGCAAACAGATGCGGGGTCGAATGAAAGGCCGGGCCTCACGGGGGGCTACGGTGGCCTTTGGCGACTATGGCCTTCAGGCTTTGGAGCCCTGCTGGATGACCAGCCGTCAGATTGAGGCTGCCCGAAGGGCCATCGTCCGTCATGTCAAGCGCCGAGCGAAGGTATGGATAAGGGTCTTTCCCGATAAGCCCGTCACTAAAAGGGCTGCCGAAACGCGAATGGGCAAGGGTAAAGGCGCCGTGGATCATTGGGTGGCGGTGGTTAAGCCAGGCCGAATCATCATAGAGATAGCTGGCGTTGATGAGGATGTGGCCCGAGAAGCCATGCGCTTGGCCTCCCATAAGTTGCCTATCAAGACCCAGTTTGTGGGTCGGCTGGAAATCTAGCAAGAAGCGATGTTAGCTGGTCTGGAAATTGGACACTGAATACTGGAAACTGAACACTGAAAGCAGGGGGTCTGATGGAGGCGCGTGAGATTCGAGCTATGGCTACAGAGGAGATTCAGCGCAAGCTGGGCGACACTCAGGAGGAGCTTTTCAACCTGCGGTTCCAATGGTCAACCAGGCAACTGAAAGATACCAACCGCCTTATCCAGGTGCAGCGGGATATCGCTCGCCTGAAGACCATCTTGCGCGAAAGGGAGCTGGTCCAGTTTGGGGAGGGAGAGGATTAGCTATGAAGGTACGGCGTAAGAGATTGACCGGTCGCGTGACTAGTGATAAGATGGACAAGACTATCGTGGTTGAGGTCGAGAGGCTGCAGCGCCATCGTCTTTATGGCAAGGTACTGAAGAGGACTAAGAAGTACATGGCTCACGATGAGGAGAATGCATGTCGCATCGGCGACTTGGTGTGCATCGTTGAGTCGAGACCCTTGAGCCGCAGGAAGCATTGGGTCGTTGAAGAAATAATGGAGACTGGGAACTAATAACTTTTGCTCGGACTGGATCCCTTCGGCCATGCTCAGTACAAGCGTCAGATCCAGGCTAAAAGCGGGAGGCAACCGCAGGTTGCACGCAATCCCCTTAGAGCAATCTGATTGGTAACTAATAGCAACCAGCATCCGGAATTGGGGAGAATGGGATGATTCAGCAGGAATCCAGGCTGCGGATAGCCGATAACACCGGCGCCAAAGAGATACTGTGCATCAGGGTACTGGGTGGCTCGTCGCGTCGCTATGGGAGGGTAGGCGATGTCATCGTTGCTTCGGTCAAACAGGCCACTCCCATGAGCTCGGTCAAGAAAGGTGAGGTGGTGCGGGCAGTCATCGTGCGCACAGCCAAGGAGTATGGCCGCCCCGATGGTTCTTATATTCGATTTGACGAAAACGCAGCCGTGATCCTGGATGATCATCGGAACCCCAAAGGGACACGCATCTTCGGCCCCGTCGGTAGGGAGCTTCGCGATAAAGGGTTCATGAAAATCGTCTCCCTGGCCCCAGAGGTATTATAGTGAGGAGATGGAAGAGATGATAAGGATAAAAAAGGGCGACACAGTGGAGGTCATCAGCGGCGACGACCGTTGGGTTAGGGGCACTGTCCATCGGCTTATTCCTAAGAAGGATCGGGTGGTTATTTCAGGCGTCAATCTCGTCAAGAAGCACCAAAGGCCCATGCCTACCGGCGGCCGCATGCAGACCCAGGCGGGCATTATCGAGTTCGAGGCCCCCATTCATCTATCCAACGTAATGCTGGTCTGTCCCCAGTGTGACCAGCGAACCAGGGTCGCCTTTGAATTCCGAGAGGGTGGCGGGAAGGTGCGCGTTTGCAAGAAGTGCGACGCCGTTATTGATTAGTTCATCGTAGCCATTCACCTGCTCTTGTTGGACGCTAGTCCAGCGGCGGCGAGCACCGGAACACTCACAGTTCATCTATAAGTTGGGGGAGCTAGTTGTGCCAAGGCTAAAAGATAGTTATCGTAACGAAGTCATTCCTGCTTTGATGAAAGAATTTGGCTATCGCAACGTGATGGAGGTGCCGCGCCTGGAAAAGATCGTGGTCAACGTGGGCGTAGGCGAAGCTTTGCAGAACGCTAAGGCTTTGGATCACACTGTCCAGGACATCACTACCATCACCGGCCAGCAGCCTATCGTGACCAGAGCCAAGAAGTCCATCGCTGGCTTCAAACTGCGCGAGGGGATGACGGTTGGTGTTAAGGTCACTCTGCGGGGCAACCGGATGTACGATTTCCTGGATCGCTTGTGCAATGTTGCCCTGCCTCGCCGGCGCGATTTCCGCGGCATCTCACCCGACTCCTTCGATGGCCGAGGCAACTACACTTTGGGCCTTCGGGAGCAGCTTGTATGGCCGGAGATAGATTACGACTCCATTGACAAGGTGCGAGGCATGGAGATAAGCATCGTCACCACAGCCAAGACCGACGAAGAGGGGCGGCACTTGTTGCAACTACTGGGGATGCCGTTCGCAAGACGGTGAGCCAGACTTCGACAAGCTCAGTCGAACGATCAGGAGGGGATAGTGGCTAAAAAGTGCATGATGATACGAGAGAAGCGTAGAAAGTACAAAGTGCGGGTGCGTAATCGCTGCCAGCGGTGTGGCCGTCCCCGGGGCTATATCCGTCGTTTCAAGCTCTGTCGCATCTGTTTCCGCAAGCTTGCCCTGGAAGGTAAAATCCCAGGGGTAGTCAAAGCCAGTTGGTGAAATTTGAAGTTTTGTAGGAGTCCGATCAATGACCATGACCGATCCCATCGCCGACATGTTGACCCGCACCAGGAATGCCATTATGGTTGGCCACAGCTATGTGGTCGTTCCCGGCTCAAAGATGAAGTTGGCTATCGCCAAAATCCTGAGGGATGAAGGCTTCATCGAAAACTACAATGTTACCAAGGATCGCCCCCAGCCCATGATCAGAATCTGGTTGAAATATGCAGGGGATAAAAAAGACAGGCGATCTGCAATCACTGGCTTGAAGCGGGTTAGCAAGCCAGGGCGTCGAGTCTACGCTGGGAAGAAGGACATCCCTTGGGTGCTCAGCGGCATGGGCATTGCTGTCCTGTCCACATCCAGGGGGATCATGACGGGCAAGAAAGCCCGCCGTCTTGGCATCGGTGGCGAAGTGCTGTGCCATATTTGGTAGCTCTAGTGGATATTTGTGATGGGCGCGGGAAGTTCTCCTCCACGGTCTCCTGACCGAGCCCATTCGCCTGGGTCAGGAGACCTTCGGCGAACGATGAGATAGGTTCTAGCCTAGTTGGGAGGTATTTAGGTGTCACGCATAGGTCGCATGCCTATTCCCATTCCGAAAGGTGTGCAGGTAGATATAAAGGGCAGCCACGTAACGGTGAAGGGGCCCAAAGGTGAATTGAGCCGCTCCTTCAACCCAGATATGACGATAGTCCTCCAGGATGGCCAGGTCGTGGTGACTCGTCCCACAGACAACCGGCAGCATCGGGCTTTACATGGGTTGACGCGAGCCCTGCTGGCTAACATGGTGGCCGGGGTTACTGAGGGGTATCGCAAGGATATGGAGATCCGCGGAGTCGGCTATCGGGCTGAGATGCGAGGCGATAACCTCGTTTTGCACGTTGGCTTTTCCCACCTTGTAGAGATGACACCGCCTTCGGGCGTAACCTTTGGCATCGAGAGCCGCGGCAAGACCATCTTTGTCGAAGGGATTGATAAGGAGCTAGTCGGCGAGATGGCAGCCAGGGTCAGGCGAGTTCGCCCTCCCGAACCTTACAAAGGCAAGGGCATCCGCTATGTGGGCGAGTACGTGCGCCAGAAGGCTGGCAAAGCGGGCAAGGTAGCAGGAGCTTAAAACCCTTAGAAGGGACGAATTGACGATGAGTAAGCGAGCCGAATTGGCGCGCCAACGGCGACACCGACGGGTGCGGAAAAAAGTAGCGGGTACCGTTGAACGCCCCCGTTTGAATGTCTTCAGAAGTATAAAGCACATCTATGCCCAAGTCATTGATGATGACCAGGGACATACCGTGGCGGCAGCTTCCACTCTTGATCCTGAGCTGCGAGGGACACTGAATGGTCTTACCAAGACCGAGCAAGCCGAGTCGGTAGGCAAGCTTCTAGGCGAGCGTGCCCTGGCGCAGGGCGTGAAGCAGGTGGTCTTCGACAGAGGTGGCTACAAGTATCACGGGCGGGTGAAGGCTCTGGCCGAGGGCTCGCGTGAGGCCGGACTGGAGTTTTAGGAGTTGGAGATTGGAAGTTGGAAGTTTGATTGCAGGGGTCCGAACTCTAGCGTCCAACGTCTAACTTCTAGCTTCTAACTTCCAGAATGAGGAGGATGGATGGCAAGGAGAGATTCCCGGGAGAGGGACGAGTTGGATGAGCGTGTGGTGCACATCGCACGCACAGCCAAGGTGGTCAAGGGTGGCCGGCGCTTTGCCTTCCGCGCCATTGTCGTGGTAGGCGATAATCAGGGCAGCGTGGGTGTTGGGATAGGCAAGGCTCGCGGGGTGCCCGATGCTATTCACAAGGGAGCAGAGCAGGCCAGGAAGAACATGAGGAAAGTCCACCTGCTGGGTACGACTATTCCTCACGAAGTGATAGCCAAATTCAGCGCGGCCAGGGTACTTTTGAAGCCAGCCTCGCCGGGCACGGGCGTCATCGCTGGTGGGGGAGTGCGGGCAGTGGTGGAGGCGGCGGGCATCCGCGATATCCTGTCCAAGTCTCTGGGCAGCTCCAACGTCCTCAACGTTGTCAAGGCTACCCTAAAGGGGCTGTCTCAGTTGAAGGACATTGAGGAAGAAGCCAGGCTCCGGGGTAAACCTGTAGCAGAGTTGATGCCCTTCTGGGCGAGGGAGCGGACCGGTGGCTGACAAGCAGACCAAAAAGAAGGCCAAGGGCCGAAGGAAAAAGAAAAAGACGACTCTGCGTATCAAGTGGGTCAAGAGCAGCATCGGCTATTCCCAGCGGCAGAAGGCGACCATTAAGTCCCTGGGCTTCAAGCGGTTGGGGGACACGGTGGAGTGGAAAGACGACCCGGTGACCAGAGGGATGGTCCATAAAGTGAGGCACCTGGTCGAGGTTGAAGAATTGGGTACTGGAGATTAGCTATTGTTGCGGGGGTTATGATGAAGCTACACGAGTTGCGTCCCGCTAAGGGAGCCAAGAAGAATAGGAAGCGAGTGGGGCGCGGGATCGCTGCTGGCCAGGGCAAAACCGCTGGCCGGGGCACCAAGGGGCAGAATGCCCGCTCTGGCGGGGGGGTGCGCCCGTATTTCGAGGGCGGCCAGTTGCCCCTGGTGCGGCGCTTGCCTCACAAGCGAGGCTTCACCAATATCTTCAAGGTGTACTACACTCCGGTCAACCTCGACCGGTTGGACGAGTTCGCCGCAGGAGACGAGGTCAGCCCGGCTGCCCTGGCCGAGGCAGGCATCATCAAATCGCCGCGCGAGCCAGTGGTCATTTTGGGGCGCGGTGAGTTGGATCGGCCCCTTACTGTCAAGGCCCATCGTTTCTCGGCCAGCGCCCGAGAGAAGATCCTGGGGGCTGATGGCGCGGTGGAAGTGGTGCCGCTTCGATGACCGGTGATCGTCCGAAGTATCAAGTCATGGGTGAGAGGTTTACCGAAGTTCGTGTTTGGGTGAATAATTCGCATTATACGAACTTTAAGTTCGCATATAACACGTTGTCTGTCATCCGTAGATTGGAGGTATGAGATGAGAATTTATATAACTCACTGTTCAGCCAAAAAGGACAACTCATTAAAAAATAGTGGGAAGAAAGCGACTCCAGACAAGTTATACACAGCAACCCCAACTCAACGTTTTATGAGCAGATGCAAAGAGAAGAAGGTCAATTGGGCTATTTTTTCAGATTTATACGGTGTTTGGTTTCCTGACATAGAACACGAGTGGTATGAGAAAGACCCTGATACAGTTACAGGGCAGGAATTTAGGAATCTCGCAAATGATTTTGATAGAAAACTCCAAAGCTATGATGAAATATGGTTTTATCACAACCCTGGGCGCTTTCATCCTTTGTATAAGAAATTATTACGAGAAACGAAGCTAAAAGATAAAGTAAAACGATTTACTCATATCAGAGAGATTGTATAGGGGTGAAGTAGTTCCCATATTGAAGCGTCACGGCGGAATGATACGCAATTGTTAAAAGAAGCCAACGGGGAGGTGATCTTAATGGATGAAACATTTAGGTGGTTTACAACGGTAGATCTGAGTAAATATGAAGATAAGTATGTTTCTATGGTGAATAAAGAAGTAGTATGCGCAGATGAAGACCCAGAGGTTGCATATATAGAGGCCAAGAAGAAATACCCAGATAAAGAAGTCGTGCTTTGGAAAGTTCCTCGTGGCGAAACCTTAGCGTGTCTGGACAGTTGTGAAAAGCGATTTGTCGGAACTAAAGCCGAAGGTTTCACGAATTTTGGAAGAGGAGGTGGCTATATGGCAAACCGAACCCTTGTGCTCGATGATCTGAAAGAGCGCACATTTGAAGAGGTGTTGCGGGAGGTCGTCGTTACTCGGCAGATGGACATTAGCTCATAAACATTAACTAAAGGAGGGAGAACGATGCAAAGTATTCTAGATCAAATTACCCAGTTAGTTGGGGCCTACATCCCCAACCTCATCGGGGCGCTGGCCATCCTGATTATCGGGTGGTTGGTTGCCCTGGTGGTGTCTGCCATCGTGCGTCGGGCGCTTCGTCGCACGACCCTGGACAACCGACTGGCTCGCTGGATCGTTGGGGAAGAAAAAGCCGAAGCCATCGAAGTGGAGCGGTGGATCGCCAAGGGGGTGTACTACCTAATCCTGCTCTTCGTGCTGGTCGCCTTCTTCCAGACCCTGGGCCTCACGATCATCACCGAGCCACTCAACCAGCTCCTGATCCAGGTGTTCCAGTACGCCCCACGGCTGCTGTGGGCAGGGCTCTGGCTGCTGATCGCCTGGATCGTGGCCAGCGCGCTGAAACTCGTTGTCTCGCGAGTGCTGAGCGCCGCCAAGATTGATGAGCGCCTCGGCAGCCTAGCCGGCCTCGAGGAAGAGGGGCGCGTTCCCCTGGCTCAAACACTCGGTGATGCCGTGTACTGGCTGGTCTTCCTGCTCTTTCTGCCAGTGGTGTTGGATGCCCTGGGCTTGGAAGGGCTCCTCGAACCGGTCCAGGGGATGACTAACAAAGTCCTCGGCTTCCTGCCCAACATCTTTGCTGCTGGCCTCATCCTGGTGGTCGGCTGGTTCATCGCCCGCATCGTGCAGCGGATTGTGACCAACCTGCTGGCCGCCATCGGCGCTGACCGGCTGAGCGAGCAGGTGGGACTGGCCACGGTTTTGGGGAAGCAGCGGTTATCCGGGCTGCTGGGCCTGGTGGTCTACGTCTTGATCCTCATCCCGGTGCTGATTGCCACCCTCAACGCCCTGGCACTGGAAGCCATCACTCGGCCGGCCGCCAATATGCTGAACACGATCCTGGGTGCGCTTCCGGCTATCTTTGCCGCCAGCCTGGTGGTGACGATTGCCTACGTGGTGGGGCGCGTGGTGGCCGGGTTGGTCACCAACCTGCTGACTGGCGCTGGCTTCAACGCCATCCTGGCCCGGCTGGGTTTGGGGAAGGAGCCTGCCGAAGGGGAGCGGACGCCCTCAGAAATCGTGGGATACCTGGTTCTGGTGGCGATCATGCTCTTTGCTGCCGTTGAGGCGTCCCGCCTCCTTGGCTTCGTGTTGTTGGCCGATCTGGTGACTCAGTTCACAGTCTTTGCCGGCCAGGTGATCTTGGGGCTGATCATCTTCGCCATTGGCCTCTACCTGGCTAATCTGGCCTCCAAGACAGTGTTGGCCAGCGGGGTGGCTCAAGCCGGGCTGCTGGCCCTGGCCGCGCGGGTCTCCATCCTGGTGCTGGCTGGCGCCATGGCCATGCGGCAGATGGGCCTGGCTAATGAGATCATCAATCTGGCCTTTGGTCTACTGCTGGGAGCCATCGCCGTGGCGGTGGCCCTGGCCTTCGGCCTGGGAGGGCGTGAAATCGCCGCACGCGAGCTAGAGGAATGGCTACAGTCAGTGAAGTCCAAGGAATCCTGAAGGTGAGGGGCTCGCGCATTCCCCTCTTCTGCAACAGGTTGATACGGCATAACGCTAGCTAACCGGCTGCGCCCAAATTGGCCGCTTCGCTGTGGGCAAAGGCGTATTGCCAGCGAAGTAGCCTTGTTGTCGAAGGGTACTTCGCTGGCGGACGACGCGGCCAACTTCGGTTAGCGCGGGAACGTTAGAGGAAATTGCGGCCCTGCGGCCTTTCGGTAACAGTTGTAGGAGGAGAGAAGCGATGGAAGTTACAATGAAAGCCATTGAAACGACGGGAGAGGAGGGCTCCGATGATACAAGCTGTCCGTAACGCCTTCAACCTGCCTGACCTGAGGCGCAGGATCTTGGTCACTCTTCTTATCTTAGTTGTATACCGCCTGGCTTCCCACGTTCCGGTGCCCAACGTGGACCCGGATAAACTGCGCGAGGTGTTTGCAGCCAGCCAGCTTTTGGGCCTGCTGGATATGTTCTCAGGCGGCGCCATGTCCAGCTTCTCAGTTATGGCTATGGGGGTCTACCCCTATATCACGGCTACCATCGTCATACAGCTCTTGCAGCCCATCATACCCGGATTGGAGAGGTTAGCTCAGGAGGGCGAGGCTGGGCGCAACAAGATGAATCAATATACCTATTACATGGCCATCCCTTTGTCGGCCCTGCAGGGCTATGCCCAGGCCACGATATTGCAGACCCAAGGTGTCATCACCAACTTTGGCCTCTCCGGGGCAACAATCTTGCCCACAATCGCTACTGTTCTTACCCTGAGCGCGGGCACGATGTTCGCCATCTGGCTGGGTGAGCTGATCACAGAGCAGGGTATAGGCAACGGTCTCTCCATCATCATCTTCGGCGGCATCGTGTCTCGTGTCCCACAGCGGGTGGGCGCCTTGCTGGTAGGTGACATGCGAGGCCTGATAGCCTTTCTCCTCATTATGGTTATTACAGTGGTGGTTATCGTCATTGTGCAGGAGGGACAGCGGCGCATCCCGGTCCAATACGGCAAGCGAGTGTTGGCCATGCGGGGCGGCCGATTGCGCATTGCCGGCGGTCAAAGCACCCACA
Organism: Anaerolineae bacterium; assembly: GCA_034431315.1. Lineage (GTDB taxonomy): Bacteria > Chloroflexota > Anaerolineae > VGOG01 > VGOG01 > JAUWOY01. Next base: position 13,639 of record DAOUDK010000079.1, read on the forward strand.
TCCCTTTGCGAGTCAATGCCGCGGGCATGATCCCGCTCATTTTTGCCCAGTCTATTCTGATGCTCCCTGGGGTGATTGCCTCCTACTTGGTCTCGGCGCAAAATCAATGGGTCTCCAGTATTGCCAATACTATCTACCAGACTTTCAGCGGGCAGGGCAATGTCTACTACATAATGTACTTCCTGATGGTTGTTGGCTTCACTTATTTCTACACCGATATGGTCTTCCAGCAGCAGAATCTCCCTGAGAACCTGAAGCGTCAGGGAGGGTTCATCCCCGGCATTCGCCCCGGCAAGCGCACTGCCGATTACTTAAACGGGGTTATGCGGCGCATCACTCTGGTGGGGGCTCTGTTCCTGGGCACGGTGGCCGTCCTGCCCTGGATAGTTGACGTGCTGGGGATCGTGGAGAACCCGGGGATGATGCTCATCACCAGTTCTGGCTTGCTCATCGTGGTTGGCGTGGTGTTGGATACCATGAAGCAATTGGAGGCGCAGCTCTTAATGCGCCACTACGAGGGCTTCATCAAGTAATGTCCCCAAGGAGGTTTTAGCAATGAAAGTTCAAGCATCGGTTAAGCGTCGCTGTTCTAAGTGCAAGATCGTCAAGCGGAAGGGCGTGCTTTACGTGATCTGTGAGAATCCCAAGCACAAGCAGCGGCAGGGGTAGCGTCGCTCGACGGCTCGACTGAGGGCTTCGACTGAGCTCGGCCGCAGTCCTCGCCGAAGTCAAGCTCATGATGAGGATAAAGGGAGGTAGAGGATGGCACGAATCGCTGGAATTGACTTGCCCCGCAACAAGAGGGTCGAGATCGGCTTGACCTACATTTACGGCATCGGGCGCTCGACCAGCAGGCAGATTCTGGATCAAATAGGGGTTGACTTCGACACGCGGGTCAAGGACCTGGCCGAGGCTGAGATCAGCCGATTGCGCCAGGTTATTAACGCCAATTATAGGGTTGAGGGCGATCTGCGGCGAGAGGTCAGCCAGAACATCAAGCGCCTGCAGGAAATCGGCTGTTATCGGGGGCTCCGCCACCGTTACAACTTGCCTGTGCACGGGCAGCGGACCAAGACCAACGCCCGCACCAAACGTGGCCCACGCAGGACGGTGCCCGGTCGCGGCAAAAGGCGCGGGATGAGGAAGAAGTAATCAATGATCAATGACCAATGACTAATGACTAATGACCAATGACTAATGGAGTAATTGGGATTTGGGATTTGGTCATTGGGATTTGAGTTTGGGGAGGAAGGATGGCGCAACGAAGGGGAAAGAAGAGGACAACTCGCCGTGTGCGCAAGAATGTCCCTCAAGGACAGGCTCACATTCACGCCACGTTCAACAACACGATCATCACTATGACCGATCGGCAGGGCAATGCCATTACCTGGGGGAGCGGGGGCACTGTGGGTTTCAAGGGATCGCGTAAGAGCACACCCTATGCGGCCCGCATGGCCGCTCAGCAAACGGCCAAACAGGCCATGGATCATGGCATGAGGGAGATAGATGTATTCGTTAAGGGGCCTGGGCCTGGCCGGGAGGCAGCCATTCGCGCTTTGCAAGCGGCGGGTCTCAAGGTGAAATCCATCACCGATGTTACCCCCATTCCTCACAATGGTTGTCGTCCACCCAAGAGACGAAGGATGTAGCCTTGTACTGAGCTCTGTCGAAGTAGACGAGGAGGTAAAATGGCCAGATATACCGGCCCTGTTTGTAAGTTGTGTCGGCGAGAAGGGGAGAAACTGTTTCTTAAAGGTGAAAGGTGTTTGACCGCCAAATGTGCTCTTGATAGGCGTTCCTATGCTCCTGGCATGCATGGCCGTGAGGGCCAGTTCCGCCGCAGACGCAAGTCAGAATTTGCCGTGCAGCTCCGCGAAAAGCAGAAGTTGCGTCGCATCTACGGCGTGTTGGAGAGACAGTTCCGACGCTATTTCCGAGAAGCCGTGAGGCGCAAGGGTCTGACGGGCGCCAATTTGCTGATCATTCTGGAAAGCAGGCTGGATAACGTCGTCTATCGGCTTGGGTTTGCCGATTCGCGGGCTCAGGCTCGCCAGTTGGTGTGCCATGGCCACTTCAATCGCAATGGGCGGAGGGCCGACATTCCCTCGATGCTGGTGGAGCCAGGAGACGTGATAGCGGTGCGCGAGCAGAGCAAGGAGAAGGCCTATTTCAGTGATAGGGCAAAGGAGCTGGAGCGCAAGGCTGTGCCAGACTGGATGAGCCTGGACGCTCTCAGCATGTCGGGGCGCATCCTGAATCTCCCTTTGCGGGAAGAGATAGCTCTGCCTTTGAACGAGCAGATGATTGTCGAGTACTACAGCCGCTAAAGTAGTGCTTGGCGCTGGCTTTATCCTCTTGGCGGGAGCGGGTTAGGCTAATGACAAATCAGGAAGGCAGTCCTTTGATAAGTATGGTTTTGCCCAAAGTCGAGTGTGAGACCAGCTCGAGAGGTTACGCGCGTTTCGTCATCGGCCCCATGGAGAGAGGCCATGGCATAACTATCGGCAATGCTTTGCGGCGCGTCCTCCTCTCGTCCACGGCTGGAGCAGCGATCACATCAATCAGGGTCAGCGATATCTACCACGAGTTCTCGACCATACCTCACGTCAAGGAAGACATGACCCAGTTGATTCTCAACGTGAAGCAAGTGCGGCTGAAGATTCACTCCGATGGTTCTGAGCCATCGCGCTTGCGCCTGGAGGTAGGGGGCGAGGGTGTGGTGACGGCGGGCGATCTGGAATGTCCCAGCGATGTAGAAATCATCAATCCTGACTTGTACTTGTTCACCGTGGACTCCGATGAGGCCGAGGTGGAAATAGAGCTGACGGTACAAAGAGGCAAGGGTTACTCGCCCGCTGAGGAACGGGACAAGTTGCCCATCGGAGAGATCCCCGTTGATGCCATCTTCAGCCCCGTCCGCAAGGTCGGTTACGAGGTGCAGCAGGCCCGCGTTGGTCAGATGACCAACTTCGATCGGCTTATCATGGAAATATGGACCGACGGTACCATTCAGCCTCAAGAGGCTTTGAGCGAGGCGGCAGAGGTTTTGGTGAAACACCTGCTGTTGGTGGCTGGTGTCGAGGAAGAGATCCCAGAAGAAGAGGCTGAGGAAGAAGGCATACCGGCCCACGTTTACGAGATGCTAATCGAGGATTTGGGTCTCAACGTGCGGGTTTATAACTGCCTCAAGCGGACGGGGATAACCAATGTGGGAGAGGTGCTGGAGAAGCTGGAAAAGGGCGAGGAAGAGATGATGGCTATCAGGAATTTCGGTCCCAAGTCGTTGTTTGAGTTAAAAGAGAAGTTGCAGGATATGGGCTTGCTCTGGACCGAGGAAGAGGAAGAAGAGGAATCCGAGGAGTGACATGAGACATCGGAAAGCAGGTCGCAAGCTAGGTCGCTCTAGCGGCCATCGCAAAGCTTTGTATAAAAATCTGATAACTGAACTGTTTCGCCATGAGCGGATAAAGACCACGGAGGCCAAAGCCAAGGCCATTCGGGGGAAGGCGGAGAAGCTGATCACTTTGGGTAAGCGCGGCGATTTGCACGCCCGTCGGCTGGCCTCCGCCAGGTTGAACGATCCGACCATCGTCACGAAACTCTTCGATGATCTGGCTCCTCGCTACGAAGAACGTCCTGGTGGCTACACTCGCATACTCAAGCTAGGGCGACGTCAGGGCGATGGGGCGTCCATGGTTCTTTTAGAATTAGTGGAGTAGCTGGGGACTGGGAGTTGGAAGTTGGAAGTTGGAGATTGGAAGTTGGAAATCCGATACTTCGACAGAGCTCAGTACAAGAATCGGAAGCCAGCATCCAAAAACTCATGGCCGTCGTCGAGTACGATGGCACCGACTACCTCGGCTTCCAGGTGCAAGCCCAGGGCGCGACGATTCAGGGGGAGATAGAGCGCGCGTTGGCGGCGGTTACTCAAGAGGAGATCAGGGTAATTGGGGCGGGCCGGACTGACGCCGGCGTTCATGCCCAGGGGCAGGTCGTCGCCTTCAGTACGGCTTGGCGACATCCTGTTGAGGAGCTTCAACGCGCGCTAAACGCTGTCTTGCTCAAAGACATCGCGGTGCGCGAGCTGAGGCCCGTGGCCGAGGGCTTTCACCCCCGCTTCGACGCGGTGAGCCGGGAGTATTGCTACACCGTCTTAAACCAGCCCTTGCGTTCGCCGTTGGCCCGACGCTTCGCCTATCATTTCTCCCCTCCCCTTCATCCCCCCCACTTTTTGGGGGAAAGAGGGGGGGTAGCAGCCATGAACGAGGCTGCAGGCGTCCTGGTGGGGAGCCACGATTTCGCCTCTTTCGGGCGAGCGCCTCAGGGCGATAACACGGTGCGTGAGGTGTACCAGGCCCAATGGATTCCAGAGAGGCCCTTCGTTTACTTCGATATAGTAGCTAATGCTTTTCTCTATCGAATGGTAAGGAGTCTGGTGGGCACGCTGCTGTTGGTGGGAACGGGAGAGCTATCCCCAGCTGGGTTTGAGGAGATTCTCCGGTCTGCTGATCGAAGTAGGGCAGGCCAGGTTGCTCCGGCACATGGGTTGTGTTTGATGAAAGTAAACTATTGACGGAGGACTCGTAGGTGAAGACGTATACGGCTAGGGCAGAAGACATAGAACAAGAGTGGTTCCTGGTGAACGCTGAGGGCAAGACGTTGGGGCGTCTGGCTTCGGAGATCGCCCAGGTGCTGCGGGGTAAGCACAAGCCCATCTACACGCCGCACCTCGATTGTGGCGATTTCGTCATCGTGGTCAACGCTGAAAAAGTGCGGGTCACTGGACGGAAACTGGACCAAAAGATGTATTATCGCCATACGGGTTATCCTGGCGGGATCAAAAGCATCAGCTTGAGGAATCAGTTGCAGAAGCACCCGGAGCGGGTGTTGGAGGCTGCGGTGCGGGGGATGCTGCCCAAGAACCGGCTGGGTCGAAAGATGTTTAAAAAGCTCAAGGTTTACGCGGGGAATTCCCATCCCCATCAAGCTCAGCAGCCTAAGGTGCTGGAATTGTGAGAGGAGAGGCATAATGGCACTGGTGTATTATGAAGGAGTAGGGCGCCGCAAGACGGCTTCGGCTCGAGTGCGGCTCTATCCTGGCGAGGGCAACATCGTCGTGAACAACAAGCCGATGGGGGAGTATTTCTCGCGGGAGGGTGATGTGCTGCACTTGCTGGAGCCGCTAAAGGTCACGGACACCGCGGGCACATTCAATGTTTCGGTCAAGGTTCAGGGAGGGGGCATATCTGGCCAATCGGGGGCTGTGCGTCAAGGTATCGCTCGCGCTTTGTTGAAGGCCGATCCAAATCTGCGGCCCGTTTTGCGCAAGGGCGGTTTTTTGACCAGGGATGCTCGCATGAAGGAAAGAAAGAAGCCTGGGCTCAAGCGCGCTCGCAAGGCGCCGCAGTACACCAAGCGGTAAAGCTCACTCAAATCAGTCCATTGTTTCGAAGGGGCGGGGTCGTTGGAGACCTCGCCCCTTTTGCTTTTAGAACAGCGGATTGGCAGGATTTACGGATTTCAATGTCTGGGCAGGTTATTGACAATTTGAAACATTATTGATATAATCAGATTCAATCAGAAACCAGGTTTTTGGTTGAATAATGTGAGACTTTTCGCGCCACGGAGAGCCCCAAAAGCAAGAGTTCGCCCATTCGAGCAGGAGAAAAACCTGGTTTCTCTCTAAACGCTAGAGGGCATCATGCTGAATAGTCAAATCCTTCAGGATCTGGCCGACAGAATCGTGAATGATAATGCCGTGCTTTTCCTCGGCTCCGAACTCTTCGCCGGCCCTGGCGAGGGAAACGCCCCGCCTAGCAAAAGGGGAATCGCCAGAGCCCTGGCCGAGAGGTTCGAGTACGGCAAGGACGACTACTCCCTCCCCACCGTGGCCCGCGACTACAAGGTTCTGCACGGCTCCCACGCCCTCACCGAGTTCCTCAAAAGCGTTTTGAACGACCCTCAGCTCTCACCCACCCGCGTCCACCAACTCGTCGCCGACCTCTCCAGGCCCTTCACCAAGATCATCACCACAAACTACGACCGCCTCCTGGAGCGAGCCCTCAGGCGAATTAGGAAGGGGTTCGTGCTCATCGTCCGCGACTCCGATGTCCCCTACTTCGACGAGACCAAGATCATCCTCATCAAGATGCAGGGCTGCATCACCCAGCCCGATTCACTGATCATCACCGAGGACGACTACGAGGAGTTCCTGGTCAGGCTCCCCACCCTTTCGGACGTGATCAGGGCCCTCTTCGCCACCAAAACTCTCATCTTCATCGGCTACGACCTGGAAGACCGTGGCTTCCAGCGGCTTTACGCCAACGTTACCCGCGGCGTCGGCGTTCATCGGCGAAGGGCCTACGCCATCTCCGAGCGGGACCTGGCCCCTGTGGATGTGAAATTCTGGCACGAAAAAGGGATCGAGATCGTCCAGGGGAAGGTCGTGGGCTTCCTCGAGGAGTTGATGGCGGAGATCAACCGCAGCAGCCCGGTCGGGGAGGTAGAGGAGGTCGTCCCCCTACCCGATCAGCCCTACAAGTTCCTCGATTCCTTCGAGACGGAGGATGCGGGCATCTTCTTCGGACGCCAGGAGGACAGTCACCGCCTGGCCGACAAAATCCTCTCTCATCGGCTGGTCGTCCTCTACGGAGGATCGGGCACGGGCAAAACCTCGCTCATCCGGGCGGGGGTGGCGCCCATCCTCGCCAGGCGAAGCTGCCTCCCCCTCATCGTCAGGCCAGCCGACGACCCCGCGCTGACCATCAAGCGCGAGCTACAGGAGAAGCTGGAGGGGCTTCCCGACCTCACGACCGATCTTCCCTCATTCCTGCAGGCGGCGGAGCGGGTCACCGAAAAGCTCATCGTGGTCTTCCTCGACCAGTTCGAGGAGTTCTTCCTGAGATTCGGCGACGAGAGCCGCGCCAGCTTCGTCGCTGAGCTGGCCCGCTGTCACCAGAGCGAGGCCGTTGACACCAGGTTCGTCCTCTCCATCAGGGAGGATTTCTTCGTCAGGCTGCACGAGTTCGAGGGCCAGTTGCCGGCCATCTTCGACAGCCGCTACCGGCTTGAGAGGTTGACCAGGGAGAACGCCAGGGAGGCCATCGTCGAGCCTGTGAAGCTCTTCGACGTCACCTACGAGGAGCGGCTGGTGGAGAGGCTACTGGACGACCTCTACGAGGAGGGGGTGGGGCCGCCGCAGCTCCAGATCGTCTGCGACAGGCTGTACCGCCAGTTCGGCCAGGCGGGGCGGCCCATCGCTCTGGCGGATTACGAGGAGCTGGGCGGGGCAAAGGAGATACTGGCGGGCTATCTCGATTCCGTCCTGGCCGAGTACGCGGGCCAGGAGCTGGAGGCCGCCAAGGGGATACTGATGACCCTGGTCACCTCGCAGGAGACAAAGGCTCTGGCAAGTTTTGACACCATCGTGGCTGAGGTGGGGAGGAACAGGGAAACTGTAGAGGCAACCTTACGCAGCCTGATCAACCAGCGGCTGGTGAGGAGAGTTCAGACTTCGGCGAGCTCAGTCGAGCCGTTGAGTGAGTATTATGAACTGACCCACGATTACCTGGTCGAGGAGATCAAGGGGTGGATCAGCAAGGACGCGAGGAGGATCAAAGAAGCGAGAGAGATGCTCTCGCGTGCGCTGGCCGACTGGCGTAGCAGCGGCGTGCTGCTCAACCTGGAGCGGCTGGAAAAGATTGATGCTCAGCGAGGGCGGCTGGCCTTCGGGCGGGAGGAGTGCGAGCTTTTGCTGCGCAGTGCCGCCTGCTACGAGTACGAGATGGACTACTGGCTGAGCCGCGTGCCAGAGGTGGACGATCAGGTGGCCTGCCTGGCCGACGTGCTGACGCCTGAGTACCGCCCTGAGGAGAGGGTTCACGTCGTGCGCTCCCTGAGCCGGATCAAAACCGACCAGGTCGGGCGGATACTGCAGCGAGTGGCCCTGGAGGACGCCGCCGCTCAGGTTCGGCAGGCTGCCGCAGTGAGCCTGGCTCGCGCGGGTGCGGGGGAGGCGGTTGACAAGTTGGCGCAAGTTGCCTGGAAGGCCGAGGGGGACCAGCGGGCGAGAGCTGTGGAAGCCCTGGCCTGGGTGTGGGATACCAATGCCGCGCTGCTGCCGGATTTAGGCTGGTCTCTGTACGAGAAGGTCGCCCGCCGGGTGTCGCGCATCCGGCTGAGCCGAGAGTGGGGCTCGATTCGGTCTGTAACCGTAGGCGGGGCTGTAGGTGGGGCGGTTGGGTTTGCATTAGGGCTAGCGCCAGCAATGGTTCTTAACCTTGTGCAGATGGAAGAGTATAATGTGGTCTCAGGTTTACTTATTGCTCCTCTTGCCGTTGTAATCTTTGGTGTTTTGGGCCTCGTGGCGGGTGCTGGCGTGGCCTCAGGGATGAGCATAGGGCGAGCTTTGGGTCCCGGGCGACGAGTGCTAGCGCCTGCATTAGGCGGGGCTGTTGGAGGGTCTATTGGCTTCGCAGCAGGATCAATGCCTTTCGCGTTGGGCATGTGGCCGTCTCCCTTGACTGTCATGCTACTTTTCGCCCTGGCGGGTGGGCTCCTAGCATTTGGCATAGCCATCGCGGCAGAGATAAGCAGATCGCCCTTTGCCCAATTGGTGGGCGGTGCATTGGGCGGCACTCTGGGCTTCGGCTTGCTTGCTGTGATGGGGAGGACGGTGCCGACAACAAGTCCGGCCCTTGTTCTGGCTGCTGGGCCGGTCATCGGCCTGGCAATCGCCTACGGCATCGCCAGGGGCGAAGGGCCTGCAGTTCGGTCCGAAGCAGGAGGTGGATTATGACCGGCAAACGCATAGCGATTATCTGTCTGGTGCTGTTGGCTTTGGCTGCGGCCTATGTAGTCACGCGGCCTCCCAAGCCTGAGGGTGCGGCCGATCTTTTGGCCGAGCGTTCCCAGGTACAGCGCCGCCATCCGGGAGAGGCGGCCAAAGAGGTGGACGTCGGCGACCATGAGCCAGTGGGTACTGGCGCCGAGATCAACACCGATCAAACCGGCCGAGGCATCCTGACCTTCGCTGATTTCTTGAGGGTGGAAGTTTTCCGCCAGACAGGGCTGCAGGTAAAGGCAGCGCCTGACCCCAATGCTCCTCTCATCGTGAAGCTTTATCTCGCCCTGGGGACGACGCTTCAGGAGTTGCAGGAGCGAGCAGGGGAGCATGTAGTCGTCATCACCGAGACGGACTGGGCGACGATCACTAGCGTATCCACAGAGTATCTGATCTCTGTGGACGACGATAAGGTTACTTCGGTAGTAGTGTTTTATGGTGAGGCAGAAGTGGAGGCCCAGGAGCAGACAGTGGTGGTCCGCACTGGCCAGGCGACCATAGTGGAGCCTGGCAAGACACCCCGGCCTCCCATAGATGTTGATATGGGAGCGGTGGATGATTGGGTAAATGCGACGCGTGATGGTGAGGACGTGGGGTCTATCGCGCCTAGAATCTTCCCGCTGGCAGCCATACCAACCCCTACCAGCACCCCTACAGCGACTCCAACGCCGATCCTTACTCCGACAGCGATACCTACCCACACTCCGACTTCCACACCGGTGACGGACACGCCGACTCCTACACCTGTCCGTGCTGCCGATCTCTCAGCCGAGAAGACCAAGGTACAGTGCCGCCATCCGGGCGAGGCGGTCGAAGAGGTGGACGTCGGCGACCACGAGCCAGTGGGTACTGGCGACGAGATCAACACCGATGAAACCGGCCGGGGCATCCTGACCTTCTCCGACTTCTTGAGGGTGGAGATTTTTCGCCAGACAGGACTACAGGTGAAGGCGGCGCCTGACCCCGATGCCCCTCTCATCGTGAAGCTCTATCTCGCCTTGGGGACGACGCTTCAGGAGTTGCAGGAGCGAGCAGGGGAGCATGTAGTCGTCATCACCGAAACGGACTGGGCGACGATCACTAGCGTATCCACAGAGTATCTGATCTCTGTGGACGAAGACGGGATTACCTCAGTGGTTGTGTACGAGGGAAAGGCGGAGGTAAAGGCTCAGCAGCAGACTGTAACCGTCAAAGCTGGCCAGGCAACCTTTGTGGAGCCTCGCGAGGCGCCCCGGTCTCCCAGTGATGTTGAGATGGCGGCGGTGGATGATTGGGTGAGTGGAGCACGCGAGGCTGAGGAAGTAGGGTCTATCAAGCCGCGTATCTTCCCCTCGGCAGCCCTAGTTCCCACAAGCACGCCTACAGCAACCCGAAAGCCAACCCGCACTCCGACATCCACCCCGACAGCGACGCCCACCCTCACGCCCGCAGATGTGCGTTTGATCTCCGATTTGCAGATCTCCGAACTCAGTCCGCTCGTTGGAGAGAGTGTAGAGGCGACTTTTAAGGTGCGTAACTACGGAGAACAAACCTTCACCGCCACGTACTTCGGCGTCAAGGGCCGAGGCCCCGATGATTCCATTCAGGATTTCCCATGGATAGAGAATTTCTCACTGGCTCCTGGAGATGAGTACACCTATTCGAGTGACAGTAGCTTCTCCGCCCCCGGCAAGTACTGGTTCACGCCACACTACAGCCCGGATGGCACCAAATGGCTTGATATAACCTGGCCCGATGGTAGAGTGAGCTATATAAGCAGCACTGTGCAGGACGACCCGCCGGTGGTGGAGAAGGTATACGTAGAGCCGGCGACCATCTATCAGGGTGAGGAGTTCAGGATAAAGCTGGTTGCTAGCGACGATGTCGGCCTGCAAGCTATGAGGTGGCGGATCGAGGGTACAGGGGATAAGGACTTTGACCAGGGGCGTGAGGCTGACTGTGCCGGAATCACGTGGTGTGAGTTCAACTGGGACCTGAAATGGACAGGCCAGGATGGACAGTTTATCATCCATGCTCAAGCCCGCGATACGGCCGATCAGCTATCCAGCATGGAGAGCACGGCCATAACAGTGCTGCCCATAGCAACGCTTTCTCTTTCGATGGGCGGTGGGCCTTTCGATAATGAGTCGGTGCAGGAGGCTGTGGGATTGGCTATCAACTGGGCCGCGCTCCGAGACGCAATTGGGGAAGTGGTGTTGGTGGACTTCCTTTCAGGAGATGTCTTAGCTGATTCCACGGAACCGGCATACGATCCGGAGCGGGCCAAAGAGCTTCTGGCTGAAGCTGGCTACTACGGCTTTGACGCGATGCTGCTGTTTAACCGGGACGACGAGTTGGCTGCCAGCCTGGCCGAATTGGTGACCGATTATCTCTACGCGGTGGAGATTTACCCCAAGTACCTTTGGGTTGCCTCAGCCGATGCTCGTACCAACTTTGCTGATATGATTGCTGCTGGTGAAAGCGGTTTGCTCATTGAGCGACGATAATCTCATAAAACTACAGGAGGTGGATCATGACTATCAAACGCGTGGTGCATATTATTTGTCTGGTGTCTTTGGCTCTGGCTGTGGTAGCCTGTAGTGAAATCGAGTCCATTCCGACAGATGCACCGATGCCCACCGATACGCCCACCGTCACGCCAGCTTCTACGAGCACGCCCACAGCGACTCGAACGCCGACCCTCACTCCAACATCCACCTCGACAACGACGCCGATACCTACTCAAACATCCACCCCGACATCCACTCCGACACCCACCCCGACGATAACGCCAACTCTCGAGCCGGCGAATGCGCGTTTGGTCTCTGAGTTGGAGTTGGTGCTCGCCGATCCGACACCGCGTGTTGGAGACAGTGTGAAAGCGATTTTTACGGTGCGTAACTATGGAGAGCAAACCTTCAAAGCCGCGAAGTTCCTGGTCAAGGGCCGAGGCCCTGATGGTTCCATCCAGGACTTCGCCCCGATAGACAACTTCGTGCTAGAGCCTGGAAAAGATTTCACCTATATAGAGTACAGGACCTTCTCCATGGGCGGTAAGCACTGGTTTACGCCGCACTACAGCCCGGATGGCGCCAATTGGCTTGATATTCTCTTTCCCAATGGCCAATCTAGCCGAAAGGAAGTCACCGTTGACGGCCTGCCGGTGGTGGAGCAGATATCCGTGGAACCGTCAACTATCCATCAGGGAGAGGCGTTTGTGATAAGCGTGACTGCCAGCGACGACTTCGGCTTGCAATCCATTCGCTGGTGGGGCGAGGACACAGGCGATAGTTACCTCAATAAAGGACGCGAGGCTAGCTGTGGCGAAATAACACGGTGTAGTCAAAGGTGGCCTCCCCTGAAATGGACAGGCAAGGATGGCGAGTTCGTCATTTACGCTGAGGCCCGCGATACGGCTGATCAGGTATCCCATGAGGTGAGCGCGACGATCACCATAGCGGCGCGGTTTTCCCTTCTGATTGGCGGTGGACCCTTCGCTAACGAGTCGGTGCAAAACGCGCTGGGATTCGGCATCAATTGGGGCGAGCTCGAAGAGAAAATCGGGGAAGTGGTTCTAGTGGACTTTGCCTCGGAAGAGACCTTGCCTGGGATGGCATATCGCCCGGATTCGGCCAGGGAGCTTCTGGCTGGAGTTGGCTATCCCAACGGCTTCGACGTGGTACTGCTTTACGATCCGGACGACGAGTTGGCTGACAAACTGGCCGGCTTGTTGACCAGCCAACTCTCTGTCATAGGCATTGGCACCGAGTACCTGTGGGTTGCCTCAGCCAATGCTCGTGATAAGTTCGATGCTATAACTGATATTGACGAAGGCGGCTTGCTTATCGAGCGACGGTGATAACAAAGGGTGGCTTTTACAATGCAAATCCCACTTGAACTGATCGAGCAAATCCAAAAAGGCAACGTCGTCCTCTTCTGCGGAGCGGGTATATCCATGGGGCCAGAGGGGCTGCCCAGCGGGCCTGGCGGTGCGCAGTTGACCCAGGAGCTGGCCGAGCGCGCGGGACTGGGAGACGTGAGCGGGATGTGGCTGCCTGAGGTGGCCCAGGATTATGAGTTGAAACTGGGCCACCAGAGCCTCATCCAACATGTGATCAACCGCATTGACGATCCAAAGTATTCGCCCCTGCGCACCCACCAGCTCATCACTGCCTTGCCCTTCAACAAGATCATCACTACCAACTGGGACAACCTGTTGGAGGAAGCCCTGCGCCAGGCTCGCCAGCCCTTCGTCAAGGTGGTTCGGGATCCCGACATCGCCTTCGCCGACGAAGAGAAGGTGCTACTCATCAAGCTGCACGGCTCCATCGAGCAGAAGGACACCATCGTCATCACCGACGATGATTACTACGACATCTTCTATCGCCTGCCTGAGATCGCCAAGGTAGTCGGCGCGTACTTCACGACCAGGACCATCCTCTTCCTGGGCTTTGGCCTGGCCGACGAGGACTTCAAGCAGCTCTACCTCAGAGTGGTGCGCCATCTCGGTCGCCACAAAAAACGGGCCTATGCCGTGCAGCTCCGCCCTCGCGAACTGGACATTGAGTACTGGGAGCGGAAGAACGTCAAGGTCATTGCCTGCGACGCAACGGAGTTTTTGGAAGAGATTGAGCGGCGGCTGGCTAAAGCTCACTAACTACACATTGAGTACTGGGCAGTGGGCTGGGACTACCACGACGATACCTTTGGAATGGGCGGAGGATACGCCATGTCCAGCCGACCGGAGACCAAGCAACACGCCGAGCCCACAGCAGCGGACCCTTCGGCTACGCCCTTCGACCCTTCGACAGGGCTCAGGACAGGATTCGCTCAGGACAAGCTCAAGGCAAGCCTGCGGATCTACTTGCTGGGTCCGCCCCGCGTGGAGTGGGCCGGTCGCCCCCTCTACATCCCTCGCCGCCAGGCCCGCGCCCTGCTCTACCGTCTCGCCACCCAGCCCCAACCCGTCCCCCGCGAGCACCTCTGCTTCCTCTTCTGGCCTGACACACCGGATGCCTCCGCGCGCCGCAACCTCACCCGCCAATTGACGCACCTGCGCCGTGCCCTCCCTGCCCCCGAAGTGTTGATGACCTCGGGCGATCAGGTCACGCTCGATCCTGACCGTGTCTGGTCGGACACAGCGGCTTTCGAGCGGTTGTGCGCCACCCCAGACGGAGAAAGCCGGCTTTTGCGAGAAGCCGGGTTTCTAGATGCGCTCCAACAAGCCGTGGACCTCTACCGTGGATCGTTCCTGGCCGGCTTCTCCCTGGGCCGCAGCCCCGAGTTCGAAGCCTGGGCCTCGATGGAGCAGCGGGCGTTGGAGCATCAGTGCCTAGAGACGCTGTCAGCGCTGACCGTGCAATACGCAGCCAGGAGCGAGTACGACCCTGCCATCGCCTGCGCCCGTCGCTACCTGGCGATAGACGATCTTGCTGAGGAGACACACCGTCGGCTCATCGAGCTTTACGCTGCTGCTGGCGACAGGAGCGCGGCGCTGCGCCAGTACGAGCGGTGCACCGAGGCGCTAGAACGCGAACTGGGTGTGGATCCCCTACCGGAGACCCGAGCGGTCTACGAGGCCGTGCTGGCAGGCAAGCCGTCCCCGGGCGTGGCACCGGTGACCGAACCGACCTGGACAACGCTGCCCAGCCTGGACGTGCCGCTGGTGGGGCGTGACAGGGCCCTGCGCACGTTGGAGCAGGTGTACGCACGTACCCACGGCGGCCAGGGCAGAGTGGTGCTGATCTCGGGCGAGGCCGGTATCGGCAAGTCGCGGCTGATGCAGGAGTTCGCCACACGGCTGCGAGGCCACGCGCTGGTCCTGACAGGAGCTGCCTACGCCGATGCGCAAATGATGCCCTATCAGCCTATTGCCGAGGCGCTGCGTTCGGCGTTAAGTGTGGAACGTTTCACGTTCGACATTCCACCCATATGGCTGAGTGAAGCGTCCCGGCTGCTGCCCGAACTGCGCGCTCTGCACCCCGATCTGCCGCCGCCGATGGAGGCGGGACCGGCGGAGGCCCGCGCACGGCTGTTCGAAGCATTGAGCCAGCTTACGCTGGGGCTGGCCGACGGCTGGCACCCCGTGCTCTTGTGCCTGGATGATCTGCACTGGGCCGATGGCACGACGCTAGACTGGCTGGCGCACCCTGGGGCGCAAGCTTCGGGTCAGCCGACTGCTGGTCATCGGGACCTATCGCAGCGAAGAGGCTGACGCACTGCGTGCGCTGCGCCACAACCTGACCCGACTGAGCATCCTTTCCGAGGTGGAACTGAGGGCGCTGGATGTGGAGGCGATTCTCCGACTTCTGCGCCACCTGGACAGCGACGTGCGCAGCGCTGAGGCCGTTGCCGGACGACTCCGACAAGCCACTGGTGGCAATCCCTTCTTCCTGATGGAGACCCTGCGGGCGCTCATCGAAGCCGGCCAGCAGTTGGAGGACTTGGCGGCCTTGGAAGAGCTCCCCGTGCCCGATACTGTGCGAGAGGCGGTGGCGGTGCGCCTGGGGCGTCTCACGCCAATGGCGCGGCAGGTGCTGGAGGCCGGCGCCGTCCTGGGCGCGAGCTTCGCCTTCGATGTCGTGCGCCAGACGGCGGGCCGTGGCGAAATGGAAACGGTGGATGGCCTGGATGAACTGGTGGGCCGTCAGGTGTTGGTGGAGCAGGCGGACCGTTACCAATTCCACCATGAGATCATTCGGGCAGCGGTGTACAGTGGTCTGGGCTACGGGCGTCGGTGGCTGCTGCACCGGCGGGCCGGGGAGGCCCTGGAGAAACTGTGCGGGGACCGAACAGAGGAGATCGCGGCCGTCGCACCGCAGTTGGCGCGCCACTTCGAGGAGGCGGGGATTGCGGAGAAGGCGGTTGACTATCTGCTAAAAGCGGGGCATAACGCAGTTAGGCTATCTGCCTATGAGGAGGCAATTGCTCACCTCACCCGCGGGTTGGAGTTGCTCGGGACCCTGCCGGAGACTTCCGAGCGGGCACGGCAGGAGCTGGACTTACAGACTACCCTGGCCCCGGCCTTGATAGCCGCCAAGGGCTTTGCGGCTCCGGAAGTGGAGAGAGCCTACACCCGGGCACGAGAACTGTGTCAGCAGGCTTCGTCCCGAGAGCCTGTCCTGAGCTCGTCGAAGGACTCAGCCCGAGGGGTGGGGGAGACGCGTCAGTTCTTCCCGGTGCTGTGGGGACAGTGGGTGTTTTATGTTACGCGAGCGGAGCACCGGGTGGCGCGGGAGTTGGCAGAACAGCTTCTGGACCTGGCCCAGAATGTGCGAGACCCAGGTCTCCTCCTGCAGGCTCACCATGCACTGTGGACCTCCTCGCTTTGTCTTGGAGAGTTTGCCTCAGCTCGGGCGCACTCTGAGCACGGCATGGCCCTGTACGATCCCCAACAGCACCACTCGCAGGCCCTTCTCTATGGCGGACATGACCCCGGCGTGTGCTGCCGATCCTTCGCTGGCCCAGTCCTGTGGTCTCTGGGCTATCCCGACCAGGCGCTGCAGAGAAACCACGAGGCGCTGAGCCTGGCCCAGGAGCTGTCTCATCCATTCAGTGTCGTTCTTTCCCTGTACTGGCTTGCCATGCTCCATCAGCTCCGCCGGGAGGGACCAGCAGCCCGAGAGAAGGCAGAGGCAGCCAATACCCTCGCGACCGAGCACGGGCTTCCGCTCTACGCGGGGTGGGCAACCAGCGTGCGGGGCTGGGCGCTGGCCCAACAGGGGCAGGAGGAAGAGGGGATTGCGCAGATACGCCAGGGCCTGGCCGCCTACCGGGCCACGGGGGCAGCGATGGACCAGACGCACATACTTGCCCTGCTGGCTGAAGCTTATGCGAGAGTGGGGTGGGCTGAGGAGGGGCTGAGCGTGCTGGCTCAGGCGCTGGTGGCAGTGCACAAAACTGGGGAGCGTCACTACGAGGCGGAGCTGTATCGGCTCAGGGGAGAGTTGCTTCTGATGCAGGCTGAGGCTGAGGTTGAGGCTAAGGCTAAGGCTAAGGCTGAGGTTGAGGCATGCTTTCGCCAGGCTGAATCTTGTTTTCAGCACGCCATCGAGGTTGCCCGCCGGCAGGGTGCGAGGTCTTGGGAACTGCGGGCGGTGATGAGCTTGAGTCGCCTATGGCAACAGCAAGGCAAGGCGGCCAAGCCAGGGCCGTGTGAAGAAGCCCGGCAGATGCTGGCAGAGATCTATGGCTGGTTCAGCGAAGGATTTGACACTGCCGACTTAAAGGAGGCCAGGGCGTTGCTAGAACAGTTGTCGTAAAGTAAGCGCTCAGCTCGCATTGGGCCAATGGCTTCTCCATCAGCCTGCTGTTCCTCGTGGGCCGTTGGATCCGCAAGTGCTGCGTTGATTTGCCGACTCATCTACCAAATGACCAACTTGTAGACGATTTTGGGGACATTTTGGGGACACCCCTGTGCTATACTGTTGCTCAGAGATGGGCGGCAGTTTTTTGTTTCTTACAGGGCGCGGTGGTTCCCCTTTAGGGTGTTGGTGTCCCGTCGGTCTCCACCGGTGCTGCTCTGCTCCCGCTGAATCGCCAGATCCAGTGGCTTGGCGTCGGGGTCTAGCGATCCCGCCGGAGCAGAATGGAGCAGCAACACTCAAGGGGGAGACTTCCGTGTCATAGTAAATGGAACAGAAAAAGTCTGGCTTACGGATCGTCAGCGCGGTGTATGACGACCGCGCCCTATTGCACAAGGAGTGTTAAGTCTACAGACATATTAACACTCGGCAGCAGGGACAATGGCGCGGAACTTGACGATCGTCATAGGTGTGATCGAGATAGGTGGGTCAACTGAAGACGGGCCATACTCAGG
>DAOUDK010000080.1:0-7340 GCA_034431315.1 Anaerolineae bacterium
GAGTGGGGGGCGGGGAGGGGCCGCAGCCGCTGAGGAGGGGCAGCAGGAACAGCCCCCCGATGACGCAAAGGCAGAGAAAAGCGCTCGTCCTTGAAGTTGTTCTAACACCTATCATGATTGTTCTGACCTCCGGCAAGGGATTTTGAATAGCCGGCCATATTATAGCACATTTACCTCAATTAGACCACTTTTGTCTCCCAGTTTTGAACCTGGGAAATCGGTTTGACAATAACGCCGCACCGGGCTAGAATATCAAACCTGAGTCCATAATCTCATTCTCATCAAGAGGGGGAATACCAAAATGCGTGGACGAAATTCGCTCAAACTTGCCTTGAACTTACTCCTCATACCGCTGCTGTTCTCCTTTCTCCTCACCCTGACCAGAGCTGCCCCACCTCCGCCAGAGCCGGGGGCCTCGGCAGATATGGCCCCAGCAGTGCGCACCAAAATCGAGCCTCTGGTGCTCAAGGAGCTGGCGGAAGCTTCTTGGTCGAGCGAGAGCGCGGGACACCCTCCCGTTGCCAAGGATGGGAAGACCACCTACATCGTCTACCTCAGGGAGCAGGCCGACCTGAGGCCCGCGCAGCGAATGGCGGAAAACCTCGCTATCAGCAAGCTTGCTCGCCGTCAGGCGGTGGTCTCGGCGCTGCAGACGACGGCGCAGCGAACCCAGGCGGACATCGTCGCCTATTTGGAACAGCAGAAATCAGCCGGCCAGGTGACGGATTACACCTCCTATTGGGTCTTCAACGGGCTGGCCGTGACCGGCGATCTGGAAACGCTTCACGCCCTGGCCGCCCGGCCCGAGGTGGAGAGAATCCGCGCCAATCATAGGCATCAACTACCAAATCCAAAGCTCAAAATCCAAAGTCCAAACTTCAAACTCCAAACTTCAAACTCCCAATCTCCAATCTCCAATATCCAATATCCAACCTCCAACCTCCAACTTCCAACTTCCAACCTCCAAACAGTGGAATGGAACATCGCCCGCGTACGAGCCGATCAGGTCTGGAGCGACTTCGACATCGCTGGCGCGGGCGTGGTGGTGGCCAATATGGATACCGGCGTGGACTGGACTCACCCCGCCCTGCAGAGCAAGTACCGGGGCTCGGATGGCGCCCACAACTACGATTGGTATGATGCCACGGGCACTTATCCCTATGTCCCCGCTGACGGGGACGGTCATGGCACCCACACCATGGGCACCATAGTCGGCTCTGACCCCAACAGCGATTACCACATCGGCATGGCCCCCGATGCTCAGTGGATAGCGGTCAAGGTCTTGGACGACGACGGTGTCGGTTATGACACCTGGATCCACGCCGGCTTCCAGTGGCTGCTGTCGCCCACTGATCTTAGCGGCAATAATCCTGATCCCAGCCAAGCCCCCGATGTGGTCAACAACTCATGGGGACCTGGTCTTTCCAACGTGGCCGACCTCACTTTCCTGCCCGACGTGCAGGCCCTGCGGGCGGCGGGTATCTTCCCTGTTTTCAGCGCTGGAAACAGTGGAGAGCTGGGCGATGGCTCTATCGCCGCGCCGGCTGGCTTTCCAGAATCTTTTGCTGTAGGCGCCACCGACTTCGAGGACGCCATTGCCTCCTTCAGCAGTCGAGGACCCTCTTTCTGGGAGGAACTGAAACCAGAAGTCAGTGCCCCCGGCGTGGACATCCGCTCCAGCGTCCCCGGCGGAGGCTACGAGGGGGGCTGGAGTGGCACCTCCATGGCTGCCCCCCATGCCGCCGGCCTAGCGGCCCTCCTGCTCTCGGCCAACCCTACTCTAACCGTGGACGAGCTGGAGAATTTCATGAAATACACCGCCACCGATACTTCGACGGGGCTCAGTACAAGTTTTGGCGATGTGGGCCCCGACAACACCTACGGCTGGGGGCGGATTGATGCTTACGAAGCGGTGCGCTGGGCCCTGAGCGCGGGCAAGCTCTACGGTGCAGTGACCAATGCTGGCGGCGGTGCCTCTATCGCCAAAGCTACGGTCAGCGGCGTCAGTCAGGCCGGCGACCAATTCATCGTTACCGCCGATGATGCGGGGGTCTACGAAGTGAGCGTCCCCGGCGGCCTCTACGACGTCACCGCCAGCGCGTTTGGCTACTACTCCGAGACGGTGAAGGCAGTGGAAGTCGTCACCGGCTTCATGTCGGTGCAAGATCTCGTCCTGCCGCCATCCCCCACGGGCACCCTGGCGGGCTGGGTGACCAAGATGGATACGGGCGAGCCGCTGTCGGCCACCATCCGGGTGTTAGACACCTCGGTCTCGGCGGCGGCGGACGCTGCCTTCGGTAACGGGTTCTACAGTCTGGCTCTACCCGTGGGCAGCTACACCGTAGAAGCCAGCATGAGGGGCCATCAGATCCAGCGGGCGAAGGTGAGCATCGCCGAGAGCGCGGTGACCAGCCTGGACTTCGCCCTGGAGACCGCTCCCTCCATATTGTTAGTTGACGCCGACGCTTGGCTCGAGGACAGCGTGGCCAACTACTACCAGTGGGCCTTGGACTACGAGGGTTATCTTTATGACACGCGGCCCATCACCGACACCGACTATCTTCCCACCGCCGCCGAGCTCTCCCCCTACGACGTGGTCATCTGGGCCAGTCCCTGGAGCTCGCCAGGCTACGTCAATGCCGACGAGGAGCTGATCGTCTATTTGGACAATGGCGGCCGGCTTCTCATCTCCGGCCAGGACGTTGGCTATTGGGATAGCAAGTGGCCCGGCCAGGCCCGTGCACCCCTCTTCTATCATAACTACTTGTACGCCGACTACGTGCGAGACAGGACGCGCATCAATGATTTGACAGGGGTGGACGACGATATCTTCGAAGGGGTGAACCTCTTGCTGGAGGACGTTTACGCCTACAAGAAGGGAAACGCCTCGGCCTCCGATGAGGTGACGCCAGCGGATGGTTATGCGACCGCCATCATCAGCTACGAGGGCGATGGCAGCGCGGGTCTCAAGACCGATGTCTGCGGGCCAAATCCTTACAGAGCGGTCTATCTCTCCTTCGGCTACGAGGGGGCCGGCCCCCGGCCAGACTACGCCACCGTACTCGATAAAGCCATTCAATGGCTGATCGCCTCGCGCCCTCTGAGGGAGACCAGCCTCAGGCCGAAAGTCCAATATGAAGTAGGAGAACCGGGAACCAGCATCCAATACTCCGCCAGGGTGGCGAATGATGGTCAAGTAGCCAGCGCCTACGATATCTCCCTCTCGGATAATGCCTGGCCAACGGCCATCCTGGATCCGCAGACCAAGAATCCCATAACCAGGACGGCGGTGATATCGCCCTGCGGCTGGCTGGACCTGCTGGTGCAAGTGGACATCCCCGATTCGGCGGCGACAGGGGAGGTGGACACAGTCACAGTTCAGGCAACAATGGCTGGTGACCCTAGCATCTTTAGCACGGCCGCTCTGACGACCAGGGCCTTCCCCGCCTGGAACTACAAAAGCTGGCTGCCGACTTCCCGCTACCGCCTGGCAGCAGCGACGGTGGGCTGCGAACTCTACGCCATCGGTGGCTGGGACTGGACCGGAGCCTCCACCGCCAACGAGGTGTACGATCCGGCGGCCGATTTCTGGAGCCCCAAAGCGCCCAAGCCGACAGGGGCGGCCAACGTTGGCGCTGCTGTTCTCAATGGTCGGATTTACGTGGTGGGCGGAATGACTAATAGCGGCTTACTCTCGGCGGTGGAGGTCTATGACCCTGCCGGAGATAGTTGGTCGTCGGCAGCGCCTTTGCCCGTGGGCCTGGCGGGGGCGGCGGTGGCGGCTGCGGGAGGCAAGCTCTACGTCTTCGGCGGCGACAGTGCCTCGGGCTATGTGGACACCACCTACGAATACGATCCCGCTGCTGACACCTGGACGCAAAAGACCCCCATGCCTGGCGGGCCTCGATCTTACGCGGCGGCCACAACGTTGACCGCTTCGCTTACAAGCAAAATCTACGTCGCCGGCGGCTGGCCCGACCTCCGCACCTTCGAGGAGTACGACCCAGCCAGCGACACCTGGGCCACCAAAGCCCCGCTATTGCGGGGGAGACAATCACTGGGACTGGTGGCCACCGGGGGCTACATCTACGCCGTCGGCGGCGGCTCGTACTGGAGCGCGCTGGGGTACGTCGAGCGCTATGATCCCGCCACTGACACCTGGGCGCTGGTCTCGTCTCTGAACAGAGGCCGCATTGGCACGGGCACGGCGGCGGTGGGAGGGGGAATTTACGTGGTGGGTGGCCTCGACATCTACGGCGAGGCCATCCCGACCAACGAGACGCTGGCTCTGGAGAACTCCCTCTGTCCCTCGCTCAAGAAAGTGGACAAGGTGACGGCCACGCCGGGCGAGGTGCTGACCTACACCATCGCTCTCCGTAATCTGAGCGACAGCGACTTCGCGGGGGTGAGTCTGGCCGATCCCGTCCCGGCTCATACCACCTACGTACCGGGCAGCGTCAGCGGAGGGGCCGGCTACGATGCGGAGGCTGGTCAAATCGAGTGGAGCGGCACGGTGGCGGCAGGCACGTCCATCACTTTCGCTTTCCAGGTGACGCTGGATAGTCCCCTGCTTGGGGAGACGACCATCGCCAACTTCGCGACTATCAACGATGGCGAGGGCACATCCTTCACCAAGAAGACGGCCACCAAGGTACGGGCGGCCAATTTGGAGACGTCCACCAAAGAGGTTGATAAAACAGCGGCTTCGTCGGGGGAGATATTGACCTATACTATCACCTTGAGCAACACAGGCTC
The DNA here is from genome assembly GCA_034431315.1 of Anaerolineae bacterium. GTDB lineage: Bacteria > Chloroflexota > Anaerolineae > VGOG01 > VGOG01 > JAUWOY01. The sequence continues at coordinate 4,756 of DAOUDK010000080.1, forward strand.
AGCAGACGCGGTGGGCGCCAGCCTGGCTGATCCCCTCCCGGCTCACGTCACCTACGTACCCGATAGCACGACTGGTGGGGCGGTTTACAACCCTGTCCTCAATCGGATAGAATGGACGGGAGTGGTCTCGCCCACCGTATCGGAGAAGACGCCTTCGGTTTACAGTTGGCTGGACAGCGAAACGCCGGGCGGGCCCGTCTATCACTGGGAGGAGATCAGCGAGACGGGCACCGAGGTCACCTACTGGACTAACAGGAACGATGGGGTTGCAGGGCCTCTCGACATCGGTTTCGACTTCCCCTTCTACGGCAACGTCTATTCCGACACCCTCTACCTGGGCACGAACGGCTACGTGAGCCTCGGCCAGGGCTACAGCGGCATACCCATGGGCACCCTGCCCAGCCGCAGCTATCCCAACAACGACATCATGCCCTTCGGCGGGTCTCTGTATATCATGGATGGTGTATCTCACGTCTACTACCAGTTGATCAGCGATCCCACTCGCTTCGTCATCGAGTACATGGATGTCCAATGGTGCTGTGATCTGAACACCTCTCACACCTTCGAGATCGTACTCTACCCCAACGGGGAGATCCTGACCCAGTACCAGAGTTTGCAGGGGGACATCCCCTGGTTGGTGGGCATCGAGAACGAGGACGGCAGCGAGGGGCTGAACTATCCATCATCTTTGGTCGCCGACGGTCTGGCCATCAAATACCTGCCCCCAGCCTCGCCCAATCCTCCCCACACCATCAGCTTCCAGGCCAGGGTTGATGACTCCATCCCACCGGAGACGATCATCGCCAACACAGCCACCATCAACGATGGGATGGGGTTTTCGTATGCCAGGACGGCGACCACCACCGCGAACACAGTGAGCTTCTCAGCTTCGACCAAGACGGTAAACGAGACCTCGGCTGTGCCCGGCGGCGTGTTGATCTACACCATCGTTTTGCGCAACCCTTCGGCAGGCTCAGGACACGGCGGCGGCGACGACGCTTCGCTTACAACAGAAGCAAGTTTCACCGACCCTGTCCCTGCTCACACGAGCTACGTGCCCGACAGCGCCACCGGCGGAGCGACCTATGACGAAGTGCTCAGCAGGATCCAATGGAGTGGGACAGTGCCCGCTGGGGGCGAGCGGGCCTTCACCTTTGCCGTGACCACGGCCCCATCGCTGCCCAATGACACCCTCATCGTCAACGTGGCCACCATCAGCGACGGATTGCATCAACCTTTCACTCGCACCGCCACCACGACGTTGAAAAGGCCCGACCTCTCCGCCTCGGAGAAGCTGGTCAGCGCGGCCAGGGCTGATACAGGCGACATCCTTATCTATACCCTGCGGGTGAAGAACGCTGGCGAGGGCCTGGCGAGGGCCACCCTGACCGACACCATCCCCACGGGCACGGTGTACGTGCCTGGCTCCGCCTGGGCTGGCAATGGCACAGTCGCCTACGATGAGGCCAGTGACAGGATAATCTGGAACGGCGAAGTGCCTCCCAGGGGCATGTCCACTGTAGTCTTCGCCGTCACCGTGACGGAGGAGAGAGTCATCCACAATATCGCGACCATAAACGACGGCCTGGGCGGCCTGACCGAGCGGAATGCCACAACGAAGGTACACCCGCACGATGTCTATCTGCCACTCATCGTGAAGAACTACGGCCCTTGATTTGGGGGGCATGGGTTGCACAGAGCAGCACAATGTGGTACAATATGATTGTCACTGATTGTGACCACACAGAGCATCCACTCGCCGCCAGCGGGTGGCAGGTGCGTGGATTTTCTTGGAACTCAGGACACGAGTCGCCAAGATTCTCAAAACATAGAGGTGGAAAATCATGACCCTAAATGAGATCATCCAGGATATTCACGGTCTAGATGCAGAACTGGCCAGACTGGAAAGGCGTTATGCCCTGCTTTCGGCAGATTTCTATCACCTGTACAAGGCCGGTGAATTGGAGCAGAGTCGCGACTTCATCCAGTGGGTTGGCTACTACGAGGCCAAATTGGCACGCGAAGTCCGTTACCGGGAGATCATGTACAATTATCTGCGTGAATTGCGCCAAAGGGCAGGCATTGACGCCCTACACCTCGTCCCCGAGACCACTGCCGCCGGAGCATCGTAGTGCCCATATCAGATTTCCGTACCTATGCAGAGCTCATCTACTCGCTCCAAGAGCGTTATTCGATCGTCCAGCGCTCCACGTTGGTTCTGGCTACCATCGGGCCCACGCTGGCCAAGCTCGAAGGACAGGTGACCTTCGAAGGCGATGTAGTCTTGGACCTCTGGGAACTCGTTGATTTTGAGGCTGGACGCATTCTCCACTATAGTTACGAGATCTACCAGGCCGGCGAGAAGATTGTTTGGTACGATCCTTTTGAGCACCCCCATATTCCCGAACTCGCCAGTACCTACCCTCATCACAAGCATGTCCCTCCTGACATCAAGCACAACCGGATCTCTGCACCTGGCATCAGCTTTGAGGAACCCAACCTGCTGTTCCTGATCCAGGAAATCGAGCGAGGTGTACTGTCAGAGTGACGGTCACTTGGGTCCTCGTCTGCACCCCAGGTTTCCC
>DAOUDK010000081.1:0-15524 GCA_034431315.1 Anaerolineae bacterium
TCCATTGACCTTCGTTGGGCTCCACCACATCGACGGGGCGACGTCAGCAGCAGGGTTTATGAATGCCACATTGGCCTCGCCCTGATAACCCTTTCAACAAAGTGCGGAATGCAAGTCAGAGTAAAGAGACATGATTTGGTCGGCTATCTTGGCCCAACTGTGCTGCTGGGCCCACTCGATTCCTTGAATGCCTAGCTTGTTCCTCAGGACTTTTTCTTTGAGCAGGAGGGTGGTCTTCTCGGCCAGGGCTGGCGGATCGCGGTCTGGCACCAGGAAGCCGGTGACGCCGTCCTGCACGGTGAAGGAAAGCCCCCCTACCTGGGAGGCGATGACGGGCGTGCCGCAGGCCATAGCCTCCAAGGCCACCATGCCGAAAGATTCATAGTACGAGGGCATGACCACCACGTCGGCGGCTGAGTAGTGGTCGGGCAGGGCGTCTTGGGCCTGAGCACCCAGGAAGGTGACCAGGTCGGCGATGCCCAATTCGGCTCGCAGGTCTTGTAGGCGTTGCATTTCCTTGTCCACTATTGCTGAATCCTCGCTGGCATCTCCCCCTACGATGCAAACGCAGATCTCCTCTTGCCAATTGGGGAGATCCCGAACTACGATAGCCATGGCCTCCAGCAGGGTATCAATCCCTTTCAATCGCTCGATCCGGCCCACGAAGAGGACCATGTGCTTCCTATCGCAGATGTCAAGCCTCTCTCGGGCCTCGTCCATGGGAATGGGGCGAAAGAGGCTTAAATCAACTCCGCAGGGGATGACGGTGATCTTAGCCGGGTCGGCGCCGTAGAGTTGGGTCATCTGGGCCTTCTCCATAGCGGTGGCGGCTACTATGCGGTCAGCGAAGGCCATGATCTCAGTTTCCACCTCGATGCGCCGTGCCATCTCCATCTCCTCCTCACTCTGAGCCACGATGTTTTTCAGACGACCCAGGGTGTGGAACATCTGGATGATGGGCACGCCCCAGCTCTTTCGCAGCTCCCTGGCCACCCAGCCTGAGAGCCAGTAGTGGCTGTGGATAAGGTCGTAGGCGATGCCCTCTTCCTGAGCGAAATCTTTCACTCCCTCCACAAACTCGGGCAGGTGATCGAAGACCAGGTTCTTGTCATAAGGTGTTTCCGGGCCGGCAGGGAGGTGGATCGTCCGACCGTTCGGGCCCAAGGCGTCGGACACTCTGGGTACAGCGGGGTTCTGGGAGCGAGTGAAAACATCTACATAAATGCCTCGCCTCCCAAGCTCGCGGCTCAGGTCTCGGACGTAGACGTTCATGCCGCCGGTCTCTTTGCCCCCCAGTGCCGCCAGAGGACAAGTGTGGACGCTCAGCATGGCGATGCGCTTAATCATTTTTCGTTCCTTGTGCTAGCTACCGGACACTTTCCTCCGGAACTCTCTCTCATTTGCTACTGAGGGGCGTCCCTGCCCCGTTTTTTGCTGCACCCGACGTGGCGAGGACGCCACTTTACAGCAAAAAGGGGATTGCTGAGTAGACTGTACGGTGCTAATTCCTCTCAATAAGCAGGCGATAAACCTCTGTCGGTTGGGCGCCGAAACGAAATTTGTATTCCTCGTCGCCACGCAAAAAGTCGAATTCCGCCCGGCCCAACTCGATGGCCCACTGGATGCAGTAGCTCAGGAGGACGATTCCTGGGCTGAGCTGGGCGTACTTGTGAGGATTGTAGCCGGAGTTGTAGACCTGAATTGAATCGCGGTAGTCGAAGTTCAGCATGGCGGCTGCTTTCTCTCCATTGATTTCCATGAAGGCCAGTTGCAGCCATCCAGCCTGGTGCAAGACCTGGGCTGCGGCGTGGAAGAAGCCCTTCATCTGGGCGTCCATGAACGCATCCTTGTCAACGTGGCTCTTCTGATGCAGCTCAATGAAAGCGTCCATTTCCGCCGCTAGATCGCGCTCTTCATTCACGATGTGCCAGTTGATCTGCGCGCCGCTCTCGGCCCGGCGGATCTTGCGACGTATCTCGTGGCGTTGTTTCTTGCTCAATGAGCTCAGGTATTCGTCCCAGGTGGTAGGCAGGGGGATGATGGGGCAGATGTCTTCCACCTCTGTCTGCACGTGGTAGCCCCGGGCCGCAGCCATCTCGGCCAGGAGTTGGTGGGTGGGGGAGGCGGCCGGGATGTTGCACAGGTCGGCCAGGTCCCAGGCGGGCACTTCATCGCTCTCCAGCCAGTCCAGCAATGCGCCATAGACTCTCTCCTCCTGGCCGCTGGCGGCGATGAGGTCCAGGTAGTCGGACACGTCCCGGCAGCCCACGATGGACAGTTCATTGCGACCATCGTCCGCCGGGGTCAGGTACAGGGGGGCAATGCCTGAGAGGTGGCCGCCATCGCGCACGGCGACCAGGTAGAGCTCACCCTTGCCAAGGTGTTCCCACCAGGTACTTTGCCACTCCCAGGTCAGGAAGATGGTGTCGAATGCGCTATTGTGCAAGAGAGGGTTCCACTCCTCCCGCAAGGCCGCGAAGCCAGCGGCGTCGGTGTACACTTGGGTTCTCACTTCAACTCCAAGATCAACTGGCAGTAGGCGTCACCCCGGGCGATGGAGCGGGGTAACTCCAGGGCCATGGGGGTGTGGCTGAGCATGCCGTGATCGCCCTGCATGGCGATGTCGCACAGCCGCGACAGTTCCTCTGGCGTGGCCCCCAGCCGTTTCCAGGCGGCGACAAGGGGGCAGTAGTGGAAACGAATCTCGCCCCGGTCGTCTCCTGCTTCGATCGCTTCCTTGTCGAAGATCTCCTGTCGGCCGGGGCGCATCTGGTGGGCGATGAAATCGGCTGGGGTGTCCAGCGAGCCCATTCGCCGGCCTTTGGTCTGGCCGTACTGGTAGACAGCCCGGCTGGCCAGGCGTTCCGCCTTTTCCGGGCCGACGGCTTTCTCCATCTCTTTGAGCAGGAAAAAGAGATACGTGGCCCGATCCTCGATAGCCCTGCGTACGGCTTCGGTTGTTTCGTTTGGCATGGGTTTTCTCCTCATTAATTCGAAAGATATTGTTGGGTCTGGCGGAGCGCTACAGCGGATTGGGAAAACAGCGGATTTATTGAGAAAGAGTCCGTTTCATTCTCAATCTGTTGTAGTGTCCGGGGCCAGTATGACCCCCTGTCCCTGCAGCGCCAGGATCAGGGTCTCGTACCCGACAAAGTGGATGGCTTGGATGCCCAGCGCAGCCGCAGCCGCCACGTTCGGTTCGTAGTCGTCCACGAAAACCGTCGCCTCAGGGGCCGCGCCCAGGCGTTCCAGCGCCAACTGGTAGATGGCTGGGTCGGGCTTGGCCAGGCCCACCAGCGCTGAGAACACCTCCACATCGAACAGCCCACCGAGACCGTAGCGCTCGCGCAGCAGCCGGGGGAGAACGTCGCTGGCGTTGCTCAGCAGCCCCGTGCGATACCGGCCCCGCAGCCGCCGGACCAGGTCTGCCATCCGTCGGTCGGCCTTAGCGTCGCGGAACAGGTCTTGCTGAAAGTCGTGGATCGCCTCCGACGTGTGAAGGCCCAGCCCGGCGCCGCTCCGCCGCCAGTATTCCTCATCGGTGATGGCCCCCACTTCCGCCAGCCGCCAGTCGGGCGATTGCCACAGGGTCTCGGCTAGCTTCCCAGGTTGCAGTCCCAGACGGGCTTCCTGTTCCTTGAGCGAGTCCATTTGGCTAAAGGGCACCATCACCCCGCCAAAGTCAAAGATGATCGCTTCGATGTTTAGTTTCATGTTTCCTCCATCCGTTTCGCTCATTATACACGAATTTCATCTCTATGCAAACTATGTGCGGAGATGAGCGTTTCACTGTGAGGACAACTTCGGCTGCTGGTTTACCTTGACAAAACAACCGCTTTAGCTTATCATTACAGGCAATTACTTCCGAGTTGAGAGGTACGAGGTTGGCTGGAGTGGCTGCTTCAAGCGATGAACTGGATTTAGCTCCCTACGCCGGGCGATGGATAGCCATCGTGCGGGGACAGGTGGCGGGAGTTGGTCTCTCACCCGAAGAAGCCCGCCGCCTGGCTAAGCGCAATCGGCCCAGGGAGGAGCCGGTGGTGGTCTTAGTTTCTGGTGAAGGGGAGGTGGAGGGGCAACGGGTAACAAATGATCGAACTCATTCCTAAAGAATCAATCGTAGAGCAAGTCTGCGCCTTCTTGCGAGCGCACTCCGTTGAAGCGTATCTGGTAGGCGGCTACGTGCGGGATTGGCTGATGGGGCGCGCCAGCCACGATATTGATTTCGCTGTGGCAGGCGATGCCGTGAAGCTGGCCCGCCGGGTGGCTGATCGAATGGGGGGCGCGTTCGTGCTTTTGGACCAGGAGCGCTGCACGGGTCGAGTGGTGACCAGAGGGGAAGATGGCCAGCGCCTCTTCATTGACTTCGCCCGGCTGCAAGGCGATGACATCATCACGGATCTCTCCAGGCGAGATTTCACCGTTAATGCGATTGCGGTTGCTGTGGCAGATGTGGAGTCCCTGTCCCACGTCATAGACCCCTACGACGGGCGGCGCGACGTGCAGCTTGGCCTGGTGCGAGCTGTTTCCGAGACGGCTTTTCAGGATGATCCCTTGCGCACCTTGCGGGCGGTGCGGATAGCTGCTGAGATGGAGGCCAGCATTGAGCAGGGGACCGAGGAGCTGCTCCGCCGGGCTGTTCATTTGATAGCCAATATCTCCGCCGAAAGGGTGCGCGACGAGCTGACCAAGATCATGGCTTTGCCGGGAGCGGCGCAGAGCTTGCGCTATCTGGATGAGCTTGGCCTCCTGATGGCCGTGATACCTGAGCTGGAAACGCTGAAAGGCGTAGAGCAGTCGCCGCCCCACTACCTGGACGTCTTCGAACATTCGCTGGAGACGGTGTCGTGGCTGGAGGGAGTGGTTGAGGCTTTGGAGGCAAAAGGGGGGGCGGATGGTAATCTGGCGCTGGTTCCTCTTCTCTTGTCTCCCTCCTCCCGTCGGCTCATCGCTCATCTGTCGCAACCCATCTCTGGCGACCGCTCTCGCCTGACGGTGCTGAAGCTGGCGGCCCTGCTGCACGATTTGGGCAAGCCTGCCACCAAAAGCTTCGATGATGAAGGGGGCATACACTTCTACGGTCACGAGGGGGAAGGGGCGGAGGCGGTGGGAGCCATTCTCAGGCGCTTGCGCTTCGGTGGGAGCGAGGTGAGCCTCGCCAAAACCATCGTGACCAACCACATGCGGCCCTGCCTTTTGGCCGACCAGGAGGCGGTCACCGGGCGTGCCGTTTATCGCTTTTTCCGCGACACGGGTGGGGCCGGAGTGGACACCCTGCTTCTCTGTTTGGCCGACCACCTGGCGACCTGGGGACCCGATCTCAGGATGGCCCGCTGGCGTAAGCTGGTGGAGTCGGTGGCCTCAATGCTAGCTGATTACTATGAGCGTCACCAGAAGGTCATCTCCCCGCCCAAGCTGGTCAACGGCCACGATCTGATGGACGAGTTTGGCCTGGAAGAGGGTCCCCGCATCGGCGAGCTTCTGGAAGCGGTGCGGGAGGCACAGGTGGAGGGGGAGGTGAGAACGCAGGAGGACGCGCTGGCTCTGGTGGAGGGGTTGTTGGCTGGAGTGCAGGCGCCAGCCTGTTGATGGAGCGGACGCGCGTCCGCACTCCTCTCTCAAAGGCTCTCTTGTTTGCTGGAGATGTGGCACGACCGATTTCATGGCGCTTTGCTCAATTTTGACCTAAATTCAAGGCTGGGTTATAATACACTGGTACATTCATGGAGATACAAGCAGCCGTCGCCAAAGTGCACAAATACGCCACCAGCGAAAGCGGCGATACCCTGGAGATGATCGAGCGGCCCCACGGCGGGCTCTCTCTGGTGCTGGCCGACGGGCAACGCTCAGGCAGGGCGGCCAAGGTCATCAGCAACCTGGTGGCCCGCAAGGCCATCTCGCTCCTGGCTGAGGGGGTTCGAGATGGTGCGGCAGCCCGGGCGGCTCACGATTATCTCTACGCCAATCGTGGGGGCAAGGTCTTGGCCACTCTGAACATCGTCTCGGTGGATCTGGTCACCAAAACTGTGGTCATCTCGCGGAATAGCCACTGCCCCGTCATCGTCGCCGATCATGACGGGACGAGGGCCTTGGATGCACCCAGCCAGCCGGTGGGCATCTACCCCGGCACCAAGCCGGTCATCACCGAGCTGCCCATTGTTCCGCACACCTGGCTGGTCGTTTTCACCGACGGGGTGCTGGCCGCCGGCGAGCGCTACGGGGAGCGGCTGGACGTGGTTCAGCTTGTCACCAACTTTCTGGCCAGTGGGGAAGTGGATGCCCAGGCCCTGGCTGACGCTATCCTGGAACGAGCCGTAGAACTGGATCGGGGGCGGCCATCGGATGACATAAGCGTCCTGGTGATCGCCATCGTGCCCAGGGTGCGAGATGACAACGTACGGCGGATGGCGGTTAGCTTCCCAATTGACTGGAATTATGATATAAGCTCCAAGCCCCGTCCCCGGGCCGTCAAGGCCGCGCCCGGTGATGGGCGCTAGAGCCTTATATAAAAACTTCAGCCAATTGACAAATTGGACAAAAAGTGACATAATAGGCTTACCACACGGGCGGGGTAACGCTCTGAAAAGAGAGAGACATGGGATTAAAAAAAGAGGCTGTGCTAAAGCGGATTGCAGAAGAGGGCGGCTCGGAGGGCCTGGATCTATCGGGCCAAGACCTGACGGGGATTGACCTCAGCGGGGTTGATCTGCATGGTGTCATCTTGACCAGGACTGATCTTCGGAAGGCCGACCTGCGGTGGGCGAATCTGCGAGGGGCAAACCTCTCGCGGGCTGTCTTGCAGGGGGCTGATCTTCGCTGGGCCGATCTTTCCCGGGCCGACCTGCGCTGGGCAGATATGAGGAACGCGAGCCTGCGAGGGGCAGAGCTTGATGGCACCAACATGGAGGGCGCTGACCTGGCCGCGGTTGATTTCACGGAAATCGGGCCAGCAAAGGGCAGGGGAGGAGAGGAGCCTCCTCTCGCTTCCCCCCGGCGGAGGTCAGGAGCATTGACCACCCTGGCTATCGCGATATTTGCCCTGGCTCTGGCAGACCTGGTTTGCGTTTGGGGATGGCTCTACAAGGCCGCCTACTTCGACGAGTTCGGCCTCTCCTGGGGCTTCGATCTCAATCTGCTGTCCCTGGATTACCTCCTGGGAGGCGGGCGGGTGCTCGGGCTGAGCCTGGGATTCCTCCTGACGCTGCTCTTGCTCTTCCTCTACATCCTCTTGATGGTGGGCATCGTCGCTTTCATATTCCTGGTGTTTGCCTATCTAGGCGACCGCGTCACCTCTGAGGCAGGGGTTTCCTGGATTCGCCGGGGTGTCATATTAATAGTGCTTGTGGTTTGCCTGGCGGGTTTGGCCCTGATCTTTCCCCGCCTCATCTCCCTGGGCGGCTGGCTCATCAGGGAGGTGATTTTAGCGGGGGAAAGCTTCCGGGTACTTCGAGGATTCCTCGACACTTCATCTATCGTCGAGAAAACACTCCTCCTCGCTTTCTTGGCGGTATTTCTGGTTCCCTTATGGATTCTCTACCGGCTTTTCTGCCAGGGGCTGCAGAAGGTGAAGTCGCCGTTTCTCTGGTTGGAGGATGTCCTGGCTTTCCTGAAGAGGGTTCGCATTTTTGGCCAGTTCCATCCCCTGACACCCTGGGAACGGCGTTTGGGTGCGCTGGCAGTGGCGGTCATTCTCATCGCCATTCCTACCTTTCTGACCCAGGCCGGGAGGCTGCATGCTCAGGAGGACATGTGCGATGGAGGCTCCCTTACTCCAATCAACCTCTACGAGAAGGGCTTGCTGGCAACATCCCCTCTACAGACGGGAGAAGCAGAAGGGCAGTTTTGCTTGCGGCTTCTGCTGACCAGGGATGGCAACTACTACGTGTTCCATCCTCACCAGACCCGCGAGGTCGAGGGGAGGTGGGAACCCAGTGTGTATGAAATTCCCGCCGAGCAAGTAGATCTCATCAAGCTAGAAGAGAGGGCGGGTTGTTTGACGTGTCTTGATGATGCCCCCCCCGAAGAGGAGCCGCCTATAATCATCTCCGTGGCGGCTATCAGTACACCAACGCCGACCGAGACGCCTACTGCCACGCCTACGCCTGGGGCACCCACTGCTACGCCCACACCGACCGAGACGCCTACTGCCACGCCCATGCCTGAGGCACCCACTGCTACACCCGTGCCAGTGCCACCCACCGCTACGTTCACGCCTGAGGTGCCTATCGCTACATTCACCCCCATGCCGCCGACGAACACGCCACCGCCGACTCCAACGCCCGTCCCGCCGACGGCGACGAACACGCCGCCCGCAGGGCCTACGCCACTGGGGCCGGGGTGCAGGGACCAGTATGAACCTGACGACATCGTGGGACAGCAAAGAGCTATGGCCTTGGGCGAGACCCAGACCCACAGCTTCTGTCCTGAGGGCGATTTCGACCTGGTATGGTTCCCGGTCAAAAAGGAGCGGTGGTACCACGTCTACACCCACGATCTGGCCATGGGCGTGGATACGATGATCTCTGTCGGCCTGGTGCCGACAGTCGCCCGCTACTGCAATCCTCCCAATTGTGCCAACGACGATGTCACGCCGGGGAACCTGGCCTCGGACATACTCTTCCAGGCCGATGTTGACGGCACTGCCCTGGTGTCCATTGATAATCGCTACCAACATGGCCCTGACAAGACGTACCAGATTACCGTCAAGGAGATCGTGCCCACGCCCACCACCACGCCCACTGTCACCCAGACGCCGACCATTACCCCGACGCCAACACCCACGCCGACACCCACTCCCACGCCGACCATTACCACTACGCCGTCACCTACCTCAGGCTGGGATCTCTACGAGCCCAACAATTCCTTCTCGATTGCCCATCCGATAGGATCCGCTGAGACGTACTCCGCCTATATTAACCCGAAGGAGGACGTGGACTGTTTCAAGTTCAACATCCAGAACTTGAATCCTATCACGGCGAAGCTAACGATTGATGACCCCGACAGTGTCCGCTGTTCCATTGCTCTATACTTCTACGACGACGACGAGGATGAGTGGAGTGTCCTGAGCACGACAGGGAACACGAAGGGCCAGGTGTCTGTTACCATTGTCTACGACCCTGAGCAAACGGGGAAGTATGGCGTGAGGGTGGCCGGCATTACAGGTTACTTCGACCCTAGCAAGGCCTACCAATTACGGATTGTTTTCGACAGAGAAGTGACGCCTACTCCCCTACCCACCTCGACGCCGACGAGTACTTCTACTCCGACCCAGACGCCTACGCCCAGCCCGACACCGACGCCAATAGGGTAAATCGCCTCGTGAGAGTTTCTGGTTCAAACGACAGGAAGCAGAGAGGGGGAACTGAGAAAGTGAGACGCAACTTATCGAAACTGGCGCTGGCTTTGGTGATCTTCACGGTTGTCTTTATCACATCAGCAGGCCGGGCGGTTACGGACTCTGTGGAGATGGCGGCAGGCAGGGTGTACGCCTCGCCTGATGGCGTTTCTGCATCGTGGGAGCAGGGCGGAGGTACAAATGGTCTCGTTATCTACTCCCTGGCGAGCCATCCAGGGAGTCCCAGGGTCTATGCGGGCCTTTGGGGAGATGGGGTCTATCGCTCGCCCAGCGGGTCGAATTCATGGAGTCTTACGTCTTTGATGGCTCCTCTCCAAATCGCTTCCTTGGCCATTGATCCCGCCAGTCCTACTAACGTTGTCTATGCAGGCGCCATTGGAAGTGGCGTCTTGAGGAGTGACAATGGTTTCGACAGTTGGGCGTACACAACGGGCCTGGAGGGCCAGGAAGTCTGGTCCCTGGCCGTTACCTCCACAGCCGATCCCATCTATGCCTACGCCGGTGCCGGTGGTGGAATCTACATTAGCATCAACGGGACAGACTGGGACCTTGCCGGAGGCACTGGGATTGGCACGGAGAAGTTCTACGCCCTGGTCGTTGATCCCCAGGACAGCAGAACTGTTTACGTGGGCACTAAAGAAAAAGGCGTCCATCGGACGACCGATGGCGGCATTGGCTGGACACCGAGAGGCTTGGATACAAAGACCGTTCGTGCCCTGGCTCTCCATCCCGACAACAGCGAGATCATCTACGCTGGCACGCAATCCGCCGACCCACAATCCCCTGGAATTTTCAAGAGCACCGACGGCGGGGCTTCGTGGCCTGTGAATGGATTGATCGGGCATGATGTCTTGGCCATCGCCATCAACCCCCGCAATCCTGAGTTTGTATATGCAGGAACATACGGGGATGGCGTTTGGGCGAGTTACGATGGTGGCAACAGTTGGCATAAAATGCCTGGCTTGACAGGTGGCGCTGGCTTCGTCTTTTCCCTGACCCTTTTTACCCCAGCGGCGGAGGACGATTGTCAGGTGCTCTATGCTGGCACCACCGATGGGGTGTGGGCTCGTGCCGTCACGTCTTTTTACACCCTTTACCTGCCTCTCGTTCATAAAGGGTAGCTGGTGGGGCAATAGGCTCAAAGGTGGCCGATGCGCATTGCTGTGGTAGGCCCTTGTGCCTCAGGAAAGACAGCTCTGGTCGAGCGCCTTCAAGATCTGGGCTACGAGGTTCGCGAGTGCAGTCAAGAACACTCCTACGTGCCGACCATGTGGCAGAAGATCTCCCAGCCGGATGTCCTGGTTTATCTGGACGCCAGCCTCGCGACTATCGCCGAGCGACGCTCCGCTGACTGGAGCGAGGAGTACCTGGTCAAACTGAACCGTCGCCTCTCCCATGCCCGCCAGCACTGCGATCTCTACATCCAAACCGACGAGTTGAGCGAAGAGGAGGTTTTGGAAAGGGCACTCGATTTCTTGAGGAGGGTGGAGATGACGTGTTGAGGTGGGGCTATTTGACAGATAAGCGGCGATGGACTATAATCTGATTCGTTTGCTATCGCAATCTGAGTTGTCGAAGTGAAGGGAGGAAAGTTAGATTTGAGAGACAGAAACGTTGGCTTATTATTGATAGGGGTTATAATCTTGGCCCTGGCGGCCATCTGGGTGGATTTGCCGACCAATCCGGGCATTCACATTCACCTGGGCCCCATCAACTTCGATAGGGACATCAAGGTTCACCAGGGGCTGGACCTGCAGGGCGGGATGCAGGTGCTCTTGGAAGCGGAACTGCCAGAGGGCCAAGAGATTGAGGCCGGCGCTATGGAGGCAGTCAAGGTCATAGTCAAGAACCGCGTTGATGCCCTGGGTGTCGCTGAGCCTCTGGTCCAATCGCAAGGCGACCGGCGGATCATCGTCGAACTGCCGGGGGTGGAAGATCCTGAGTTGGCTATTGCCACCATCCGCGAGACGGGCCTCTTGGAGTTTATTGACGCGGGCAACACTCTCGTGCCGCCGGACACGGTGGTCGCTACCACTTTAGGCGGCGCGGTCGCCCCTACAGAGGAGATCACGGAGACGGCAACTGTCACCCCCACGGTTTCAGTTCCTCCCGAACAGACTTACTACACGGTGATGACGGGCAAGGAGTTGGAGTTGGATACAGTCAATGTGGCCCTGGATCAGTTAGGTAAGCCGGAGATTCAGTTCGCCCTGAAGCCCGATGGGACCAGGACTTTCGCAGATTTCACCAGCCGGAACGTGGGAAGATACCTGGCCATTGTTCTAGACAAGCGAGTCATTTCCTGCCCCCGGATTCAAAACGCCATTCCTGACGGCAGGGTTCGGATTACGGGTAACTTCACTTTGGAGGAGGCGCGGAGTCTGGTTATCCAGTTGCAGTACGGCGCTTTGCCGGTTCCCCTGCGGGTGGAGACAACCCGCTCCGTCGGCCCGACCCTGGGACAGGACTCCGTGCAAAAGAGCGTTAGAGCCGGCGCTATAGGCCTGGGTGCTGTTCTCCTGTTTATGCTGATCTATTATCGCCTGCCAGGTTTTCTGGCCGCTCTGGCGCTTATCATCTACGCTTTGCTGAACTTCGCGCTTTTCAAGCTGATCCCGGTCACCCTGACCCTGCCGGGCATCACTGGCTTTCTCCTCTCCACGGGCATGGCCGTTGATGCCAATATCCTGATCTTCGAGCGCATGAAAGAGGAGCTGCGTTGGGGGCGGAGCCTGGGAGCGGCCATCAACGCTGGCTTCGATCGAGCCTGGACTTCCATCCGCGACTCGAACCTCTCTACCATCATCACCTGTGTGATACTCTACTGGTTTGGGTCGAATTTCGGGGCCAGCGTGGTCAGGGGCTTTGCTATCACCCTTTTCATCGGTGTGGTGATTAGCATGTTCACCGCCGTCACCGTCACCCGCACTTTTATCCGCTTCGTCTTCGACGTGTTCGGTGAGCAGTTGCAGGACCGCAAGTGGCTTTTAGGGATTTAGAGAGTAGAAATTAGAGGTTAGAGGTTGGAGGTTAGAGCTTATAAGTGAGCAAGCTGTCCAACTTCCAACATCCAACTTCCAACCTCCAAAGGGGGCTTATGTTCAATATAATTGAGAAACGTCGTTGGTACTTCCTTATCTCGGCTCTGGTCATTGGGACCGGGTTGATAGCCATGATCTACTCCACCGCGCGATTTGGCACGCCGGTGCGTCTGAGTGTGGATTTCACGGGGGGCACTCTCCTGGAATTGGAGTTCGAGCAGCCCGTGCAACCGGGGGAGGTGCGCCAGGTCTTCGTAGACAGGGGCTACACTGACACCATGGTGCAGACCACGGCCGATGAGCGCACCGTCCTCATCCGCTCCGATTTCCTCGAACCGGAGGTCAAGGCGGAGATCAAATCCGTGTTGGAGGAAAGATACGGGGCGCTGGAGGAGTTGCGATTTGAAGCTGTGGGCCCCACCATCGGCGGCGAGGTGACCAGGGCGGCGACCATGGCCGTGGCCACGGCCGCCATAGTCATCCTGGGCTTCATCGTCATCGCCTTTCGAAAGGTGCCCAATGCCTTTCGCTACGGCGTCTGCGCCACCGCGTCCCTGATCCACGATCTCTTAGTAGCGATGGGCTTTTTCTCCATCTTCGGCCTGTTACGTGGTTGGGAGATTAACTCCCTTTTCCTGACCGCTATCCTCACCGTCATCGGCTTCTCGGTGCAAGACACCATCGTAGTCTTCGACCGCATCCGCGAGAACATCCCCAAGCGGCGGGGTGAGTCGTTTGAGATGATAGTCAACCGCAGCATCCTGGAGACCATTCACCGTTCCCTGGCCACCCAGCTCAACGCCATCTTCATCATGGTCGCCATTCTCCTCTTCGGCGGCGCGACCATGAAGCAGTTCATCGCTACTTTGCTAGTGGGGATGCTCAGCGGCACCTATTCGTCCATCTTCACCGCCGTACCACTGCTGGTCGTCTGGGAGAAGGGCGAGGTGGGCCAGTTCTTCCGCGGCCTGCGGAGGCGAGAGGCAGCGGCCTAGAGAATCCATTTTTTTCGTAGTGACGACTTCGCGGGAAGTCCTCCTCCACGTCCATTACGGGGCCAAAGCGACTGAAGTCGCTACTACGAACCCCTACGTTCCTCAATGTGTACCTAAACACGGGGCTGAGATTCTATCTCAGCCCCGTTTCTGGTTCAGAGCAGGATTCACAGAATTTGTGGATTATCCTGATCCGTAAATTCTGAAAACCTTGCTCTAATTGACGCCCAAGTCGTTATGTGCTATGATACTGGAAAGAGCAGGGAAGGACAGGTCATGGGTCTGATCGTTATTCGCTACGGCGAGATCGGCTTGAAAGGCAAGAACAGGCCGTATTTCGTCAAGCGACTGCGCAAGAACATCAGGGAGTGCTTGCAGGGGAATGACATAACGGGCGAGGTGCGCAGCGTCGGGCAGCGCGTCTACGTGCGGGTCGAGCAGGTGGAACGGGCCATGGAGAAGCTGCGGGACGTGTTCGGCGTGGTTTCTCTGAGCCCGGCCCAGGAGGTTGCAGCTGATATTGAGGTCATCAAGGCAGAGGCGCTGCAGGTGGCCCAGAGAGCTGGCCTGAACGAGAAGCGATCTTTCCGCATGCAGAGCCGCCGGGCCGACAAGTCTTTTCCCCTGATTTCGCCTGAGATCAATCGCGTCGTCGGTGCTCACGTCCAGAAAGCGACCGGGGCGCAGGTTGACCTCTCCGACGAGGCTGACCTCACCATCGGCGTCGAGGTGCGGCGGGGCCACGCGCTGGTCTTCGGCCAGACGGTGGCTGGGCACGGGGGATTGCCCCTGGGCACGCAGGGGCGGGCGGTGGCGCTGATGTCCGGCGGCATTGATTCGCCCGTGGCTGCCTGGATGATCATGAGGCGGGGGTGTGCGGTGATCCCCGTCCACTTTCGCCAGAGCGAGGTAGAGCTAGCCAAGTTCATGGACAACTGCGAAGTCTTATCGCGTTACGCCTACGGCTGGGACATGCGCCCCATCGTGCTGGATCA
Source organism: Anaerolineae bacterium (assembly GCA_034431315.1). GTDB lineage: Bacteria > Chloroflexota > Anaerolineae > VGOG01 > VGOG01 > JAUWOY01. The sequence continues at coordinate 14,387 of DAOUDK010000081.1, forward strand.
CCGAGAGGTCTTCGGCGAGACCTACGAGAAGCTCCGCAGCGTCGGCGCTGAGCGCTGGACCTGCATATTCTGCAAGCGGGCCCTGCTGCAAAAAGCCTGCCAGATCGCCGACCAGCACCGGGCCAAAGCCCTGGTCATGGGAGATTCACTGGGCCAGGTGGCCAGCCAGACCCTGGATAATCTGGAGGTCATCTCCTATGGTATCGAAAAGCCGATCCTGCGCCCCCTCATCGGCCTGGACAAGACGGAGATCACCGCCCTGGCGCGGCGCATTGGCACCTTCGATATCTCCATCCGTGAAGCTAAGTCTTGTCCGTACCTGCCGCCTGACCCGTTGACCAGGGCCAGTTTGCCCAAGCTGAGGGCTATTCTGGAGAGGATGAGGGATGGGGGATGAGTAACGAGGCACGAGGGATGAGTAAGTGGGAAGGATCAAGGAACCTTTGCCGGTGAAACTGATAGCAAGTTTGTTTGCAGGCAGCGGGGAGCTTCTGGAGGAGGCCGGGGTCAGGCTAAGCCAGGAGTTCGGCCCTATTGACTACGAGAGCGAGCTTCTGCCCTTTGACCATACCACCTACTACGCAGCGGAGTTCGGGGAGAACCTGAAGCGGAGGTTCGTAGCTTTCGAGGAGCTCGTGCATCCGGGCAAGCTGGCGGAAATCAAGCTGCTGACCAACGCTCTGGAGATGGAATGGGCGGTGGGCGGAAGGGCTCGCAAAGGCAAGCGGCGAATCAACATTGACCCTGGCTATGTCTCCCACTCCAAGCTGGTCTTGGCCACCACCAAGAATCACGCCCACCGCATTTATCTGGGCCCCGTCCTGAGCGGCTCGACTGAGCTCGCCGAAGTCCCGTCGAAGGGCCAGGGCATCTACGCTGAGGTGACCCTGCACTTTCGCGACGGCACCTTCCGCGGCTGGCCGTGGACCTACCCCGATTATGCTAGCCCGCCTCTCATCGCCATCTTCAACCAGATCCGCGCGCTTTACGTGAAGCAGTTGCGCACAATAGCCAATACCCAATAGCTGTCGTGTAGCAGGCATCGTTAACAGGCAAAATGTAGCAGCGGAACGTTAACAATCTAAGCGCGTTTTTGTATTACCCATCGTTTACACATAGTGGTAACCTTATAGGAAAA
>DAOUDK010000082.1:0-45012 GCA_034431315.1 Anaerolineae bacterium
AGAAGAGATGTGTGCCCCAGCCACGCCAACGTGAGCACGTTCGATCTCATGGCCGGAGATGCGTTGCGCCTTCTCCACGGAGGCGGCGATGGCTTCGGTGGTCTCGTTGACGTTGACCACCACCCCCTTGCGCAATCCCTTCGAGGGAACCACACCTACGCCCACGATGCGCAAGGCGCCCCCCTCGTCCATCTTGCCGACCAGGGTACAAACCTTAGTAGTGCCAACGTCAATGCTTACAATAGTTCTCTCCAAGGCGATCCTCGCTTTAACCCGAACAAGTTCGGGACTCCGAATTTCTAGAGGAAATGGCGGCGGATAATGGCCGAGTTGTCGAAGAGGCGCACGCCGAAAGCCACGATGGCCGCATAGTAGAGCTCAACACCCAGGCGGTCGCCTACGAAGGCCAGAAGTCCAGCCAAGAGAGCATTAACACAAAAGCCGCTAATGAGAATCTTGTTATCGTATTGGCCCTCCAGTTGGGCCCGCATCGCACCCAATATCGAATCCGAAGCAGCCAGGATAGCCAGGGCGGTGTAGCGCGAGTACTGGGCGGGTATAGTTATGGAAAAAAGGTAGCTAATGATGACGCCAACCAGCAAGCCGATGATGGGTAACCACATGACAATTCGCCTAGTACTATCTACCCTGCTACGGAGGGGCGTCCTCGCCCCGATTTCGCGGCCGAACAGCCCTTAGGCAGGGCGAGGACGCCCCTGGGCAGCAATTTGACATTGACTAATATCTATAGCAAGGGCTCTCTTTGAAGCGCAGGTCCACGTACGCCGGCTGAATCCCATCAAACGCAAGCTCTTGGAGCAAGGCGTCCAAGATAGCCATTTTCTCCGCCACGTCGCCGGTGCCAAAGTAGATAGGATAGCCCCATTGGTCAAAGCTCAATCCCTTGTTCTCAGAATATTGAAGGGCTGCTGTCGGAAGGACTTGCCACAGCCCCAGTGCCGACGTGATGACCTCAGGGTCAATTCGATCGCCAACTTCAAGCGGCCCCGTCGTTGAGTCCTGGATCAGGAGCACCCCCTCCAACTCACCTTCCCAAGGGAGGACAATGCCCTGACTGTCAACCCAATATCGCTCCTCGCCCCTCTGCCAGACGATTTGCACCTGACGCTCCACCACCTCGATCCTCACCCGGTTAGGCAGCCGGCAGGTGACCCTGGCCTCCTTGATGCCCGGCAAGTTGGAGATGGCAGCCTCCGCCTGTTCGGGCTTGATCCAAAACATGCTCAACTCGTGCAAGCCACTGGCATCGTAAATCTCTTTCTGGTCAACAAACTGATTGCCTTGCACTTCAGCCTCGTAGACATAGAACCTATAGGTGGTGAAGAACTGACTCGTTAATAAAGTCAAGACTGCCAGGAGGAGCACGCTCAGCAGCGTACCCTTTCTGACCTGCCAGAGACCGACCAGGGGCCTCGGCGCCAGCCTTACGTTTGGCTTGGCGATTTCGTAGGCGTGATTTCGCTTGCTTCTGGAACGCTTCTTCTTCCTCGATTTTCGCTTCGATGATCTGCGGGCCATAGCACTTCTTTGGAGAAACCAGGTTTTTTCCCTACTTGATTGGAGGTTGGAAGTTGGAGATTAGAGGTTAGAACACCTTCCAACTTCCAACTTCCAACTTCCAACTTTCTGATGAATTACTCGAATTCTTCCGGACTATAGGACGTCTCCGAGCTGGCATTATCGGCGTGCCTTTCCAACGCCAGCTCGATCAATCGGTCAATGAGTTCTGAATAGGAAATGCCGCTGGCCTCCCACAACTTGGGATACATGCTGATGGGCGTGAAGCCGGGGATGGTGTTCAGTTCGCCGACGTAAAGCTCCCCCGTATCCTTATCCAGAAAGAAATCAACCCGGGCCATCCCCGCACAGTCCACAGCCAGAAAAGCGGCGACGGCCAACTCCTGGATCCGTCGAGTCAGCTCCGGTGGAAGGTTGGCGGGAATAATCAACTCCGATCGGTCATCTATGTATTTGGCGATGTAGTCGTAAAACTCACGGCAGGGGATGATCTCCCCCGGCAGCGAGGCGATAGGCTCGTCGTTGCCCAGGACGCTGACCTCGATCTCCCGCGCGTTCACGGCGCGCTCGGCCAGCATCCTGCGGTCGTAGCGAGCTGCCAGGGCCAGGGCCGGAGCCAGCTCGCTGCGCTGGTGGACCTTGGAGATGCCCACGCTGGAGCCCAGGTTGGCTGGCTTGACGAAACAAGGATAACCCAGCTCTTTTTCGATAAGTTCCATCACGGCCTCAGGGTCCTGTTCCCAATCCTTGCGCTTGAGCGCCACGTGCTCCACCACGGGCAGCCCGTGGCTCCTGAAGGCGGCCTTCATAGCGATCTTATCCATCCCCAGGGCCGAGCCCAGCACCCCTGCCCCGACGTAGGGTATGTCGGCCAGCTCCAGCAGGCCCTGCACCGTGCCGTCCTCCCCGTAGGGGCCGTGCAAGACGGGGAAGACGACGTCAACTTGGGGGAACCCTGTCTCGCGAGTGCCTGGCACCAGGTCGCGCCTACTTCTGGGCACTAACTCCCGCGTCTCGGGTTCCGCCTCAGCTACCTGGGCGGACACGCCTGGCCCTCCGGACTGCAACAACTTCATCGGCTCGCCGCTGGTCAGCCATCGCCCCTCTTTGGTGATGCCGATGGGGATTATCTCGTACCTCTCTTCATCCATGGCCTTCATGATGCCCTGGGCAGAGACCAAAGAGACCTCGTGCTCGCCAGACTGCCCGCCGAAGATGACACCCACTTTGAGCTTCTCAGCCATTCCACTCTCCTACCATTTGCTCAGCCTGGATCGCTAGATCCAAGCCAAAAGCGGGGATGTGGCAATCCCTTTAGAGCAATTTTGGCTCCACTCTCCTACCAATTCGACCTCCAGTTCCAGCTCCACGCCGAATTGCTCCCGCACCTGCTCCTGAGCCAGGTCAATGAGGGCCTTAACATCAAGCGCCCTGGCCCCGCCCAGATTGACGATGAAATTGGCGTGCTTGGGCGAGATCTGCGCGCCGCCGATGTGCATCCCCTTGAGGCCCGCCTGCTCGATGAGAAATCCAGCCTGATACTGCCTCGTCCTTTTGAAGATGCTGCCGGCGCTGGGCTCGGTGGGCTGACTTGTCTCTCGACGGCGCGTGTAATCGGCCATTTTCTCCGCGAGCTCCTGGGCAGGTTCTGGACGCAGTGCGAACTCCGCCGAGAGTATGACCTCCTGCTCGCCCTTCGCCGCCCGTCCCTTGAACCTGCTCGTCCTGTAGCCGAAGCCCATCTCCGCGGCGGATAGCTCGCGCACCGTGCCGTCGGCCGCGAGCACGGTGGCCTTTCGCGTCACGCCGCCGATGTAGCAGCCATAGGCTCCGGCGTTGCCCACGATGGCCCCTCCGACCGAGCCGGGGATGCCCACCGCCCACTCCAGCCCCCCCAGGCCCCGCCGCGCGCTCTCACGGGCCAGGTCTCCTAGTAATGCCCCACTCTCGGCGTATAAAACTGCGTCGTTGTCGAACCATATCTCCTGTCCTCCATTCTCTATCACTAAGCCACGGATGCCCTTGTCGGCCACCAGGATGTTGGTGGCCCGACCGATAATCAGGTAAGGTATGCCCTGTTCTTGCGCCAGCGAGACCAGCTCGACCAACTCTTGCGCGCTCGCGGCCACGGTGTACAGATCGGCCGGGCCGCCGATGCGAAAGGAGGTGTGGAGCGACATGGGCTCATTTTGGAGCAGTTTGCCCCCTAACGCCCTTGCTATCTCCCCAGGCGACTCTCCCTTCACACGCAATCACCCCAATCTCTCTGGCTGGCGGAGTTACCTACCACCACACCAGCTCCCCTTTGACACGCTCCTCCCTGAAAGCGAAAAATAGACCCACCACCGAGCCTAGCGCACCAGCTAAGCCCATATTCCACACCTTATTGGGTTGGATAGGCTCCCTCGGTTCCATGGCCAAAGCGATCACCTTCGGATCAGCAATGAACTCGGCCTTTTGCATCCTGTCGGCCAGAGACATATAGATCTCTTCCGCTTCGACCCTGGCCACAATCCATCTCTCCAGCTCGGGTCTTTTCTCCGTCAAAATCTTCTCTCGCTGAGAGATAGCGGAGGATAATTCCTCGATTTTGGTCGCAAGCCCCCCCTCTTCAGTATTGAGAGCTGCGATCGCGGCATCTAGCGTCTTCACCGCTTTCACAGACAACTGATCCGTGCTGATCGCAATGAGAGCTTGCCTACCCTCCAAGATCGCAATTATCGTGTCTAAGATCGCTATTTGCTGGCTCTGACTAATATCCTCCGTCGGCAGCGACAGAGCCTCAACATCTATCCCCATAGCGGATTCGGTTGATCCACTCTCCAAGAAGCCAGTTATAAGGGAGGACATCAGTTCAGGGGAACCGATACTGCCTCCCTGCTCGACAGCGTCTCTAAGATTGTTTGCCTCTGCAAGCGCCGTCTCGACGTCCTCCATGGTGGTCTCGTATTGCTCTATAACCTGCTGATCAACTTGCTGCTCCATGAGCAGAGCTTGAACCTGGAATATCCCTTCCTCGGATTTCTTCGATACCTTCTGCAGAAGATTAATGACGAAAAGGGAAATAGCTTTGGCAGAGGTACCAGTATCTCCTCCCCTTATAGTCTTTCTAAAGGTCCTCGCCTCTTCGATGCTTTGCTTGAGATTATCCTGCCTGAGCCGGTAGGTCTCCAACCATTCCTTATCGGCTTTCAGGTCCTCTTCAGCGGTACCGAATCCAAAGATTCCGAATCCGTACTCATCTTCAAAGGCCTTCAGCGCCTCATTAGCCGCTTCCAGATTCTGCTCAGCGGTTTTGAGGTGCTGCCCCTCCTTCAATTGGGCTCCTGATATCCGCTCAACGGAAAAATTCGCCCACGTGTTAGCTATGAGCGCCGCTTGCTTCGCCGTATCCGAACGCGCCGTGATACGGACCATGTTCGGTCCCTCGGTTACCTCTACCTCATGGATGAGATTTTCAGGGATCTGCCCTCCGGGGAAAGTGGGGTTCCTGCCGCTGATGGACGCGACCACTTGCGCTTCAATCTCAGTGCTCTTGATTAGAGAGGCAACAGGTATTGAGGAACTCAACTGTGGTACAGAGAGGATAACCGTGGCCTCATAGGTAGGAGGTATGAAGAGATTGATGATGGCTGCCACAACCACTGCCAACATAGTGACCACCAGGATCAATCCCAAATGCCTGGCGATGGCATCAAGATAGTCATTTATGTCCATCTTCTCTCCTCCTGACCGTGTTCGTCAGCGAGTGCCATGCCTGTCCCCCCTGGCCAAAACTTCTTCCCCCACTTTATACCCATCCCCCGCCCCCAGGGTGAGAAGCACATCGCCGGGCTTCAGGTGATCGAGCAAATGGCCGGCGGCCTCGTCCAGGCCAGGGATGTAGCGGGCGTCGGGATGCCTCATGCGGGCCATGATGTCGGCCGCGCTCACCCCCAGGTCGTCGAACTCGCGAGCGGCGTAGATGTCGGTCACGACCACGTGGTCGGCGTCGGCGAAGCTGGCGGCGAATTCGCCGAGCAGGGCCCTGGTGCGGCTGTAGGTGTGGGGCTGGAAGACGGCCCAGATGGTCCGCCCCGGATAGCGTTCCCGCGCCGCCCGCAGGGTAGTTCGTATCTGGGTGGGATGGTGGGCGTAATCGTCAATGACGACTATGCCATTCGCTTCGCCCTTCACCTCGAACCGCCGCTGCACCCCGCGATAGCTGCGCAGCGTCTCCCCCACGCCTGCCAGATCCAGGCCCACCTGGTGGGCGACGGCCAGCACCGCCAGGGAATTCTGCACGTTGTGCAGGCCGGGGATGCTTAAAGCAAAATCGCCCACAGGCTGCCCCTCGTGCAGGGCCACAAAGCTGCTGCCACCACCTTCGTTGGACCGGATGTCCACCGCCCGCCAATCCACCCCCTCACCCAACCCATAAGTTACAACACTAGGCCCTTGCCACCCTGCCCCCTTGCTCCCCTTTTGAGCTTTGAGCTTTGAGCTTTGAGCTTTGAGCTTCAGGGCTCCCCTGCTCCCCTGCCCCCCTGCTCTCAGTATCCCCTTTACTCTCTCCTCGTCCCCGCATCCGATGATGCACCCCTCGGCAGGCACCAAATTCACGAACTCGCGAAACGCTTCCACCAGGTCATCCAGCCTGGGATAGCAGTCGGGGTGGTCCATCTCAATGTTGGTAACGACGGCGATCCTGGGCTTAAGCCCCAAAAAGGTGCGGTCATACTCATCGGCCTCAATGACGAAATGTTCTCCCCGACCGGCTCTGGCGTTCGTGCCCAGGTTTTCCATGATGCCGCCGACGATGAAGGTCGGGTCAAGGCCAGCTTCAGTCAGAACAAGGGCGATCAGGGCCGTAATCGTAGTTTTGCCGTGAGAGCCGGCCACAGCGATGCCAAATCGGCCCTCCATCATGCGCCCCAACATCCAGTCCCGCTTGACGACAGGGATGCCACTTGCGCGGGCGGCTGCGGCCTCAGGATTGTCCGCTGGTATGGCCGAGGAGACGATCACCAAATCGGCATGGCCCACGTTTTCCGCCCGATGGCCCTGGTGGATGGTAGCGCCCAGGTCAGCCAGGGCATCGGTGATTGGCGAGAGCTTCAAATCGGAGCCCGAAACCCGGCGGCCCTCTTCCAGCAGCACCCTGGCGATAGCCGAGAGGCCGATGCCGCCGATGCCGATTAGGTGAATACGAGCGTTCTTCATTGAAGAAGCTACCTGATGACCCGCGCTAAAATCGTGAACACGACGAGAAAGGGCAAGAACGGCCGCAACAAGGTGAGCGGCAGCAACGGGACAAGACTTTGCGCAAAGTCGGTTAGGGGCTCCTGAAACTGAAGGAGCTTTATTGGATAATCATACTTATCTAAAAAATACCATAAGCTACCTGCTACCAAATAGCCATTAAACAACCCAGCCATTGAGCCAAACAAAATGCCCTTGTGTCCTTTAGGAGGCCTGCCTTCGAAGGCCAGGGTCTCGCCGTGATAGGAAATAAGAGTCACAAAAACTATAACGAGGATGTAAAAGCTAGCCCAGATGGATTGACCAGCGGGCTCGGAGACCTCGGGCACGGTATAGCCGACGGCACCCACAGCGCTGGTCAGAACCTGGGGTATCCTGTCCTCGAGGCGCGATAGGCCAAACAGGAGCACCAACAGAACGGTGGTCACCCCCAGTTCCTTCAAAAAGCCTCGGACGATGCCAACTAAGGCAAAAGTTATGAGGAGCCCCCCCCACGCCACTTCTAAGGGCTGCAAAGGCCATCACCTCGTTTCTGGAAGTTGGAAATCTAATCGCGCCTCGGCCTCGTTGACATTTGCAGGCCGAGGATGATCAAGATAACAACGAACGCCAACACCACTTTTATCAGGTTTTGAGTCAGCAGAGCAAGCAAGCCTTCGGTGGAAAAGCGGATTGTCGTTTCGGGCGCAGGCAAATGCCTGGGAGCCAAAAAGTAAGCGATGAAATAGCCACTCGCCCCCGCCAGGACGATGCCGGACAACCGCTGAGACCATGTTTTCGGCGAATCAACGACAAACTCCCCCAGAAGATAAAAGGCCAGAACTATCAGGACGAAAGCTATCGTCCCCAAAATCAACCGATCGGAATCATCGGCAACAGGCGGCGTCAGATCGCCCATCTCCGCCAGAACGCTGGCCGGGTCGTCAACCACCAGCCCTCCTCCGAGAGCGAACATACCCAGTTTATAGAATCTGTTCACCCAGGGTTCCAGGAAGGGTGCGCCCCACCTTCCCACCACAGTGGCCAGGAAAACGCCGACCAAAGCCAATAGTTCCCTGAAGGCACCCCGTCTCAGGCCCATCAATCCGAACAGGACGACGAAGCCTAGGATCAGATAAAACTGGTCCAAATCAATCACGATGAATCACCAATTGCCGCAGCTCCTGGGCAATGCGCTGAGCCGCATCTGGCCTGGCCAGCGCCCACGCCCGCTCGCTCATCTCGGCCAGGGCCACCTCGTCGTTCAGGAGCTCTAAGATAGTGGGCCACAGCTTTTCTCCCATATCGGCGTCGGCGATCTTAACCGCAGCGCCGCGACTGACCAGGTAATCGGCGTTGAGCTCTTGATGCTGCCCGGCGTAGGGGTAGGGCACCAGGATGCTGGGCAAGCCCAGGGCGGGAAACTCCCCCAGGGTCGCCGCCCCAGCCCGAGCCACCGCCAGGTCCGCCGCAGCCAAAGCGCCAGGCATCTCCTCGTGCAAATAGGAATACGCGCGGTAGCGGTTTCGCAACTGACCGGGCAACTGGGCCCTCCTCTCCATCACCCACTCGGCGTCCAGATGGCCGCAGATGTGGATAACCTGGCCAACCTCCAGCAGGCGCTCCAGGCACTGGCTCAAGGCCAGGTTGATGCTATGAGCACCGCGGCTGCCGCCGAAGACGGTGACGGTCTTAAGCTCTTCCTCCAATCCGAAAGCCCTCCTGGCCTCGGCTTTATCGGCGGCGAAGAACTCGGCTCGCACAGGGTAGCCCGCCGTCACGACCTTGCTTTTGGCGAAGTACCCTGCCACTTCCGGAAAAGAGACGGCGACGCGCTTCGCCAGGCGGCTCAAGGCGCGGACGGCCAGGCCCGGCTCCAGATCGGGCAGCAACACCAGGAGCGGCACTCGACGAAGCCAGGCGGCTACGGCCACAGGCGCGCACACGTACCCCCCTGTGACCAGCACCACGTCGGGAGAGAAATCGCGCACGATGCCCAGCGATTGCGCGAAGCCCGCCAGCATCTTGAACAGATGCCCAGCCACAGTCCACGGCGCCAGGCCGCGCAAGCCCCCCGTCGAGATGGCCGTGAAGGGCACCCCTTCATTTTGCGCAAATCGGCTGACGATCCCTTCCTCCACCCCGCCCCGGCTGCCCACGTATAAGAAGTTGGAAGTTGGAAGGTGGAGATCAGATTCCATCTTCCCTTTTCCACTTTCCATTTTCCATCTTTCAACGACGGCGAGAATTGGATATACGTGGCCGCCCGTCCCGCCGCCCGAAATCATAACGCGCACTCTCCACCGACCTCTCCTCCAAAGTACACCTGGAGATGCCCAGAAGCAGGCCCACGCCGGTCATGGAAACAGCCAAAGAGGAGCCACCGTAGCTGATGAAGGGCAAGGGTATGCCTGTGAAAGGCAAGGTGTTGGTTATCACCGCGAAGTTGATCAAAGCCTGGAAGATCAGCCAGCAGGTCAGGCCCGCAGCCAGCACCGTGCCAAAATCATCGGGAGCCTCCAGAGCAATTTGAAAGCCCCGATAGGCCAGGGCAACGAAGAGCCCCACCACCAGCAGGCAGCCAATCAGCCCTAACTCCTCGCCAAGCACGGCAAAGATGCTATCATTGTGGGCCAGGGGTAGAATGCCCAGTTTATAGACCCCGTCCCCCAGACCGGTGCCGGTTATCCCCCCAGCCCTCAGCGCATCCAAGTTTTGTTGAACATGATAGCCAACGTCGGCGCCGCCCAAGGAACCCAGGTAAACCTTGACTCTGGCGAGAGCATGCTCTGATCTGGAGATCAAGAAGCCAAAGGTAGCTCCGCCAAAGATGAGGCCGATGACCAACTGAGCGATATCAGCGCCAGCGATAAAGAACATGGCTATAGCCGTGACCACGATGAGAATGGCGGTGCTGAAGTCGGGCTGCATCACGATCAGGCTCGCCACCACTCCAATGAGAATGGCAAAGGGAACGAGGCCGTAGGTCACCATACGAAGTCTCTCCCCCTTGGACGAAAGCCAATCGGCGACGTAGATAATGATGATCAGCTTGCACAGCTCGCTGGGCTGCACCGATCCCTCAAAGAGAGTGCGCACAGAGCCAAACCTCTCTTGGCCCACGATCAGGAGAAGTATCAACAGGAGCAAAGTGCCGCCCATCAGGGGAACGGAAAAGCGTCGCCAGGTGTGATAATCAATACTCATCATCACTATCATCCCAGCCACGCCCAGCAGAGTCCAGATAATCTGCCTGCCGAAGAAGTAGGTCGGTTGATCAAATCTTATATAGCCAAAGTCGAAGCTGGAACTGTAGATCATCAGTAGGCCGATGAGAAGCAAGCTGGCCAGGATGATAATCAATGGGTAATCTATCCTCTTGGTGAAGCTTCTGCTGTATGCTTGAGCCATCTCTCCCTCCCCTCCATAATTTGACGATGTTACATTTGTCATTGCGAGCCGAAGCCGCGAGCGCAGCGTGGCGGGTAGCGAAGCAATCTCCAAGCGTGTTAGGGGATTGCTTCGGCGCAAACGGCGCGCCTCGCAATGACACCTCAAGATAAGTTGGTCAAAGAGCCTTCACAAGCTCACGGAACCGCTCGCCTCGCTCGGCGAAGTCGCTGAAGGCATCGAAGCTGGTGCCGCCGGGCGCGAGCAAGACCACATCGCCCGGCTGCGCCTCCCTCGCCGCTGCCTCGACGGCTTCGTCAAGAGTCTGACAGCGATGAACGAACTCCTCCAAATCCCTCGAAACTCGAAACGGCTCGACTGAGCTCGCCGAAGTCCCAAAACTCGAAACTCGTATCGCTTTCTCAATGATCGGCGCTGCCTCCCCAAACAGGATCAATAGTCGCGCCTTTTGCAGCGTGAGCCGGGCCATCTCATCCCAGGGCAGGTGCTTGTCGCGCCCTCCGGCCAGGAGGACGATGGGCTGGTCGAAGGAGCGCAGGGCGGCAACGGTGCGCTCCGGCGAGGTGGCGATGGAATCGTTGTAATAGCGCACCCCGCCCAGCTCTCGCACCAGCTCCAGGCGGTGTTCTACCCCCTCGAAACTCGTGGCCACGTCGGCCATAGCCTGCCGAGAGGCTCCGGCGACCGCAGCTATGGCGCAGGCAGCCAGGACGTTCTCCAGGTTATGTCGCCCCAGGAGCTTGATCTCATCGGCAGAGCAAATCCGCTGTTCCGTATCCCCTAGCCTCAGGATAATCTCGCCGTCTAGCAGAGATGCTCCCTGTTCCACCTCCTCCCTCAAACTAAAACTCAAAATCCGAGCTTTGAACTTTGAACTTTGAGCTTTGAGCTTTGAGCTTAAGACAGCCACATCCCCCGGCTGCTGAAAGCGAACGATATTGATTTTAGCCTCGATGTAGGCTTTCATGGAGGGGTGGCGATCCAGGTGGTTGGGTGTGATGTTGAGGATGGCGGCAATGGGCGGGCTCCACTCCATGATCTCCAGTTGGAAGGACGACAACTCCATCACTACTTTGTCGGTTGGTTCGATCTCCCCCAGGTGTCCAAGGAGGGGGCGGCCGATGTTCCCCCCTACCCAGGTGCGGAAGCCACTGGCCTCTAGCATCTGGCCCACCAGGCTGACGGTGGTCGTCTTGCCGCTGGAGCCAGTGATGCCGACGATGGGCGCCGGACACAGCTCGGTGAACAGGCTAGTCTCGCTGCTGATGGGGATGCCCCGCCTTTTGGCCTCCGCGACGATGGGAGCCTCCAGCGGCACGCCGGGGCTGAGGAAAAGGACATCGGTCTGGTTCAAGACCTCCCCTGGGTGACCACCAAGCACAAAGCGGATGGGAAACCCCTTCAGTTTTGCAATGTTTTCCTGTAGCTCCTCCTCGTTCTTGAGATCACTAACCGTAACGATGGCCCCCTGCTCGGCCAGGAACCTGGCCAGCGCCGTTCCCTCCCGTGCCAGTCCGATGATGGTCGCTCGCTTCCCTTTGAAGTCCATGAGCCCCCCGCTCACGTTGCCGGTGGCGGGTTACCCCACAGCGCCAGAGCCACACCCAGCATGGCCGCCATGATGGCCATTAACCAGAACCTCTGCGTCACCTGCGTCTCGGACCAGCCTAAGAGCTCGAAGTGATGGTGCAAGGGCGTCATCTTGAAAATGCGCCGGCCCTGGCCATACCTGATCCTGGTGAATTTGAAATAGCCTACCTGCAGTATGACCGATAACGTCTCGGCCACGAAAACGCCGCCGATGATGGGCAAGAGCAGCCACTGCCCGGTCATCAGAGCCACCACGGCCAGGGTCGCGCCCAGCGCTTCTGACCCCACGTCGCCCATGAACAAATCGGCGGGATAGGCGTTGTACCACAGGAAGGCCAGGATCGCCCCGACCATGGTGAAGCAAAAAGCCAGCAACCAGCCCTGATCCTGCAGGTAGGCGATAATGCCGTAGCAGAGAAAGCAGAGGGCAGCGATGGAGCCAGCCAGGCCATCCAGCCCATCGGTCAAATTGACGGCGTTGGAACTAGCGATGATGATGAACGCGGCGATGGGCAACCACCAAAGCCCGATCTCTACTTTTTCAGACATCCCAGGGATGGCTACGCTATGCAGGTCGGGAGGGCCAAAGTGAAGGACGAGAGCTGCTATTGTAGCCAGCGCTAACTGGATGATAAACTTCCAGCGGGCCAGGATCCCCTCTCCGTTACGATGGCCCCGCACTCCGGCCCAGTCGTCGAGTCCTCCCAATAAACCAAACCCGAGCATAACCCCCAGCGGCACCAGAATCGAACGGCCAAAGAAAAACACCCGCGCCACACCCAGTCTGTCCAGCAGCGCCTGACCTAAAGCAGTGCCGACCAGCAGTTGAGCGAGGCCCGCCGCTAAGACGATGAGAAAGACGGGTATCAAAATCATCAGCCCTCCCATGGTCGGAGTGCCAGTTTTCGTCTGGTGGGAACTGGGGCCATCGAACCGGATCTGCTTGCCGATGCCGTAGCTCCTCAGGTAGGCGATCAGCGGGCTACCCCAGACAACAGCAAACAAGAAAGAAAACGCGCCCAGAGCCAATGCATAAGCCATTTGTCAAATCCAAAGCTCAAAGTTCAAAGCTCAAATCTCTAATATCAAGTCTCTTGGGTATTGGGTATTGCTAACGCGGTGACGATCTCTTCCATCTTCATGCCGCGAGAGCCTTTTACCAGGATTATGTCACCAGGAGCGACGATCTCGCGCAGGCGGGCGATGGCGCTATCGTTGTCCTCCGCTATGATAACCTTTTCTGCTTCCATGCCCCAGGCCAGAGCTGCCTCAGCGATGAGTCGTCCACGCTCTCCCACGGTGATGAGCACAGCCGCCACATCCAGGACCCGGCGACCCACCTTTCGATGTCCTTCTTCCTCGTAGGCCCCCAGTTCCAGCATGTCACCCAGCACGGCGATCTTGCGTCCGTCCAGCTCCTCAAGCAGGTTGAGAGCAGCGATGGTGGAGGCAGGGCTGGCGTTGTAGGTATCGTCCAGGATAATCGCCCCTCGCAGACCGGGCGCCACCACCAGGCGCAGTTGCGCCGCTCCTCGCAATCCATCTATAATTTCCTCCCACGATTGCCCCTCTACCAAGCCCACGGCAGCAGCGGCCAAAGCCGTGTGCACGCTATGCCGCCCCAGCATCGGCACCTTGGCATGAATTATCTCAGGCCCGTGATGGAAGCGGAAGCGAATGCCTTCCAGGCCCTGACTCTCGATGTGGTTAGCCCACAGGTCGCAGGTTTGATCCAGGCCGTAATAAAATACGTTGGCCTTGGTCTTGGCCGCCATCCGACGCACCCAGGGATCATCGCCGTTGAGGATGGCCACCCCATCGTCGGGCAGAGCCTCTACCAGCTCTGTCTTGGCCTGGGCGATGCGTTCGATGGTGCCCAGCCGCTCCAGGTGGGTAGGTCCCACGTTGGTGACCACGCCGACGTGAGGACGGGCGATGGCCGCCAACTCCGCGATCTCCCCCAGGTCGTACATGCCCATCTCCAGGACGACCCGCTGGTGGCTCGGCTCCAGCTTCAAGAGCGTCAAGGGCAGGCCGGTCTCACTGTTGTAGTTGCCCTCGCTTTTCAAGGTGCGAAAACGCTGACAGAGAACCCCGCCGATCACCTCCTTGGTGGTGGTCTTGCCTACGCTGCCAGTAACGCCCACCACACGAGGAGTGTGCTTGCCGCGCCAGTAAGCAGCCAGTTGCTGCAGGGCCTTCAGGCTGTCCTCGACGATGAAGCAGACTGGATATTGGATATTGGATATTGGAGAATGGAAGATGGAGAATGGAAAATGGAGAATGGAAAATGGATAGCCTTCCCCCCTCCATCTTCCCCCTTCCCCCTTCCAACTTCCAATATCCAATTCTCTTTCCGCGATGGCTGCTATCGCCCCGCGCTGGAAGGCGTCGGCGACGAAGTCGTGGCCATCTTCACGCTCGCCCTTTAAGGCCACGAAAAGGCTGCCGGGGCACGCCTGGCGCGAGTCTATGACCGCATCGGTCAGCTTCTGTTCCAGGTTGGGTGGCCTCTGGCCAGTGAGGCCCTCCACCAAATCAGCAAGGGTCAGCATCGGATCATCTGCTAGCCAATCTTACGCCGTCGGGCGGGACATCCAGCAGCACGAACAGTTGCTCGGCGATAATCCTGAAAACGGGGGCCGCCACCTCCGCCCCCCACGGATCCAACCGTGGCTTGTCTATTTTGACCAGGACGATGAATTGGGGATCATCGGCCGGAGCGTAGCCCACGAACGAGGCGATGGTCAACTCCGGATGATAGTGAGCGCCGACGGGTATCTGGGCCGTTCCCGTCTTTCCGGCAATGTCGTAACCCGGCACAGTGGCCAACTCCGCTCCTCGCTCCACGGCTTCCACCAACATGTCCGTCAGTTGCTCGGCTGTCTGGGCAGAAACGACCTGCCGCACGACAGTGGGCTGGGTGACGATCACACCCTGGTCATCAACGATCCGCTCTACCACATAGGGCTTCATAAGAAGACCGTGGTTGGCCACCGCCGCCACTGCCGTGATCATCTGCAAAGGAGTCACAGCCACCCCCTGCCCGAAGGAGTTAGTACCCAAATCGGACTTATACCAGTCTTCGCTACCTGGCTCCTTGAGGGTCCCAGCCACCTCGCCGTCCAAATCAACGCCCGTGGGATGCCCGCAGCCAAAACGCT
This sequence comes from Anaerolineae bacterium, assembly GCA_034431315.1. Taxonomy (GTDB): domain Bacteria; phylum Chloroflexota; class Anaerolineae; order VGOG01; family VGOG01; genus JAUWOY01. Next base: position 14,925 of record DAOUDK010000082.1, read on the forward strand.
TCAAGTAAGCATAGAACGTTTCTTCGCCCAGGGAGGTGCTGACGTAGGCAACCCCTACGTTCAGGGAATATGCCAGGATGTCTGTCATAGTGACCAGGCCATGGGCACGACGGTCGGGATTCTTGATAACGGCCCCTCCCACTTTTATTTCGCCGCTATCGTAGAAAGTGCTATCAGGCGTGATGATTCCTGCATCGAGGCCCGCGGCCATAGTGATGATCTTGAAGACAGACCCAGGCTCGTATTGTCCACTCACCGCAGGGTTGACGTATGATTCCATCGGCACTTCGTAGAAGCGGTTGGGATCATAGGACGGATAGTTGGCCATAGCCAGGATAGCACCCGTCTTGGGATCCATGACGATAATGGTGCCGCTATCAGCCTGATATTGGGCTACCGCCTTCGCCAACTCCTGTTCCACCAGATGTTGGATGTTCCTGTCGAGGGTCAGCACCAGATGGGTACCGTCCTGCGGCAGAGGCAGTTGGGGAAAGGCAAAGGGCATGGCTTCGCGCCGATGATATACCTTCCCTTCTACGTCGCTAACGCCTTTCAAAAGAAGGTCATGGTATCCCTCTAGGCCATAGCCACCATTACAGTCATAGCGAACGAAGCCCAGAAGGTGAGCAGCCAACTCCCTATCTGGATACCTTCGTCGGAGCTTCGGCTCTAGGTGGACGCCCCTGAATTTCAACGAATCTATGGCATCGGCTACTTTTCGCGAGACGCGCTTTTTCAAAAGAGCGTAAGGCTTCTCGGGATCCAGAAGTGAAACCAGCTCGCCAGATGATAGACCCAGGATTGGCGACAGATGGCTCGCCACGTGTTGAGTGTCCGTTATCGCGTCTGGCGCCGCGGATACATCGTACTCAAAGATATTTAGGGCCAGGATGTAGCCACGGCGATCAAGGATCAACCCCCGATGAGAAGCGACCTCCGGCGTATAGTTTGGAGGAGGGGGAGACGGGTCGCCACCAAAAACCCCTTGAATGATCTGCAAATAGAAAAGTCGAACAGCGATGACCAGCACCAGGCCGGTGAGGATGGCGATCAGAAAGGCAAGGCGCCGAAAAACCTTTTCCTTCGATTCACTGCTTTCGTCGTCCTGAGAATCTATCCTTCCTCTGACTATCATCAGGGTTGCGTCCCCGCCCAGGCTACGAATTGAGAAACCACCTTTTCCCACCACCGCGCCACGCCGCCCCCCTCAAGCCTCCTGGATTCTCCCGGGGCAACAACGGCGCTTTCATCCGGCCTGGGCGCTGCAGCCAATCCGCCTCCCGATACGCCGCCAGGGTAACCAGGTACGTCCAAATACCGACGCTCCTCAGCGGGGCCGTAGCCTAATCCTAGCGCCACGTCCTCTAGACGAGAAACGCTGATCAGCTCCGTGACCTCAGCCAGCGATTCGGCGTTCTCTCGCTGGAGTCGCTCTATCTTCGCCTCTTTTTCCCAGATACGGTGCCTGACGGTGGACACTTTACTGGCTTGAGACAGGCAGAGCCAACTGAGCAAGCCCAACAGAGTCAGAACCAGGAGAACCGCGGCCGTTGTCCTGGCTTCCAGCCGCCAAGACCCCTTCTCCAGGCGCAAAGAGCGCTTTTGACTGCTAGCCATGAAAGGTCTCCCTTTACTATAAACGATACGCGACTCGCAACTTGGCGCTGCGGCTGCGAGGATTGGCCGCCACCTCCTCGGCCGAGGGCCTGATGGGCTTCTTGGTCACTATTCCTAAGGTAGCTCGATGATCACAGACGCAAACAGGTATTTCCGGCGGGCACACGCAATCCCGTGCCTCGTTACGGAAAAATTGCTTTACCAGGCGATCCTCCAGGGAATGAAAGGATATAATCGCCAGGCGACCTCCGGGCCCCAAGAGTCTCAACGCCTGGGGCAGGGCTCCGGCCAGACATTCCAGCTCCTCGTTGACAGCTATGCGCAGAGCCTGGAATGTCCGAGTGGCCGGGTGGATTCTCCTGCGGCGGCCCACTGAGGCAGACACCAGGGCAGCCAGCTCCCCCGTGGTACTGATGGGTCGCTCAGCCGCGATAGCGCGAGCGATGCGCCGCGATTGGGGTTCCTCACCATATCGAAACAAGATGTCAGCTAATTCCTCCCTGGACAAAGTATTGACCAAATCAGCCGCCGTCGTTGTCCGGCTGGGGTCGAACCGCATATCCAGTGGGCCATCCAATCGAAAGGCAAAACCCCGCCCCGCGGCCTCCAACTGCAACGACGAGAGCCCCAAATCGAGGAGGATGCCTTCCACAGAGCAAAAGCCGTGCTCCACGGCAATCTCCTCCAGGTCAGCGAAATTACCTTGGACCACAGTAACCCTTCCCGCGAACACAGCCAGTTGTTCACCGGCTAAAGTTACGGCCATGGGATCAGCATCTATGCCCAAGAGATCGCCATCGGGTGCGGAGGCTACGAGGATACCGCGGGCGTGTCCCCCGCCCCCCACTGTGCCGTCTATGTAGCGTCCGCCAGGCCTTATTTGAAGCCCAGCCAAGACCTCTTGGTAAAGGACAGGAATATGGCTCAACTTATTACCTCTTCTGAAGTTTTGATATAAGGCTCTAGCACCCGTCCCCGGGTGCGTTTTTGGCGGCCCGAGGCCTGTCCTGAGCCTGTCGAAGGGACGGGCCTTGGAGCTTATATCAAAATTCCAGCACCTCTTATAACGAGCAACAGCCTGGCACTACCTCTGAACAAGTCAGTTGCAAAATTTGCAGAACTACGGTATAATTAACGACGAAAGGCCGCCTTGCGATCCTAAATTCCCAAGTCGGCTAATTGCTCGGCGATCGAGCTGCTCTCCTCTTCCATCCTGATAGTCATTTCCTGCCAGCGCTTCTGGCTCCAGATTTCCAGACGGGAATTAACGCCGGTAATAACCACCCCACTTTCGATGTCGGCGTGCGCCCGCAGAGGGGCCGGCAGGAGAATCCGCCCCTGTTTATCCAACTCGCACTCGGTGCCTGAGTATATCATGCGGCTGAATAAGCGAGCGCCTGCTTGAGCAAGGGGGAGATTGGCCACCTTTTCAGATAAGTCCTTCCACGTATCGGGCGGAAAGACAAAGAGGCAGCCATCCAGGCCCCTGGTGACGAACAAGCCCGCCTCTAAGCCAGAGCGAAATTTGGCAGGGATGATCAATCTCCCCTTGTCATCCACTGTATGCTCACATTCACCCGAAAACATAGTTGCCTCCCACATTTCACGGCCCAGATCGCCGCGCTCAACCACACCTCCCCACAATCCTCCACTTCCTACCACTACATTATACAACATTTTTTGATTTTTGGCTAGTGCCTCCGGAAGATTTTAAGGTTCATCCGAGGATAATTGCCATTTCTCGCGATGGAGGATACTATATATTGGTGTCTTTCTGGATAAGACATACTATATCTAGTGTTGTGAGGAATTTATCAAAACCTGAAAATTTTAAGGTTTCTCGGCGTTCCTGTAGTGTTTTTACAGTCAAATTCTTGCAGAAACGGCAAGAACTCGATTGTAAAAACCTAAAGACATAAGGAAAAGATTGAAACCCCTAGCGTCTTGGTGATTTCTATGCAGCTTGAACCTTGTTTGATTCCGGTTTGTCCGGGATGGGTTTTCCTACTGGTACGATACGCCAAAAAGCCTCCTTACGCCTGAGCATAAGGAGGCTTTTTAGTTTCCCTCTTCTCTATCTTAAGACACGTTCGTCCCCCACCCGTCTTGTCACCCTGCGTTCGTCCAGGTGCTCCATCAGCGCCAGGGCATATTTGCGACTGGCGGCGAACATGTCGCGCACCTGAGCCACCGTGATAGCGCCTTTCTCTTCGATGTGCTCGATGACCCGCCTAACCATCTCCTCGTAGGTCTTCCTCAGAAACAGGACATCTTCACTTACCTGAACCAACCTTCCCTGCTGGATCAATGCGTTCAGTACTTCTGTTCCCACCAGGGCCTCGCTGTCGGCTACCGAGGGGGTGATGTAGGGGTTCTTCCTGAAGACGGCCAATAGCTCTTGTACCTGGCGCTCCTGGTCAGCGCTGAATTTCACTCGATGTTCCGGCAGGCGCAAGATGGCCTCTTCATCCACCAGCTTGTCCTCGCTCACAGCCCTGCTCGCCACTTCGTTCAAGATCTTGGTGGATAATCTCAACTGGCTCTTGAGTTCTTCGCGGGGCATGCCCTGGCGCAACGGGCGCCGTCGGTGATAGTCTCGCAAGGCGTTGATAAGTTTGTTTAACAGCTTCTCCCAGCCCGACGCTGAGATGAGGTACGGGTTGTTGGCCTCTAGATACTTGGTATTGGGTATTTTCTCGATCCTGCTGTCGAGGACAAGCACCTGCTGGCCATCCAACAACTCCTGCAAAGCCTGGCCTGCTTCCTCTACAGCAATGCCGCTACGCTCTATCAGCGTGCGGAGCTGGCAGGGCTGGCTGGTTTCCAGCGATTGGAGAAGGATCTCCGCCGGGCTGCCGCGGGCCAGGGTTGCCAGTCTGGCAATGACCTCGGAGCGGAAGCGCCGGTGTCGCCGGCGGGGATGGGGGTCAATCACCCGCCCACCGCCTACGGTGATAGCAGGCGATGGCTGGCGGACGATGAAACGATCGCCCCTGACCAGGGCCACTGGATCAGCCAGCCGCAACTGCACCCAGCCCTCCCCACCCGGCGGGATGGCCCCGCTGTCCAACAGCCGCGCCCTGGCCATGATCTCCGTCGAACCACTGAAGAATTTCAGCGGCGCATTGTGCCGCAGGGGACGGGGCGCGCTGGCCAGGTAGCGCAAGCGCACGTCTATTAGCCTGGTGGGCTTGAGCCAGCCGGGGATGGTCACCACATCGCCCCGCTGTACCTCATCTTTGCTCACCCCGGTCAAATTGATAGCCACCCGGCTGCCGGGAACAGCCCGTTCGATCTTCTCTTTGTGAGTCTGGAGGCCACGCACCCTCGCCTTCAGCCGCTGGGGCAAAACCTCCACCTCCTGACCGACTCGCAAGTCGCCATCAATCAGCGTGCCCGTCACCACGGTGCCGAAACCCGCGATGGTGAACACGCGATCAATCGGGAGACGGGGACGGCCCAGGTTGCTGCGGGGCGGCACGTTTTCCAGCAGCCTGTCCAACTCCTCCAGCAAAGTCGGCAATCCCTGGCCTGTCCTGGCTGAGACGGGAACCATGGCAGCGTCGGCCAGAGCGGTATCCTCCAGCAGCTCGGCCACGTCGAGTTGAACGAGTTCCAGCCATTCTTCATCCTCGACCAGGTCCATCTTGGTCAGGGCTACTACGCCGTTCGTCACCCCCAACAGGTGCAGGATGGCCAGGTGCTCGCGCGTCTGGGGCATCACCCCTTCGTCGGCGGCCACTACGAAGAGCGCAGCGTCAATGCCGCCTACGCCAGCCAACATGTTCTCGATGAAGTCCCTGTGGCCAGGTACATCAACGATGCCCACTGACTCGCCGCTGGGCAGAGTGAGCCAGGCGAAGCCCAGGTCAATGGTCATCTCCCGTTCTTTCTCTTCTTTGAGACGGTCGGGATCAATGCCCGTCAGGGCCTCCACCAACCTCGACTTGCCGTGGTCTACGTGTCCCGCTGTGCCGATTACTCGCAAACTTCATCCACTCCTTCAGCGAAGTTTCTCGACCTTTTCCCCAGCGTGCGCGATGCGCTCCTGCATCTCGCCGATCTGGCGGCGAGCATATTCCTGCCAGGTCTGCCACAAGGCCGTGATTTGAGCTCGGTTCGCTTTGGCAGACTCATCCAGCGGCCCAAGCCGTGTAGCCTGCTCTTCGTTCCACCTATCCTGATCGCGCCAGTGCTGCTCCCAAATCAACAGGTTCTTCTTCCAGCGCTTTTCATCCTCCGCCTGCCATTCATCCAATTGGTGCCTTTGGCGTTTCTCCGCCAGACGTTGCAGCTCCGCCACCTCGGACTGACCCTGCTTCATGCGTTCCTCGAACTTCTCCAACTCCGCCAAAGCTCGTTTGTTCCTCCCATACAGCTCCGCCGATTGCCGCATCTGAACGTCGTACTTCTCCATCTTCTGGCGATGCTCTTCCATCTGTTCAGTCCACTCACCCATCAGCCTCTCGCGGTCTTGCTCGGCGAGCCTGAGGGACTCGAAGAACTCCTGCTGCTCTTGCTTTAGTTCGGTCGCCTGCAAGTCCAGCTCCCCTATCCGGTGGTCACTTTTCCTGACTAATTCCTCCAAAAGCTGCAACTTTGCAGATTGAGCCTCAGTCCTCCTGAACAACTCCGGCGTCTCCTCCTGAAGCTCGGCTATCCGTTTGGCATTCTGCCGGGGGCGCTCTTCGAGATATGGCAAATTCCGCGTTCGGTTCTCGAGGTCTCTACCGAAGTCGGCTACCCGCTGCTGCAAGCTCAAGAGACCCTCCCCCAAGCGCTGATCCTCAGCCCGTCGCTGTTGCAACTCCTCCTCGTGGCGAGACAGCTTTTGCAGCTCCTTCCTCATCTCCCCCAGAGTTCGGGTCTGGCTGCCCCGTTCCACCTGCCTCACTCGCTCTGCATCCTCCTCAGCCCTTCGGCGCTGCTCATCGTGCCTCTCTATGAGCAGCACGAGTTCAGCCCGAAGTTGGTCGAGGGCCTTCTCGAGTTGAGTGAACTTGGTCAGTTGGGCCTGAGTGCGCGCCAACCTCCCTTCCAGTTCCTGCATCCTCCTGGCCTGCTCCGCGATCTCCGCGGACTGGCTCTCCACCCGCTGCTGGAACTTGGCCAAGTCGGTCTTATCGCGCCGGCGCTCCTCGTCCAGCCAGGTGACCATCTGATTAAGTTGGTTCAAGTTCATGCTCCACCTCCCATTGGTGATTGTTACAGATTCAGTTCTTCTTCCAGCCCTGTGACCAGAAAGACCACTCGTTCGCCGATGTTGGTGGTGCGATCGGCGATGCGCTCCAGGTTGTGAGCTACCCAAAGCAAATGCGTGGCCCGGGTGATAGTTTTGGGATCCTGCGTCATGAAGAACATGAGTTCGCGGTATACCTGGTCATACAAGGCGTCCACCTCATCGTCCTCGGTGCCGAGGTGCCGAGCTGTGTCGGGATCGCGACGGATGAAAGCGTCCAACTGCTGGTGAAGGAGCTGGCGCCCCTTCTCGGCCATGCGAGGGATGTCAATCAGGGGCTTCAAGGGGGGCTGATCACCAATCATGAGAGTGATCTTGGCGATCCCCTTGGCGTAATCACCCATGCGCTCCAATTCAACGGCGATGCTGGAGACAGCGAGGATGATCCGCAAATCGCTGGCCAAGGGCTGCTGGGTGGCGATCAGAACCAGGCATCTTTCCTCCAGATCGCTCTGAGCCTGATTAATCAGGACATCTTCATCAATGATCTGCTGCGCCAGCTCTAAGTCACGATTGGCCAGAGACTGGATCGAGCGCTCTATGGCCTTATCCACCGACTCGCCCATGGCCAAGAGATCTTCCTGCAGCTCACCGATCTGTTCGTCGAAAGTCTCCCTCGGCATAAGTCATCTCCTTCCGCGAAGTTACGCTAATTATACCGCTTAAATCGCCATTTGGCAAAACCGCATCTACACCGCCGATTGCCGCCAATTCTGAGAATCCAACCTTGACAGGCAAGGCATAATAGCTATAATTAAAGGCGTGAATACTCGAGCCCGAGGAGGCCAAAAATGGGCAAAAAGGAAGTCAAAGTGGCCATAGATTCATGCCCGACTGCCTGGGGCTGGGTGGGGATAGCCAGTTCCCCCCGCGGACTCCTGGCTCTTACCCTACCGGAGCCCACCCAGGAGAGGGCGTTGAAGCCGCTGCTCGAACGTTGGGGAGAAAAGCAACCTTACAATGACCCCAAGCTTGACGGCCTGAAGAGGAAGTTGCAGCACTATTTCGACGGCCAGCAAGTTCTCTTCGACGAGGCTTTGGACCTAAGCGGGGCAACCGCTTTCCAACGCCGGGTTTGGTCAGTTGTGCGGGACATTCCTTATGGAGAGACGCGCTCCTACAGCCAGATAGCCCGCCAGGCCGTCTCTCCAGGGGCGGCCCGAGCTGTCGGGCGGGCCATGGCTGCTAATCCCGTGCCCATCGTGGTGCCCTGTCACCGGGTGATAGGCAGCGACGGGAATTTACGCGGCTTTGGGGGCGGCCTGGACCTCAAGCGTCGTCTGCTGGAAATGGAAGGGGCGCTCAAGTAGGGGCAATCCCTTGCGGTTGCCCTAGCCAAGAGCCAGGAGAGCCATAATTAATGCGCATCGGCATTGACGCGCGGTTGGTCTACTACAGTCAAGCGGGGATTAGTCAGTACACCCTTCGCTTGATTCAGGGACTCGCCGAGAGCGGCGGAAAGCCTCGCGATCGAGAAAATGAGTTTTTCATCCTACAAAGCCGTAAGGATAAGCGCATCATCGTTGATAAGCCCAATTTCAAGCGAGTGTCCCTCTGGACGCCAAGTCATCATCGCTTGGAACAGTTTACCCTACGATTTGAGATCTCAGGCCTCGGCCTGGACGTCCTGCACAGCCCCGATTTCATACCCCCTTTTAGCCGCCCCTGCAAATCTGTCATCACCATCCACGATCTAGCCTTTCTCTTGTACCCCCACTTTCTCACCAGGGAGAGTGCCCGTTACTACGGCCAGATTGATGAGGCTGTGAAACGGACCGACCACATCATCGCCGTCTCCGAGAGCACCAGGCGAGACACCATCCGCCTGTTGGGCGCGCCTGAGCACAAGATCACTGTCATCTACGAATCGGCCGACCCCATCTATCGGCCCGTCAACGACCGGGAAATCCTGGAGCAAACTAAGAGCAAATATCACATCACGGGGGATTTCATCCTCTTCGTGAGCACCATCGAACCGCGTAAGAACCTGCCCACGCTTCTGAAGGCTTACCGACAGTTGTTGGACAGCTACAAGGCAGACGCAAAACTGGCGGTAGTGGGCCGGCAAGGTTGGCTGTCCGAGGAAGTCTTCACCCTCGTGGACGAGCTGAAGCTGACTGACGACATCCTCTTCCTGGGACGGGTGCCCGTCGAGGATTTGCTCCATCTTTACAACGCCGCCCAACTTCTGGTGCAGCCATCCTTCTACGAGGGCTTCGGCCTGCCGCCTCTGGAAGCCATGGCCTGTGGTACACCGGTAGTGGTCTCCAACGTCTCATCGTTACCCGAAGTGGTGGGCGATGCCGGGCTCCTGGTTGACCCTGAGGATGTGTCAGAGCTAACTGTAGCCATCTGGCGGGTCTTGACCGACGAGGCCCTGCGAGCTGAGTTGATTGCTAAAGGGCTCAAGCGAGCCCAGTGCTTCTCCTGGGAGAAAACCGCGCTCCAGACGTTGGAGCTCTACCGTCGCGTCGGCCAAAGCGACTGATTGACTCATACTATGCGATGGGCGAAGGTCTCCGACCGAGCCCCCTTCACCTCGGTCAGAGACCTTCGGCGATCGAAGAGAGAGACCTTCGGCGATTGAAGAGAGAGTGACTGATTGATGCGGATACTGTTTCTCACCCCTCAACTCCCCTACCCCCCCCACCAAGGGACAACCATAAGAAACTACAACATCATAGCCAACCTGGCCCCGCGCCACGAGATCCACCTGCTTTCCTTCGTGCGCTCTCAGGATGAAATCGTCAGGGCCACTCCGCTGCACCAGCATTGTTGTAGCATCGAGGCTGTTCTCGCTCCCCGCCGTTCCCCACTGAAACGCTTCCTGTCGCTGTTCCTCTCCCCCCTGCCCGACATGGCCCTGCGCCTGCCATCGGCGGAGTTCCAGGCCAAGCTAGCCGCCACGCTGCGGCGAGTGCCCTTCGATGTGGTGCAGATCGAAGGCATCGAGATGGCGCGATATTGGATGTTGGAAGTTAGAAATTGGAGAATGGAAAGGGGAAGGGGGAAGGGGGAAAGGGGAGAATGGAAGGGGGAAAGTCGTCCATTCCCCATTCTCCATCCTCCAACCTCCATCCTCCATCCTCCAATCTCCGTATTCGACGATCACAACGCCGAGTACGTGCTGCAACAGCGAGCTTTCGAGACCGACGTCCGACAACCCAGGCGTTGGGTCGCGGCCCTGTACTCCCTCATCCAGTGGAAGAAGCTCAGCCGCTATGAGGCCATGGTTTGCCGGCTGGCTAATCGGGTGGTGGCCGTCTCCGAGGCCGACAAACGAGCCTTGCAGCGCCTGGTGCCAGGCCTTGAGGTGACGGTCGTTCCCAACGGCGTTGACGTAGATTACTACACTTCCGCTGACATTCGGCCCTCGCCACTCCCCCCTCGCTCCCTGATTTTCACAGGCAAAATGGATTTCCGCCCCAACGTGGACGCCGTCCTCTGGTTCTGTCAGGAAGTGTTGCCTCTGGTGCGAAGGGAAATGCCCGACGTGCGTTTTTACATCGTTGGCCAGAGCCCCCACCGCCGCGTTCTGCGCCTGGCCGACGATCCAGCGGTAACAGTCACCGGCTACGTAGACGACGTGCGTTCCTACATCGCCGGGGCCTGTGTTTACGTGGTGCCGTTGCGGATAGGAGGCGGCACCCGCCTCAAGGTGCTGGAGGCCATGGCCATGGGCAAGCCTATCGTCTCCACCTCGCTGGGCTGTGAGGGCTTCGAGGGACTTGTGCCTGGCCGGGAGTTGTCCTTAGCCGACAGCCCGGAAGAGTTCGCCCAGCAGGTGATTGAGCTTCTTGACGACGCCCCACGGCGAGAAAGGTTGGGCCTGGCAGCCCGGCGCTTCGTCGAGGAGCAGTACGATTGGCGGCTTATCGTCCCCAAACTAGAGCAGGTCTATGAGAAACTGGATGTTGGAGGTTAGAAATTGGAAGTTAGATCATGGGCTCCACATCCAACCTCCAACCTCCAATCTCCAACTTCCAACTTCCATATCAGAACCCTACGCCAACGAATCCGCCTGCTTCTCCTGCGCCTCATACCCTATCTAACCTGGCCCCTGAAGCTGCGAAGGGGTCATCCGCTTATCGTTCGACTGAGCGCTCACGACGAAGTCCGCTCTCCATCCGTTGACCGTATCCTCCTCATCCGCCCCGACCACCTGGGCGACCTCCTCTTCACCACCCCCGCCATCAGGCTGCTGCGAGAAGCCTTCCCCCAGGCTCGCATCACCTGCCTGGTCGGCCCCTGGTCAAAAGCCGTCATCGAGAACAACCCCCACATTGACGAAATCGCTCTCTGCCCCTTCCCCGGCTTCACCCGGCGGAAAAAGCGATCCGTATTCGAACCTTATGTCACGCTTCTCCGATACGCCAGACAGTTGAGACAACAAGAATTCGACTTAGCCGTCGTTCTCCGCTTCGACCACTGGTGGGGGGCGTTGCTGGCTTATCTAGCCGGCATCCCCCGCCGAGTAGGCTACGACATCGCCGAAGTTCGGCCTTTTCTGACCGACGTCGTGCCCTATTCATCCGGGCGCCATGAGGTGGAGAAGAATCTGGCTTTGGTGGAGAGGGTTTCGAGTTTCGGGTTTCGGGTTTCGGGTTGCAGGCCTGTCCTGAGCCATGCCCTGAGTGTAATCGAAGGGGTGGCCGAAGGATCGCGGGTTGCAAATTGGCCGCTGGAGTTCAATTTAACCGCTGAGGATAAGGAGTTCGCTGAAGACTATTTGATGAGGCATGGTGTTGAAGATGGCGATTTGTTGATCTGCATTCACCCTGGGGCCGGAGCACCGGTCAAGCTGTGGAGAAACGAAGCGTGGGCTCAGGTGGCCGATACCCTGGCTCAACGGTACGGAGCCAGGGTCATTCTGACTGGTTCGGCGGAGGAATCGCCCTTGTGCAGAGCCATCGCCGAAGGGATGACCACCAAGCCCATCGTGGCCGCTGGGGAGACGAGTTTGGGAGGGCTGGCAGCCATCATAGCTCGCTGCCGATTGGTGCTGGGGGTGGACAGCGGGCCTCTGCACCTGGCCGTGGCCCTGGGCATCCCGACGGTGCATCTTTTCGGCCCTGTGGACAGCCGCGCCTTCGGCCCCTGGGGCAACCCGGCCCGTCACATCGTCGTCACCTCTGGCATGGACTGCATCCCCTGCAACCGCCTCGACTACCTCCCCGCCGAGCTGCACCAGCACCCCTGCGTGCGAGACATCACCGTAGAGCAGGTGCTGGAGGCAGCGGAAAGGGCGGGGAGTCTTTGACCGCTGGAACAGATCATAGTATAATTACCTTGCCAACAAAGAGTTCCTCATTACTCGTTGACTCGTTACCCATCACTGGGAGGTGAGAAGCATGACAGAGGAGAAGGAGTTCGCTTTCGAGGACTGGCTGGCTGAGGGCATCAAGGGCTTCAGAGGGTGCTACAAGAAGCATCCGGCACTCCTACCCGAGGAGTTCCGCCAGCACACTAAAGCCGCTCATCGGGAGATGCTACTGGCCATGCGCAGCCTGCTCAATGCAGCCATCGAACACACCGAAGAAAAAGAAGAAAAATCCAAAAAGAAAGCCACGAAGATCGAGGTGGAATAGCATAGCGCAACGCAGCCGCAACCAGACTCCCGTGTGTGTCATTGCGAGGAAGCGGAGCGACGAAGCAATCCCCACCGCGTTCACCCAAGATATTAGAGACCCTCATGGCAAACCATTGCTGCACACTGTCTCCAACAGTCGAACCATATCCTGTAACGCCCAGAGCAGCAACAGATCAGGGTTGGTATGCCCTGGTAGTTGCCGCTCGTTTGTTTTCCACTGGTTGGCCTTAAGTTGAAAGGAGGCATAGCATGAAGCGCTCACGTTCCCTCAATCCGCTGTTCATCATCTTGTGCGCCCTCACCCTGGCGCTGGTGGTCTACCCCGCTATCACGTCGGCGCAACCCAATGGCCTGCAAGCAGCCTGGGAGCGCGCCCGCGAAGCCGGCGCCTACGACTTCATCGCTGACATTGAGCAAACGCTCATCCCCCGCCCGCTGCCCAGCATGATCGGGCAGACGGACCAACGGGTGGACATGCGCATTGAGGGCGAGGTGGCCTCGCCCGACTACGCCCGCCTGCAACTCCGCTTTGAAGGGGGCGGCCTGGACGCCCCGCCGCTGGAGTTGATTCAAGATGGGGCCGAGACCTATTTGCTCAAGGACGGCGAGCATATACCGGTGGAGAACCCCGCCGGCCTCTCCTCCCCCACAGCCGACTACCTGGGCTACCTGGCCGCCGCCGAGAACATACAATCTCTCCCCTCCCCTGAAATCGGGGGAGGGGCCGGGGGCCGTTACGCCTACGACATCAACGGCCACCGCTTTGCGGAATACGTGCGCGACCAGATGGAGGAGCAACTCAGCAGCGAGTTGCCGCCCGATGTGACCCTGTCGCTGTCCCCCCTGCTTCAGCGCATGACCGGCCACGGCGAGCTCTGGGTAGACGCCAATGGCCTGCCCCGCCGCCAGGTAGTGGACCTGGAGATTCCGGAGATCACCCAGGAGTACGATGCCCGGATTCACCTGGTGGTGGACTTCGATTTCGGACAGGCGGCTGCTGCACTCAGCGCGTCATCACTGTCCAATATCCAATACCGAATACCCAGCATCCCAATATCAGATGCCTTATCCCTCCTCCTCTGCCTCGCTCTAGCCACCGCCCTCATCACCTCCGGTCGCCGCCGATGGGTGTACGCCGTCATCGCCGTCACCGTCAGTGTCATCATGGTAGCCTCGCCGCTGCTCCAGGTAGATAGGATCGTGCGATTCCAGGCGCGCCTGGCCGAAGCTGCCGAATCCACCCAATCCATCGCCGAAGCCCTGGGCTTGGATACCACAGCCCCCGAAGAACACCAATCACCAATACCCAATACCCTTTCTCCATCCCTCAATCTACAACTCGCGGCTCAAGACCCGCAATCCCAATGCGGCTCCGGCGCCCCCGGCGAAGACACCGACAACGACGGCCTGGACGACGTCACCGAGTACTGCCTGGGCACCGACCCCTATTACGGGGACAGCGACCGGGACATGATCACCGACACGCTGGAAATAGCGGGCTTTGACTTTGGCGGCCGCACCTGGCCCAGCGATCCTTTCAAACCCGACTCCAACAACGACGGGCTGGCAGACATGTCCGAATGGCCCGCCCCGGTAGGGGAGGCTCCCAATTTCGATGATGTGGACGACTGGGACCCTGATGGCGACGGCGTGCCCAACCTGTGGGACGCGGACAACGACGGCGACAACGTGCCCGATAGCCTCGATCTCTCTCCCTTTTCCCGAACCGATTACACCGATACCTTTGCGCTGACCACCCAGGGGGGCAGTTTTGGTGGCTATCAATACATCGAAGTTCAACTGCAACCCCAAAACCAGGACCATCTGCGCTACACCACCACTTCGCTGGACTGGCCCCACGATGAAAAAGGCCAAATACAAGACCTGGACGATTCGACGGATGATTTGCGCCTGATTCCGATGCTCAAAATCCTCACCAACCAGCCGCCCGATACAGAGCTGGCCCGCAAGTACGGCGTCTCCACGTTCGAGAATGACGACGGCAGCTACGATCTCTATGCGCCCCTGATGCCGGTGGGCGACGGAACGCAGATCGTGGCCTTCTACAGCAAAGTCGCCTATGGTCCCGATGAGCTGGCCGACATTCGCTGGGAGAGCGCCCAGATGATCTGGATGGTGCAGGCGGACACAAATAGGTATGGAGGCTCCACCATCATCCAGACGTATGCGGAGGGGGCAGTGCGCGTCACCGGCCTCCAAATCACCAAGAGCCAGGATTCTGAAAGCGCCATCCTGGGCACGCCTGACTCCCCTGAGGACGACCAGCAGCTCTTTAACGTGCTCTTCGGCCTCAGCGCCACTTTCTTGAACAATCAGACCCCCGATTTGCAGACTGTCCACCAGCGCTTTGACAACCCCAACACCGACATCGTGGAAACCTGGGGAGTTCCGTCGCAGGACGTGGCCATAGACCTCGCCGCCTACGGCCACACAGACGAGGGGCTGGCCGATCTGAGAACGCGCATCCCGCAGTTCCTGGATCAGTACCCCACCGACAGCACCCCTTCGCTGATTATCGCTCTCCAGGAAGAGGTGGGTCTGTACAGCATAGACTACCTGGAGCAACTTCAGCCCGCCGCCAGCTTCAACATCAACCTGGAAACGGTGGACATGGGCAGCCAGCGCAGCCTCAAGCGCGTCAGCTACCGGTACGAGAGCGACGGCTGGGAAGCCGTGTCTCTGGAAGATACGCTGGCGATGGTGCAGGAGCGCTACGACGACCTCTCCGGGACGCTGGCGGACTTGCACGCCCAATATCCAGAGCTGACCGAACACGATCTGGAGGGGACGCTTTTCCTCTTTTACTCTGTTTCGTACGTGGGACAGACCCGTGTGATTGCCATCAACGGCCAAGTCATTGCGCCGGAGCAACGGCCGGACCGCAAAGTCTATGACCAATACAACCAACCGGCCGATACGCTGCTGGCCTACCTGATCGAAGCGGTCGAGTTAGGCGAACCCGGCGGCGGGCTGCGGATTGGCGCCGACCAGGCTCAAACCTGGACCTACCAGCGCGATAACGAAGAGTTATCCAGCGACCTGGGAATTGGTGGCGTGGCGGCTGATTTCTATGACTTTGGCAAGAGCCTGTTGCCAGATGACAAGGCCCGCTTCATCGCCAACTCAGTACTCAAAAGCGTAAAGACTACCTTGGCTATTCTGACGGCCGTGCAATGCATCCAGTGGGCCACCAGCGGCCGGTACTTCGGCGTAACCGGCTGGACCAAGGCTAGCAGAAGCTTTGGCTGGGCTTCCCGGATGAAACTGTCCATCCGGATACTAGGGGCTATTGGCCTGATCATTTCCTTGGCCGTCATCTGGGTTCAATTCGGCCTGATCACCGATTGGAACAACCCCCTGGCTGTCAAACAGACGGTGACTTACGCCGTTGTGGCGACAGTCTTCACCGTCCTCCTCTTTATCATCAGCCTCAACCCCATTGGCGCAATCCTGGTCATGATTCTCGTTCTGGTAGACCTGATCGTCTACTTCGCCACCGGGGGCGAACTGAGCATCATGGCAAAGGCTATCACGGCAGTGGCCGAATTCTTCTACGAGGTAAACGAGCTCACCTATCTGGACGACGCCGATTTTGTGAGCTTCGACACCGCCCTGGTGAATCCAGAGATGGGCCTGATCAAGGGTAGTCGCCTCCAGGTCGCTGCCAAGTTTGTGGGCGACATAGGGTGGACCAGTGATGGCACTATAGGTGACGTTGAGGATAGCTACGTCTACGGCCAGTTTAGAGGCAGTGCCATAGGAGCCACGGCGGCCGACAAGAATAGCGGTAAAAGCTGCTCCAGACGTGGTGATTGCAGCAACGACGTCAAAGTGGAGTACCTGCTCAATCAGGACAAGCGGAATGTTCAATTCAACGTGGAGGCCTTCGTTCGTGCCAAGGTTTACTACGAAGAATGTTACTTGGGCGGCCTCTTGCTCAACCTCTGGTGCGATCGCGAGTCCCAATACCATGACCTGCCGGAAGACCTGGACGAAGAGGATCAATGGGGCCCCATGACCTTCTATCTGGACGTGCTGCCGGATAGCCTGGAAGGGCTGTGGAACTGGAGCGAGATCACCAACCCCGACTGGGACGGCGATGGCCTGCCCGATAACCAGGAGGCCAGCCTGGTCACCTACTCCGACAATTGGGACAGCGACGGCGACGGCCTCTCCGACAAATTCGAATTCGACTCCCAGGAGAGCCTGGGTACCCATCCCCTTAACGCAGATACAGATGACGACGACCTCTCCGACGGCTTCGAATTCCACATCGGCACCCGCATTGACAATCCCGATTCGGACGGCGATGGCCTGACCGATGGGGAAGAGGTCTACCACCAGGCGGCGGGCGGTCAGTGGGTGGGTGGCTGGGAGGTCTCCCTGCCGGGCAGCGTGCAGACAGCGTGGGTCTTTTCCAACCCGCTGGACGCCGACGCGGACGCTGATGGCCTGGATGACTTCACCGAACGCGCCAACAGCACCAGCCCCTATGCCTACAACGATGCGCCGCTCCTGACCCTGGATGCTGACCCACTGGCCGTTAATCCCAACGGCGCCATCGGCGCCTACGTCGAGCCAGGGGACACGGTCGTCATGACGCTGACCCTGGATAGCGTCGGCCCGCGCCCCGTCACCTCCACGCTCACCCTTTGCCTGCCCGACTTTCTCACCGACCTCCAGGGCGGCGACCTGCGCGGCGACCGCAATCCGCCCCGCCAACCCGCTCCGGACTGCAACGGTTTCCAGTGGTCCTTTGACGGGGAATACACCCTCCAGCTCTGGGAGACGGTCAGCACCACCGTCACCACCACGGTCGAGTCCGGCTTGAGTGCCTCTGTGTCCGACGAGGCTGTTGCCAGCCTGCCCTACCAGGTCCGCGATGAGCCGGAGGACATCACCACCCGCGTCCCGGTCGTGGTGGACGTGGACAACCCAGAGGCGGCTATCGTCGCACCGGCCGATGGCGCACTGCTGGGCGGCGGCATCAGCTCTTACGTCATCGGCGGTTCGGCCAACGACGCCACCAGTTGGGTCACTCGCGTGGACCTGGCCCTACCCGTCGTCGGGACGGTGACCGCCGAAGGTATCAGCCCTTGGGCCTACACCTGGGAGCTGCCCGCCGACGACGTGTATGTCCTGACGGCTACGTCCTACGACCATCTGGGCCACGCCAGCACGCCCGCCACCGTGCAGGTTACGGTGGACAACACCGCGCCCGAAGTTGACCTGGACCTGGCCGATGGCGGCTACTTGAGCGGTCAGAGCGGCAAGGTCATCACCATCAACCTGACCGGCAGCGCCAGCGACAACCTATCCGGGCTGACCCGCGTGCAAGTAAGCACCGACGGCAGGCCCTGGCGCGAAGTATGGGCAGTTGGCGGCTACCCTCTGGCCGCCAACTGGAGCACCGATTGGACGCTGCCCGACGAGGAATCCGCCCAGGGCAAGCACACCGTGTCCGTGCGGGCCTTCGATCAGGCGGGCAACGAGAGCGACACGCTGGAGCGCACGATTATCGTGGACGTGGTGCCGCCGACCGACGAGTTGACCAGCCGCACCTACCTGAGCAACCCGCCCCACAACCCGACCGGCCAACTCCTCACCTTCCACGGCGTGGCCAACGACGCCGGCAACGTGCCGCAGCCCTCCCGCCCGGCCGAACTGGTGGGCGAGCTCGACGGCATCAGCGACGCCACTATCTGGCTGGGGCTGTCCTCCATTGACGAGAACGACGCTGGCGTCCAGGTGGCCTGGTTGGGCGACTACAACGGCGACCGCCTGGCAGACCTGGCGGTGGGCCTGCCCGCCGCGGCAGATGGCGACGGCCAGGTCACGGTGGTCTACGGCCGCGCTGGGGGATGGCAGGTGCCCTCCGATCTTGAGATGCTGGCCGAAAGCCGCACCTCCTTCGTGGGAGAGACAGGGGCCGGGATCGGCGGCTCCCTGGCCGCAGCCGGCGATGTGGACGGCGATGGCTTCAACGATCTGCTCATCGGCGACGCCGCCAACGACCGCATCTACCTGGTGTTTGGACGCCCCAGCCCGTTGGGACGAAACTTGCTGCTGGATGAGCCACAACCGGCCATCTGGTCGGTGCTCACCGCGCCGGATGGCGAACAGATCGGCGAGTGGTTGGGCGCAGCCGGAGACGTCAACGGCGACGGCTACGACGACCTGCTGATTGGCGCCACTGGTGCAGAGGGCAAAGCCTACCTGCTATTGGGACAGTCCCCCCCGTGGTGGGAGACGGTGGAACTGGCCGTGCACGCCGCCGCAGTCATCAGCACCGACGCGGCCGGCGCCCGCCTGACCGGCGTGGGCGACATGGACAACGACCAGAACGACGAGTTCGCCGTGGCCGATGGAAACACCGTCCATCTCTTCGAGGGGCGGGGCGACTTCGCTCCCCGCGCTGGCCAATCGCTGGCCCTGGACGATGCCATTTCCACCTTCGCCAGCAGCGACGTCCGTCCAGCGGTGGCCGCGCTGGGCGACGTGAACAACGATCAAATGGCCGACTTCATCTACGCCAATGGGGATCAGCCCCAGGTGGTGTTCGGAGACGAGAATCAGACCTGGACCGTCCAGGCCATCACCGGCCACACGCCCGCGCCCTCTGGCTTCCTGGCCGCCCCCGGCGATGTGGACGCCGACGGCCTGGACGACCTGCTGATCGGCAACGCCGACGACGACGCCTATCTGATCCTGGGCAAAGACCTCGACACCGTCGAGGCCACCCTCACCGGCGTCGAGACCGCTGCTTCCGCCCCCTACGCCGCCGGCGCCGACATCAACAGCGACGGCTCCTCCGATCTGCTGCTGGTGCCCACCGAAGCAGCCGCCGCCGACAAGGGACTGGCCCGTCTCAGCTTTGGCGAAACCCCTTATGTCAGCCCACAATCCCTGCCCGTCGCGCGTATCAATAATACCCAATACCCAATACTCAATACTCAACACGCCCTCCTAGCCACAGCTTATGTAGACGACGACGGCTGTGGCGGCCAATCCCCCTGCTACACCACCATCCAGGCCGCCATTGATGCCGCCGGCGCCGGTGATAATACCATCAACGTGTTGCCCGGCGTCTACGCCGCCTTCACCATCAGTGGCACTGGCAAAAACAACCTGACCGTGAGCGGCGTCCACCCCGACGCAGTCTTCGTAGACGGGGCAAGCGGCGTCCACGCAGTGAAAATCCAAAACGCTACCGGCGTCACCCTCGAAAAACTGACCCTGCGGGACGCCGACTATGGCGTGCACCTGGACGGTGCTGGCGTGGGCGGTTATGACGACCCATCGCTAATCACCACTCTCCAATCGCTGCTGATCTACGACTTTGGCCAGCACGCCGTGTACATGGATCGTACCAGCTCAGCCAGCCTGGCCCATTGCACCATCGCAGGCGGGGATAACCATATTGAAGTCTACGGCGACCCGGCCTTTGAAGCCAATTGGGCTGTGTCAATGGCTGGCCAAGCGGCCACCAATGGCGGCGGAGGAATCGTCGCCGGCGAGGGGAAACTCTACACCTTGCCCGGTGACGGCAGCGACGCGTTTTACCGTTACGAACCGCTTACGAGTAACTGGGCGACGCTGGCTTCCGTGCCGGTTCCCATCTACACGGGCAGCGCGGCGGCGGCTGGCGGCGACGGAAACCTCTACGTGCTGCCTACCTCCCACTGGTCCGCATTGGGCAGCGGGGCCAGTTCAGGTGTAAACGACGTGGCAATTGCACCCAATGGCGACCTGTATGTGACAGGCGGGTTCAATCAGGCCGGAGGTGTAAGCGCGAGCTGTGTTGCCCGTTGGGATGGCACCACTTGGGCAGCCCTGGGCAGCGGGTTGACCAACAGTTCGCCCGGCGACCTAGGAGGGATGGCCATCGCGATTGCGGATGATAGCGCTGTGTACGTTGGGGGGGTTTTTGACACAGCCGGTGGCAACAGTGCCAACAACGTTGCCAAATGGAATGGTTCCAATTGGACAGCCCTGGGCGCCGGGTTACCCGACCCTGTCCACGCGATCGCTGTGGATTCCAA
This sequence comes from Anaerolineae bacterium, assembly GCA_034431315.1. Lineage (GTDB taxonomy): Bacteria > Chloroflexota > Anaerolineae > VGOG01 > VGOG01 > JAUWOY01. The sequence continues at coordinate 35,434 of DAOUDK010000082.1, forward strand.
TGGGACAGTGTATGCCGGGAACAACTCAACCACCCTCGGGGGCTACGACCCGGATTTCAGGCTGGCTAAATGGAATGGAAGCGGGTGGACCAACATGATAACCGACGATAACGACCATATTGCGGCCCTTGCGATTGATGAGAATGATAACGTCTATGTGGGCGGGTATCTCAATATCTCGACAAGTAGCGGGAATGCCCGCAACATTGCCAGGTGGAATGGCAGCAATTGGGAAAAGTTAGGCGCCGGGGTGAATAGCGGTGTTGAAAGCGTTGCAATTGGTGAGGATGGGGATGTTTACGTGGGAGGAGGGCATATAACCGAGGCGGGTAGTGTAAGCGTAAACAACATCGCTAAGTGGAACGGCAGCAATTGGGAAGCGTTGGGAGGTGGCCTAAATGACTATGTCTTTTCCATTGCCGTGAATCATGGTTATGTGTACGCCGGGGGCGAGTTCACGCAAGCTGGAGGGAAGGCGGCGCACCGTATGGCCCGGTGGGACGGCAGCAGTTGGTTCCCCTTGAGCGACGGAGTGAGCGAGGGAGTGAGCGGCGCGTTTTACACTACGGCGTACAGTATTGCTGTCCATGATGGCGATGTGTATGTCGGCGGAAGGTTCTCGTTGGCAGGTAGCATCGCGGCAAACCACATCGCGCGCTGGGAGTATGATCTTTACCGTTACAACGTCCCCGGGAACTCCTGGGACGAATTGAGTCCCTCCCCCCGGGTGCACGCTGCGGGCGCAACCCTCACCAGCGACGGGGCCGATTACCTTTACGCTCTGGCTGGTGGAGACACGGCTATCTTCTACCGATACGATCTCAACACCGACACCTGGCAGCAACGGGCCGATCTGCCTGGTAACGTGAACGCGGGCGGCGCCCTGGCCTGGGCCAATGGTTACGCTTACGCTTTCCGCGGCGGCGGCAGCCAGGATTTCTGCCGCTACACGCCGGGTTCCAATAGCTGGGACTGCGCCCTGGAAGACGCGCCTTGTGGCATCTACGCGGGCGCGTCGCTGGCCTGGGACGACCGCGACTGGATCTACGCTCTGGCCGGCGGCAACGGCATATACTTCCTGCGCTATTACATCCCCACCGGCCAGTGGCAAATCCTGGGCGATGGCTCCTCCGCCACCGGCGACGACGATGACACGCCCCTTGGCGTCAACGCCGGCGGGGGACTGGTGTACGTAGACCAGGCGTTGTATGGCATCCCTGGCGGCGGCGAAGGCCAGTTGTGGAGCTACGACCCGGTGGGTATCTACCCCGAAAAGCTCACTCTGGATCAGACGGCCTTCGTGGTCCCCGATACGGCTGCCACCGCCACCTGGTTCTCGATGGAGGGCGTCGACCCGTATGAGTTGCACCCACAGCCTGACGACTTCATGCTGGTCGGCAACGGCAACGCCTGGGTCGGGGGCAGCACCACCACCTGGTCGCCCGACCCATCCAGCGACCCACCGCTCAGCGGCAGCAGCCAACTCACCCACGACCAGGCCCAATTCGTTGATGCCGCCCGCGACGTGTACAGGATACGCGCTGATTCTACGCTCAATGCCGGTTATCACACCTATCGGGCAACCGCCTACGTCGCCCCCAGCGGTGAGGAGTTCACCAACATCCAGGACGCCATCCTCAGCGACGCCAACACCGTGGTCGTCAAACCGGGCCAGTACCCGCAGCCGTTCTACCTCATCAGCGGGGTCAACGTGCTGGGCTCCCGCGCCGATCAAACCATCCTCGAACCGCCGCCCGGCCATACAACCCCCCTGGTCACCGCCGAGGGCGTGGTGGGCGCCCGTCTGTCCGGCTTCACCCTGGCCGGGGACGGCAATCAGGACGGCTTGCGTGTGGAGGACGGCGCGCAATCCATCACCTTTGGCCGCAACATCGTGCGCGGCACTGAGACAGGGATTGCCGTGCTGGGGGACGACACCGACCTGGAAGTGGTCAACAATACCATCGTGGATAACACCAACGGCATGGTGGCGTCCGCCTGCGCGCCGGTGGACGTGCGCAACACCATCTTTGCCTACAACCAGGATGCCGGCCTGGCGTCTAGTCTGGTGGCCCACTGGCGGCTCGACGAGGATGCTGGGGCAACCACCTTCGCCGATGCCTCCGGCAACGGGCACACCGGCGCGTGTTCCGGTGGCAACTGTCCCACGGCGGGGGAGTCTGGCGAGCACGATGGCGCGCTGCTGTTTGACGGCGGGGATGATTACGTGGATGTCCCTCATCACACCAGACTGACTCCAGCCGCGCTCACCGTCGCTGCCTGGATCAAGGCCGACGCCTGGGCAGATGAATACTGGGAAGGCGTGATCGTCAGCAAAGAGGACTGGGAAGCCGCCAGCCGCGGCTATTCGCTGCGCACCGGCGAGAGCGGCCGCCTTTCCTTCGTCCTCTCCATCGGAGGGACGTGGCAGGAGGCCCTCTCCGGCCAGGAGATGTCCGACGGCACGTGGGTGCACGTGGCCGGCACCTACGATGGCAGCGCCGTGAAGGTGTTCGTCAATGGCCAGGAAAAGGCCACCACACCCTACCCTGGCGCCATCACCCCCTCGACCTATCCCCTCAATATCGGGCGCTCGTCATACGCTACGGACAGGCTGTTCAACGGCCTGGTTGACGACGTGCGCATCTACGACCGCGCCCTCTCCGCCGACGAAGTCCTGGCCCTCTCTGGCGACTGTTCGCCCGCCTATCTTCACACCTACAACGACTTCTGGGCCAACGGCACCGACCTCAGCCCGGCCGAGCCCGGCGCTGGCGAGATGTTCCTCGATCCGATGTTCGTGGACCGCTTTGCCCACGACTATCGCACCCTGGACGGTTCGCCGGTCATTGACGCCGGCAACCCCAGCGACCCTGCCCCGCCCGGCACCGGCGACCGCGTGGACATCGGCTACATCGAGCAGGGCCGGGCCGCCTTCTACGCCGACGACGACTACTGCGAAACCTGCCCCAACGACGGCCTCACCTGGCAGGTGGATGCCTTCGACAAGATTCAAGACGCCCTGGACGCCGCGGCCGACGACATGGCGGCCCTGGAGGCCACCGAATCCCCACCCCAGTACACGGTCGGCGTCGGCCCGGGCGCCTACAACGAACAGGTGACCATCCCCGGCTACGTGCGGCTGGTGGGCAGCGGGGCCGAGGACACTACTATTAACGCGGGAGGCAGCGGCAGCCCCGTCACCTTCGCCGGCGTGGTGCAGGCCGAGGTCACTGGCTTCACCCTCACCGGGGCAGGGAGCCCGGCCGTGGCTATCTCCGGCGCTTCCAACGCCATCACCATCACCCGCAACATCATCGAAGGCAACCCCACCGGCGTCGCCTTCAGCGAACGGGCCACCGGGCTGGTGACCTTCAACACGCTGGTGAACAACAGCGAGGACGGCATATCCAGCAGCGGAACCGCAAGTTGGGTTGAAGTGGAGAACAACATCCTCTCCGACAATGGGACCGGGCTCAACGCCGCCTCCGACGGGCAGATTTTCAGCAACTACAACCTGCTGGACAACACCACGAATTATTCCGGCGTGGCGCAGGGAGACAACGATGTGGTCGGTCAGGATCCCAACTTCCAGTCTGGAACCTACCGCCTCACCGCCGGCTCCCCGGCCGTGGACGCCGCCTCACCCTTTGCCGAAGTCCCAGCCGGGGGCGGTGAGCGCGCCGACCTGGGATACCGCGAGCTGCTGGCCGCGCCAGTGTCCGTCTTCCTGGGTAAGGAGGACGTCTCCACTGCCACCGGCAACTCAGGCGTGAGCGAGGTCGAGGTCGGCGTTACCCTGGTGGCCGACCCCAGCCAGCCCGTGACGGATACCCTGCCCAGCACCTGGAACACGGTGCCGCTGGATTCACCTGGGGAGACCGCATCCTACTGGCAGACCGACTACACTCCAGGCCAGGAAGGGCTCCACCGCTTCTATAGCCGGGCCACCGATGTGGTCGGCAACCAAGAATCGGACGAGGATGACTGGTACGAGGGCGCGTTCGTGGCCGACTACACGCCGCCCGTCGTCACCTGGCTGGAGCCAGCCAATGGCACAACCTTGTCCTCACCCCTGGAACTGCGGGCCGAAGTATCGGACTATGCCGCCGGCGAATTCAGCGTCGAGGACATCCACTTTGAGGTAGATGGAGATAGCTATGCAGCAGAGTGGGCGGCCGAACCGTGGGACGAGGAGAACGAGGAGCCGCGCGTCTTCCGCGCCTGGGTCTCCCTGGCCGATGAGGACTACAACGCCGTGGCAGTAGCCGAGGACAAAGCCGTCCACGTGGGGCAGAGCACCCCCATCGCCTTCACCGTGTCCGGCCAGTCCGCCGCGGACACCACGCTGCCAAACCTGGTTATCACGTCGCCAGCGGCGGGGGGCTGGGTCACCTCCACCGTGACCTTCAGCGGCACGGCTTCCGATGGCGAGAGCGGCCTGGCCTCAGTGGAAGTCAGCGTGGACGGTGGCTATACCTGGCTGCCGGCCACTGTGAACGGTGCGGATTGGGAACTGACCTGGGACGCGCCCGAAGGCCAGGAATTCGTCAGCTACCCGGCCTGGGTGCGGGCCAGCGACCAGGCGGGCAACAGCATCAGTGAAGCGCGGGTCTTCACAGTGGATAATGTGGCCCCCACCGGGCTGGCCCCGCTCACCTTCAGCGCGCCGCAGGGCACCCACTTCGACGCCACAACGACGCTCACCATCACCTGGAACACGCCGGTGGACGGCAGCGGCACGGCGATTGTGCTCTTGGCTGTAGATCAGATCAGCGATACGACGCCCACCCAACAGGTGCCCGGCACGACCGCCACCGTCCCCCTGGCCCTCAGCGGGGATTGGTACGTCCACCTGGGGGCCAAGGATGCGGCCGGCAACCAGTTCACCCGCCACTTCGGCTCCTGGCACGTGGGTACGTTTGGCGATTCCGGAACACCGTTTGACCAACGACAGCAATCCATCGTGATAGATGGCTACCTGGACCTGGAGGCCGGCGAGTGGTTGACCAGCACCGAGTTCCTGGACGACGACGAGCGTCCTTTGGGATCAGGGCAAGGCTCAGGAGAGCGACAATCCTTCTACGCCACCTGGGATGGCGAGGCATTTTACCTGGGCTGGCAGGGTGCCTGGTGGACCCTCGACGGGACCTTGTGGGCCTACCTGGACACCGGGCCGGGAGGCAGCAATGAGGCTATTGGGATTGCGGCGACCCTGCCCTTTGATGCTGATTACGCCATCGAGGTCGCCAGCCCGACCGATGGCACACTGTGGCACTACAATGGCGACTGGCAACCGGCCGCGCTGGACCCTTCGCCAGGCTCAGGGCAAGGCTTTGCCCAAGGGGAGAGCGGCGACACCGAAGTGCGTCTGCTGTTGAGCACGGCCGAGGTCAGTGACCTGCAACTCATCGCCTTTGCTCTGGATGACGATGATCAGGTGTGGAGCATCTTCCCCACCACCAACCCGCTCAACCCATCGGTCGGAGGATCACTCACCGCACCGATGGCGCTTACCCAGTTGATGGCCGGCACATGGCCGGATGCGTACGAATGGGACGACCTCACCTCGATCGCCAACCCCAACGCCGGGCAGCCCCAGGCCACCAGCGTGGAAATGGCGCTTTCCAGCCCGCAAGCGCCCCAGGCCGCCTGGGGGCCGGGCAACCTCTTGGAGTACGTGGTTGACCTGACGAACCAGGAGGCCAGTGAAGTGGCTGGCCTGCAACTGGCCTTCAGCACCACCACGGGTCTGGCCTACCAGACAGTGGACGGGGCCACCTGCGCCGACTGCACCGCCGACGACAACTGGCTGTTGAACGTCCCGCCGCTAGCGGCCGGGGCCAGCCACCGCGTCACCGTCACCGGCCAACTGGCGGCCGACCTCAGCGGCCTCTCGTCGGTGACGACCACGGTGGCGCTGAAGTTCGACGCCGCCACGCTTGATGAGGCCAGTCTCAGCCATCGGGTGGACGGTCAACCGCCCACGGTGAGCGTATCCCGGGCCGGTGAGACGATACGGCCTGGCCTGCAAACCATCTACGGCCAAGCCAGCGACGGCGACGGGGTCGGAGTGGGCAGCGTACAGGCGCGGCAGGCCGGCACTGGCACGTGGCAGGATGCCAGCGGCACGCTACTGTGGTCCTGCGAGGTGGACGTGCCGCTAGCGCCGACGTTCCAGTTGGAGGCGCAGGCCAAAGACCAGCACGACCAGACCAGCGACGTGGTGCTGGCCGAGTTCACCGTGGACGCAGTGCCGCCAGCGGTGAACTGGAGTCTGCCCGCCATCCTGAGTGGTGTCTATGCCGAGATCGGCGGCACGACGGCCGACCCCTACCCGGTTGGAGGTGAGGTGAACCAGGTAGAGGTTCAGTTGGATCAGGATACGATCCCGTGGCAGGTGGCCCAGGTGTACGCCCCCAACGCGACGGGCAGCCAGAATTGGCTGTGGACCTGGGCCCTGCCGCACGAGGATGGCGTCATCCACACGCTGCGGGTCCGCGCCACCGATGTCGTCAGCAACACCAGTCCGGCAAGCGACTGGCAGTCCACACTGGTAGACACCGTCGCGCCGGTGGTGACGGTCGCCACCGTGATCAGCGACGTCGTGTTGGGTGACTATCAGCCGGGGTCAGTGACGGGACAGCCGGTGTTAGAGGGCACCGCCAGTGACGGCGACAGTGTGAGCGATGTGTTTGTGCACGTCAACCTGCCCGACGGCGATTCGTATCAAGCCGCTGCTACCCTGGGGTTGAGTAGCCCGTTAGCGAAGCGGCGGCGTACCGAAACCCGCAACGGCTCAGAGTGGAGCTACACCCCCGAGCTTACCCAGTGCGGACACCACACCTTGCGCCTGGAAGTGACAGATCGGGCGGGCAACGCCAGCCTGGAAGGGGCCTTCGACCTGTTCGTTGATGCCCCTGGGTTCACAGCCGCCTTCGTCACCGCCGAGCCCAGCAATTCCATCAGTCTCACTGCGCGGGTGAGTAACGACGGTGGCAAGCAGGCAGCAGCCGGCGTGTCGGTGGCCTTCTACCTAGGCGACCCTGAAGCTGGTGGCACTCTCATCGGCACAGCCGCCACCACCCAGGCGCTCAACCCCGGCGAGTGGGAGGACGTCACCTTCACCTGGGATACGGCGGTAGTCGGCGATCACGACATCTACGTCGTGGCCGACGACGACGGCACTGGCGCCAGCCAGATCCCCGAATGTGAGGAGAACAACAACACGACCCACCATATCGTCTCTATCCTGGACGTGCCTCTGGTCGAGTCGTGGAACCTGATGTCGGCCTACGTCAACCCCTTCAACACCGACGCCAGCGTCGTCCAGTTGCCCATCGCCGGGCAATACGTGGTCATTCAGGGCTTCGACGGCGGCGCACAGTCTTACTACCCCGACCTGCCGCCAGAAGTGAACACGCTGAAGGACATGGACGCAGAACATGGCTACTGGATCAAGACCAAGCCCGGTGGCGGATCCTTCGGCTCGGCTCAGGACAGGTGGATGACCGCCGACGGTGCAGCCAACGCCGTCGCCACCCTGCGTGTAGTGGGTGAGAAGCTCGCCGAAGACCAGGCTATTGACCTGGACGCCGGCTGGAACCTGGTGGGTTACCTGCCGCGCCAGCCTCTGGCAGTCCAGGACGCCCTGCAGAGCATCGATGGTCACTACACCGCCGTGCTGGGCTACGACCAAGGGGCGTTGTCGTACTATCCAGACATAGACCCCAGCTTCAACACCCTCCATGAAATGGTATCGCCATTCGGTTACTGGATCAAGATGGCCCTGTCCGCCACGCTGCAATACCCCACCACTGTGGGAGATCAGGCATTAGACATTGGACATTCTCGGTCCCCAACACCCGATACCCAATATCTAATATCCAATATCCGCGAAGCGGAGCAGGCGGCGGGCGTAACGCCCACCCACACCTGGGTGAACTTCTACGGCCCTGCCCACCTGCCGGACGAAACACCGCTGCCCGTGGGGACCACCGTCTTGGCCCTGGACCCCAACGGCGTGGTGTGCGGTGCCACGGTGGTCACGCATGAAGGGCAGTACGGCCTGCTAGCCTGCTACGGCGACGATCCGACCACGCCAGAGGATGAGGGCGCCCAGGCCGGTGACACCACCCAGTTGGTTGTGGACGGCCAGGTGCTCGCTACAGGAACGTGGACAGCCCACGGCAACCGCCAGTGGAGGCCGCTGGGGAAAGCAGACCTGTGGGAACTGTACCTGCCTCTGATAAGGAAAGGGGAGGATGGAAGATGGAAAGAGGAGGATGGAAGATGGAAAGAGGAGGATGGAGAATAGAAAGGGAGGATAGAAGATGGAAAGCCAATCTCCAATCTCCATTTTCCATTCTCCATTCTCCAATCTCCATGCGTCGCCCTTGGATGTTGTTGCTGTGCCTAGCCTGCCTGCTCGCAACTGCTCAGTCACCTGCCCTGAGCCCCGTCGAAGGAGCCTGCCCTGAGCCCTTCGATAAACTCAGGACAGGCTTTGTCGAAGGGACAGATGAGCTGCATCCTACGCCCTGGTTCGTGGACTTCGTGGGCGAGCAGTCCACCCTGGGCGGCCAACCCCTGCCGGTGGGAGCCGTGATCCGCGCCTATGACCCCAGCGGCGTGCTGGCCGGTCGCACCGAGGTAACCCTCAGCGGCTGGTACCTGATGGCAGTCTACGGCGACGATCCCCTGACTGAAGAACTCGACGAGGGAGCAGTATCCGGAGACACTATCACCTTCACCATCAACGATCAGCCGGCCGTTCCCCTGGGGCCAGATCCGCCCGTGTGGGTTGGGGCAGGCGAGCGGGTCCACGTGGAACTGGAGGCCTGCACCCTGTTCGGCGACCTGGACTGCGACTGCGATGTGGACGTGGCGGACATCATGATGGTAGCCAGCAGGTGGAGCTGTCAACGTGAGGATGAATGCTACGATCCACGCTACGACCTCGATGGCGACGGCGACATTGACATCGTGGACATCATGCAGGTGGCGGCTCACTGGGGGGAGGTCTGTTATCCGTAGACAAACACAGAGGCTAGGAGGAGCATGACATGAAAACACGCACCGCAGCACGGATGATCGGACTCATCAGCCTACTCGTGCTAGTCTTGACGCTGGCCTACGGCTCGACCCAGGTTAGCGGCGACCCCGGACTTGAGTGGGTGAACTTCTTCAGCGCCAACACCACATTTCTCGGTCAGCCCGTCCCGGTGGGTGCCGTCATCGCGGCCTTCGATCCCCAGGGCGTGCAATGTGGTGAGTTCACCGTCTTCGAGGAAGGCAAATACGGCGTCCTGCCCTGCTATGGCGACGACAAAACGACCCTTGACGTGGACGAGGGCGCAGAGCCGGGGGACGAGATCAGTTTTACCATCAACGGCCTGCCGGCGGTGGCGCTGGGGCCGGATGACCCCATCTGGACCAGCCACGGCGACCTACTGGAGGTTAATCTGGAGATACCAGATAGTGACGGCGACGGCGTTTACGATGGCGGGGACAACTGTCCCTTTATCTACAATCCTGACCAGACAGACAGCGATGGTGACGGGATAGGCGATGCCTGCG
>DAOUDK010000083.1:0-47627 GCA_034431315.1 Anaerolineae bacterium
GCTTGAAGTCGACGAAGTAAACTGTCGGGCGTTTTTCGCCCGTCTGGCGGTTCTCGCTGACGCTCGTGTTCTCCAGCAACAGCTGGAACAGGTGCTTGTTGTTTTCCAGCAGGTTCGTACTCGGGAAGCTGGCGGTGAGCTGCTTGACGGCCTCCTCGACCTGGTCATCCTCCAGCCAGGGGTTGATCACCTTGAGCTGCTTCCGCAGGACAGGCGGCATCACGACCTCGGTGAAGTTCTGGCGGCCTGTGTCGCCGGGTATCTGCTTCTTGTCCGTCAGGTCAATGATCTCCCAATCGAGACCAGCGAGCTGGTCCAGACACGGCTTCTCGACGTGGTTGCGCTCGTCGAGTTTGTGTCTGTCCGTCTTATGCATCTGATTGCCCCGCAGAGGGATCGCCACAACCAATATCTATGATTTCATCATTGCCAAACCATTCTAGATCCTGCAAATAGCTTCTGATCTTGTCCTTCTCATTTGTGTACACCACGACAGCCAAGCTACTTTGAGCCCTACTGCATGTGACATAAAACAGCCGACGAGTTCTGTCGATAGAGGTTTCCTTTCCTTCTTTGACATTCTTCTTGTCAGTTGATGTGGGAGCTTTCGCCCCGAATAGCTTGTCATAGCTGAACATAAATCCGCGAGCTTCGTTATCATCCAAAATCACCATTACACGAGGAAACTGTAACCCCTTTATTCCCTGGTGCGTGCCGAATGGAGACCTGTCGGAAATGTACTCCACATAAGATCGTAGCTGACTACACGGTACAGATAGAGCTTCATCCCAGGCATCGATCATTGGATCATTGTCTGATATTTCAGCAGAATCATTAGACCGCTCATCGTTGTCTAACGAGTCAGCACGAGACACGATTGGTGCAAACACGTCGGGTATGCCAAATAGGCCACTGGCCGTGACCGCTTTCAATGAATCAATCAACGAGGGATCGGAGTCGCCGTCCCATAAGGAAAACAGCGATTTCACAGCATTATCCGCTTTGCGTATTTCATCCAATGAAGATTCGCTTGTTTTCAGTGTATCAGCGGATACAAGCGGGGAGTATTTCACAACTATTCGTGCCACCGCAAAACTATTCTCAGTTTGCAGCGATTTCACCAAGGGAAGAATCTGCTGCGAAAAGAACGGAATTCCGCTTAGAGTTCCGTCAAGCAATCCAGTTTTGAATTTTGATATTTGATAGAGCGGCTCGAAAAAATCATTAAACCCTCCTCGTCTTGCAGCCATGTGATGCTCAAGCGTGAGCGTTTTTATTTCTTGATTATCTCCCGACCACTGATTGTCAGATGTGATTTCAGCCATCTTTTTCGTAATTTCTGCTTCGACAGTTGTCTTGCTGATGCCATCATCGTCTTGAACAAGAAATAGTCGCACGAATCCCTCTGGCGCATCATCTGCTGGTTCTTGGATGTGATCATCTGCGCCCGACCTAATCCTGTTAATGAGCTTTACGATACGTTTAGGGCATCTATAATTTATTGTTATCGCTGGCTTTTCCCACTCGCTTGGAACGGCTTCGCCCAGACCGATCTTCCCATCTGAATAAATTCGCTGCATAGTATCCCCGAAGAGTGCCAGGCAGAATTCTCCTGAATACGCACTCTGAACCGCAAAGAAGGCATTAACTAAATCTTTCTGTGTGTCCTGGCTTTCATCTATAAGCAAGACTGGATACTTGCGAATCAGAATTCTCTGCATGAGCGGCTTATCAGTCAGGAAATCAGATGCAATTCCTATGACTTCAGCATGGTTCAATGAGTTCTTGCCGATGTTTTCGCCATTCGGGTTGTAGGTGAAATGTCTGATTGTATCAAGGCGAGCTGTCCTTCTTTGTTTAGACTCGATTTGTATAGTGCGTTCATCGGAAGCCTTACCGCTCCGCCCTTTTCTTTGCTTTTCTTCAAGTTTGCTGATTTCTGTTTCCAGATTCTGCCTGAGCCACTCGCGTATTTCATTATGAAAAGGCCGAATTAACTCCCATGCATAGCTGTGGATCGTGGATACGGCAAAAATGGAATCGTAATCAATTCGATGTTTGATCTCGTCACATGCGGCATTGGTGTATGTAATGACGGCAACCTTGCGACCGGAGAGGCGGAATTCTTGCCCATATTTCAGGCGAAACATCCGCATTGCTTCAACAAGAGCACGTGTCTTTCCAGAACCAGCACCGGCAAAAAGGAAAAAACTTTTAGGGTCTTCCAGATTGAGGCAAGTATCCATGACATCGCTAAGTTCGCTTGTTTGGGCCGTAGAATCAGTCATTCTTCGCCTCCATTGGTGCAGTCGCCAAGAAATCTTGTTTCTTTTCAGCAAGTTTGTCTTCAAGCCATTTAAGACCGTCTGAAATGTAGACCGGTGGTACAAGATCGCTTGGTTCGGTCAGGTAGAATAATTCTAAAGCCATTTCGGCCTTGCTTCCTGTCCCTAAGCTCTCGAACATCTCTTTGCTGGCTTCATTTAGAGTATCTTTACCAAGAGCGTTTGTGAGTTTTTTCAGTAAGCCCTTTGGGTCTTGATAATCTCGGAACAACCTCAGATTGGTCAAAGCTAAAGAATCCTCGAATGTATATGGAATGGCTTCCTCTTTATCTGAGTCATCTTTGTATTTGAGTTGTATTGGGCATTGGTAGGCTACCCTAATTTGCTCGTTTCCAGTTTGCTTGTCATCGTCAGTGCAATCCAGAATCTCATCCAACGCTTCCTTCTTGGGAATCCATTCTTTGAGTGTCGTGTTGCCGGTTCGATACTTCTTGTCACGTTCAGGAAAGACCTTTGCGGTGCCGGTCTCGCCAATCGAATCCAAATCCGTGATTACAAGTGCAAGAAGTCTCAACGTTTCAAGCAGAGGTTTCAGGCGGTGTGCGTGGCTGCCGCCGATTTCCAGCAAGGAAATATAGCTTTGATCCAATTTGGGGAATTTGTGCCGTATGAAATGAGGAACCAGCATTCGTTCCGCTGAACCTTCAACTAGAATGGCCGCATCGGCAAAAAACAGATCGCAATGAGTTGATTTGATGTATCGTGTGGCGAACTTGGATGTTTCTGTACCATCGCCAAATGTTTTCGATAGGTTCACAACCGTCGCATATGGTATTTCTCCTTTTTGACTAGCAGGTTCACGTCGAAAGTATCGCAAACAAGTGAAATCTACCTCATGAGCAATATGCGATGAATGGGTACTGACGATCAACTGTGTATTAAGTTGGTTACCCTCAAGCTTTTTATGACGGCGCAGCACCTGATAGGCTTTCTTAATGAACACCTGCTGAACCTGAGCGTGCAGGTGAGCTTCCGGCTCTTCGATGAGTACAATATGAAGCGGCTCGATGATGGTGTCGTCGCCGATTTGTCTTTTTGCCGCTTTACCAACGCGCATCCATTCGTCTCTGAATCGAATCAGGCTGAATACCATGGAAATGAGGTTTTGATACCCCAAGCCGTTATACTGCTCTGGAAGCGACAAAGCAGTGCTGTCATCGTGTTCCGGCGATACGTTAAACTGGACAGCGGTTTTGTGGTCTAAGCTGTCAACGGCGCTAATCTTGCTCGTCAGTGAGATTTGCGGGTCACTGAACCCCGGATAATTTAGTCCTTCCAGTTCACCTATAGCGGGAGCGAAACTTGTCTTCAGCTTCTCGTCAAATACCGCCTTTGCTTCTTCAATCGCCTGCAAGGCATCAATATCGCTGGCATCTGGAGAATCCGACGGGTTTAAATGCTTGGTGAAATATTGCCGTAGCTGAGTAGACAAGCTCGCAAAGCCGCTGTGCGAATCATGTTCGGTTTTTGGGTCAGAGAAACCCCTCTGGGCACTGATAACGTCAATTTTGAAAAGGCCACCAAATGGCTCTCTGTCCATCGGCTCACTGTCGGCAGGAACCGGCTGGGGTTTGGCTGTGCCATTGGTTGGTTCTCTGCATTGTGCGGGGTCTAAGATGTACGCCTTAACTTCAAAATGTCGATGAAGCTCTCTGTCCAGAAAATCCTGCATCGATTCCGGCCATAGGGATAAATTGCGTTTATCTTTTGATGAGGCAGTTGGTTCGGTATCGCGAGCCAATTGATAGGCATCGCGAAATTCTTTGTACAGCTTTTCAATATCCTTTGGAGCAAATACAAGCCGCACACCGAGCTTCTGATCCGGTTTCCAGTCAAGCGTTGGAAGCAGGTGGATAACATGATGGATATCCGCATCATTGACATCAAGCCAGATGTCAATAGTCGGTAAATACGACAGCCATTGTTCGAGCGTGAGGTCGGGCATATTGTCATCATCAGCATGGACCCATTGGATACCGATTTGGTTGATATATGACCAGTTCGACAATGTGAAATCCGTCGTTGCGATATCTTTACGGCGGCCCTTTTTGAGAAACAAAATCATCGCATCCATAGCGGATGTCTTACCGCTATTGTTCGCCCCGACAAAAACCGTTTCCTGTGAAGCGATTTCAACCCGGCAGGATTTAAGCTTACGGAAATTCTGGATTTCAACAAAAACAATATTCATGCGGTTACCTCAGCTTCAGTAGGTCACAGTGTGGCCCGGACCTAATTGTATAACTACTGAATAGATGGACGTCTGCCCACCCGTATGCTCATCAAAAACGACGCTACCCAATCATACCCCTCCACCGCCATCGCGCAACCACCCGCCGCAGGCCAACCATTCCCCCTATATCGGTGGCGACTCTATCCTGGTTGTCGGGCATATCCTCGTGCTCCCCGCGCCCTTGCGCGCGTCCCAGCCCAACGCGCGGGTTGTTGACCCGCTCCTTGCCGGTGTGTTGGTAGGATTCAATCGGGCGTTTGGCTTTGGTTGATTTTCGTCGGGCCATGTTGTGACTCCCCTTTTGTCGGGATGCTAAACGCTGGCGCGAGGGCGGCTGACGGCGGAGTTCAGCGGCGCGGGATGGGACGAGTAAACATGCCCACACTGAACCCTTGACCATCAAGACCCTCGATCAGGTCTTCATCGTTGCTTGATATTATACAGCAGAAGCCCTTGCAGGTCAACCACCAGCACGATGCCCAGTCCGAAAAGCAAAAGCGGGAGGCGCTTTAGACCTCCCGCTTGGCCCATTTTGCGTCACCTCTCCAGCGAACACCAAAGCCTGGTCCCGCCACCGGGACGGCTGTGCACCTTGAGCGCCGCCCGATCACCACCGCCCGCTTTTGAATCGCGCAAACATGCTGTCGCTCAACTTCGGCCAGGACAGCTCTCCAGTCCTGTACCCGGGAGGTGTTTCAACAGCTTTTAGTTCATCTGGCAATTTCAAACTGACTGTTGTACAGTTCGGCATAAAAGCCGTCCTGCTCAAGTAGCTCCTCGTGCTTGCCGCTCTCTACAATATCACCCTCATTCATGACCAGGATCACATCAGCGTTGCGGATAGTAGACAGGCGATGGGCAATGATAAAGCTGGTGCGGCCCACCATCAGGTTGTCCATCGCGTTCTGGATCAGCACCTCGGTGCGGGTATCAACCGAGCTGGTGGCTTCATCCAGAATGAGCATCCTGGGATCAGCGAGAACGGCGCGGGCGATGGTCAGAAGCTGCTTCTGACCCTGCGAAACGTTCGAGGCCTCCTCGTTGAGCTCCATGTTGTAGCCTTCGGGCAGGGTGCGCACGAAATGGTCTACGTGCGCAGTTTTGGCCGCCTCGATCACCTCCTCATCGGTCGCCCCCGGCCGGCCGTAACGGATATTCTCCATGATGCTGTCATTGTAAAGCCAGGTATCCTGCAACACCATGCCAAACATGTTGCGCAGGTCGTGGCGGGTGAGATCGCGGATATCGTGACCGTCCACCAGGATCGCCCCGCCGTTCACGTCGTAAAAACGCATGAGCAGTTTGACCATCGTCGTCTTGCCAGCGCCGGTCGGTCCCACGATGGCGACCTTTTTGCCCGGGTGGGCGACCGCGCTAAACTTGTTGATGACTATCTTCTCCGGATCGTATCCAAACTGCACGTCTCGGAACTCAACCTGGCCCGCCACCTGGTCCAGTTTAACCGGGTCGGCCGTTTCAGCGACCTCCTCGTCTTCATCGAGGAATTCAAACACCCTTTCGGCGGCCGCCGCGGTTTGCTGAAGCACGTTCGAGATGTTGGCGAGCTGCTGGATGGGTCGGGTAAACGAGCGAACATACTGGATAAACGCCTGGATATCGCCAACGGTGATGGCGTTTCTGATCGCCAGCCAGCCACCCAGAACGGTCACCGCCACGTAGCCCAGGTTGCCAATGAACATCATGATCGGCATCATCAGGCCCGTCAGGAACTGGGATTTCCAGGCCGAATCGTAGAGAGTCTCATTGAGATGGTCGAATTGTTGGATGCTCTTTTCTTCGCCATTGAAGGCTTTCATCACGATGTGGCCGCCGTACATTTCTTCCACATGCCCGTTGATGTGCCCCAAGTAGTCCTGCTGCCGCCTGAAATGTTTTTGCGACTGTTTGACGATCAGAGCCACGACCACCATCGAAAGCGGGAGGACCAGGAGCGCCACCAGGGTCATCACCCAACTGATGGAGAGCATCATGATCAATACGCCGATCACCGTTACCACTGAGGTGATGATCTGGGTGAGGCTCTGGCTCAGCGTCTGGTTAACGGTATCCACATCGTTGGTGATGCGAGAGAGCACCTCGCCCTGGGTGACGCCGTCAAAGTATTTGAGCGGCATACGGTTGATCTTTTCGGAAATATCCCGGCGGAATCGGTAGGCGATGTTGGTGGATACATCAGCCATGATCCAGCCCTGGACGTAGCTAAAGACGGTTGACACCAGGTACAGGCCGAGCGTAAGCAGCAGTATTTGGCCGATATAGTCAAAGTCAATCTCACCGCCTTGGAAGTGAACACGGCTTCCACTCAGTTGAGCAAGCACGCCCTCAAACAGTCTGGTGGTGGCCCTGCCCAGGAGCCTGGGGCCAGCGATACTGGAGGCCGTGGAGGCAACCGCAAACACCAATACGATCAGCACGGCCACTTTATACTTGCCCAGGTATTCGACCAGTTTGGCCATCGTGCCCTTGAAATCGCGGGCTGTGTCGCCTTTCATCATTGCCATAGGGCCGCCGCGCCCCAACGGGCCATGCCCGCCGCCAGGGCCACGGCGAGCCCTTCGATTACTCGATCTGTTATTTTGCATGCTCATGCCAGTTCCTCCAAGCTTAACTGCGATAATGCGATTTCTCGGTAGGTTTCGCAGGTATCCATAAGTTGTTGGTGAGTGCCCTTGCCAACGATCCGGCCTTTCTCAAGCACAATGATCTGATCCGCATTCTTGACCGTGGACACGCGTTGGGTCACGATCAGCACGGTGCTCGAATCGGCTTTCTTCTTGAGTGCCGCCCGTAGGGCGTAGTCGGTCTTAAAGTCCAGGGCCGAAAAGCTGTCGTCAAAGATATAGATGGGGGGTTTCTTGACCAGGGCGCGGGCGATGGACAGCCGCTGTTTCTGCCCCCCCGATACATTCGTACCGCCTTGAGATATCTCGGCGTTCAAACCCTCCGGCTCGGCAAAGATGAATTCGCTCGCCTGTGCAATGTCAACTGCTTCTCGCACGGTTTCGGCGCTGGCGTTCTCGTCGGCGTACAGCAGGTTGCTTTCGATGGTGCCGGAGAACAGGGTGCCGGTTTGCGGAATGTAGCCGATCCTATCGCGCAGGTCGTGCTGGGTGACCTGGCGGATATCGACGCCATCCACCAAGACGGCGCCCTCAGTCACGTCGTAGAAACGGGGGATCAGGTTGACCAGGGTCGATTTCCCGCAGCCTGTTGAACCAATGAAGGCGGTGGTTTGACCAGGCTCGGCCGTAAAGGTGATGTTGCACAGCACGTTTTCCAGCGCGTCAGGATAGCGGAACGAGACGTCGCGGAACTCGATCAGCCCGCGGGATGAACCGGAAAACTGTACCGGTTGTTCGGGATCGCGGATCACAGAATCAGTCTCTAACACATCAGCGATACGGTCGGCCGACACCGAAGCGCGCGGCAGAAAGATGAACAGCATGGTCAGCATCAGGAATGACATCACGATCTGCATGGCATACTGAATGAAGGCCATCATATCGCCAACCTGCATGTTCGCCTCGGCCACCTGGTGAGCCCCGACCCAGATTATGGCCATAGCTAGCCCGTTCATGATGAGCATCATCAATGGCATCACAATCACCATTAGCCGGTTTATAAATAGACTGACCGAGGTCAATTCGAGGTTGGCCTTGTCAAAGCGGTCCTCCTCGAACGCCTGCATGTTGAACGCCCGGATGACCATCATGCCTGACAGATTTTCACGGGCGACCAGGTTTATCTGATCGATCAGTTTTTGCATCACCTTGAACTTGGGCAGGGCGATGGAAATGACGATCACGACCAGGCCAATCAGCACCATCACCGCCACGGCGATGATCCACCACATTGACCCGCCCTTGCCGACGGCGCGGATGACGCCGCCAACACCCAATATGGGCGCGTAAAAAACCAGGCGCACCAGCAACATAACCACCATCTGCACCTGGGTGACGTCATTGGTTGAGCGAGTGATCAGGGACGCAGTGGAAAAGGTGTTAAACTCGGTATTGGAAAAGCTTTCGATTTTGCGGAATACATCCCGGCGTATTTCGCGTGCTGTCCCGGCCGCCGTCTTGGCCGACAGATAGCCAACGGCGATGGTACAGACACCGGAAAGCAAGGCCAGCAGAAGCATCAAACCGCCGACGCGCAGGATATAGTTGGTCTGCAGTTTGTCCGTATCCATGCCAAGAGCCTCGTACTCTGCCTTGACGGGACCCACCGCCGCCTGAATGATCATGCTGTCCCCAAGCGTTCCAAATTGCTGGTTGACAGCGTCGGTCATTTGCTCCAACTGGGCCGCAGGCAGTCGTCCCAACAGGGTGAAAACATCCATGCCTTGTGGGATCATACTTGGGTCGAACCCAAAATCCCCACCCGTTTCTGCGGCCTTGGCTGGATCAGCCATCATTTGCTCGATACTGGACACGGCCAGGATCGCTTTGCCCATCACGGGATTCAAACGAGCGATCTCTGTAAGCGAAGCGGCCTCTGCCCCGTCAACCTCATTCAGGACATAGATCGGTTCTTCTTCCAGAATGGGATAGTCTTGTGTAAGCGAAGCGACGTCATAGTCAGGCGAATCCTGATCCACCAGGGTGTAAGCACTGAGCACAGCCGTTTTGTCCTCAGCGCCCATGAAGATCACGAGCTTGTCCATCTCACTCTGGCGGATCGCAACCGGCACAGCATTTTCCACGCCGCCCTGCTGGATGCCGACGTTGACGATCCGCGAGAGATAATCAGGTAGCGCCAGATCAAAGTTTGCTTGCGCAAACAACAAGACAATGGCGAGTAGGATCATGGTCAGATAAGGTTTCAGGTATTTTTTCAATCGAATCATGGTAGATTGCTCTCCTATCTATTTTGAAGTCATTTAGGGTTCAGATACAGATTATACCACCTGGAACGGAGCACGTCAAAAAGGAGCACGGACTTGAGCCGCGCTCCCTTTTCCACTGCTCGTCCGATGTTCGATATCTCCCTCTACATCAATCGCATGCCTCCCCTCAACTGTCCCAACATTCCGCCCTCCCTACGCCGGGGAGTTCTTCAGTGCTGCACTTCCAGAGCCTGCCCTGAGCCTGTCGAAGGGTTCTTCGCACCTTCCATGGCCTTCGCTCTCGCTGACAAGCTCGGCTCTCCCTTGTTCCCCTCTCGGGGCTAACATTTCGGCGCTGCTGTGCGAAGCTTTGCTTCGCCATTCACTTCATGTTACGGGCTGCTGGTTTGCACCTCCTCCTCGGAGGGATACAGCGCTTCAGCACCATCAGTCACCTGATAGCACTGGTTGCCTGCTACGTGGCCCGCTGGCGGTTACCACGACCCGACTCGCATTGGTTAGCAAGCGACAGCTTTGCAGGGCACGATCAACGAGTAGTTATGCGCCAGCTCTATTTGGCGCTTTCAGTAGTGGAGTTATCCTCCTCTGCGGATTCGGGACTCTCGCTCTTGCTGCTTCCAGTCATGTTACGCTGTGCCGTTCGTTCAGAGAAGTAGTCCTCCTCGACAGCTCGTTCTAATCCCTGAAGCAAATCCTTAGCAATGTCCAATGCCTGAGACCAATCAGGAGAAGGTTCCTCTCGAAAATGAGCAGTATGGGCAGCCCGGTTCCGCACTTGACGGAGTAAGTCAAAGTTTCTGGCAGTGTCTTGAGATATGAATCCATGGATTGCCAGATCATCAAGGAGATGGCGAGAATCAGGGGTGCGCCAAAACGGCATTGCCCTGGTTTTTGCAAGAGGCATTCCCATAAGGTCCATAATTTTCGCTTCTAACATACTATAAGCCTGTAAAACGGCAGCCTCTGGTGACAAATCGAAGAGTCTATCCAGTTGGGCATACTCATCTTCTTCTTCAGCCAGTCCAAGCACAGCGAGGTCTTCAACAGAAAGATATGGCTTCAGGGTGTCTGACAAATCAACACCGTACTCTTCATCGAGAAAACGCTTGAAGAATGAAACAACTCGCCTCAAATAGTAGTAAACAGTTGCAGCATCTGGAAAGCCAAATCGGTGTTGGATCGTATTGCGGTCGTCAACAAGCAACTCGATTACCGGGCGCTCAGGTACATTGACACCAACCTCTTCCAACTTCTCGAAGGATTTCCAGATGGTGATAGTTAGAGGCTTATTCGACTGGTATATGCTAACCCCCTCATCGACTAGACGGTCTTTCAGAATCAGTTCTATTGCGTTCGCCAGATGGAGGATAACAAACTTGTACTTACGTTCATTGCCTTGCGTATAAAGCTCGGTTGAATGAGCAAGCAATTCTATAGCACTCACGAATAAGGGGGAATCATCACTCATTAGGAATCTCCTTAGCCTTTCACTTTATCTCACGGAATTGCTCGTTTGGATGGCTGCCGCATAATGGCTCGCGCTTCACCTGCCATGCGGGTTTGCAGCGTATCCTCCAGTGCAAGATTCCCTCCAACAACGACGCTACTTCCGAATTCGAGCCGCGATCAGCTTGGTCGGGTGAAGTGCTTGTTAGCCCGCAACGTACTAGCTCCGAAACTCTGTTGCTAGGAATCGCTCAACATCTTCTATGAGCCTCTGAACATCCTCGTCACTATACTCATTGAACCTGCCGTGAGCTGCGGCATTGCCTACGTCAAGCCAAGCCTGGATAAGTCTCCATTGAGGCTGTGGATATCTTCCCAACTTGCGTAGTTCATCGTTGACCTGGGATACCCTTTGGTTGTCGTTAACTCCCTCGCTTCTCGCTATCCTTTTCAGTGCGTCCTCAAGAACGACTCGTGCAAGAACAGCAGCAGGGTCTTTATGTCCACTCTGGTTAAGGTGTCTTGCCTCTTCCAAAACTGAGTCAAACACCTCGCCTGCAATCAGAAACTCTTGACCGACAAGAAAGCCGCTTTCTAGGTCGTCTAGAGCTCCGATCAAGAGACCTTGTATAGCTTGGACTTCATACACACGAGCAATAGCCTGACTCGTGAGTTCCAGCATTTGTCTATGGTGGGGACTACCTTGACCAAAAGTCACTTCAATGATGTTCTTCAGCTTCACCAACCAAGCATTGAGCCCGGCTTCATCTTCTATGTACGAGTCTCCAAACTCTGAAGGTTTCCCAAGAGCAGCTATTTCTCGGCTTTCCTCGATAAGTGCCTTTATGCGATCTGCATATCGTCTGTGCTTGGGACTCAGCATACTGGACTCCTTTTGCAGCAGGGGTTTTGAGGGCTAACTATTGACTTACGGGATTTTTCCGTATGATGCCCAGACAAGGCTTTTGTGGAAACCCGTGGGACTTCTCTTGTTGCTCGTTATTATACAGCGGAAGCCCTTGCAAGTCAACCACCAGTACTACGCCCGGCCCGAAAAGCAAAAGCGGGAGGCATCTCAAACCTCCCACTTCGCTTTTAGACCCCTTCTCAGCAACTACTCGATGTACCGAGACATCATGACCAGCTCAACCCGCTGGGTCCAGCCGATGCTCTTCCAGAAGGCAACGGTGTCTTGGCTGTCGGCGAAGACAAAGATGTGGCACTTGGCAATCTCGGCTCGCCTGAGGGCGGACAGGCATCGGTCAACCAGCGCTCGGCCCAGTCCCTGGCGGCGATAGGACTTGCCGACGGCCAGGTGGTGGATGTAGCCGCGCCTGCCATCGTGACCGCAGAGGACAGCCCCCACGAGACGCTCTCCATCATGGGCCACAAAGCTCAGGCCAGGATTGCAATCGAGATAGCGCGCTATGCTTTCTTCCGAATCCGCGTCACTTAACCCCACGCCCTCGGAGGCCCGCCAGAGGGCAAGCACCTCGTCGTAGTCTTGAGCGGCCATCTCTCGTATCACGATACTCATGGGCCCAATCTCTCCAGCAACTTGCGCCCTCGACTCTTCATGGCCGGGCTGCCCGTTCTGGTGAGCTCTTCCAACAACGGGACTACCTGGGATCGAAGGCCGGCGTCCTGCTCCGCCAAATCGGCCAGGGCCTGCATCGAAAACGTCTTGACGATCTTGCTCTCGTCGCTGAGATAGTCCAGGAGTATCTCCACCACGACTGCCCGTTCATCCTCGCCCAGCTCTAGCCGGGGAATCATCTGGGCGACGTGCCAGCGAACCTCCTGCTGCTCGATTTTCGCCACTTGCTGGATCAGCTTCGTTTTGTAAGGCTGGAGGTACTCTGGGCGTTTGGCGGTTATTTTCTCGATCGCGTCAGCAGACCGCATTCTGACAACTGGATCGTCGCCAAGCATGGCGCAGAATACCGCCTCGAACAGGGTGGGATCGTTCAACACGTCAGCAACGACTTCGCTAACTCTCCCGATGGAGCGCCGATCACCACCTGCCAGTTTTCTCAGAACGTCGTTCATTAGCTTCTCCTCAGAGGAGCGAGGACGAAGGCCCTCACCGACGCGCCAGTCGCCAGGCCAGCCTCCCCAGGGCGTGGAACCACCACGGCCCCACGAGCAAGGCCGAGCTGACCACGACGCAGAAAGCCAGCGACACGGCGACCGAGAGGGGCATCGGCTGGGGCGGGAACCAGACCAAAATCCCTGGGTAGTCGGAGTAGAATATGGAGACCCAGGAGACGGAGACGACGATGGCCAGGTTGGCCGCCAGCAGCACCCCCATCCGCTCCCAGGACCTCCGCCCTCGCACGAAGGCGATCACCGCCAGTGCTGCCACCACCCCGGCAGCCACCATCAGCGGCCCCTCCACCCACACGTACACCTCGTCCAGCCACAACAGCGACCAGAACATCGGCACCCAGGAGAAGGCGGCCAGGCAGGCGGTGGTCCAGTCCCGGTCGGCCAGCCAGAAGAAGACGACGGCACAACTGGTCAGCCAGACTAAGAAAGCCGCGGTGTGCAGCGGGCCAGGGAGGGTGATGATAATTAGGAAGTAGAACACCACCATGGTGTATCCCAGCCAGGGGGCTGACCAGCGGGGCCAGCGCCGCCACCAGGCGTAGGCGGTCACCGCCAGGCAGAGGACGACGAAGGCCAGGTCGAAGACTCTGCCTGGCAGCCGCTGTCCCGGCATCAGGTAGTTGGACCACAGACCGGATATACTCATTGCCAACACGAACAACAGGTGGGGCAACGCCGCCAAGAGCGCCTCACCCCAGGTGCCCCGCCCGTGCACCTGCTTCAACTCCCGGCCCATCTCGGTCGGATCGCCCAACGCTTCTATTGCCTTTTCCATGCTTGCCTCCTCCATTCATTCTCCCAACCACCAATCTACCAACCTACCAGCCTACGGCTGCGGCGGCGGGCCAGCATCTTCGGGGATGGGCGGGCCGTCGGGTAGACTGCGCAGGTAATCGCAGGAGACGGATTTCAGGTCCTCCCACAGGTAACCCTGGGCCTCAAAGGTGGGAATGTCCTTGATCCAGCGTTTCTGGCCGTTCTCCAGGGCGTAGATGTGAGGGCTGCCCTCGCACTTAAGTAGCACGTGGACGGGCCGGCCTGGCTCGAATTGCTCCAGGAAGCTGTCTTCCACAATGTGCACCTGCTCCCAGCGGTAATCGAAGAACTCAAAAGCCTCCAGGCTGCTGATCCAACGCAGCTTGTCGTCCTCCAGGACGTATATGTCCGTGCCGCTGCCCTTGAGCACCAGGCCGTCGCGGATGACCAGGGAAGCGGTGTCGGGCATGATGCGGGCCAGGCTGGTGCCGTAGCGGGTAATGGGGACGTTGATCACCACCACCAACGCTACCAGGACCAGCAGCAGGCGGCCCAGGGTACGGCCCAGGTTGATGCTGGGCAGAGGTGGCGGGGATGTCCGGCTCTCCTCAGCCGGCTTCTCAGCGATCGGCTCCGGCGCTGATGGCTCTGCCGTTGGCTGCGGAGTCGGGGAAGATGGGGTCTGGCGGGCGGCCTGCCGTTCCAGCAGGGCATCCAGCAGCAGATCCAGAACCTGCTCAGTGGTGGAGGGTTTTGGAGATGTCGGTCGCTCACTCATAGCTGCCTCCTATTTCACCACGAAGAAGCCCAGTATCTCACCGATGCTGACCAGGACGTTGGCGTAGAAGTTGCCGCCGAGCTGACGGAATAGCTCGAACTTCATGCTGGGAGCACCGATGAAGGGCCGCAGTGTCCAGGCCATCTGACTGCCCACAAAACCGTAGACCAGGATCCAGAGACGGAGCACCCAGCGGCGGGCTTGGGCCCCTTCCTTGCCCGAGGCTGCAATCACCTGCATCCCCTGGCTGAGGAAAACCACCCCCATGCCGCCAGCGATGGTGAAGATAGCTACGTTGAGCAGTTTGAAGAACTGGTACTGGCTGGTGGTCAGCAGGAAGAAGAGGGTGATGGGAGCGAAGCTGAGCAACAACACCGCCGTGACGGTGATGGCCGTCAGGATGAGAGCGATATTCTGGGTCAGACTCTGTTTGGAGCCGAAGAGGACGTTGAAGAAGTACAGGGTAGGGGAGCAGACGATGAGGGTGGCCAGGAAGAGGATGGGCAGCTTGACGGCAGAGCTGAGAGCCTGCCACAGGCTGTGGGTAGAGCCCATCACCGCCCCGTAGAGGGCCAGGAAGGCGATGCTGGAGACCAGCATCGCCCGCATTTTCTCCGGCAGGCCGATGCCCTCGCGTATCTCGTCGAAGAAATGATACCGGTTGCGCAGGATGATTTCGATGATGGCCAGGTCTTTCATATAGACACCTCCAGAAGTGTTGTTACCAGCGCAGGGCAGGCCAGGTGGAGAAGATGACAGTGATAGCCCAGAAGAAAGCCCAGGTCATCAGGGCGTAGCGCCAACGGCCAAACTTGAGCAAGGGCACCAGCAGGGCCGCAGCCGCTATCACCCAGAAGGTCGGGCGGGTGAGCAACTGTGGCCAGCCCAGGGCGGTGCCGTCGGGGGCGAAGACCAGCCAGCGCAGCACCAGGGCGCATACCACCGGCAGCCCAGCGGCGATGACGGCGTCGGCGGTGCCCCATCCAGCGTGAACCTGTTGCAGTTCAACGCCCACTTCTTCCACGCCGAAGCGGGCTGCTGCCTCCGCCAGCGCAGCCTGTTCGTCTAGCCCCTGGGCCTGGGCCGCTGCCACTGCCTCCTCCAGATGGGAGCGGACCTCCTCCAACAGCTCGTGTTCGGTCTCGCTATCCAGGTCCATCTGCGCCCGGATACGGGCCACGAGGTGATCGATCTCGGTCATGGCATCCTCACCGCGCCGGACCCTTGAATCCCTGCAGCGCGAAAGCTAGGGTCTCCGGTTGGAACACCCAGCGCCCGTTCATCCAACAAAAGTTCATTTCCCAGCGGTTGCTGGTCCAGATGAAAGCCTGGTCGTCGTCCACGATCAACTCTTCGATACTCGGCACCGGCCCCTGATACAACGGGAATTTCCTGATCTCTATCTGATCGTAGCCTAATATCTCACGGTAGAGCGTCGGATCAGTAGCCTGCATAGCTGCTACCGTGTGTTGATAGCACTCTTCCACCGTGGCGTACTTGGTCCGCAACTCTGGTGTGAAATAGGCCGGGTTCCAAGATGGTTCCCGTCGGGCGTAGACCACTATTCCTATCACTGCCGCCAACAGGACCATCGCCCCACCGCCGACGATGCGCCATATCCATGTTTTGCGTTTCATAGAATTCCTCCTCGTGAAATCTGCTGACGCCAACTGGTCAGTACTGAACACCTTGCGATATAGTGGCATCTTGTGAAGAATCAATGGGAAAACCAAGATCAAAACATTCCGCCCAACAATAAACAGAAAGCTTTGAGACTCTTTCCAGAGAAAAAATCCTCCACCTACAATCAGTGTACCTGCCAACAAGCTGGCAAACTTGAGTGTCCGGGATTGCAAAGTCAGAAATAGAAGCGCGAAAAACCCGTAGAGAACGAGGCTAACAAAGAGGACAGAAAAAGGTGTCTTATCTAAGGTGTACCAAGCCATGATGATACTGGTGAATGGATACGCCGTTAAACAAGCGAGTAACCAGTCTCTACGAGTAATCAAGGCCAACAGAAAGGCAAGTGCCAGTGGATTTATAAGCCCATAGAATACTCCCTGGATAACTAATGCTAGATTCTCTGGCATAGTCCCGTAAGCAAATCTGCTTACAATATTGAATACTTCTCTATAGCCAAAGAAGTACAGTGTCCCAATCCACGCGTAACTCCACAAAGGAAGGTTCCTCTTCCAGGCAATGATGATCCCGACAACCAGAAGAATTTCAAACGGTGCCAAAGCAACGAAGGTAGGAACTCTAACAGGACCAAAAAGCGACCTCAGTAAGTAGGGATAGTAATTATCTACAGCGTAAAAAACTAGCCAGGGAAGGATAATTAGAAGGAGTTGCCAGATGATATTTTCTTTGACGAGTGTTTTATGTTCTTCGTGTTTTTCTGCCATCATTTGTCAATTCTCCCCTCACAGGATATTCTCTATTAGCTTCTGCCGCTGATTTCATACTTTTCGCTTCGTCAAAAATGCTGGAGGAAGGGGTGCAAGCCAGCTTCGTTGTTCATCCTGCTCCTCTTCGCCTGCCTGGATGGCTGCGAGCACGTTTCTGACTTTGTGACCGTCTTGCACGACCTGACCGAGGGCGGCGATATCGCACCCTGGCCGCCATCACCGACGACGCCGTCTGGTTGGTCGAGGGATGGTGTTAGATTTCGGACAACGAATGCCTCATCCCAGCACCGGCTGCGGCTCCTGCCCAGCCCCAGCCCATTGAGATTCAGCCCAATGGTATAGCGCAACCGCTAACGCCATGCCTATGAACAATTGAGCAGCGGTCAGACCATAGCTAATCAATAGATACACCAGATTATCCTTGCCTCGAGTGCCTCCACTTATACCGTAGACAAATGGGTCTCCAGGGAATACGGCACGAAAGTTCACAATACGTTCAAGAATGGCGGGATCCGTACGCACAATGGCGTTAATGGCGACAACACTGGTAAGCGCGATGAACGCCGGAAGTAATAGACCCCAAACCCGTCCACGCTTGGAACGGGAACGTAAAACCCAAACGGGAGAAACAACAAGCAACGACCCAGCGAGAATGACATTTATGACAATTCCCCAGGGAGACTTCCCCAGGCCATAAAAGGGGTCTATTGCCCCGTCCACCAGACCAAACCCGGCAGCGAGGACAAAAAGTCCTGCCAGCACGCCGCTACGTCTGGCTAGCAACAAGCCAACCGCCACAGGGAGCAATACTGCGCCTGCCGGTGCATGTGAGATCAGGAGAGTGATCCAAGAGAAACCCTGGTTAGCAGTTTCAACGACTGTTTCAACCGCGCCGACTGCAAGCATTAAGCTGAGGAGAATCCATACAAAGGCAGGGATGTGAATGCCACGCCGTCGGCAAACGACGAGAGCGGCAATTGCAGCCAGCAGCCATAGAGGGCCTACCAGTATAACAAGTACAAAGTCACTGCTGATGGAGCTAAAAAGCACCCCCAACGCGGCAAAGGCCCAAACAGGCAGTTGGCGCTCGCGGATAAATCCTGCAACACTTAACAGGACACACATACCCAGGCCTATGGCGTCCAACCTGCTAGTCCTCCAAGCAAGCCAGAAGGTGCTAATGGCGAACAATCCAGGTAAGACTGCCAGTCCAACCTTTCCCCAGGACACGCGCCCGTGCACGTCCCTCAGGGCTGCTCCTACTTCTCCGGCCTCGCCAAAACGTTCGATTGCCTCACTCATGCTTGTCTCCCCTGAAATGCCCTGCAACTGCAAGCTGTGGGTGCGGTCCTCCAGGTGGCCGCGTAACTCCTCTACCACGTCTTGCTGAACAAACGGTGGTAAGTCGCCCAGACAGGCTTGCAATTTAGCCAGGTAGGTATTCAGGCTCGACATGGCTGTATCCCTCGATCACTTGCATCAGCTTCTCGGTAAACGCCGTCCACTCTGCCACCGAGTTGACCAGCACTTTGCGGCCCTCCTCGGTGATGAAATAGTATTTGCGCCGCCTTGAGCCGGCCACGGATCGCCACTCGCTCTTGAGCAGGCCATCCTGCTCCATCCGGTGCAGGGCGGGGTAGAGCAGGCCCTCCTTCATCTCGAAGTAGCCCTCGCTACGCTGTTGCAGCTCCTGGATGATCTGATAGCCGTACATGGGCTCTTCGCTCAACAAGGACAGGATCAGAGTGTTAGTGCTTCCTTTTCGAATCTGATCGTACAGAGCCATGATTCATCTCCTCTTACTCATACCTCAATTTCTTATGCATAAGTATATCATAGTTCAGCCCCTTTGTCAAGGGTTGGAAGCTTAAAATTTTTCTCACCAAGCAAAAGGGATGCCTTCGTTGTGATGGCACCCCCTTTGTGTAGGCAGTGTTGATCTGTTGACTCGTTGCTTCATTGACTTTCCAGACGCTCCTCTGCTGGCGTCCGCAGGCGCGTCAGGAAGTCGGCGTGCTCTGGCGAGTTCAGCCCTTCCTGTAACACCGCCAGCATCGTCGCCAGATCGCCATCCCAGAGGGCGGCCGGTTGCAGCCACAGCCCTGGGAACACCTCGCTACGCAGCACGCCGTCAGTGTCGGGTGTCAGTGTCTCGTAGACCCCCTCGCGCAAGACGAACCAGTCTACCTGTTGCTCGTACATCTGCACGGCCAGGTATTCCTGCACCCCGTTGCGCGCGTAGACGCGGCGCTTGACGTGCAAGTCGTAAGCCACGCTGCTGGCAGCGATTTCTACGATCAATTCCGGTGGGCCTTGCAGGTAATCATCCTCTGTAACGTGCGAGCGGCCTCCCTGCTCGGGTTCCAGGCGCAATAGCGCATCAGGTTGCACCTCGTTTTCAAAGTCGAGCCGGATGGTTGCATTGTCGCCGCCCGTCGATATGCCGGGAGTGCCAGCACAATACACGCCTAGCCAGGTAATGATGTTAAAATGGGGCCTTCCATGTTGCTCAAAGCGAACCGGTGTTGGCATGTAAACTACTCCTTCAACAAGCTCGGCCTTTTTGATCTCCGGGTGAGCCTGATACCGCCGCTCAAACTCTGCGCGGGACAGGCGGTCACCGGCATTGAGCGGGGGGGGCACCAGAGACGGCACGAACCGGGGGTGGGCCGGCTGTCTGAGTTTGCTGATGATTTGGACGCTCTGAACGCTCATCTCGAAACCCTCCGATCTGGGTGGTGTGTTACCTCCAGGGTGCGGATTTAACCCGCGGCTGCCAGGGCGTGGCCCAGGACAACACGGGCGTAATCGTGGGAGGCCGCCCTGACGGTCGGTTCCCTTTCTGACAACAGAGCGCCATCTTGGAGGATGAAGTGATGGTAAGCCCAACTGAAGGCTATGTGCAGCGGGACACCGGTCAGGTCAGCTTGGGGGACGTTGAAGTGTTCATCGGCTGCAAACAACTTCAATCCCCAGATGACCAGGGGGTAGGTGTGTTCAAAGTTGTAGCACATCCAGGCGTAGGGACGCAGCGACTCGGCGTCTCGATCTATCAGAAGATCGGGCACGACCGAATTGGCATAGCCAGTCGGTCGGGCTGCATCGTTCTCGCCGGCCGGATCCGAAGCAACGGTTTCAATCATGCCCGGTTCTTGGAATAGAAAAGTCAACTTTCGCATAACACATCACCTCCTTGATACTACAGACCAAAGACCCGCTTCCGTCGCTGGGGATTCAAATACCAGATCTCTGGGGGAACGTCGAGGTGGTATCCCTTGACCTTGCCACTCTCTTGAAGGTGAAAGTTGTACAGGAATTTGAGTCCTTGTCGTAGTTTGACAACGGCAGCTACCAGCCAATGCCGATGTTCCGATTCAATATACAGCCGCTTGTAATAGATCAACGTATCGTGGCTTGCCATGGGATCCCAGATCACTATGTCGGCCTTGGAAATCACGTCTGGTATCCGTTCCAACTCATCCAGCAGGAATCGCTGGCGTCCTTTGACCCAAAGGGAGTCGCGGATGTATCTCAACCCTCCCCTAGTGACGTATACCGTCTCACCACGTACATCGGTGACTACGTACTCGACGCGCTGTTGTTTTTCACGCCCAGCATTGTCTACGATGGTGATAAACACCGGCGGCTCTCTGCTCATAGCGAAGGTATAGCACACACTCAGTGTACCACAAAAAAGAGCAAACGTCAAACACCAATCAGTCAGCGCGCTACCAGAGATGGATCCCAAGACTATGTCGAAATCTAACGACTAGAAAGACGATGAGTGAGACGGCGAAAAGGGGCAAGCAGACCTTGTCCGCCGGGCTGAGTTCTAGCTCCCTCAGATGCGTCCTCTTGGCTCCAGGCTGGAATCCCCGCGCGGCAAGGGCCAGGGAGAGGTTGTCAGCCAGGCGCAGGGCGGTGACGATGACGGCTACCAAAATGGGCAGATACGACTTGATGCGCCGGACGAAGCCCCCTTCGCCAATTATCCACCCTCGCGCTTGCTGGGCCTCGCTCACGGCGGCGTATATCCCGTAGAGGGTCGGCAGGTAACGCAGAGC
Source organism: Anaerolineae bacterium (assembly GCA_034431315.1). GTDB lineage: Bacteria > Chloroflexota > Anaerolineae > VGOG01 > VGOG01 > JAUWOY01. The sequence goes on from DAOUDK010000083.1 coordinate 21,010, forward strand.
GATGGCCAGGGTCAATCCCCATTCGTAGGGCAATCCCAACTTCACCAGGCCCCGCACTAAACGAGCCTGATTGGTGGAGAAGAGCAAAACCAGGAAGGCAAAAGCCAGGGCATCCACCCGCAGGGCTGTGCTTAGACCCTGCCATAGGCCCTGAGTGGTGATTCTGATTCGCCACACCTGCCAAAGAACCTCGGTCCCCTGGGGATAAAAAATGGGCCATAGCAAGAGAATGAGAACAGTGATGGGCCACATTCTCTGCCAGGCCCAGCGCAGGCGGCTGGCAGGGACTTTGCCAGACCAAAGCATCGCGTGGATTCCCAGCAGAAAGGCGGCCGAGACGAAAGGGGAGCTGAAACTCAGTAGCAGGACGCTGCTCACGACCACGAAAGCGAGCTTGGTCCGCGGGTCTAGCCGATGCAGCCAGGAGGGACGGTCCACGTATAAGTCGAAGGCGAAGCTCATTTCTTATCTCTCCAGACCAAGCTGCCGTACTCTTGGTAGAACTCTTCCACTGTTAAGCTGTCACCTTTCAGGCCACAAGATCGCATCCGTCGAGCCAGGGCAGTGATGGGAGGCGGGGCCAGGAAGGCCTGCCGCAGGATGGCCTCTTGCTGAAACAGTTGCCTGGTAGGCCCGTAGGCCAGAGTCCGCCCCTCGTCCAGCACCAGCACCTGGCGAGCGAACTCGGCTACCAGCTTCATGTCGTGGGTAACCAGGATGATGGTGTGGCCCTGGCGGTTGAGGTTGGTTACTTCTTCCATCAAGGTGCGGGTGCTACGCCAATCCAGACCCGCTGTCGGCTCGTCCAACACCATGATTTGGGGACGCATGGCCCAGACCGCCGCCAGGGTCACCTTCCGCCTGAGGCCATATCCGAGGACGGCTGGGGGGGTATCGGCCTGGTCTCCAAGCCCGAAGAGGGCCAGGGCTTCGGTTGTGCGGGCAGCCACCTCCTCCTCCGAGGAACCCAAGTTGCGCGGGCCAAACGCCACCTCCTCCCAGACGGTGGGGGCGAAGATCTGATGATCGGGGTTCTGGAAGAGATAGCCGACTTTCCGCGCCAACTGCCCCACGCTCTGGCCGGCCGTGTCCTGACCCCCGACGAGGACTCGGCCACGGGTGGGGCGCAGCAGGCCGTTGAAGTGCTTGACCAGGGTGGTCTTGCCGGAGCCGTTCTGGCCGACGATGGCCAGGAAGTCGCCGGACTCGATGATCACATTTACTCCCGTCAGCACCGCGGGGCCATCATCGTAGCGGTGCCACAGATCTTCTACCTGGATGGCTGGCGAATGTTCGGAAGATGTTGGGTATTGGGTATTGGGTATTGGGTATTGAGTTTCGGAGTGCAGCTCGCCCGCCAATGCGGAACAAGCCTCGTCTTCGGTGGTGAAGTGGAAGGTTGTCCCTTGCCGACGGTTGAAGAGGTGGGCCAGCTCGCTCATTTGGGGGACGGCCAGGCCCCAGCCGTGTAACGCCTCTACCTGGGAGAAGATCTGGCGGGGCGATCCCTCTAGCACCAGTCGCCCCCGCTCCATGATCACCACTCGGTCGGCCCAGGCCATCACGGCCTCTGCATCCTGCTCCACCATGACCACAGTGGCCTCGCCCTCTCTTTTCAGCTTCTCGATCACAGAGAGCACTTCGTGGCGGCCCAGGGGGTCCAGGCCTGTCACCGGCTCATCCAGCACCAGCACCTGGGGGCGCATGGCCAGTACCGTGGCAATGGCCAGGCGTTTCTTCTGGCCACCCGACAACTGAAGCGGGTGGCGTTTGCGCAGTCCTGGCAGCCTGACTGCCTCCAAAGCCCAGGCGATGCGCTCTTCCATCTCCGATGACGACAGCCCCAGGCTTTCCAAACCGAAGGCCACCTCATCCTCGACGGTCATGTTGAAGAGCTGGCTCTCTGGATCCTGGAACACCAGCCCCACCTGGCGGCTCATCTCGCCGGGGCCATTGTCCCTGGTGTCCATCCCGGCCACGACGACCCTACCCTCAAGGGTGCCTCCCATGAGGTGGGGCAGGATGCCATTCAGGGTCAGGCAGAAAGTAGTCTTTCCCACTCCGGTGGGCCCCATGAGGGCCAGGAACTCGCCCTTCCGTACCCGCAAACTAACCCCCTTGAGCACCGGAATCGGTTCTCCGCCCGGCGTCAAGGGGGGATAAGCGTAGTGGAGATTATCCACGATTACTATGTCATCCACTGAACTTTAGTGTTCCTTCCAGGAGCCCATCTGCGTGATGGGGGGATAGGCCCGGCGCACCAGGAGGAGTAAAGGCACGCCCCCAATGATGCCAAACAACCCCTGTAGCCCATTCCAGGGCAGCTCGAAGAGAGCTGCTCCTACCCCCATCAAAAGGCTTTGAACTACGAAGTAGCCACCTGCTACGATGAGCTGGCCAATGACAGCCGCTATGACCATGATCGGCCACGGTTTACGCCAGCCGAGGTAGCCAACGACCAGTCCCTGCAAGCCATGGATGATGAGGGTGGGCACGATATAGAGGGGGAAGCCTATGGCATCGGCTATGGCCATCCCTACCCCAGCGGCTACCATGCCGACCCAAGGGCCAAAGGCCAGGGCGGCAAAGTTGGCCGCTACGTCGCCCAGGTGAATGTAGCCCTGAGTGGGCGGGATGTACAGAACCCTCCCCCACATGGTCAAGACGCATACCACTGCTATCATGACGCCGCTGATCGCTATCGTCCTAACGTTAAGCGCTCTTCCAGCCATGTGAACCTCCTTATTTTGGTCCTTGGTCTGATAGTCCTTGGTCAGGTGGTTTGGAAGTTGGATGTTGGATTGTCAGGCTCTCCAACCTCCAACCTCCAACCTCTAACCTCCAATCGTTACTCGAGGCGCGTCCCCTGCACCAGGACAGCGTAGGTCACTACCGTGCCCCCGAAAGGCAGCAGATTCACCTGGAAGGGGAAGGACTCTCCTGCTGCTGGTGCGTCCTCCAGATCGGCCTGACGGAAGCCTGTCACCCGGCCTTGGGCATCGTAGGCCGTGACCAATACCGTGACCGTCTCGGCGTCGGCCTGGCCGGTGTTTTCGACCAAGCCTTCCACCGTGAAATAGTACCCCTCGGATTCGCCTTGCTGCTCGGTGATAGTTAAATCCAAGTAGCGATCTCCCAGGTAGGTCATGGGGTCTCCGCTCAAGGTTACGACCTGATATTTAGCAAAGCTCGTCGGCGGATTGGCAAAGAGGATGGCGAAGGGAACCTTGCCCCCTTGCGGAACGATTCCCAGGGCGACGAAGGCCGATTCCGTGGCCAGCACCTTGTCCTGTTCATCGTAGAGCGAGACTTCTACCTGGACCCGTTCGATGGCTCGGCCCGAGGTGTTTTCCACTTCCCCCAGGCACCAGAGGCTGCCGGCGGGGGTCTCGTAGAAGCCCAGGCCCTTGACCTCGAAAGGCAGAGGGGTAGGCGTGGAGGTCGGGGGTCCCTCCGACGAATGGTCTTCGCGGGGGATGACCAACTCCTGCCCTAATTGCAGGCGCCGGGGATCCAGGATAGCATTAGCCTCCTGGAGAGCCTCGGCGCTGATCCCATACTGCTCAGCGATCCCAATCAGGGTATCGCCAGCTTGCACGGTGTAGATCACCGGCGTAGGGGTGGGCATGGGGGGAGAGGTCGGAGCGGGGGTGGCCGGCGCTGGCGTCGAGGTGGGCCTGGGCGTCACCGCAGGCAGATTCACAGGAGCCGTGGCCACTGGTGTGGGGGTGGGCGCAGTTATCACCTGGCCGCAGCCACATAACAACAGTGCGATTACGGATAGGGATAGGGAAATGAAAAGGGTTCTCATTTTCATTACTCCACAACGAGAGATTTTAGACAAGCCAATTATACCAGATAGAAGGCAAATCGGCAAAAACCGGCCTTGTCAGATAAAGGAAATTGTGCTACACTTTGGTAACGGATAAAAGCGGGAGGGCGATATGAAAGAACAATTCGTCAGGGATCTAAAAGAAGGCGATAAGGTGCTGAGTTTCTTCCTGGTGAAGCACAAACAGTTGGAAGACTTTCGCGATCGGACGAAGGGCCAGTTCTTGACCCTGTTCCTGAGCGATAAGACAGGCCAGGTGCTGGCCCGCGTCTGGGAGGAGGCGCCGGCGCTGGCCGAAACCTTCGAGGAGGGCGACGTGGTCAAGGTGCTGGGCGAGGCGGAGGAGTATCTGGGCCGGCTCCAGGTCATCGTGGACAAGCTGCGCCCGGCCAAAGAGGACGAGTACGAACTGGAGGACTTCTTGCCCCACACCGAGCGAGATGTCGAAGAGATGCTGGCGACGGTGCGCGAGACCATCGCTTCGGTCGAGAATCCCTATCTGCACGCCCTGTTGGACAAGTTCTTCGCCGATGAAGAGTTTGTGGCCGCTTTCTCACGGGCGCCGTCGGCTCGACGCATCCACCACGCTTACCTGGGCGGCCTCCTGGAGCACACGGTCGAGGTCATTGCTCTCTGCCAGACGGTGATAACCCTCTATCCCCAAATCAACCGCGACCTGCTGATGGCAGGGGCTCTGCTGCACGACGTTGGCAAGACCAAAGAGTTCACCTACGAGCGCGACATCGGGTACAGCGACGAAGGACGCCTGCTGGGCCACGTGGTGCTCAGCGAGCGGATGATAAGCGAGCGCCTGGCCGAAATCCCCGACTTCCCGCCGGAGCTGGCCTTGCGCCTGCGCCACCTGGTCGTCAGCCACCATGGCCGCTACGAGTGGGGCTCTCCCCGTCGGCCCAAGACCCTGGAGGCTTGTGCCCTCCACTACGTTGATAACCTCGACGCTCAGGTGAATCGTTTCGCTCAGATCATAGCCGCCCGACGGGACAAGACCAAGCCCTGGACCGAGTACGACACCCTGCTGAAGCGCTATCTCTACGCTGCCCCCCCCTTCATCCCCCCCAAAGTTGGGGGGGAAAGAGGGGGGGAGGAGTTGGCGATAGAAGAGGCTGGGCCTTTGGAGTGATGATGAATTCAAAATACCTGCAAATCCTGGAATTACCCAAGATATTGGAACGCCTGGCGGAGCACACTTCCTTCTCCGCTGGCCGGAAGCTGGCCTTGAGCTTGCAGCCCTCCCCCGATGACGACGAGGTGGCCAGGCGACAGGGGGAGACCAGTGAGGCCAGAGCCCTCCTCGATGACCGGGGTGATGTCTCCCTGGGTGGGGCGCGGGATGTGCGCCCTCTGGTGGACAGGGCGGAGCACGGCGCCATCCTGATGCCCAGCGAGCTCCTGGATGTTCGCGACACCCTGGTCAGTGGGCGGACCCTGCACCGGGCTATCACCCGTCTGCGGAATCAGTTCCCCCTTCTGGCGAGCGCTGCTGGAAGGATCGAAGAGTGCCCTAACGTCGTCGCCGAGATCGCCCGCTGCATCAACGAGCGGGGCGAAGTGGTGGACGGGGCGAGTCAGAATCTGGCCCGCGTCCGCCGCGAGCTGAGGGAAGCCCACCAGAGGCTTATGGCCAAGCTGGAGAGGATCGTGTCCTCTTCGTCCAATGCCCCCTTTCTCCAGGAGGCCTTCGTCACCCAGCGGGGCGGGCGCTACGTCATTCCGCTCAAGTCCGATTTCAAAGGGCGCATTCCGGGCATCGTCCACGACCAATCGGCCAGTGGGGCCACCGTCTTCATCGAGCCTCTCTCCACCGTCGGGCTGAACAACCGCTGGCGGGAGCTGCAATTGGAGGAGGAGCGGGAGGTACAGCGCATCCTGGCCGGACTCTCCAACCTGGTGGCCGAGGAGGGTAAGTTCATCCAGCGCACCGTGGAAGCCCTGGCTGAGCTCGATCTGGCTTTCGCCAAGGCCAGGTACGCGGAGGAGATCGAAGGCGTCGAGCCCAAGTTGGTGGCCTTCAGGAAAGTAGCCGGTGGCCTGCACCCCGGCTCCAGCATCCAACTGATCAAAGCCCGTCACCCACTGCTCGACCCGGCGACGGTGATACCCGTTGATGTCCACCTGGACGATGATTATTTCATCGTGGTCATCACCGGGCCTAACACCGGCGGCAAAACCGTTTCCCTCAAAACAGTCGGGCTTCTGTCCCTGATGGCCCAGTGTGGCCTGGCCATCCCTGCTGCTGAGGGCTCCGCCCTCTCCATTTTCAGCGACATCTATGCCGACATCGGCGACGAGCAGTCCATCGAGCAAAGCCTCTCCACCTTCTCGGCCCACATAACCAACGTCATCAGCATCCTGGACCAGGCCGACGAGCGCTCCCTGGTTCTGCTGGACGACCTGGGAGCCGGCACTGACCCGGGAGAAGGTTCGGCCATCGCCAGAGCCTTGCTTTCTCACTTCCTGCAACGGAGGATCACGGCTTTCATCTCCACCCATTATCCGGAATTGAAGTTCTACGCCCACACCACGCCGGGGGTAGAAAACGCCTGCGTGGAGTTCGATCTGGAGACCCTCTCCCCCACCTACGAGCTGAGCATCGGCTTGCCTGGCCGCAGCAACGCTTTCGCCATCGCCCGACGCCTGGGCCTCTCGCCCCAGATCGTGAGTGAAGCCGAGGGCCTGGTCTCACCTGAGAGCCTGGAAACGGAAGGTTTACTGGCCGAGATCAGGCAAGCTCACCGGGAAGCCCTGGCCTCTCAGGAGGCAGCGGAGGCTGCCCGGCATCAAGTGGAGGATCTGGAGGGAGAGCTGCGCCAGGAGTTGTCGGATATCGAGAAAACGAGGCGTGAGATAGTGGGTGCTGCTCGTGAGGAGGCCGAACGGGAACTCGAAGAAGTGCGAGCCGAGCTGAGGGAAATCAGGGCTAGGTTGGGGATGGCTGCCGTCACCCAGGAGTGGGTGGCCCAGGCCGAGGATAGATTGGCGTCGTTGGAGCCTAAGCCCATCGAGCCTGTCGTTCAGCCGCGCTTTGGGCCGCCGGACGCGCTAAGCCTGGGCGACACCGTGTGGGTAGCGGGCCTGCAGGCCACTGGCGAGATCACGGAACTCGCAGGCGATGAGGCCGAGGTGCAGGTAGGCTCTTTTCGGATCAGGGCTGAGGTGGGGGACTTAGAGTTGCGAGGCAGAGCCGCTCAACTTGAGGTCAGGGAACGGGCGGTGAGCGTTCCCAGGGTCTCCTCGCCCGGCCTGGAGCTGAACCTGCTGGGACAGACGGTTGAGGAGGTATTGCCTCGTCTGGACAAGTACCTGAACGATGCCTATCTGGCGGGGCTGCCTCAGGTGCGCATCATCCACGGCAAAGGAACAGGGGCGCTCCGGCGCGCCGTGCGCGACTTTGTAGCAGACCACCCCCTGGCAGCCTCCCACCGGCCTGGCGACCGGTACGAGGGCGGGGAAGGCGCGACCGTGGTGGAGTTGGTTCCCAGGTAAGGCTGCTTCAGGGGCTCGGTCGGAGACCTTCGCCCATCGTGACTTCATTCAGGGGCGTAATCCTCGATCCAGAGAACCCAGGGCAGGCGATCCTTGACTGCGTTATACAATCGGCGATCGCCTGTCACCAACTTGCTCCCTGTTTCCTCGGCCAGAGCCAGGTAAGCCCCATCGTAGGCCGACCGGTCATGAGTGCGGGCCAGTTCTAATGTCTGCTGCCAGGAGACTTCCACCATCGGAATGCTCAGCCCCTCAAAGGCATTAAGGATCTCCCGCCCTTTCTCCGGGCCGATGCGATCGCGCCTTATCGCCTGAAGGACGGCGTTGGTCACCTCGTAGGAGAGCAAGGTAGGGGCTTGGAGCTCAATTTCCCCCTGAGCGTATGCTCGGATCAGGGCCTGAGCTTTCGCATGTCCCTCCTCATCGGGAAAGAAGCCCCTCAACACCACGCTGGCATCAACAATCATGGCCTGGCCTCCAGTTCTTTTCTGGAGGCCTCATACAGCTCGGTGGCTGTTACGCCAACCCCCTTCAGTTCGCGGGAGAGACGTACCATGCTCGAATAGGCCCGTAGTCGCCGCAGGCGCTCATATTCCTCAAAGTGCAGGATCACTGCATCGGGCTCCCCCCGGCGGGTTATGATCACTGGCTCATTCCGTGCGCGTTTGAGCAGTGCAGAGAAACCGCTCTTGGCCTCGGCAATAGAAACCCTCATCGTCATCTCAAGCCCTCCTATTCTGACTACTTTATGTGACCATATTATATAGCCACCACTCTGATTTGTCAAGTGAGTGGACTTGCTCAACCCAAGTCACTTGATTCGTCAATCCAGTCCGTTAAATCCCACAGTCCGTTGTCACTTCTCCACTACCACAAAATGCGACAGCCCAAAAGCCCGCAACTGCGTCCTTTCCAGAGTATAAGTGGCCCGGCGCAAGAAGGCCCCCAACTTCGGGCGGCGAGCGGCGATCTTATCGTAGCCGGGGTAGATCTGGATGTGGACGATGACCTCAACATCCAGGCCCTCGAACAGCCGCCTAATGTCACCCCTCGTGTAAGTCCGCACGTGGGGGCAGAGGCGCTGCCGCAGGGAATCCGGCAGGTAGTTGACCAGCGGGATGTTGCCAAAGTGGTACTTTCCTCGCCAGAAGATGCCGTGGGTCTCCAGGGGATAGAGGCGGTTGGGAGCAAAGATGACGATGCGCCCTCCTCTTCTGATCACCCGATGGGCCTCGCGGACGGCCTGGCGATCGTCCTCGACGTGCTCGATGACCTCATGCAGGAGCACCACGTCGAAGAAGCCGTCGGGAAAGGGCAGCTTCTCTGCTGGAGCGAGGTGGATGTTGGGCAGCGTCCGGCTCGCCTCGGCCACCTTCTCTGGGTCTACGTCCACACCGTAGACCTCCTGGCTGAAATCCCGCATCTTTTTGACGTACGTCCCCAGCCCGCAGCCCACGTCCAGGATGCGCTGGCCCTCCAGCGGCGCGTAGCTGCGGATCAGAGCTAATCTCCGATCCTGGCCAAAGCGCCAGACGTAGCTGGGGTGGCCGAGGGTGATGGCTTTGTCGTCAGGTGACATCGTGGGACTCCGTCATTGCTTTGATTCTTCCGTTCTCACTAACAGTCTTGCTGTCCCTAAAGCAGCCAGGGCAAAGACCCCCGCCGCGCAAAGGAAGATGTAGCGTATGCCCAGGCCTGTGGCGATAGCCGCGCCAGCCAATGGAGCTATGGCCCCCGCCACGGAGTTAGCACTGGAGTCCAGGCCGTACACCACCCCCTGCCGGCCCTCAGGCGCCAATTGGGCCAGCATGGCGCTGACTGAGGCCATGATGCCCCCCGTTGCCACTCCTGCTGCAGCTTGGAGGATCAACAGTTGGGTGGGCGTGACCACCAGGAACTGAGGGGCGTACAGCACCGCCGCCCCCAGCGCACAAGCCACCAGCACCCGCCGGTGGCCGATGCGATCTCCGATTCGCCCCAAGACTACCGCCCCCAGAGCGCCGGTGGCCGCCCTCGCGCCCGTGATCAGCCCCGTGACGGAAGCCACCCGCTCTCCAGCCGGCATCAAAGACTGCACGAAAAGCGGCAACATAGGCCCCATGATCCTCAAGCCAAAGTTCATCACTATCCTGGTTCCGAACATGATCAACAGCGCCTGCGACCGCAGCACCAAAGCCAATCCCTGCCGGAAGCCCCCGTCTGGCGAATCTTTCTTCTGCCGGGAGGGCTCGAATCGCTCCTCGACCAGGAAGAACACGCCCAGGCCCGCTATAAAGAGCAAAGTGGCCGTCACCAAGAAGGCAGCCCGGTAGCCAAAGGCGTCGGCTATCAACCCGCCCAGCAGTGGCCCGACCGAGGCTCCGCTGTAGATCGCCATCTGCAACAGCCCCAGCGCATAGCCGGCCCGCTGGCGGGGCACTGAGCTGGCTACCAACGTGGTGGCTGCCGGCACGGTGCCTGTCACGCACCCCTGCAAGGCCCGCAGGATCGCCAGTTGCTGCACGTTGCGCACGAATCCCATAGCGCCGAGCAGCACCGCCCCGCCGAACATCGCCCGCACCACCATCAGTTTGCGCCCGTAGCGGTCGGCCAGGGAGCCCCAGATGGGGGCAAAGATAGCCATAGTGATAGCCTGGCCAGTGAACAGGAGCGCCGACCACATCTCCACCTGTCCCGGGTCGGTCACCCCCAACTCCTGCACGTAGTAGGGCAGGAAGGGGAAAGCCACGCTGAAGCCGGCGATAGCCACCAACTCCGCCACCCAGATAACGTATAGATTGCGCTTCCAACCTCGCGTCAATGAGTTCGCTTCCATAACTCACCAGACGAGCCCCTGGGGTGACAGGTTACCTCAAGGGCCAAAAAAGTAGTTACTCACCTGCTCCCGCCGGATCGCCAGATCCGGCGGCTGAACCGGCTGAATTCGATCGGTTTTGGCGCCAACCAACACTACATCGAATTGAGAAAAGAACGAATTTTCTCCCACCCGGCCATTCGTTGTGGTGTTGTAGTTTCCCAAAAAGAACGCTGTGCGGTACTACCGCACAGCATCAGTGGGAACTCGGTCCGTCTCTCGCGTGTTTGCACTGGGGTTACTCTCCGGATGTTTCTTCTCGCGCAACTTCCCGTAACGCCAGATAGGGCATCTCGCTGCCGTGAATGCGTCTCCATACACGCCGAGACAAGTCTTCTTGAGATAGATCAGGGCGCCACTGGCATTCGGTCGTCCAGGCCACTTTGAGGGCAAAACTCCACAACTGGAAGAGAAGCTGCAATTTCCGAGCTGGCGTCATCTGCCGCCAGATGGCCACCTGCTGGGGATCCAGCGTGCCCAGCCGGCGGCGAGAGTCTTCGGCCAGGTGAAGGACGGCCGGCGTGGGTTCACTTGAGTCACTCATGCTTATCTGGTTCAAAAAGCATTCCTTGATTTACTCGCCCTTCAGCAATCAGCCGCTGCTTGGCAATTTCACAATAATTGCTATCAATCTCAACCCCGATGCCTTTCCTTTTTCCCTCGACACAGGCAACAAGGGTGGACCCGCTTCCCAGAAAAGGATCAAGCATGGTATCTCCAACAAAAGTAAACAACTTAATGCACCTTCTCGGTAGTTCTACAGGAAACGGAGCCGGGTGTCCTATTCTCTTCCTGCTCTCTCCACTGAAGTTCCACACCCCATTGGTCCACTCCATGAACTCTTCCCTGGTGATATCGGACTGTCTGCTGCCACCTATCTTTTTCCACTGTTTCTTATAAAGGATAACAATCACCTCAACTGGAGCTATCACGTAAGGGGCCGACGCGCTGAGCCAGGAGCCCCACGCCGTTCGCCTGGAGATGTTCTGCTCGTTCCAGATTATGGTGGAGTGATATTTCCAGCCAACTTGCTTGGCAATTGTCGTAATGTCGGCGCATACGCTTTGCTGACCGCCTTTGTTCTTGTCCAGCGGTATGTTGAGGCAGAACCTCCCATCGTCTTTGGCCAGCTTCAGACACCTGGCAAGCCACTCCCTGGTGAAATCCAGATAGCCCTCATAGGAGATGTCATCGTCGTACGAGCCGTATTTGATGTCCACGTTGTAAGGGGGCGAGGTCACGATCAGGTCAATGCTGTTCTCCTCCACGCACTCCGTGGTTAGAAAATCATCGTGGTAGATGTACACCGAATCTGCTTGAAAGTAGAGGTTATCGTTTCTTGGAGACTCCATCAGGCTATTCCCCTAGGATTTCGGCCACTCACCCCATCTAATGCCCGCCAGTTTTTCCGTTTCGATCATGGTTATTTTGTCCGGTCGCCCTGGTCTGCTATAGACCTTGTATCTGGCAGCTTTTGCGTCATACACGGTTGCGTTCAGGTCAACTAATTGCTCTACCAGTTTGATCAGGTCATCGCGCTTTACAATAACAAACGACCCTTTTTTCTCAAAGGCCATCAGTTCCGCTTTTCCGTCGTATAGCCAGCCACGGTCATGCTCTCTCACGCCGTGTAGCTCTATCCAGATCCATTCGTCTTGGACATCGGAGTCACGGCGACTTACCCGTTTCATGCCCTTTACATCAACCCTGTGCTTTTCTGCCCCTTTCTCGATCAAGAGATCCCAATGGTCGTTGATGTTGGCATAGTTTGAGGCGGCAGTGACTTTCCAACCCTTTTGGGCAGCGATTCTGGCAAAAACGCCTTCTGCCTTTTGGCCTATTTCAAGGCAATCTCTGTTGTCATACTTGTTGCGTTTGTCGCGCACAGCGTTCCTACTGTTTCTCATAAGGTTGTCCGTCGGCAGCGGGCATTCTGGCCCGACCGACGACGCCGGCCAGCACGATCATGGTCACTATGTAGGGAGCCATCAGCAGGAACTCGGAGGGGATGGGCACGCGCAGGATCTGCAGTTTGACCTGCAAAGAATCGGCGAACCCGAAGATGAGCGAGGAGGCAAAAGCGCCAAAGGGGTTCCACTTGCCGAAGATCATCGCTGCCAGGCCGATGAAGCCTTTGCCCGCAGTCATGATCTCGTCGAAGCGACCCACCGAGCCGATGGTGAAGTAGGCCCCACCGACGCCAGCCACCATCCCGCCCAGGATGACGTTGACGTAGCGCACCAGGTAGACGTTGATGCCCAGCGTGTCGGCGGCGCGGGGATGCTCGCCTACGGCGCGGGTGCGCAGACCCCACGGCGTGTAGAAGAGCATAAAGTGGATGAGCACAGCGAGAAAGAGCGCCAGGTAGACGATGAGGCCATTCTCGAAGAGAATAGGACCCAGGAGGGGGATCTTCGACAACAACGGGATGGGGAGGATGGGGAAGGTGCCGGAGTTGTTCAACTTGTCAATGTTCTTCTCCAGAAAGCGGGCGGCAATGAAGCTGGTGGCCCCCGCAGCGAAAATGTTGATGGCTGTGCCACTGACGATCTGATCCACCTTTAAGGAAATGGAAAGCACGGCGTGGACGGCGGCCAGGAGGCCCCCGGTGAGCATGGCCACCAGAAGCCCAATGTAGAGGTTATGAGTCATGGTGCCGGCAACTACGGCTGCCAGGGCCGAAGTTAGCATGATACCTTCGATGGCGATGTTGACCACCCCGCACCGCTCGGACATGACGCCGCACAGGGCAGCCAGGGCGATGGGGGTGGCCCGGACCAACGAGCTGCCCAGCATCCCCACCAGGTTGAAGGACTTGCCCCGGGCGGCCCAGGTCAGGAAAGCAACCACGAAAAAGAGGGCCACTACTCCCAACACAGCATCGGAAGAGCGAAAGCCACGCGCCAGTTGCCACCCTCCCAGGAATAGGATAAGGAGGGCCAGGACATATATGGTGGGCTGCACCGGGAGAACCAGGTCCGGGATATGGATGGCCTGGGAAACATAGCCGGGATTGAGCCCGAATTTGGCCTGCAGACCGGGCTCCAGGGACCTCCCGAACAGTAGAAGAATGGCCAGGCCGATGACCAGAAACAGAACGCCCATCCACCGGCTGCGGCTCATAGCCGTCGTAGGTGCTTGTCGTGCAAGAGTCGTTGCCATAATAACCTCCTAACTCCCCCACCCTCGTGTAAGCACGATCTCCTCGGCCCGGGGCACACGGATGCGATAGAGCCAGCGGATGATGACCGGAGCGGCCACGAAGATGATGACCAGCGCCTGGATGATGGAGATGATATCAATGGGTATGCCCGCCATGGATTGCATGCGGGTGGCGCCGCTGCGCAGGGTGCCGAACAACAAGCCAGCTATCACCACGCCCAGCGGGTGACTCTTCCCCAGCAGGGCCAGAGCGATGGCATCGAAGCCGTAGCCGGCCGAGAACCCCTGCCCCACCCAGTGATCCGTCCCCAGCACCTGGGTGGCTCCGGCCAGCCCTGCCAACGCGCCACTGAGGACCATGGCCAGGACGAAGTTCCAGGTGATGTTAATGCCTGCGTAGCGGGCCGCATCGGGGTTGGCCCCCACGGCGCGAATCTCGAAGCCGACAGTGGTCTTGAACAGCAGCCAATACACCAGGGCCGCCACCGCCAGGGCCAGGAAGAAGCCGACGTGAAAGCGCAGCGGAGGGGGAAAGATGCGGGGCAAAGCGGCCGTGGCCTCGATCTGGGGCGTGATCGGACGGTAGCCAGTAGCCTTCATGGGGCCGTTGAGCAGCCAGTCGCTGAGGCGGAAGGCGATCCAGTTCATCATGATGGTGTTGACCACCTCGTGAGCTCCGGTGATGGCCTTGAGGTAGCCGGGGATGGCTCCCCAGAAAGCTCCCCCCACCGCCCCGGCCAGCACGGCCAGAGGCAGGTGGATAAACCAGGGGAGATTAGTAAAAGTGTAGCCGACCCAGGCCGAGCACAGTGCTCCGATGAAGAATTGCCCTTCGACGCCGATATTGAACAGGCCACAGCGGAATCCCAAAGCCACGCCCAGCCCGGCCAGAATGTACGGCGTCGCAGTGACCAGGCTCTCGGTGATGGGCCAGAGGGCCTTCACCAAAGGAGCGGAGTCCCCGCTGGCGATATAGGCTCGGATGCCCTGGTAGAGCTCCGACGGACTGCCGATGGAGCCCTGGAAAAGTGCACCGTACGCGGTCGCAATCGAGTGCCAGGTGGCTGAAAGAGCCGCTCCTGGCGCGCTCAGGAAGTTGCGGTACGCAGCTACCACCGTGGCATCGGTGATGGCGATGACGATGGCCCCAATGACCAGGCCGGTGAACACCGCCAGGGCCGGTACCAGCATCGGTCTCAGGGCACGCCGCCAAGCCGGCAGGTCCGCCGAGGCCTCGGGGACCTCGGTCTCAACGGCTTTCTGTTCGCTGTTAGATTTGTCCAAGGCTCACTCCTTCATCTAACTTGCAGTGACTCTGGCTACGGCTCCAGGGTATCGGCCAGGGGCAAGCCCTTCGTCTCTGTCCCCAACGCGAAGACGACCACTCCTCCCACGACGAAGGCCACAGCGTAAAGGCTCAAGCCGGCGGTGAAGGAGGTTTGAAGTAGGCTGGCCCCCAGTAGCGGCCCCAGCGAACCGGCGATGCGGGTCATGCCGCTGGCCCAGCCCATGCCAGTGGAGCGGATTTCGGTCGGATAGAGCTCAGGCGTGTAGGCGTAGAGCGCGCCCCACGCCCCCAGGCAGAAGAAGGACATCAACACCGCCATGCCGACGATGCTGGTTAGTCCGGTGACGACGGCGAACAGGTAGGTGAAGACGCCGCTCATCACCAGGTAGAGGGCCAGCGTCGGGCGGCGGCCCCACCGTTCGACGAGGTAGGCCGCCGAGAAGTAGCCGGGCAGTTGGGCCAGCGCCATCAGGAAGACATTTTGATACGTTTTTAAGAAGGTAAAGCCCCGCCCGGCGAAGATGCTCGGCAGCCAAATGAAGGTGCCGTAGTAGCCCAGGGAGATAGCGAACCAGGTGATCCACAACATCAGCGTGCGGCGGGCGTAGGGTCGTCGCCAGAGGGCGGCCACGGTCACGCCACGCTGGCGAGAGGGCACAGCGATGTTCAGGTCGGGAACGGGCACACCGTTTTCGTTGGCAACCTGGGTCAGTACAGCCCGCATCTCCTCTAGCCGGCCGTTGACCAACAGGTAGCGCGGCGACTCGGGCACGTGGCGCCGGATGAAGTAGATGATGAGGCCCGGCGCCGCCGACAGCGCCAGCAGCACGCGCCAACCAAAACGAGGGACGACCAGCCAGGCCAGCCCTGCGGCGACGATGGTGCCTATCGCCCAGAAGCTCTCCAGGTAGACCAGGTAGCGGCCTCGCTTGTTGCGCGGCAGGTACTCGGCGAAGATGGAATAGTCTACCGGCAGCGTGCCGCCCACGCCGAACCCGGTCAGCGCGCGGAACACCACCAGCCACGCGTAGCTGGGGGACAGCGCGGATAGGAAGCCGAAGACCGAATCAATGAGCACGGTGAGTTGGAAACCAAGCTTGCGCCCGATGTAATCGGAGATAGTGCCCCAGAACCAGGCCCCACCTAGCATCCCCAGAAAGATAGCCGTGCCCAGCAAACCGGCCTGCGCTGCGCTAAGCCCCCACTCCTTGATGATGGACGGCAACACAAACGCAATCAGCAGCACCTCCATGGCGTCGGCGGCCCAGCCAATGCCGCAAATGACCATCAGTTTGCGCTGAAATGGTCCAAACCCGATTTCGTCAATCACGTCGTCGTAGCGACGTGGTGTTGAGACAGTTGTAGCATTCACAGTGCGCCTCCTAAAAGACTCGCTCTACCTCGATTTCTTCTTCCCGTGGCGGGGCTGCTTCGATGGCCTCGTCCGGCTGGACCCCGGCCATCAGCAGGCCCAGGTACTCCTTGTTGACCCCCCGCGCAGGCACGGTGTCCACGATCTCGCCCTTGTACATCACCGCGATGCGATCCGACAGAGCGATGATCTCGTCCAGTTCTGGGGAGACCAGCAGCACCGCCGTCCCCTCATCTCGTTTCTCAATAATGCGGTTGTGGATGTACTCGATGGAACCCACGTCCAGACCTCGCGTGGGCTGCGAGGCGATGAGCAGCTTGATGGGGCGGGAGAACTCCCGGGCCACGATGACCTTTTGCTGATTGCCACCGGACAGGGTGGATGTGGGCACGAATACGTTGGGAGTGCGCACGTCAAACTGCTCCACCAGTTCCCGGGCCGTGGCGATGACCGACTTCTCCTGGGTGGCTATGCCTTTGGCGAAGGGTGGCAGATAATACGAACACAACACTAGATTGTCGTGGACTGGAAAACTGAGAACCAAACCGTGCCGCTGCCGATCCTCTGGTATGTGGGCCACCCCTTTCTCCAGGATCTGCCGGGGGGTGGCATGATCCACACGCTTGCCCAGAATACGCATCTCCCCGCCGATAATCGGCTGCAGGCCGGTGAGGGCGTACACTAACTCCGTCTGCCCGTTGCCCTGCACCCCGGCGATTCCCAGAATCTCTCCCGCTCTGACTTCAAGGGACACCCCGTCCACCCTTAGGTTCTGGCGCTCGTCCAGTACCTGCAGGCCTTTTACCTCCAGCACCACTTCACCGGGGGAGGCCAGCTTCTTGCGCACCACCAGATCCACCTCGCGCCCCACCATCATGGCCGCCAGTTTCAACTCGGTGGTCTCATCTGGCGTGGTGGTGCCCACCACCCGCCCGTCCCGCAGCACGGTGATGCGGTCGGCCAGGGCCATGACCTCTTTCAGCTTGTGGGTGATGAAGATGATGGACTTGCCTTGGGCGGACAGGGAACGCAGTACTTTGAAGAGGTCTTCGGCTTCCTGAGGAGTGAGTACGGCAGTGGGCTCGTCCAGGATGAGGGTGTCGGCCTGGCGGTACAGCACCTTGATGATCTCCACCCGCTGCTGCACGCCGACGGGGATGTCTTCGATGTAGGCCTCAGTGTCCACCTCCAGGCCATGCTGTTGGGAGATCTCCCGGATGCGCTGGGCCACCTGGGCCTGGTCGAGGAGGATGCCGTTGCGGGTGGGTTCCACGCCCAGCATGACGTTCTCGGTGACAGTCATGACGGGGATGAGCATGAAGTGTTGATGCACCATGCCGATGCCCTGATCAATGGCGTCGGAGGGGTCCTGGATCTGAACCTCCCGACCATTGAGCATGATCTGGCCTTCGTCCGGGGTGTAGAGACCGTAAAGGATGTTCACCAGGGTGGTCTTCCCTGCCCCGTTTTCGCCCAGGAGGGCGTGGATTTCCCCCTGCTCCAGCGTCAGGTCAATGTGATCGTTGGCCAACACGCCGGGAAAAGCTTTGGTGATGCCGCGCAATTCGAGGACGGTGGGCATGAGATTCTCCTTGATCTAGACGAATCGCTCTCGCACCTCGGCGCTGATGTAGTCCAGGATCGCCACGGTGATGGCGATGAACCAGACGGCAATGCCCGCCGAACGGTAGTCCAGCAAACGGATCCACTGGATGAGCAGGAAGCCGATGCCGCCGCCGCCCACCGCGCCGATGATGGTGGACATACGCACGTTGATGTCCCAACGATAGATGGTGAAAGAGATAAAAGGCGGGAGCACCTGGGGGACCACCGCGTACATGATTGTCTGTAACCGGTTGGCACCAGTGGCTGTGACCGCCTCGATGGGGCCGGGATCAATGCTCTCGATGGATTCCGAGTACAGCTTGCCCAGGGCCGCGATGCTGTGCACCGTGAGCGCTATCACGCCGGCAAACGGCCCCAATCCCACCCACAGCACGGCGATGATGGCCCAGATCAGTGGCTCGATGGAACGGACGATGTTGAGCAGGGTACGAACCAGGAAATAAAAGGCCATCGTGATCCTGGAAGCACTCATCAGGTTGCGGGCAGCCAGGAAACTTACGGGAACTGCCAGGACGATGCCGAACAGCGTCGCTATCAGCCCCAGGAAGATCGTCTCCACCATCTTTTCGATGGCCAGCTTCAACTGCTGGCTGGGCATGAGTCCGCCCACTTCGCTGACCTGCCGCGCCTGGATCTGGTGGATCATAGTCCCTTCGGCCGCACTGGGGGGAATCAGACGATAGGGCATGATGACCTTCAGCTCGAACGCCCCTTTGCCGTCGGTGACGGTTTTGAGATATTCCCCCTCTTGCCGGATGCGGAATTCGTTGGTCATGGAGTCCTGCCACCAGATCTCCGTCTCCGTGTTGGGTTCGAAACCCCGGCCCCGTAGGCTCAGAGGCGTACCCGGCACCGTCTTGTATGCTTCATCCTGGTAGGACAACTCCCCGCAGGTGGGCTCCGCCACTACATAGGGCTGGCCAGGCACCTCCTCCGGGGGCGGCGGCGGATTGTCGTCACAGGGCACGCCGATGTCGGCCACGCCCATGAGCACCCGCTTCTCTCGGATGAATGCTTTCTCCCACGGCCAGAGCACCTTGCTTATCGCTGGAAAGGCATCGTCGAACTCGGTGACCAGCTTGACGACGTTGATCTCGGTGATCTGCCAACCCAGGGCGAAGAAAAGGATACTCACCAGTATAAAAATGCCAGCGCCGGCGCGACGGCCCGGCCGGGCCTGTTGATACCCATCCCAGGCAGTCCACAGCCAGAGCATGATTATCCCAACCGTCAGGGCGGCCAGGATGGGCTGCAAGCTGATGGCCTTGCGGAAGATGTTCAGCGCGCCCACGTCTCGCCGGGCCGCGAGGTTCATCCGCCAGATCAGTAATCCGATGCTACTGCTCAGACAGGCGAAGAGCAGCAGGCCGCGACGGGCCTGTCGGGCCAGGATCTGACCCAGGCCGGGGACGACCAGGGACAGCAGCCCCGCCAGGGGAGGCGACACCCAGCTGGCCTTTACAGAATCCTCTTTAGTGTATCGCTTATCGGCCATTATCAGATGCCTCTATCCTTCGACGGGACTTCGGCGAGCTCAGTCGAGCCGCTCAGGACACCGTCCGTAAGTCCTGCACTGACCCGCTCTGCTTCCTCGCCGTAGATCTCCTTGAACTCCTCGTCGGTCATACTGCGAATATCCTCCCGCGAGCCTCGGTAAACCAGCTCGCCATCGCGCAGCCCGATGACCCGCGAGGCATAGCGCTGGATCAGGTCCAGATAGTGCAAGGTGCAGAGAATGGTCATCCCGTCCTCTTGATTGAGTTGCTCCAGGTGGCCCAGGATGGAATGTGCCAGTACCGGGTCGAGGCTGGCCACCGGCTCGTCAGCCAGGATCATGTGGGGCTCCTGCATCAGCGCCCGGGCGACGCCCACCCGTTGCTGCTGCCCGCCGCTCAGCTCGTCCGCTCGTTTGTGCGCCTGGTCGGCGATCCCCAACCGCTGCAGCGCCCACATGGCGCGTTGGTTGGCTTCGGGAGGAAAGTGATGGATCAGGCTGCCCCAGGGACTCACGTACCCCAGCCGGCCGGCGAGGACGTTCGTCAGCACCGAGGAGCGCTTGACCAGGTTAAAATGCTGGAAGATCATGCCGATTTGGCGGCGGATTTCGCGGAGTTGGTTTGGCGGGGCTGCTGTCACATCCACCCCGTTCCAGATGATCTGCCCCTCGGTGGGCTCGATCAGCCGATTGATGCAGCGCAACAGGGTGGACTTGCCCGCCCCGCTCAGGCCGATGATGATCAGGAACTCGCCGTCCTGGACGTCGAAACTGAGGTCCCGCAGCGCTACTGTGCCATCGTCGTAGACTTTGGTCAAATTTCTAACTTCTAGCATGTCTGCCCTCGTATCTGCTCATCTTATGCTCGCAGCGGACCCTAGTCCGCTGTTCCAATGACGGGAGGAGGACTTCCCGCGACCAGCGCTGAAAACTATGAAACGTGCGTCTGACCAGGGCTGCAACGACCACCAAGGCCGCTGGACTAGGGTCCAGCAGGAGCAGGGGAGTAGTTACCTACCCTCTATCTGCCGAGAAGGGGGGACGTGAGTCCCCCCTTCTCTTATGATCGGCCACTCTTCCTCGGGGACCGCAGATCAGCTTAGTCCAGGAGTTCTTCGATGTCCAGGCCCGAAGCGCTGAGCATCTGACGGAACGGATCGTAGAAGGTATCGTCCGCCTCGATCAGGGCGCTCCACTGGTAAGCTGTATCGAGAGCTTCTTTGCCCTCGTCGGTCTCGACGATCTTCAGCAGGGCGGCGTTGATCCTGTCGCGGAGTGCTCGTGGGAAGCCTGTCACGTACTGCACGCCGTCGTTGGGGATGTCGATGGTGACAGCGATGACGATGACCTGCTCCATCACGTCGGGATAGTCCGCCTCGATCCGCGTCCGGGCATCCACGTAGGTGGCACCAGCGTCGCAATCGCCGCTGTAGACAGCAGCAGCGACTGCGTCGTGGCTGCCGGCGGTCACGACCTCGGCTAGATCAGTATCGGGGTCAATCCCCTCGGCGCGCATGGTGAGCATGGGGATGATCCAACCGCTGGTCGAGAGCGGATCAACCCGGCAGAAGGTCTTGCCCGCCAGATCGGCGACGCTGGTGATGCCGCTGTCGGCGCGGACGATGAACTGGCCGTTGTAGGTGGGGCTGCCGAAGCGCACCGAGACCAGTTCCGCCTCTGCGCATCCTTTGTCGGCAGCCAGCACGTAGGCAAAGGTAGCCAGGGACGCCATGTGAGCCTTCGGTGGGTCAGTGCACATGGCCTCGATGACGCCGGCGTACTCGGTGGCCACGTTGGTCTCAATGACCAGCCCGGTCTCCTCGTAGATCAGGTCGGCGACTGCCTCAGCACCCGCCGCCACTCGCTCCATCTCGCCGGAGGGGACGAAGGACCAGATGATGGGGTTCTCCTCGGTGCCCAATGCTACCTGAGCCTCGCCTGCCAGCACGCCGTCTACGGTGATGATGCCGGCTATCATGTTTGCCTGGATCTGCTTGATCTCGGCCTTCAGGGCAGCGGGCACCGCACTATCGAACGCATGGTACGGGGAGATGCCCACACCGTTGTTCGCGAGCGTGCCCAAGTACGTGCCACCCGCGAAGGTGCCGTCCAACACCTGCTTGATGGCGTCAAACACCGCCACGTCCATTCTCTTGACGATGCTGGTCAGGTAGGTCTCCTTGAACTCAGGAGCCGACACGTACCAGTCGGTGTCCACACCAATGAGCATGGTGCCACGCTCCTGGCAGGCAGCAGCAGAACCCAGACCAACGGGGCCAGCCACGGGCAGGATCACGTCCGCACCCTCGTCCATCAATGACTCGGCAAAGCGACGCCCGTCATCCGTGGACTCGAAGTTGCCAGTGAACAGACCATCATCTGCAGCCGTGTCCCAACCGAGCAACTCCACACTCGTCCCGTGAACCTGGTTGTAGTACTTGACCCCTGCCTCGCAGCCCTTCATGAAGATCGTCACTGGCGGGATCGGAATGCCGCCGAAGGTGCCTACCTTGCCCGTCTTGCTCATCCCAGCCGCCAGGTAGCCCGCCAGGAAAGCAGCTTCATCTGTGGCAAAGGTCAGGCCGAGGACGTTCTCCAGCTCCACGTCGGTACCGCAGTCCTTGCCGGGCGTGGCCCCAGGCCAGCAGTCAGGATAGGCGTAGTCCACGATGGCGAAGTTCACATCGGGGTTGGCAATGGCAGCAATGGCGGTGTCCACCCCCAGCAGGAAGCCGACGGTGACGATCAGGTCGAGGTCCTCGGACAGGAACTGCTGGATGTTCTTGGCATAGTCCGCCTGCTGCTGAGACTCCAGGAACTTGCCCTCGACGCCAAGCTGGTTCTCGGCGTCCTGGAAGCCCTTCCAGACGGTGGCGTTGAAGCTCTTGTCGTCGATGCCACCCATGTCCGTCACCTGACCAACCTTGAACGCCGCCCCCGCACGCCAGGCGGTCATGAGCGTTGCAGCTTCCTCCGCGCTGGGGATGAGGAACTTCCAGCCAGGATGGATCAGGTTGGGGTTGCTGACATTAGCGAAGCTCGAGTCTTTGAGGTTCTTGGCGTTGGTGGCCATGACGATGGCGCGATAAGCCGGGCCACTGCCCAGATACTTCTCCGCCAGGGTCCAGAGGTTGTCACCCAGTTTCACTGTGTAAGATAGTTCCTCCTGGGCCGGTGGAGTAGCGCTGGCCACACCGAGCCCCAGGCTCAGTAGCAGCGACAACACTACTAGTAAATTGACTAGACTCTTCTTAAACATTTGTTACCCTCCTCCTAATTTAGTAATTGTGATTGTTGGCTAATTGGCGGTTTCCACAGGTACTTGTTCAGTAGGCATCCCTCCTTTCGGTCGGTTAAAACGATCCATCGGCGCAACTAGCTCAGCTCTTTCGCTGCATCTCCGTCGCTGACACTGTGCAGCTATTATAACCCATTTTTTCAAAAGGCGCAAGCCTGTTTCAGGCTTTGTAGAGGCCGGCACTCCAATGAGCCTTCCCATCTGCTGATTATAGCGTATTTAGTCAGGATAAGCAAATCGAAATTCAATCCTCTACTTCCTCTCCGCTTAACACCTCCCGCGAGCGTCCGGCTCCTCGTTCCGGCCCGACGACGCCCTGTTCCTCCAGCAGGTCTATCAGGCGAGCGGCCCGCGAGTAGCCGATGCGCAATCTCCGTTGCAAGAGGGAGATAGAAGCCCGGTTGTGCTTACGCACCATCGCGATGGCTTCCTCCAGGAGGTTATCGCCCCGCCTGGCTTCCCTCTCTCTGGCTCTCATCTCCTCCCAGAGCGGTGGCTGGATCATGTCCTCAGCTCTGTAGAGGCTGGTGGGGACGCTCGCGCCCACCTCCGGGCCCTTCCAATAGTGTACCAGGCGATCCAGCTCCCGGTCGGAGACAAAGCAACCTTGTAGCCTCACTGGCTGACTGGAGTCCGAGGATATGTAGAGCATGTCTCCCCGCCCCAGCAGCCTCTCCGCCCCTCCCATGTCCAAAACCACCCGCGAGTCCACCTGGCTGGTAACGGCGAAGGAGATACGAGCGGGGAAGTTGGCCTTGATTAGCCCCGTGACCACGTTCACCGAGGGCCTTTGGGTGGCGATAACCAGGTGGATACCCGTGGCCCGTGCCATCTGCGCGATGCGGCAGAGCGAGCGTTCCACTTCGTCGTGGGCCAGCATCATCAAGTCGGCCAACTCGTCCACAAAGACCACCAGGTAGGGCAAGCGGCTCTCTCCCTGGGTGCCGGCTCGCTTGTTATACTCCTCGATGTTGCGCACCTCGGCCTTGGCCAGCTTCTTGTAGCGCTGATCCATCTGCCGCATGACCCACTGCAGAGAGCCCACGACCCGCTCCAGTTCTACTACCACGGGCGTCAGGAGATGGGGAATGCCGTTAAAATTGGTCAGTTCCACCCGCTTGGGATCTATCATCAGCAGCTTCAGGTCATCGGGGGTGTTATTGCACAGCAGGCAGGCGATGATGGAGTTGATGCAGACGGATTTACCTGAGCCTGTTGCCCCTGCGATCAGCAGGTGGGGCATGGCTCTCATATCAGCCACCACCGGCTCTCCAGATACGTCGCGGCCCAGGGCGATGGCTAGTTTGGAATTCAGCTTCTTGAATGTTTCTGACTCGATTACTCCACGCAAAGCCACCAGAGTCAGCTCCGCATTGGGCACCTCGATGCCCACGATGGAGCGGCCAGGCACGGGGGCCTCGACGCGGACGGGCGAGGCGGCCAGGGCCAGGGCCAGATCGTCGGCCAAAGCGCTGATCTTCGACACCTTGACCTTCATGCGCTTCCCCCCGCGCCCTTCGACGAAGCCCGGCTCGACGCCAAACTGGGTTATCACCGGCCCCTGGTTGACCTCGACCACCTTAGCTGGCACGCCCAGGCTGACCAGGGTCTCCTCGATGATCTTAACTCGCTTGCGAATCTCCGCCTGACTGATTTCCTGATCCAGGCTCTCCTCCAGGATTTCGGCCACCGGCGGCAGACGCCACTTCTGATCGCCGCCGATGATGCGGGGGAAGATGGGGCCTCGGACGGGGTGAGTTGGCTCGGTGGCGGGCTCAGGCGAGGGGGTTACCAGGGGCCTCGCTTTGCCCCAGCGTCGGAGACGAGGGAGACGATTCTGGCCGAGGTAGCGAAGCCTGGCCCATCTTTCCCTCAAAGCCTGGCCTATCTCGACAGGGGAGAGGCCGGAGAACATGATGATGGCTATGAAGGCCAGGGCTGTGATGGCGATGTAGGCGCCCAGGTCGCCCAGGCTCGAGACCAGGGCCCAGCTAACCAGCCAGCCAAAGTAGCCCCCTCCGCTCCCTTGAGCAGCCCAGGCTTGTGGATCCTCCACAGAGGCAAGCAAATGGGTCAGGCCCAAGCCCAGGGTGAAAAGCAGAGCTGCCCCCACGACTTTCTCCCAGGCCACTTCCGGCTCGCGGCCTGATCCTGTCAGGAGCAACCAGAGCCCCGCTGCCCCGAACATGAGCGGGGTGAGATACGCGCCCCAGCCGAAGGCCAGGCGCAAGACGTGCAGCCAACCCTCGGTGAGAACACCCCGGCTGAGGGAGGCCAGGCTGAACAGAGTCAGCAGGGCCAGGGCCAGCAAGGCTATACCCACCCTATCCGCTCGCAACAGCCCGGAGAGATTTATGTGGAATCGGCTCTTCTTTTTCTTGGATCTCGTAGATCGCCTTCGCCTAGCCATAATCCAGAGCCATGAAACCAGGGTTTGACCTCCTGGCAGAGTAGAAAGTAACTTCCGCTTGCTACCACATGTCAGACCGTGTTGGTATTCCGTGTTCCGTATCACCCGGCACGCAATACGCAATACGGTTTCACGGCCAACCTGTGACACCAGCAGCTACTTTTCCATCGGCAACTTTGGTTTGCTACACATATTATATCACACAATTCCCTGAAAACAAAAACTGGGGCGGTGGTGCCTGAGCTTCAGCGCGCCATTTTTAGCCACCATTCGATGCCCCGGTAAATACCCATTGCCGCCAGCCACACGGCGTAGCTCACGACCAGTACCCGACCCAACGACCAGCCCTGGCGAAACCCGAACCAGCAAGCCACGGCGAACAGCATCGTGGGAGTGAGGCCAAAAATCACCATCCGGCTAAAGTCGGCCGAGAGTGCTGCGTCACCGCCGGCACTGGTGTAGACAAACCACAGGGCGAAGGTGATGTTAAGTGGCATGACCGAGACGACCGACGCCAGGACGTGCGATCTCTCGCTGATGAAGGCGATAACAGCAAGAATGACGAACGAAATGAGAAGCTGATAGATGCGTTGTGTGCTCATGTCCTCCCTCTGGTAATCTTTGTTGCCTGTTTTTTGCACCTACCACCATTCTATCTATTACAAGAGTTTGCTTGAGAGTTGGAATCGAGCCTTTAGGCGGGTTTTTGGGCCAGCGAACCGGCTAAAGCCTCAACTCCAGCGGACTCGAATAGAAATTTCAAAGGTGCGAAATGCAGGTTGTTGATACGCCTATTATACTCGACTGAGCCACATGGGGCAAGCCCCGAAACAAGAAAGCCCCCTGGCCTTAAAAGCGACCAGAGGGCTCGCGTTTTCTCCCGTTAGTCGATCTCAGCACTGGCTGTGCTTGGCGATGAACTCGTAGGCCCTGGCCCAGACCGCCTCGCGCTCGCTGTCCACGGTGATGCAGTGGCCCGAATTCGGCCACCAGACGACCTCTTTGTCAGCGGCGCCAAGCTCCTCGAAGATGATCGGCGCGCTGTCCGCGGGGACGTGGTGGTCTTTTTCACCCTGCATGACCAGGGCCGGCACCTTGACCTGGGGAAGCTCCTGTCTGACCAGGCGTATCAACTGCCCCAGGCTGACGAGGCAGGGGATGGGGAGCACCTGGTAGGCGGAGAGGCGCTTTTCGGCCTCCGGGTCGGTCAGGTCTGATTCGATATCGGGTGTGAACCAGCGGATGAAATATTGGGCCAGCGGCAGGAAGCGAAAACGCCAGTCGGCGATGTAGGCCGGCGCGGCCATGGCGACGATCCCGGCCACAGGATGATGAGCCGCCAGGTGGAGGGAGAGCAGCCCACCCATGGACAGGCCGGCCACGAAAACCTGCTCGCAGCGGGCCTCCAGCTCTCGCAGGCCCTCCTCGGCGGAGGCCACCCAGTCGCGCCAGGTGGTCGTGGCCATGTCCTCAGGGGTTGTCCCGTGGCCGGCCAGGCGCACTCCCCGCACAGTGAGGCCCTTTCCGGTCAGGAACTCCCCCATGGGCTGCATCTCTGGAGGGCTGCCGCTGAAGCCGTGCACTAGCAGGCAGCCCACAGGGCCGCCCTCGAAGAAAAACGGGTTCAAGTTTAGTGTATTCACCATTTCTGACCTCCATTCCTGATTGACTGACAAATTTAACATTTCATCGACTTGCCAATAAGTCCCCTATGTGGCATACTTGTGAGAAAGCCATCTTTGGGGAGGAGTCGATGGGCGACAGTCAACAGATGTAT
>DAOUDK010000084.1:0-10763 GCA_034431315.1 Anaerolineae bacterium
TCCAGATAGATTTCTCGGATCGCTATGCTCGCCACGGTTCACCTCCATCAGCTAATGACAGAAAAGAGCCATTGTGCCCTGTCTCGACCAAATCCTTGGATTGAGCTTGTCGAAATCACCAGGCATCTTAATTGGAGCTGCCTGGGTTGTTTCCTATACATTATTATACCATACGTTGGGTGAAACCGCAATAGGTAAGTCCCTGATTTCGGGGTTCAAAAAGTCTGATTTTAGGGGAGGGGAAAAGGATGAGCTCAAACGATATGCAAAACGCCAGCCTCAGGGCACGGACTTGACAGCAACTGATAGCAAGCAGATAAGCGGACGGGGACCCTCGCCAGCTCATCCGTTTATCCGCTGCCCATCCGTTGCAGTCAGGCAGGGATGTTGTCTGTGAGTTCCTACACTAGGGTCCCGCTGTAGCCGTGCCCGTAGCCACTGAGGTGGGCGTCCAGGTAGCTGTCCACGTCGCCGTGGGAGGTGGAGGATAAGGTGGTGGCGTGTGTGTCTCCCTGGGTGGTGGAGGATAAGGTTGCGGTGTGTGTGTCTCCGTTGGCGGCGCGGGCGTTCGGGTGGGCTTTCTCTCGCACCCGGTCCAACAGAAAGACCAGGTCGGGCTGAGGCACTCGACTTCGTCGCCCAAATCTGGCTCGCCCCCTCTCCTCCGCTTGACGGACACGTTCCAATCGAAGCAACCGCTGTCCGATAGGTCCTCCGCGCAAAGGTAATCTTCCAGTTCCCAGCTCGTATCCCGCGTTCCGGAGGGTATTTGACGAG
Source organism: Anaerolineae bacterium (assembly GCA_034431315.1). Classification (GTDB taxonomy): domain Bacteria; phylum Chloroflexota; class Anaerolineae; order VGOG01; family VGOG01; genus JAUWOY01. Next base: position 778 of record DAOUDK010000084.1, read on the forward strand.
CTGGGTCCACCCAGGTGCCGTCGTACCAGGTCTGTCCGTCGTGCGGGTAGGTCACGTTGACGAAGAAGTACTCGTTAGTGGCCAGTGTTCTGTCGGATTCCCATCGTAACGTTACTGCACTCGTTTCATCGCCAAAGGATGCCCCATCTGGCGGACTCAGCAGGCTCAGTTGGCAAGGGACTTGACTCGGTGTCAACGGCGGTATTGGCGTAGGAGTTGTAGCGGTAGCCGTCGGCGTTGGGGTATGGGTCGCTGTAGGTGTCTTGGTCGGTGTGGCGATGGGCGTCACGGTGGGTGCGGTAGTAGGGGTTTCAGTAGGCGTAGCTACGGGCCTCGGCGTGGCGGTAGGTGTAGGTGTGACAACGGGCGCAGTTGTGGCTACTGGTGTGAGGGTGGGAGTGGGCACTTGCACAGCGAGCGTCGCCACGACGCTATGTGCTATCGCGGTCTCGGTCGCCTTGAGATCAGGCGTCGCTCTGTCCAGACTCACCCGAATGTGTGTGCATCCCGCCAGGGCCGTAACCCCCACCAGGATGAGAACCAGGACACAAGCCAAGCTTATCCTATCCTTGCTGCCGTCCATGATCTTAGGTCTCCTCTCTACTTGCATCCACATTCGTGACCGTTCATCTGCTCCCGCTGGACCCTAGTCCAGCGGCCTCGGCAGCCCGTTGTGATCCTGACCAGCCAGGCCCGGCGGTTTTCAGCATCCGACTGCGCACTCGGGGCAGCGGACTAGGGTCCGCTGCGAGCACAAGGTGGACAGACACCCACATTCTACCACCAATTGGTTACACCTGTGCCGACAAATGTTACGAGTCTGTAACGATATTGTCCCTGTTTCTTCACATTGGCCCTTCACGAATGGCTGGCTTAAGCCAACGGCAACCTCACCCTGAACGTGGTCCCTTCCCCCTCTACGCTTTCCACCGCGATCCGCCCGCCGTGCAGCTCCACGATTCTCTTCACGATGGACAGCCCTAAGCCACTCCCCTCCACTGCTCTGGTGCTCTCTTTTTCCACCCGATACATCTTTTCGAAGATGTGGGGTAAGTCCTCTGGCGGGATGCCCGGCCCGTCGTCGGCCACCTCGACGATGATGTTCTCTCCGTCCGTGGCTAGTCGGACTCGCACCTCACTCCCCTCAGGGCAGTACTTGACCGCGTTGTCCAGCAGGTTGATGAACACTTGCTTGATCCGATCTCTGTCGGCGCGGGTACGGGGCAGCCGCGGGGGGCTCTGGATAGATAGCTCGATCCCCTTCGCCTGCGCCACCCTGAGAAGCCCGGCCACGGCCTCCTCGACGACAACTCCGATATTGGTTGACTCCAGGCGCAATGGCACGCCCGACTCCAATCGGGAAAGAAGCAGCAGATTGCTGGTCAGGCCAGTGAGCCGCCGCACCTCTCGCTCGATGGTGTCCTGCGAATACCGCCAGCTTTCGACTTCTTCGATGGAACACTCCTTGATGTTGGCGACGTGGCCGGCAATGGCGGCCAGGGGGGTCAGTAGCTCGTGGGAGATGTTTTGGATGAAGTTGCGGTAGAATTCCTCCTGGTGGCGTCGCCCTGAGACATCCGTGACCATGCACATCACCTCGTCGTCAGGAGGAGACGGCCCGTCCAGGGGCATAGCCCGCAACTGAAGCCGCACATCAGTTGTGGGTTGAAGCTCATGCAGTTCCGATTGGCGGGACTCAGCTATCCGTTTCACCAGGGAGACCAGACCCCCGTCCAGCCGAGGTGAAGCGCGATCCAAAGAAAGCAATTGACGGGCCTCGGGATTGCACCAGAGCACCCGCCCCTCTCGGTCAGTGAGCAGAAGCCCCAGGGGCAGGTTGTCCAGCAGCGCCTCCAATTGCCCCACCATGAAAGTCGATGGACCAGCTAGCCGCCTTTTCCAATACCACGAGGTGAGGAGCACCAGCCCTGTGGCGACGAGCAGCAGCACAAGCAAGATGAGTGCCGCACCTATTAGGTCGAATGAGATATGGACCACCGGCTCACTCATTGCCACCCCTTCCTCCCCCCCAACCTGGGGGGGGGGAAAGAGAGGGGCGCTCCCGAAACTGATAGCCGACGCCCCGCACGGTCAGGATATACTGCGGCACACTGGGGTTGGGCTCCAACTTCCTGCGCAGTTCGGCGATGTTCTTGTCCACCACCCTGGAGTCAACGGCCACCTCCCAGCCCCAAACCCTGTCCAACAGCGTCTCCCGTCCGAAGACCTGGCCCGGACGTTCCGCCAAAAAGCGCAGCAGATTGAACTCGGTCGGCGTGAGCTGCACCTCTCGCCCTCCGACCCAAACCTGGCGTTTCCCCAGGTCGATCTCCAGGCGGTCAAATACCAGGCGATTGAGGCGCCGCGCTCCTCGGCTCTCGCGCACCGTGCGCAGGGTGGCCTCGATCTGGGCGATCAGCTCGTGCGGGTCGAAAGGCTTGGTGAGATAGTGATCGGCTCCTATGCTCAGGCCTTTGACCTTTTCCACCGTCTCACCCAGCACCGTGAGCATGATGATGGGGATATACCGCTCCCGTTTCCGCAGCTCCCTGCACACCTCCCAGCCATCTCGCTTGGGCATCCTGACATCCAGCACCACCAGGTCGGGCTCTTCGGCAGCCGCCAGCGCCAGGGCTTCCTCTCCGTCTCGCGCGATCACCACCTGGAACCCGGCTCGTTTCAACATGGGCTGCAGGAACGAGGTCAAGGACTCGTCATCCTCTGCCACGAGTATCTTCGCCGTCATAGATTCCTCCCTTTCGATTTCTGCTGTGTACTATTATATCACACCATAGGGTGAAACCGCAACTACGACATTTTGGCATACAGCAGAAAGTCACTTGTGCGGTTGACGCGGGACTGAGGCCGCGTGAAGGCGTTCACTCCCTCAATTGACCTGGCAGATTTTCTATGCTATAATCAGTGCTGATGAACACGTCCGGAAAGGTGAATGAAAGATGAACACAGGACAAGCTGTCAAGCAAAGAGTGTACCAGACCATTGACGGGTTGCCCTCCGATGGCTTTGAGGAGCTTACCCACTTTCTCGACTTCCTCAAGTTCAAATACCAGGTCCAACAGCCCCGAAAAGTCATGGCTCTGGGTGGACTATGGGAGCACCTGGATTTTGACGTGACGGATGCAGAGGTGCGGGCCTTGCGGCAGCGAGTGACGATGCAGCTTCTGCAGAAGGTGTAGGCAGCATGGAGTATCTGGCTGACACCGTGGCCATCGTCCGACACCTGCGCGGGCACCCCGCTCTTGGGCCCCAAGCCGCTCAAATCCTGCGGGATGCTGACGCCGGCAGGCATCACGTCTACCTATCCGCCATCACGCTGATGGAAGTCCTGTACCTGTCGGAGGCGAAGAGAGTGGACGTGCGCCTCGATGAGTTGATCGGACATGTGTCGGGCAGTGTCAACTACGAGATTGTTCCGGTCAACGCTGACGTTGTCCTGGCGGCTGCCGAGGTGGATGACGTTCCTGAACTGCACGACCGCATCATCGTCGGCACGGCGAAGTGGCTGGGAGTGCCGATTCTGACAGGTGATGGAATCATCAGCGAGTCCAGACACGCACAGACAATTTGGTAGCCGGATAACCCCGGAGTCCTCTTTTCCACCTCATTAGCACATAGCAAAAAGCCCCCTGCGCGGTGTTGACGCAGGGGGCTTTTCTCCTCAGCGACCATGTTTGCTAACTGCCAAGTTTGAAGCGCAGGTACGATCTCACCTCCCGGCGCAGAGCATCCCCGCCGCCTCTTCTCAAGATATACCACGCTCTGCCTGGCAGGGCCCACCAGGGGGTCGGCTTGACGGCACTTTGGCCCGTATAGGGGAACAAATCACGGATGCCGGGGGCAGCTTTGTCGGGGGCAGGGCGGGGGTTAGCACAGAATCTGGCCAGCGGCTCTACCGCTCTCTCCCAGGTGCACTGACCTCTCACCTCCTCGAAGCCAGGGCGATAGACCTCTCGCAGATTCGGGGCGCCCAGCAATTCTATCAGAGTATCGGCCACCTGATCGAGTCCTTTATAGTTCGTCTCGCTGTAGCAAGACGGTGGCAGCGTTCTTGGTGCGATACTCGTCTACCAAGTGGTAAGATGGCGTCGCTTCCGTCAGGCCATCAATCAGAGCAGGGTCTTCGCTGGGATGGATGTGTGACATCACGAGCCAGAAGCGAGGCGCATCGCCCACAGCCCGACGGATTTCGCTTAACTTTTCCTCAAGCGGCCAGTGGCGGAACCACGTGCCCAATTCAGTGGGATAGGTGACTTCAGGCTGGTAAACCTGGTAAGCCGGCACAGCGCCATAGTACACGTAGATGAAATCGCCGGGCTGGGCCTGCTGGTGCACATATGCCACAACTGGCCGCAGCTCTTCACGCGGCAAATTGAGCCACGGGTTCGGAAGGAGGCGCATATTGGGCCAGAAGGCCAGGAAAGTCGCGACGACCAGGCCGGCAACAACCGACGCTCCGAGTTGCCAGCGCCGTGCTAATTCCCAAATAGTGGCCGCTATGAACAAAAGGAGAAAAGGGAGCAACGGCAGCCCGTAGCGCATTCCGAAACGATAATAACCTAACCCACTGGCAATATAAAATGCGATCAGAATGACGGCCGGCACCAACACCAAGCGACGTACCTTCGGCAAGCGCCAGCAAATCACCACCGCGCCCAGCAGCGCCAGAAGGCCTAGGAAGGCCGGGATCAGAGATGGCGCAGCTTCGCTGTACGGGATCGTCTGGAAGCGTAGGAACACGTCAAACAGGTTGTCGTCAAAGGCGCGGATAATGTCCAGCCAGCCCATCTGCGCGAAACGGGGCTGCAATGAGACACGCTCTTTTATCCTGTCATACTGTGTCACGATAAAGAAGTGGTATAGCAGGGCCAGACCAATGAGTAGCCCCACGTGGTACCCCGCAAAACCAATGAGCCGCTGTTTACTGCGTCGCCGCCAGGTCTGCCAGGCCAAGTTGAGTTCCAGGATAGGGAACATATAGGCCAACCCGTAGTGGGTGTAAAGGGCAACCATGCTGACTAGCCACAAGTGCAGCCAGTCGCGTCCAGTGCCGGTGAGGGCCGCCTTCTCGAACGCAATGAGTAAGGCAATGCTCAGAAAAACAACCAAGCTGTACTGGCTTGCCTCCTGGGAGTAGTAGATAGAGACGGGTGCAATGGCCATGAGAGCAGCAGCAATGATGCCAAGCCGAGCTTGCTTCAGCAACGCCAGCCAGCGATAGAGCAGGTAGACAGCGGCCGCACCCAGCACGGCTGACGGCAAGCGCAGCACAAACTCACTCGGCGCAAACGGGGTGAAGGGGGCCAGCAAGAGGCGATACACTGGCGGATCTGGCCCCTCACTCAAAAGAATCAGGTCGGGCCATGGGGTGCATGCCCGATTGATTTCGAGCCCCTCATCAAACCAAAAGCTATGCTGTCCCAGGCCAATCAGTCGCACTACCAGCCCAGCCAGCGTTAACAAGCATGCCACTCGTTTTCCCTCGGACATTGTGCTTCCCTAACCCAGAACGTCTGAAAGCTGCACTTCAAGGTTCATCCCGTCCGCCAAGCGTCGCTCCAAGCTGGCGATACACCTGGCTGATCAGGCCATATTTCTTATCCCAGGTATGCTCGGTCAGCACCTTTCGGCAGCCCGCTTCCCCAAACCGTTGGGCCAGTTCCTTGTCCGTCAGCAGGGTGGCGATGCAATCGGCCAGGCGGGCCACGTCACCGAAGGGCACCAGGTAGCCATCCTCGCCATGGCTGATAACCTCGGGAACTCCCCCGGCCAAAGCCCCGATGACTGGCTTCTTGTAGAGCCACGACTCCAAATAGACGATGCCGAAGGAGTCTGTCCGAGAGGGCATAACGAAGACGTCGCCCGCATCCAGCAGATCCCTTTTGTCCTCATCGGGTATAAAGCCCAGGAGGCGGCATTTTCGCCGCACCTCGTCGGGCAGGGTCTCGAAATAGCGGAGGAAACGGCTCATCGGGGGGCCGGCCAGGACCAAAGAGGCATCGTAGCCCCGCTCCCACAATTGCCTCATGGCCTCAATGGTATGCTGACTCCCCTTATCGTAAGCTTGGGCCCCCAGTTGGAAGACGATAGTGCCCTGGATATTGTATTTCTCTCGAAACCTGTGACCTGAGCCTCCTAATACCTCGTCTGCATTGATCCCCACCCCCACCTTCACCATCTTCGCTTCAGGGACTCCGCTCTTAGCCAGATAGTTCTGCTCTATTTGCGTCTGAACGATAACCCTATCGCTCTTCTTCATCATCGCGATCTGATGCTGCATGGTATAATACTTTCTAACGATCTCATCGTCCGGTTCGCCGAGATGGGTAAGGGGAGTGATGATGAAGGGGATTCGTCTCTTTTGAGCATGCTTGAAGGCAGCAGCGACGAGCGAGTCAAAAGGGAAGCTGGTGGCGTGAACTATATCATAGGAGCTATCTAGCACCAGTTGTTTGTAAAGGCTGGGCACAAGGGGTGTAGTAAGGCACAGGGGAAACAACAGCGCTGTAGTGTTCAAGGGCATTCCGGAAAGCCAACTCATCACTCGCCTGGTGCCTTTGTAGATCAGACTGCACAAGGGAAAGTGACGAACAGGAAACCGGCGCACCCGAACACCATTGTGGATCTCATGTCTCTCCTCAATCCTCCTCTTATTCCTGGCCCAGAGATATTCCAAATCCCAGGCATCAGTAGTGTAAACGGTAACCCGATGGCCATCTCTCACCAACCTCTGGGAGATTTCCTGCAAGTACAACTCAGAGCCACCCACAAAGGGATAATATCTCGGAATGACATGAAGTACATTCATCTCACAGTCACTTCCCTATTTCGCGATTCGCAGATGAAAACGTCGTCGGTAACCCGAAAACGGACGGCGGTTAATGCGAAGGCAACGTCGCCGTTGCGCTGCTTCTTTCTGCCCAGGCGACAGGCACGGCACTGGAGCCCCACCGACGGGTCGTCATCCTCAACCCCGTTCATGATGAACAAGAGGTTTCCTCCCATCCCCAGATGGAGAAGGTGAAAGTAAAGCGCCACACATACGGTGGGAAGAGCCGCGACTGGCCGATGATGCTGGAATTCCAGACCACCTCACCCTCGCGGCGGCCTTGGAATTCTCCTGGCCACCAGTCCGATGGGTCGTTCTGGGAAACGACGTAGACGTCCCTTTCCTGGCTTTGCCAGAAGCACATCGCGTCTTGCAGTGCGGCTATGTCCGTCTCACCGCTGTTCAGCAGCAACGCATGGCGCTGGTGGAAGGACCAGAGCGGCGCAGCGAACCAGCCTACGATAGAGCCATCCTGCCGGGGCTCAAACAGAATCACAGCATCGGGCGGGATATGGTCCGCCAACAGATCCAGAGAGTCCCACGCACCTACTGCTCCCTGATGAAACCAGTAGCGTCCTGAAACACTCATCAGCAAGACCATCATCAGCCCTGCCACACCCATCGCGACCCATCGCCACCTGGGCCGCTGGCCCAGCCGCCGCAGGGCAAAGGCACCGAACAGAGCGAACCCCGGCAACACCCCCGACACCAGCCGGCGCAGTGCCACCGGGTACACCCTCACCGTGGTGTATTGCCAGAAGAAAACCGCACCGAGAGACGCCACGAAGGCGGTCAGGAGGAGTTGTTCAGGCCGGATGCGGTTTTGCCACAGCACGAGTACCACCCCCAGCGACGCAAGCCAGAAAAACAGGGGGCTCAGGTATTGCGCCGTCACGGCCATCAGTTCTTCGTTGTGCGTTGGGAACAGCTCCCCGTTCACCAGCACGTATTCTGGCATCAACGGACGGATGTGCAGAGCATACCCAACACCCAACACCGCAGCCAGCGAAAAGCCCCAGCGAACAGACTGCCACAGGCGGATCATGGGCACATGACGTACCAGCAATACAAGCAAGACCAGGCCCAGGAGGCCGCCTATGCTCAGGCCCAGTACAAGGCCGGGGTCCAGTTGGCGCAGAAAGCGAAATTGCCAGGCTAACATCAGCTCCCTTGTAGCTCCTACATATGGCCGATTTACCGTCCACAGGGTGAACCCTATCGCCGTGGCCAGACCTGCCGTGCTCGCAACTAGCCCCTTCCAATCTCGCCGCACGGCCAGAAGAAGGAAGAACAAGAACAGTGTGAACAAGGCAAAAAGGATGTCAATGCGAGCGGCGAAGGCGGCTGTGAAAGCAGCGATCCCTGCCACGAGGTACGTCAATCGACGCGTCTGCCAATAGGCCACTAGAGCATACAAAGCGGTCAAGACAAAGAACTGGCCCACCACTTCCGCATACGGTGTGCGCGAGAAGTGCAATTGGGGAAAACTCAGCAGTAGCCACAGGGCGGCCAGTGCCCCCGTGCCTGCGTCGAACACCCGTTTTCCGAGGAAATAGACCGTGACCAGGCTTGCTACACCAAAGATCGGTGTGACATACAGCATTCCTCGCTCTCCCGAAAGCATTCCGAACAATCCCATCCAGGTAATGGCCAGCGGAGGACGCGAGGAGATGATCGTGTTTTGGCTGGGGTCCATGACGTAGTAGGCCCCATAGAGAAGCCCTTTATAGGATTGTATCTGGATGTGAGGCAATTGCCGGTCAGAGGGAACGTAGAACAACTGCTTTTGCTGCATGGTCAGCCCATCCAGCGGATCGTAGTGGTAGGTGAGGCCACCGGTGCGGATGAGCATCGCGGCCGTGTTCGGGTAGATCGCCGCATCGCCCATCAGTGGGAAGTGCTCCGCCGGCCAGCCGAAGAGGAGAAGCCCTGCAACCAGGATCAAGACGAGAAAGAGGATTTCCCGCCGTGGTGTCCGACAACGCAGCGCTTTCAGGGTCCGCAAGGCAAGCCATCCTATCCCGCAGGCGAGCAGCCCCGCCACCAGCAGCGCCCAGCCCTGAAAGAGATTAGCCTGAGCCAGCCCGACGGCCAGCAGACTCCATACCGTCAACGCCGCCGTCAGTGCTCCCCACGCTCGCTCAGGGGTAGTCAGAGTCACGGCAACACGCCGCACGTTCCCCACCTTTTCTGCAGTCTCAATCAACGCGTAACGAACTCCTTTATTCTGTAGTAAGCGCTCCACATGTCTTCAGTAACATGTTCGTGATCTTGCTCACCTTTATACTGGAACGGTGGTAAGCACTTACCTTCAAGGTTCAGTGGCTCTAGAAAGGATATGTAATCTGAAACACTCAAGTCCGGGGTATATTCGAATATATCTCCTCCAATTTGTAGATAGCTATCGATTGAATCGATATATACCTCCTGTAACCTCTCCACGGAATCATAGATAAACTTCCCGACGGCTGAAGCAATATATCCCGTGGGCTCTCTTAGACAGAATATGGTACGTGCAGGGCAACCCCACATCTTGACGAACACCTGATACTGATTCGGGCCTAACGTCGCCTGCTTATACACCAGATCTAACTGATTCCCCTCACCTAGATAGGCATTGTCCAAGATATTGTTCGATATATTCTCTAAGAAGCGATCATAGTCAAATCTGATGTAGTCAAAGTCAGGGGACGATCTAATCTTGAGCCAGTCGGGGACAGGATCAAGGATAGGAGCAAGTCCCCAATCGCTGACGTATAGAGTAGAACAAGCGCTGACAATTCGCAGCATATAAGATGTTCCACTCCGCGGTGGGCCATATACTAGGTACCATCTCAGTTCTGGTTTGCGCCTGATCGCTCTCCGGGCTAGCCATGCTCTAACGATTCTCGCTCCCCTGGGCACTCTGTCCATGCCTCGTCTTATCATGAGTTATTTCCTTTCCAGAACTGGAACCCGGCGAATACCAGGGTATTCACTCCCGCAAAGAGGAGAGAATGCAACGCCATCAGACCTTTCACGCACCTAGCAGCCTGTCGGAGAGAACGCTCTCCGGCAAAACTGCCTACCATAAACCAGTTGAAACAATGGAAAACCATCTGTTTACAACACGCAGGTTGTCCATAATTCGATTACTCCG
>DAOUDK010000085.1:0-97369 GCA_034431315.1 Anaerolineae bacterium
CCCCAACATTGGCCTGGATGCTCAGGTCGTTCCCGTGGGGTGGACGGTCACGGATGAAGGCGCCGCCTGGGATTCAGCCGATCATGCCGCCGGCTGGCACCAGGGCTCCGCCCACCCTGGTCACATCGGCAATACCGTCCTCTCAGGACACCACAACATCAAGGGCAAGGTCTTTCGCTACTTGATTGACCTCCAACCCGACGACGAGGTGTTCCTCTACGTGGGAGACATGGCTTATCACTACGTCGTAACGGAGAAGCACCTTTTTGAGGAAAAGGGCAAGCCCGAAGCAGTGCGCCGCGCCAATGCCCAATGGATCGCCCCCAGCGACGACGAGCGGCTCACTCTGGTCACCTGTTGGCCCTACACCTCCAACACCCATCGGCTGATCATCGTGGCCAAAAGATTAGAGATTAGAAATTAGAGATTGGAGATTGGAACCCAATATCCAATCTCTAATATCCAATAACGAAGGAGACTTTGATGAACATCTTAGAAATACCCCTCATCGCCAGAATCCGTCGCAACCACGCCCTGGAACACGCCACCATTCACGTTCTGACCGAGCACGAACCTCGACGGCGTTTGATGGGGCGCACTACAGACCACGGCTTTTATCTGTTTGGAGAGGTGGGGACAGAGGAGGTAGCCGCCGCTGTCTCCGAGGCCCTCGACCGCCTGCAGGGAGGTGAGTACTCCCTGGCTGTTCATCCCCGCTGTGGCACCAATTTAGCCACTGCTGGGGTGCTGGCCGGCCTCTCTTCTTTCGTAGTGATGTCGTCGGGTCGCTCCAAATCGCGCCTGGCCAGGCTGCCTCAGATCATCCTGGCTGCCACCATGGCCGTGATGGCGGCCCAGCCCCTGGGCCTGGCTTTGCAGAAGCACGTTACCACTCTGCCAGAGGTAGAGGGAGTGACCATTGAGGGGATCACGCGCCAGCGTAGTGGCCAAGTCATCGTCCACCACGTAAGATTAAAATCCCAATGACCAATGACCAAATCCCAATTTCCCATTGGTCATTGGTTCATTGGTCATTCCCCGGAGGGGTCATGTTTTATCTGTTTCACGGTGAGGACGAGTTCTCTCGCTCCGAGACCCTGGCTGACTTCAAGAAAAAGATGGGCGACCCCGGCCTGGCCGAGTTGAACATCACCGTCTTCGATGGCAGCAAGGTCACTTTAGGCGAGCTTCAACACGCCTGCGATTCTGTCCCCTTCATGGCCGAACGGCGCCTGGTCATCGTGGAGGGGCTCCTCACCCGCCTCGAATCCAGGGGAAAAAAGAGGTCGCTGCCCGCCTGGCAAAAGGAGTATTCGGAGAAGCTGACCCAATACTTAAAGCACCTGCCTGAGACCACGCGCCTGGTCTTCGTCGAGGACAAGTTCATCAAGAAAAGCAATTCTGTTCACCGGTTAGCCCTGGCCGACGAGCGCGGGCACGTCAAGGAGTTCAAGCCTCCCAAGAGAAGGGGGCTGAACCGTTGGATCGAGCAGCGGGTGAAGAAGAAGGGAGCGCAGATCAACGCCGCAGCCGTCGAAACGCTGGCCGCCTTCGTGGGCAACGACTTGCGGCTGCTGGATCAGGAGATCGAAAAGCTCACCATCTATGTGGACGGGGCGCATCCCATCAACGAGGACGACGTTCGCCTGCTAGTCAGCTACGTGCAGGAGGCCAACGTCTTCGAGATGGTGGATGCTTTGGGCCAGCGCGATGGTCAGCGGGCGGCCAAACTGCTGCACCAGTTGCTAGACGATGGTGAGCACCCCCTGGCGCTGCTGGGCATGATCGTCCGCCAGTTCAGGATCATGATCCAGGTCAAAGAGCTGAGCGCGCGGGGGCTAAGACAGCAGGACATCGCCGCCCGGCTGAAGCTGCATCCCTTCGTGGTCAAGAAAACGATGCGCCAGGCGATGAACTTCTCCATGGAGCAGTTGGAGACCATCTATCGGAAGCTGCTGGAAACCGACGTGGCCATCAAGACGGGCCAGATGGACGACGTGTTGGCCCTGGACATGCTGGTAGTGGGGTTGAGCAGAGAGCGAGGGTCGTAAGCCAGCGCGGCGCTGAACCACCGCTTCCACCCCCACCCCAACCCCCTTCGGCCTCGCTCAGGACAGGCTCCCCCTGGCAGGGGGAGGGTGCAACGACGAAAAGAAAAGAAGCCATCGAGACTTAGGTCTCGATGGCTTCTTTTGTATTGCCAACAACGGCAACTGTCAGTAGCTACGGAGTTTCAGTGGCCCTCTCTTGATCGTCAATCAAGGCATCAATCGGGTTTGCCACCGATGTGTTCTGCTCCTTCGTCCAGTCAATGACCGGCTGCCGCCACTGGATGGCCGTGTTGTAAGCGTCGGGGTCCTGCTCTCCGAACAGGAAGCCGTCGCCGCCATCGTACATGAAGTCGTTGACCAGGACGTGGTAAGTCGCGTTCATGTCCAACGGCGAGCCGTCGGCAAGAAGCGTTACCGTATCCACGACCGTCTGGCCATCCTCTTCATGGTACGTATAGGTGAAGCCGCCCACAGCCGCGTGGCGGATCTCCAGGTTCTCCACCAGTTGGGCGCCGGTGATGGCACAGTCCACGATGACGTTGTCGAAGGGGAGCACACCCACTATGTCGCCCATAGTGATGTCCCCGGCGTCAATGTCAGCCCGGAACCCACCCGTGTTAGTCATAGCGAAGTCACCCGCAGGATAGGCCCAGAGCCAGGAATCCGTCACGTAGTTACGTTGCTCCCAGGATCCTCTGTCTATCCCGTCTTCTGTGTAGCCGATGACCTCACCCAGGGCCGCATCTTCCTCCGCCTGCCAGAAGTCCACGATGGTCTGGACAGTGGCATCCGGCGTCACGGGGTTGCCATCGTCAGTCACGTACTCGTTGCGGACCAGCGACTGGGTGAAGTCAACCACGTCATGGGTTGTCGGATCCAAGAAGAGGACCGTCTTGGCGTAGGTCTGCATGTTATCGCCACCACCTATGATGGGGATACCGTTAGTGTTGCGGGTACCCAGCTCATGGGAGTGACCGCCTTCCATCAGGTCTATGCCCAGATCGCCGACGTTCGCAGCCAGATCGGCCAGTCCACCCAGGCTGACGTGGGCCACCACGATGATCACCTCAGCCCCCTCGGCCGTCATGTTCGGAACCTCGCGACGCAGGGCTGCCTCGTAGTCACCGAAGTCAAGGTCGCTGATGTTCTTGGGATGGGTGCTCGTGGGAGTCCCCACAGAGGTCAACCCGACGAGCCCCACCTTTACGCCGCCGACGTCCTTGACGATGTACGGAGTCACGAAGTCGGCCAGATCAGTGGTTCCCGAGTAGTAGATGTTGGCCGAGAGGAAGGGGTAGTCTGCCTCGGCGATCCGCTCGTTCAGGACGTCACGGCCGAAGTCGAACTCGTGGTTGCCGATGACGGATACGTCGTATCCCATGGCGTTCATCACTTCCACCATCGGCTCTCCCTCGAACCAGGTAGTGATAGACGGGCCCGTCCAGTTATCGCCGCCGCTGGTCAGCAAGTAACCATCAGCGCCCAGGGAGTACCCCTCGATTTCCGTGTACCTGGCCATCAGGTTGGCCGCCCCACCCTCGGTGTAGGGCGATCCGTAGGCCGAAAAGGTCTGCAACCAACCGTGCTCGTCGTTGGTGTGCAAGACGACCAGTGGCTCCAGGTTTACGAACTGTAGCCGGCCTTCGATCGTCGGTGAGATGGTGCCCATAGCCGTTAAGTAGTCAATCACCGAATCGCGCACGTAGTACTGAGTGTCGGCGGTGATCTGGTCTAGCGGCCACAGGGTCTCACCATCATCGCTGAAGTTGCACGAGCCAGCCGCCAGGTAGTTGACGGTGCCTACGTAGTACTTGGTGTTCGCATCGGCGAAGTCAATCTCCGTGCCGTCGACGACCAGCGATACCACGTTGTTGCCATCGGGCAGGTCGGGAGATGTATCATTGTACGTTATCACCCCACCCTCGTTGATGTCCAACATACACGTGGTGTAGTGCGAGTAGCCGCCGTATGGAGGATCAGCGTCGGCCTGGTACTCGTAGTACCACCAGTTGCGGTACGCGCGCTCCAGGACGGCCTTGAGCTGCGGGCCGTTCATCTCCATCACCACCAGCGAGTTCTCGTACGGCATCAAGGTGTACATGTCGTCTATGGTCAGCGTGACGGGATTCTCTGCCGTGGCATCATCAGCCACCTTCTTGTTGCTCATGGCGCCAGACAGGTGGAAGTCCACGGCGATGCCGTTGGCGGTCAGCTCCCACACCGCAGCATCGGTCTGCACATTGGCGCCGGTGGTCTCCTCGGTGTAGGCCTCCAGCGCGTCTATCGGGGCGGTGGTTTGGCCGATCTCGGTGCTAGTGTAGGTCTCTAACTCAGCCTCGAACGGAATCAGATAGGCTTCCAGGGCCGCATCCACACTCATGTCCCCCGCCGGGATCAGGTGCCCCTCTCGCGTCACGACATCATAACCGCCGTTCCCGTCGCTGACCAGGCCGATGTCGATCTTCCCCAGGTATTGCGCATACCTGTACGCATGGCCGATCAACGTCCCCTCCGGATTCACTTCGGAGGTGACCATGACCGCCGTGTCTAACCTGGTGTGGCTGTGCCCGCCCACGATCACGTCGATCCCTGGCACCTGCTTGGCTATCTCCTCATCGCAGTCGATGTCCCCACGATAGGGCCGATACCCAATGTGGGTCAGAGCGATCAGCAGGTCCGGGTCCTCGTCCGTCTGGATCTGTGGCACCAGCGTCGCCGCCGTAGCCGTTGCTTCATAGAAGCTCAGGCCTTCGCGGTTCGTCGGCAGCTCGTAGCTCGGCACTCGCGGATTGGTCAGGCCGAGGATGGCCACATCCACTCCCCCCACGGTCACCGTGATGTAGTCCTGCACGTTGTCGGTGATGAAGCCGTAGGCGCCGTCATCCTCCACGTTGGCCCCCAGTATCGGGAAGTCCACCTGTCCCAACATCGTGGCGAAGGTCGTAGGCCCGAAGTTGAACTCGTGGTTGCCCAGGGTCATGGCGTCGTACTCCAGCATGTTCAGTCCGCCCGCGATGGGGTTGGTGGCAGCGTTCCGGAAGTACTGGGCGAAGGCGTTCCCCTGGAAAGTGTCACCCGCATCGAGCAGCAGGGTGTTGGGGTTCTTGGCCCGCTCCGCTGCGATCTGCGACGACAGGTAGGTCAGGCCTTCGGGGGTACCGTAGTAATCGGTGGTAGGCCAGACACCGTGGGTGTCGCTGGTGTGCAAGATGGTGATCAACTGGTCCAGCTTGACGATGCGCCCCTCGACCTCGTGGTCAATGGGCCCCACGTTGGTGTTGTACCACTGGATGTAGTCGTTGGCCCCTTCCTGCATGTCGTAATAGGTGTTCAGGCGATTTGTCCCGTCGGCGAAGGTCACCCAACCGTCCTGGCCGCCAGCCAGGAAGTCGTTGGTCACTACCCGATAGGTCGCCTCAGGATTCAGCGGCTCTCCATCTACCGTCGCGCCATACGCGCCCCAGTTGGTGGGTGTGTCGCAGCCGCAGTCGTTGTACCAGTACCACTGGGCCCCAGAGGTCTGCATGATGCCCTTGTACAGGTTGGCCGACTGATCCATAAGCGTCTGGATCTGCGCCCCCGTCAGGTCCATCAGGTACAAGGTGTTGCCGAAGGGCAAGACGGTGAAGGTGTCGCCCCAGGTGAGGGTGAAGGGCAGCGTAGCCCCAAGCGGAACCTCGAGGTCAGCCCGCAGGCCACCGGGGTTGGTGAAGGCGATGTCCACTGAGCCATTGACCTCACCGTCGTCGTACTGGTCGGCCTTCCACAGCATGCTGTCGGTCACCAGGTTGCCCATGTTGGACTCGGCGTTGTAGTCCCGCACCAGACTGATGTTGGTGTAGCCCACCAGTTGCTCGATGACGGGCGCCACCTGGTCGGCCCAGTATTGCACCCGGTCTTCGACGTCCGGATCCGGCGTGAGGCTGTTGTTGATGGTGATCAGTTCGTACTCAGCGACCGTGAGCTTCTTGGTCACAGGATCAACGCTCACGTCGGCCCGACCCAGGTAGCGACCAGAGTAGCCAGCCCCAACGATGGCCGTGTTGCCCACCATCACCGGATCGTACAGCGTCTGGTGCTGGTGGCCGGCGATCATCAGGTCCACCGGCTTGCCGGCATCAATCAGCTCCTGAGCCACAGTCTGGAGGCCCTTGAACCCTCCGCTGTCGCCGGTGCCCATGTGAGCCAGGACGATCAGCGCATCGGCCTGCGCCATGACCTCGTCGTAGTAGTGAAGCACGGTCTCGGTCAGGTCCTTGAACACCAGCCCCTCTGTGGTACCCTTGAGGGTGACCAGCGGGGTCTCGTCGGTGGTCAGACCGATGACGCCCAGGTCCACCCCACCCTTGCTCAGGATGACGTAGGGATCGGCCCAGGTGGGCTGCGTCCAGTCGGTGCCAGAGATCACGATGTTGGCGCTGACCCAGGGGAAGTCGGACTGCGTTGTGCGTGTCTGCAGCAGGTCCTGCCCCTTATCGAACTCGTGGTTGCCGTAGGCGGCCACGTCGTACTCCAGCATGTTGTAGATGTCAATGGCGCTCTCGCCCAGCAGCAACTGGGAGATGGGCGCCGCACCCAGGTAGACGTCGCCAGCATCCAGCAGGAATACGTTATCCTCCCCGACCTCATCCCTGATGTCGTCCAGCACACCAGCCATGTAGGCCGAGCCACCACGACCTTTGTAGTCGGTCTCCAGGTTGCCGTGGAAGTCGTTGGTGTGCAGGATGGCGATCGTCGGCGGCCTGTAGCTCTTGAAGATCATCGGCAGGAAGATCCTGGCTGTGACGTTTACGGTGTCGGCCTCCTCGAATTGGAGCAACTCCCCTTGCTCGAAGAAGCTGGCCGCCATGTCAATGTCGCCGCCCCCGACCGTCACCTCGACGGAGAAGCCGAACTCACCTCCCATGCCAGTGCCCAGGTGCTTGGTCCAGACGATGGAGCAAACATCAGCAGCGTCGTTGGAAGCCAGTTCCTTAAGAGCTCCCCACTCGCCAGAGGCGTACAGCTCGGCCAGTTCTTCGGGCGAGAACTTGCAGGGCATAGGCATCGCGCCACCGAACGCGCTCTTGGTCACATATTCGACCTTGTCGGTAAGGGGCATGACGGTCAGAGCGTCCATCTTGGTGCCGATGTTTTGCTCGATGGTGGCGGTGTAGGTTAGCTCATCACCCTGCTCAGCAGCAGTGATATCCACATCGAAGGAAGCATCTAGCTCCTTCCTGCTGTTCCAGATGCGAACCGTGGCCCAGGTGTGATCCTCTGCCTCCTCGATCAACTCCACGTGCCAGCCGTACTGCACGTCGTCGTCGCCGGGGTTGCCAGAGCCGGCTTCGTCCCAACCCCACCACCCGTACCAGCCATCGCCCCGGTATATTATGTTGTAGCCCGGGTAGTCAGGGCCGGCCTTCAGGCTATAGGCGCCCAGGGCGGGTATAGCCGCGCTGGCATCCCAGCTTACGGTGCACCAGTATGTGCCATCGCCCTCGTCGGCCACACCGGGGTAGTAGCCCATAGAGTCGTGGAAGCCACTCACGGCTGGTCGGCCTGGGTAACTATGCTCCTGTGCATCCGACCGATAGGGGTCGGTATGCGTGAAGGGAATCGTGTCCTGTAGAGTGAACGGCGCGTCGCGGATCTGCCCACGGCTGGTCAGGTTGGTATGCTCAAGGCCCAGCCAGGATGGTTCTACGTCGGGATCTCGATAGGGCTCGGGATGCGCGTCCACCACCAGCATGCGGCCCTTGGGACCGAAGCCGTAGCCGTCCTCGAGATAGCCGTAGATCTCGTTATCGGTGTAGAAGTTGTTGTTGTACCACACCAGCAGCCCGGTGTTGGCCGGACCGAAGCGCCAGCGCTCGTCGCCCAGCGCGCTGTCGTAGCCACCGTTGTCGTTCACGTTGCGCCACTGGACGTAGAAGTTGTGGGTGAAGGCCATCGTGCCGTCGCTGCGCTGCCAGGGATCATCGTAGTCCCACTTGGCGTCGCCGCTCTCGGCATCGTCCTCGAAGAGGACGGTGCTGTCCGCCGTGACTGCCACGTTGTCCACGAAGGCGCCGGTGTAGGTGCTAGCCCAGTCGGTCATGAACCAGAAGCGCAGGTAGATGCTCTGGCCGGCGTAGGCGATCAGGTCGAACTCCTGCACTTCAGGATCGGGCCAGTTTTCGTTCCAGCCGTAGAAACCACCCAACCCGGCCCCGCACAGGTCTTCGGGGAAGCCATACAGCCCACCGATCCAGCTTGGATCGTGCACGCACTGGGTGTTCTCGTTAGTAAGAGTATCCTCGACGTTCCAGGTTTCGCCGTCTTCCGAAACCTGGACCCACAGGAAGTCCCACTCATCCTCGATGTCGTAGACCAGGTCGAAGGACAGAGTCGCCCCTTCGGCGGGAATAGCGATGGGTTCCTTGGTGGTCATCCTGGCGTTGGCCAGGTCTTTCTTGCCGCCCCACCAGTAGTAGTCACCCTGCCATACGGGCACCGCCAGGCTGAGTACGCCATCGGGCAGTACGATCTTGGCCCCACGGTAGACGTCATCTCCACCAGGGAACTCGCTGGCCTGGCCCAGAGTGACCTCGTAGACCTGGGCAGTATCGGTGGCAACGAACGGATCGAGCCAGCCCCAGTTGTCCAGGTGCCACGGATCCACCGCCGGCGGCTCAAAGCCGATGGGATGGCCCGTCCAGTCATCGGCCATCAAGCTCCAGAAGCCGGTCGAGGTCTCGCCATAGCCATAGGCGTACAGGTCGTCGGCGCCCAGGTTGTGGCCGTACTCGTGGGCGAACACGCCGATGCCGCCGTTCTCAGGCATCATGATGTACGGGCCAGCGGAGATACCCGGCGCCACCTCGTAGGGCGGACTGACGGACGCCGAGTGCGACCACACGGAGGCCTCGCCATAGTCGGTGCGGTTGAGCAGCGTGGAGCTGTCCTCCTCGCCGTAGCCGGAGTGGACGATCCACAGACGGTCAATGAGGCCATCGCCGTCCAGGTCGTAGTTGGCCCAGTCGAAGCCGGGGATGGTATCGCTGATGGCGTTGACCGCGTCCAGAGCGTCCATCACCAGCGTCCTGGCGGTGCCTGCGCCGGGGATGGCACCGCGACTGCCACCGCCGGACCGGGCACCTGGGCACTCATCGGCATCGTAGTACCAGGTAGAGTGAGGCACCTGCAGCCAGCCGATGACGTCGCCGGCGATCTCGTACGTCCCACCAGACATGTCCAGGTAGTAGTCCTTGACCGACTGGCCGGTGAAGTCCTCGAACACGGGCGTGCCGTCCTGCATGGTGTAGTCGAACACCACGCCCTCGCCGAACATGAAGTCGTCGAACCACTCCGGACTGAAGTCCTCGGTCCAGATGCTGTCGGCCGAGCGGTCGTCCGGCGAGAGTGTCCGCGGGATCTCGTTGTGCGCCGGCCCCGTATAGGTGAACACCGTGGTCTGGGTGATGATGTTGGAGCAATCGCCGACGATAAGATTGCCGTCATCATCATACACGGCTTCGTCGGGATCGGCCCTGCCGTACGGGTCCCAGGTGGAGACGCCCGCTTCCCAGGTGAACACGTCGGTGCCGGCGAACTCGACCAGGATCACCAGCACGCGATCGTCGGCGGTCAAGGACAGCGCATTTGCTTCGGCGGTTTGGCCAGCCTCTAGCAGCTCTTGCCGTTTGCGATTGCGCAAGTAGTCCTTGATGTTGGGCTGGTCAATCGGCTTGGCCCGACGAACGGTGGGTCTCAAGCCTACATCCTCCTGTAGCTGCACCGTAACCTCCGCTTTCTCCCCTTCAGGGTACGGGGGGTTGGCCAGAGCCGGGGTAGCCATGGTCAGCACCATAAGCACTGCCACCACAATTGGTAATAGAGTAATCAATCTTTTACGCATTTCTTTCTCCTTTTTTCTTTCTAGTTTTGATCTTCTTAGCTCATTGCCTGAGTGCTATTGCGTTAGCTATCACCCCCCTTCGTATAGGTTTGACCGACAGAACTGAAAACAAAAACGCCAGGATGGGCGAAGAAACGCCCCTCATGGCGCAAACAGGCTTCCAAAGGAGTAACCATTGGCAAGAGTTGAGCTTTCATGCTTGTGTGGATAGAATAGCGAGGACAACTGGCGGCCTTGGGTCCCCATCGTGGTGGACCTCCTCGAGCTTTTTGGTGGCAACTGTAATTATACTAAACAAGCAGAAATTTGTCAATTGGCCGTGAAAGCCAAAGCCCAAGCTAAAGTGCTCCGACAGTGTGAGTGGAGGTCCCTGCCGAGTTTGATTTCCAACGCATTTTGTGCGATAATATGGGTGATGGGAGGTTGAATCATTATGGCCAACGAACCTGAGAACCTTACCGAACGCGAACTGGAAGTCCTGCAATTGGTAGCCACCGGAGCCAGCAATCGGCAGGTCGCCCAAGAGCTCTTCATCAGCGTCAACACGGTGAAGGTTCACCTGCGAAATATCTTTACCAAACTGGAGGTGCAGTCACGTACCGAGGCCACCCTCTACGCCATCAAGGAGGGCTGGATCGAGGGCGTGCAGTTGCCTGAGGAAGAGGAAGCAGAAGAGCAACAACCAGGGCCTCGCTTGACCTGGCAGCTTGGGATAGCGATCGTGGCAGTGTCCCTGCTGTTGATCGCGGTGATCTCCCAGGTAGTCATTCGCTCCGCCCGTAATTCGGCAGGAAGCGAAGCGACGCTCACCTCCGAAGCAGTCGCCGCCACGGTGAGCGCTTCGGTGCAGCGCTGGCAGGCCAGGGCTCCTCTGCCCATCCCCCGACGGGGGCTGGGCGTTATCGCCTATGAGGGCCACGTTTACGCCATCGGCGGGGAGTCGGCCGACGGCGTGAGCGGGGCGATCGAGAGATACGATCCGGAGGCCGATGGTTGGGCGTCCCTGGCCGACAAGCCCATCGCGGTCGCCGACGTAGCCGCCGCCCTCATCGGGGGCGAGATCTACGTGCCTGGGGGGCGCACCCCCTCCGGAAGCCCAACCGCCGTTGTAGAAGCTTACAACCCAGAAACCGGAACCTGGCAGGCCAGAGCCCCTTTGCCGGTGCCCCTGAGCGCCTACGCCCTGGCCGCGTTGGAGGGCAAGCTGTACCTATTCGGCGGCTGGGATGGCTCCGCTTACGTAGATACCGTCTACGAGTACGACCCTGCTCAGGACGTCTGGACGGCCAAGACCCCCATGCCCACCGCACGGGGGTTTGCTGGCGCCGCCGTAGCCGATGGCAAGATCTACGTGATAGGGGGACATGACGGCCAGGAGGATCTGGCCGCCAACGAGGAATACGTGCCCAGCCAGGACGATGGGCAAGGGAATCCCTGGACAGTGAAGTCGCCCCTGCCGGCTGGAAGGGCGGGATGCGGTGTGGCCGTGGCCGCCAACGTCATCCACGTCATCGGCGGCGGTTGGGAGAGGGAGGTGGCGGACGGAGTCAAGTACACTGTGCGCACCGACGAATGGGAGACCTTTGAGGTGCCCGTGAGCGGGCAGTGGAGGAGTCTAGGCCTGGCTATGGTAGATACCGAGATATACGCCGTCGGCGGCTGGAACGGGGACTACATGGATGCCAACCGGGAGTACACGGCCATCTTCACCGTTATCCTGCCCATGCTCGAATCGCGGTGATCTGCCAAATTAGAGGAGTTTATGCGGGGGAAGATGGGAGGGAAAACAGGGGAAGGTCTACTGCCGTAGATAGGCCCTCACGACGGCAATGACGACATCAATTTCGTGCTTGATATCACCCCGCATGGGAGAGGCTTCGAAGGTCCAACTTCCGCCCTCCGTCCGCCTCTGGAAGTGATGAGGATAGCTCTTCAGTTGCTCGATTCTGGCCACGCCTTCGTGAGGATAATCATCCCAGCCGAAGAGTCGCTTGTCGCCGGGGTAGGGAAGCCCGAGATCAATGAATGCATACGAATAGCTCTTGGTCGTCGGATCGTAGTGGATGTCAAGGAATCGAGTCTTATCAACAACAGCCCGCACTTTGGCACCAACCAAGCCGACTTCACTGAACAGACCGCTGGTTTCCAGCCTCTGAGTGACGACCCTATGCCACACCATCTAAAGAGCCTCGAATATGTGCAGAAGTTGAGCCAGTTCGTGGTTGATTGCCCGCCACTCCAGCAAATCGGTGTAGAGCGTATGGTCATCGGGCGGCACCCCCTCGGCTTGAATCTTTCGCTCCAGGTCTTCCAGGGACTTATATCGCCCCTGGAGCCGCGTCGTTGCCTTTTTGAGGGTCATGATCCGCTCCGTGACGCCAGCGGCGATGCCCTTATAAATAAGATCCTCGTCGCTGATGGGGAGAACAGCGGTAGCTCTTTCTAACAATTGTTGTACCTGGGATGACATAGCCATATCTAGTACCGCCTTTCCGACTCGATTATACATCCTTCTGACGATGATGTCAAACGAAAGGAAAAAGTCCTTGAACCTGCAAAGGTTCAGGGACTTTGTGATCTAGCGGAACAGTGAGGGTTGGCGCTACGGGGCCAGGCAGTTGTAGCTGTACTGCCAGTCGCCGTCGGACTTGGCAATGTTCTCCTCATTAACCACGCCCATGACAGGCGCAGCGCTGCTGGTGACGGTGGCCGACCCGCTCCAGCCGCTTAACCTAGGCAGACCCAGTCCAACCGGAGGCATGGCCCTCAACTGGCTGTGGGTATCAACTGCTCATTCTCTGTCCCCTATGCACGTATGAATTGCCGGAGATGGATCAGAAGTTCCCGGCACATGGGTACATGCATCAGCGTGTGGCGGAGGCGTAGTACCCAAGGTTGTCGAGCGATTCGTTTCAAAATCCGCTTGGCCCAGGGCAAATCTTGTGCCTCTTCGGATGCCCAGAGCAAGAAATCGTAATCCACCCCACGGATCTTGGGGCTGAGCATGCCACGGTCCAACTGACTCCCTTCCGAGATCAAGCAGAGATTCTGCTCCTGGCACACTTCGGACAGATAAGTACCGGGCTGTGGTGTGAAGAACGAACACATGTGGTGATCCGGCTGAATAGCTTGGATCATCTTCACGGTGTCCATCACCTCTTCTTTGGTTTCTCCAGGAATACCCATCATGTAGCTAGCCAATATCTTCACGCCATACTTGCGACATATCTTGGCAGCACGTAGGTTTTGCTCCACCGTCGTGCCTTTATGCAATATCTTGCGCAGCACACGATCGTTGCCACTCTCAAAGCCAATACCCACAGCCGCGAGGCCGACCTGAGCCAACAGCGCGAATGTCTCCTCATGATTGCAGATGAAATCAGCACGACTTAAGGCAAAAAAGGATTGCGTGAACCCTTGATCCGCGTAGGCGTTACAGAAATCGGTGACCCACTCCGCATCCTGGGTCATGGAATCATCATGTACCTGGAGGCTACGAAAGTCGTAGCGATCACGCAAAACTCGAAGTTCAGCCATCACATTGGACACACTACGTCGGCGCACCCGCTTACCGAAGAGCTTACGCTCAGCAGGTTGGCAGAAGCTACAGTTGTAGATACATCCTCGACTAGTGAGGATCGTCACGAAGGGAGGCTCGAACCCGAAGACTTCTCCCAGGAAGGGTGTGTTCAGTTCGGCGTTGTAGTCGAACAACTCTCGGTCCACGAAAGGCAATGTATCCAGATCCGGTCGCACACCCTGAATAAGCCGGCCCGGTGTCTGTCCGGCTTCTAGTTCTCTCAGCAGGTTCACGAAGCTAATCTCTCCCTCGCCTACCACCACGTGATCAAAGGCCGGCTCTGCCAACACCTGCTCCGTGGCCACGGTCGCATGGATACCACCTATCACGATGACGACATGTGGACTGACCTCTCGGGCTATCTGAGCACACCGCCGGGCAATGTCATAATCCAGGCTCATCGCTGTAATGCCCATCACGTCCGGTGCTAGCTGCCGCACCTGCTGGCGATAGTGATCCCAGCCACGCAGCCTGCGCAGGTCAATGAGCTCCACTTCGTAACCAGCTTGTTTGGCGCACGCGCTCAGGGAGCAGAGCCCATGCTGGATCATACTGGCAGGGTATTCCAACACTGGATTGCCAAAGCTGTTGAACCCCAAGCTGGCGATGCCAGGAAAGACCAGAACACTATTCATTTAGTATCGCCTTTCCGATTCGATTATATACAACCTGGCCTAAAAGCCCGTCCTAAAGATTCCCTGTAGCAATGTCAAGTATGGAGAAAGTCCCTGAACCTTAGCAGGTCCAGGGACTTTTTTGATCCAGTGAAGTTGTGAGGATTGGCACTACGGGGCCAGACAGTTGTAGCTGTACAGCCAGTCGCCGTCGCTCTTGGCCAAGTTCTCCTCATTAACAATGCCCGTGATGGGCGCGGCACTGCTGGTGACGGTGGCTGAACCGCCCCAGGGGGCAACATGGGCTTCCAAGAACTGGAGGAACTGGACTTTTTTACCCGGCTGCACGTTCGTGGCCGAGGCCGACAAACCATCAGAGTAGCTGACCGAGATGTCCGTTGCCACCGTGCCGACGTTCATCACTGTGAGCGCGGTGTCGTATCCGTAGTAGGCCTTGAACAGAGCTGGCGCTACAATCTGCATAGACCCACCTGAGACAGCGTTATAGCTTGCGGCTTTGACAGACGAAAGCTGGGCGGCTACAGCCACCACGTCCGTTGCACTGCTCGTAACAGTAGCGGACCCATTGAACATAGAGGCATGGCCCTCATTCGGCTGATAGAACATGGCAGACGAGTTGGGTCCCACGGCGGTTGCCGTCTTTACGATGCCATCGCTGTAGGTAACGGTGATGTCTGTGGACACCGAGCCGATGTTCTGCACCTGGATGGAGCTAACGTAGCCGTAGTACTCATAGAACATAGCCGGCGCGTACAGGGTGCTACCTCCATCACCGGCGGTGAGGGCATTGTAGGTCTGAAGCACCGACCCGTCCATGTTGTTGACCATGCCCGCCAGGTTGGAGCTTGACGTGACCTTAACCGACCCGTTGAGCCCGCCGGGGATGCTGCCCGTGGTGGGAGTCAGCGTATCCAGCTCGACGATGGCCGAAGCATTGGCCGCCACGCTGGAAGCTACGTAGGTGGCAATTGACGCGCCAGTGGCGTCGAAAAACTCGAAGGTGATGTCTGCCGTTGCTCCAGCATTCTGCACGACCAGTTGGCTGTTGAAGCCATAGTAAGATTTCAACGCCACAGGCATGTACAATGTCGTGGCCGTCTCGGCCGCCCTTATACCCGTATAGCTGCCCCTCAGGATGCCGGGGGGTTGGTCGTAGTTCGCGCCGGAGCCGGCGTTCTCGTTGACGATGGCCGCGATATTGCGCTCGGAGCTGACCACCGCTGAGCCCCTGAATGAGGTAGCGGCACTATCGGGCAGGATAGTGGGGACGTAGTATGTCCTCGAATCCCCCGCGGCAATAGGTCCCAGAGGGTCAACATAGGTGTACACCAAAGCGCCGCTTGTGTCGTAGAATTCGATGGTCACCGTCGCCGGCTGGGTGTCCAGGTTAGCCACCTGAATACCTGCCACCCAAGGATCCGACCCATCCCCAAAGACCACCGCCGGGGTCAGGCCAGTCACCATCAGGGCGACAATCATCGCCAGCTTTAGAAATGTGCTTTTCTTCATAGTCTTCCTCCTCAAATATATTTTGGAACTTCTACTGAATAGTTTAACATACAAACACCCGCTTGTCAATAATACTTTCAGGCTATTCGCTACATTCTGGAGAAACCTGGTTTCTAACTGAACCCCAGCGACACACAAGCAGGATGACCAGAGTCCAAAACACCTCACTCAACGTCAACCAGAGCCTGAAAATCAGCGCGATGGCCACCGCTATCCCAAAAGGCACGTAAGAGCTCAGCAACAGGGAAAGGGAGACCTCCCGAATGCCTAAGCCGGCAGGGATGAAAAACGCCAAGTGGCTGATAACTCCGGAGATCACCAGGAAGCTGGCTACCGCAGGCAAATGGGCCAACGGCACGGGGAAGATCATGTTGGTCTGCAGGTAGAAGGCAAGCCCGCCGAGCAACCAGGCGAAAGCATAAAGAGCTATCCAGGCCAAAGAGTCTCGGCGCCTGATCAGGCTGATGTTCTCAGCCCGTTTCTTCAAAACATACTTAAGGGCAGCACTGAATCCCGAAGGATATAGGACCACGAATCCCAAGGGCGCCAGAAGCAGCAGCAGGTAATTAAGGGGGCCAGCGTACACCTGGTGGGAATACATCGTCAGGGGCAAATAGACGACCAGCCCTGAGAAAGCAGCCAGGGCCAACTCCCACAAGCTTCCCAGGGCGGTAAGCGACTTGGCGACCCCTTTCTTCTCGTAAAAGTAAGCCCTTCCCAGGACATACCAAAAGGTGCCGGGGATATACTTGGCGAGGCCAGAATAACAGTATATCTGAAGATTTCCACAGTAATCCGAAAATCCACCCAGGCGGCCAATGACCAGACTCCAAACACTGGCTACCAAGAGAAAGGACACCGGGTAAATGGCAGAGGAGGCCAATAGGTAGCGATAATCAATGTTCCATTCATACTGGGCAAGTTCCTGCCAGTGACGATAAAGAGCGAAGCCCAGAAAAACGAAGGAAGCTCCAGCGGCGATAAGCGCAGCAATGGTCTTAACGCCTCTGTTTTGGCTCACTCTTTTGATAGCTTTCCCAACCGTCAGATTCCCCACTCTCCCCTCACCCAATGAGATTTCAGATTTCAGCTTTCAGTTTGACGCAAGTCATGGTAATAATAGGCCCTCTTCTCAGCTTGTCCACGAGATAGAAGTAGGGTGAAACGATAAGCCGAGTCAACTTGGTATACAAGAGCCCAAGCAGAAATTCCCTGAGAGCCCTTTGGGACATCTTCTCCTCCAAGAAAAAACGCCAGCTCAGGACAAATGCGCCATGACTGCCAAAGAAGCACTCGGTTTCCACTACCTTGAAGCCGGCCTTAGCCAGAAGCTTCTCCAAAGCAGGTCGGGGGAAAACGTAGAGATGGCGCGGCATGTCCAGCCCTACCCAAAACTCGCTGAAAAGCCTGGCATCAACGCTTTCCCAGTTGGGAATGGCGAAGACTAACAGGCCATCGTCCTGCAACAATCGGTTGATCTCCTTCAGGGTGGCTAGTGGGTCACGCAGGTGTTCCAAGACGTGCCAGAGGGTGATTGCGTCGAAGTAAGCTGCGGGGAATTCAGCTTCCTCTAACTCCCCGACGAGGACTTCCAGGCCGAACCGCTCTCTGGCATAGGCTGCCGCCCCCTCACTGACCTCTATCCCGAAGGCCTGCCAGCCGCGCCGCTTCATCCCGTTCAGGAAATGCCCGACTCCGCAACCCACGTCGAGGACGCGCCCTGGCTTTTTCCTCTTCGTGACTATCCGGCATCTCTTGGCCACGCCATAACGATAGTCGAGGCTAGATAGAAAACCCTTCGCTCGTCCAACGTCCTGGGTATATGGCTCGTAATCCGGCGGATAATACTGCCCCATTTCTTCCCCAGTCGGCCTGGGGTTGAGATAGATTAACCCACACTGTTGACACTGCACCAACCTGAAGGGGCCACCCAATCCGTGCAGTCTATCACGGCCTTCGTACAGAACGACGTAGTTATCGGATTCGCATACGTTGCAAACGATCTCTTCCATCTCAACTTTGCACTCGTAGTAACGACTTCAGTCGTTTTGTGCCGGCTTTCGGCCAATCAGCACCACGCCGCTCGTGAACGCCTCACGCAAGACAGGTATCTTGGTAGCCAGGGACAGGACGGGACGTAGCATCCCGGCCTTCTCCGCTCCCACTGGACGATGTAGCTTGCTCAACACCTCCAAAGAGCTGGCCTCGAGGAGACGCTCAAAATCTCTCACGGTGAGCTTATTCACGTGAGGTAGCTTGACCGCCCCCGCCAGATCAACCCTGGCAAAGTCGGGGAGGCTGGCATGGATGTGCTGGGTTTCTTCAATGGCTCTGGCCACATCGAGAAGGGCCTGCTCCGAAAACAGCACCTGACACCAGGGAAAATAAATCCAATCTGTCAAATGAGCTCCCCAGGGGCTGAAGTAAGGGGGGAAGCTGATGAAAGCCTCACCTCCAGGTTTGATGACTCTTTGAATTTCATCCAACACTCTGGCTGGGTCAGCTAAGTGTTCGAAGGTATAAATAGAGATCGCTACATCGAAGCTATTATCTGCAAAAGGCATCGCCGCCGCATCGGCCACAACCAGCCCAGGGTGCTGGCCGCTTTCTGGCTCGCG
This sequence comes from Anaerolineae bacterium, assembly GCA_034431315.1. GTDB lineage: Bacteria > Chloroflexota > Anaerolineae > VGOG01 > VGOG01 > JAUWOY01. The sequence continues at coordinate 18,276 of DAOUDK010000085.1, forward strand.
TTCCGCAAAGCAGGATTGGGCGATTTGGGCATTGGTCTGGCTGATGTCCAGGCCGGTCACCCTTCGTGCCCCTTTCAGGAGATAGAACAGATCTTGGCCTCCCAGGCCGCAGCCGACGTCTAGCACGTTCTTGCCCTTCAGGTTGATATAGGGTTGAAACGCCGAGTAGGAGCGCTCCGCCTGATCGAACTCCCACTGAAAACACGTCTTAGCTCCGGTTTTAGCTGCTGCTAATTCCCCAAAGGATCCATAAGGCCGTTGGAACAGCTTGTTCAAAAAGAAGATCAGCCTCTCCTCCAGTTTGACTCTCACTGTGGCTCCTTGGCAGCGAACTCTCGCCAGCCATCGCTCAGCCCCCTGAGGTACGGCCCCAGATAGCGGGCATTCCCCTTCACCGTCTCGCGGGCCAACACCCAGAGAACAAAGAGAGTCAATGACAGGCGAGGCGGTCTGAAATGCTTGAGGTATAGCGGCACGATGTACTTGCCCAGATAGTACCACTTGAGGGGCGACTCCTCGCCAGTGCTGGCTGACACCTTGTGCCACATCACGGCCTGGGGCACGTAGACGATGCGGTAGCCGCCGCGCCGAACTCGGGCCGAGAAGTCATAGTCCTCGTGATACATAAAAAAGGCCGGATCGAACATCCCTACCCGTTCGAAGACCTCCCGCTTGACCAGCATGGCGCAGCCGGTAGCGTAGTCCACTTCCCGCTGGACACTGTAAGCCGGCCCGTCCTCCCGGCCGAAGCCGATGATGGTCACCCGGGGCGGGAAACGACGCCACCGAGCCCCTGCTGACCAAAGCCGTCCTTTCTCCCCGTGGCTGCGTCCTGAGCCTGTCGAAGGATAATAGATCTTTGGCACCAGCATCCCGATCTTAGGATCCGACTCCCCAACGGCGACCAACTCGGTCAACAAACGCTCATCCACCAGCGTGTCATTGTTCAGCAACAGGACATAATCAGCGCCTTGCTGCAAAGCATGCTCAATGCCGATGTTGTTGGCCCGTGCAAATCCCAGGTTGTCCTCGTTGGCGATCACCTCCACCGCAGGAAAGGCTGCCCGGATCGCATCGGGCGAACCATCGGTAGAGCCGTTATCTACTATCAATGGGCGATAGTTTGAGTAGTCTGAGCTGGCGAGGGCTTTCAAACACTCTATCGTGTCGTCGGCGCGATTCCAGCTCACTATCACAACGTAAATCAGCGGAGAGTCTGTAGCGAGATCGGCCTTCTTATACTCCATCGTGCTGCATCACTCCTGGAGGCGGGACATCTCAGGCCGATTGAACCCGATGTTCAATCCCACCGAGTAAGCGTTGCCGCGATTGTCCCTAACCAGGCCCATAAGGGCCCACTGGCCAATGCCACCCAAATTGTGCGGAGTGACGGGGGTGGTGCCATCCCACCGGCCATAGCGATAAACCTGTACGTCCCGGGTGTCTCTTGCGGCTCTCCACAAAAGATAAATGTCTTCTTCATGGGCCATAACGCTGTCAGCAATGTTCACAATGAACTCCGGAGGAATGATGCTTTCCGGCTCAGACCAGGCACTACCATCCCATTGGCTATGTTTGATCGTACCCTCTTGCCCCGCCGGCTGCAACCAGACGAGATGCACTGCCTCGTTGATCAAAAGGAGCGGACCCTCGGATGCTTCCTCGTCGTGGGAGACGTTTACGGGCTGGGCCCAGGTGTTCCCGTTCCACCAACTGTGATAGACCTCGCTGTTAGCAGGCCCGTGAAACTCGTACCAGGCCAAATGGAGTTGGGCCCTTTTGTCAACGCCCAAAGTATAATGCTTCACGTTCCGACTGCCTCCGTTAACGCGAGTGGCGGTTGACCAGGTTGCGCCGTCCCAATAGCGGTGATAAACATCGTACCGCCCCCCAGCGTTGCTCAGCCACACGAAATGTATACCCCCGGTCTGTGTAGCGGCCAGGCTGGGACGATTGGCGTACTTGCTGCCGTTGGAGATGAGGACAGGCTCCGACCACGAGTCGCCATCCCAATGGCTGTAGAATAGGTCGCTGTGGCTAGGATCACGAAACTGAGACCAGGCCATGTGGAGGTGGCCTGCGCTGTCAATCAGAATGGCGTGCTCGGCGTTTTCGGGTAATACACCGTCGGTGGAGATATTCTCCAGCTCCGACCACGAAGCGCCTCCATCCGTCGAGCTACTATAGACAAGCTCCTGCCCGCTGCCAGCAGCATCATCCCCCAATACGTAGACATTGCCGTCACCGGTGGCGATGATGGGTGATCGGCCTGCGCCCAGCTCTATTGAGTCAGACCACGCTTCCCCATCCCATTTTTGGTAGAGCACTCGCGAGTCCGCCAGCGGCTCGACGTACCAGGCCACATGCAAGTTGCCCTCGGCATCGGTCACCATGCTCATGGGGTCCCGCTTCCTCGGGCCGACGACTATGTTCGTGGGATTCAACAAAATGGGGCCGGGGGGGCTCGTCGGCTCAACCGTTGGTTCAATTGTCGGTTCGATTGTGGCAGCGGGAGCAGTGGCAGCCGGTGCTGCCTTGGTAGCCACTTCGACTGTCAACCCCACTTGTCGGGTAGATGCCTTGCACCCGCCCACGGCAAGCGCCAAACAGATCAAAAATACAACGATGAAATGGGTGCGTTTACCCCTCATCACTTCGCCTCCTTTTCAGCTTCCAGTTTTCAGCTTTTAGTCACAGTACACCTCAACAAAATCCTGCACCAACACATCCCAATAGTACCTTTCACGCAACCTCAAGGCTGCTTCCTTCATGGCATGAGCTAAGTCACCATCCTCCAGAACTGCCAGAATCCCCTCAGCCAGGGCTTGAGCATCGCCAGCTTCTACCAGCATGCCAGCTTCGCCATCAGCGAGGATGTTTCGGCGATCACCGACGTCCCCTGTCACCACCGGCGTGCCGACGGCGAAGCTCTCGAAGATCTTCAAGGGGGATCTGGCACGGGCCGTCAAGTCGTCGTGGACGGGGTCGGCGGAGACGTCGGCCATGGCCAGGTAGTAGGGCACCGCCTCCGGCTTCACCCTTCCCACAAAGATGGCAGCCTCCCCCAGGCCCAGTTCCTCAGCCTGTTGGCGCAAGAAATCGTAGTCCTGTCCGCCGCCCGCCAGAATCAGAACGGCATCGCTACGTTGTTTGCTGACGATGGTGCAAGCTTCCAAAAGCAGGTCTACGGGATGGTTTGCCAGACTCATGCTTCCCACGTATGCTACTATCTTCTTGTTCTCCAGGCCCAATTCCCGGCGAAGAGCCTGCACTTTTCCGGGGTCAATCTTCGCGAAGCGGTCCCTATCCACGCCGTTGGGCACGTAGACGATCTTGTCCTCAGGGAAGCCCAGGGCAACGTTCCTCTCCTGGGTGAACCGCGTGTTCACCGTCATGCCAGAGACGAAACGCGGCAGGTTGTCCTCAAACAGGGCCACCACCGACCTCTGCCACTTGCCCGAAAAGCGATTCGAGTCCGCCTCGTAATCGTCGCAATCCAAGTACAAGCGCTTTCCTCGCAAGAACTTTGCCGCCAGAGCGGCCACCCCGTTGATGGGGTGCGGCTTCCCCAGATGTACGACGTCGGTTTCAGCCAGCAAGGCCCTGAAGCTCATCCGCAGGCTCGAAGCCAGGGCCACCCTGGCCAGGCCGAGAGTGCTGAAGTAGGTCTTCTGGCTGCCCACCTTTCGCACGTGCATCTGGCCCACGTAATGCACCTTGACTCCGCCAAGCTGTAATCGTCGCTGGGAGAGGCTACTGAGGTCAGGGTGCAGGGCCAGGATGCTCACCTGGTTGCCCAGCCTGGTCAGTTCCTTGGCCAGGGGGAAGTAGCGCCCCAGCCCTGAGGGGTCTTCCAGGCTCTGAGTAAGGAGAAAAGTGATTTTCATACTCTCTTCTGCGACTGGTGGCGCTCAAGCAGTTCGCACAGGTGGGCGGCATAGCGAGCGCCGTTGTGCTGCAAGTCGAACTCCTGTCGGTAGATATGGTAGCCATGTTGGGCCAGTCGCCGACGCAAATCGGGATTGGCTTTGAGCGTGCGCACGGCATCCGCCAAAGCCCGGGGATTAGCACGGTCGCACAGGTAAAGGTGCTCGCCGTGAACCAAAGCCTGGCCAACGGCGGGGGCGTCGCCTGTGATCACCGGCCTGGCCATGGCCAGGCCCTCATAGATCTTGTTTTGGACCGTCATCAGGGATTGAGGCGTCGTACCGAACACTCCCAGGCAGATGTCGGCCTTTGAGACCTGTCTCACCAGTTCTTCCTTAGCCAACCAATCCACGAAGTCCACGTTGGATAGGTCGTAATGGCGCACCAGAGCAACGGCCTTGTCCTTGTCCGGCCCCTCTCCGATCAGCTCGAGGCGGATGCTGGGGTCGGCTGTCAATAGTCGGGCGGCCTCTATTATGTATTCAGCTCCGTGATTGGGGATAAACGTCCCGTAGTAGACCGCGCGAAACAACCCGTCGTCAGTGCCTTCATTGGCTAGCGGGCCAAAGATGCGGTCGTCGGCTCCCGTTGGTACCAAGCGAAACCGCTCTGGTGAGATGTTATGGGTAGTCTGGAACCAGGCAACGTACTCGGCGGTGTCGAGGATCAGCAAATCGGGCAAGCGGCAGGCTTTCCTTTCCACTCGGCGGATCAGATTCACGGTCGTGCGGCTTTGCTCTGTCAGTCCGCGTTCGAGAGCAATCAGGTAGATGGACATGAAGATGTCCCAAACCAGGGGCTTGTGGCGCAGTCGGCTGAGTAGGCGGGCTAAAAACACATCAAACTGTCCAGGATAGCCCACAACCAATACATCATAATCTCCCACCCGCCGATAACGTCGAAGCAGGCTGGCATAAGTCCGCAGTGCACGCCACCAGAAACTGGGTCTCAGCCACCCGCCGCTGGCCAGTGCCACTCGATCTTCGAGGCCGTGCCACAATCGCTCGTGACATTCAACGACCTCCACCCCATTTCGCCGTAGGCCCTCGATCATTATCTGATTACGTGAGTAATTAGCACGGTAAGTGCCAAAGTAGCAAACTCGCAACGATCTCCCTCATCAATATCCAATATCTAATATCCCATCGCCCTTCATCGTGCCCTCTTGACGATCAGATCCGCCAACAGTCCTATCGCCCCCACCTGAATCGCCGTCAGTATCAGCATCAGCGTGACCCCAGGGACGTAGAAGCCGCGATAGTAAATGACATCCCGCACGAGCTTAACCGCTCCCACCACGATGAGCGCGAGGGCCACTGGCAAAAAGACCTTGAGGGGATTGAAGTACATGATGGTTCGCACTACCAGGGAGATGTAGTTATACGTGTCGGCGATGGGATGGAAGGAGGACTTCCCCTTTCTCTTATAATAGTCTATGGGGACAAACTTGACCGCATAGCCCTCGGACAGGAAAGCGACGGTCTGAGTGCCTACCCAGGAGTGGGTGGTGGGCAGAATATCGAGGAACTCCTCGGCGACGCTCTTCTTGAAGGCGCGAAGGCCGGAGTTCAGATCGGGGATCCTCACCCCCGTCATGTACGAGGCCAAAAGGCGGATGAAGAGCTTGGTGGGGGAGCGCAGCCACCTGAGGCTGCCCCTCTCCGTCTTCCTGGCGCCGATGACCAGATCGCACTCGCCGACGTGGGCCAGGAGGCGGGGGATGTCTTGGTTCGGATAAGTCCCATCGCCGTCGGTCATCACAATTACATCGCCCCTGGCGTGCTGGAGACCCGTCGTTCGCGCCGCGCCCGTGCCTCGATTATGGGGGTGCTGGATGAGCCTCACTCCCTCCCGCCGTCGCACGATCTCCGCGCTGGCATCGGTGGAGCCATCGTCCACCACGATTAGCTCCCAGGGGATGTCGCCCCCCCTTTCATCCCCCCCAACTTGGGGGGGGAAAGAGGGGGGGCTGCTCATGGTCTGTATAATCGTGTCCAAATCGCCACCGATGGCTTCTTCCTCGTTGTACATCGGAATGATAATGCTGATCATTTCCATACTCTTGATTAACCTCGACTCATATCCTTTTATGAACATCGTGCTGCCATGATTCTACTATAAACGCTGATAAATGTAAAGAGTAGAGGGGCAGGGTTTGGGGATTTCCTGGGGAGCGCGGGACGCACTCCAATTGCGCCCACATTCTACCACAAAACGGTTACGCCTGTGCCGACAAATGTTACGAGTCTGTAACGGTTTTGTCCCCGTTTCTTCACATTGACCCTTCGCGAATGGCTGGCTTCAGCCAATGGCAACCTTACTACGCCCAAAAAGCCCGCCTGCTTGGCAACAGACGGGCTTGTTCTGGGCTATGCCATCACTGTTCAGCCGTGAAAAGCGGCGGCAGAACAGAATACGCCTGGGTGAGTGTGGCACCCCCACCAAAATCACCTGTTGGGGAAACGACGATTGGACTCTACTGCGCCTCCGAGGCTGGCTCTACCTTCCACGGGCCAAAAGACAACAAGCTCTTGAACAGAACTATTTCCTCCTCGCTGAAGGTCCTCAGCAGGATCAGGGCCAGGAGATAGACCAGGCCGCCCAAGGGCACGGCTAAGAGAAGGCTTGTGTCGCGCAGCAGCCACAGCAGGCCGCCCATCAGCGCTGCGGCCAACGCTGGCCGCCAGAGCAGCCTCCCCCAGGACACGGGGGCCAGATGCTTGCGCAGGCAATAGTAGAAAGGCAGCAGCAGAGCCAATTCGGAAAAGAGGTGGATGAGGGCCGAAGCGCGATAGCTGTAGACGGGGATAAAGACGAGGTTGGCTACGACAGTGAAGGCCAGGCCAATAGCGAAGGCTTTGGTCAAGAAGCGCTGCTGATTCAGGGCGATGAGGACGTAGTGGGTGACGCTGTTGATGAAGCCAATGGGTATTGACCAGATCATGAGCTGCAGGGCGATCCGCGAATGGGGAAGGTATTGGGAGCCGCCCAGGAGATAGACCAAAGGCTCGGCCAGGACGGTGGTGACGATGGCGACGGGCAGGGCGACGATGACCAGCAGGCGGACGGATAGGAGATAAGCCCTCAGCAGCGAATCCTTGGCTGAGTCCGCATAGCGAGACATGAGGGGAAAGACAGCGATGGCAAAGGAGGCGGGGAGGATTTGCAGGGCGTCCATAAACTTGTAGGCCACGCTGTACAGCCCGACCACGGCGTTCCCCCGCATGGATTCCAGGAGGAACACATCAATCTTGAAGAAGGAAAAGGAGATCAGGTTGTTGAGCATCAGGGGCCAGGAGAGACCGATCATCGAGCGCTGTAGGGAAGAATCGAGTTCGAAGGCGCGCGGGGCGGGGACGCCCCTCAGTAGCAATCTGGTGCGGATCAGCAGGTAGAGGAGGATGGCCGCGGTGACGACGTTGATAGCTATGGAGAGACCTGCCAGGCCAACGAAGCCCAGCCCGCGCAGCAGGACCAGGGTCCCCAGCACGACTTTGAGCACCGTGGTCACAGTCGTAACGGCCGCCGGGTACTCCATCTTCTCGAAAGCGTTGAAGACAGCGGTGAGGCCGTTAGCCAGGCTGCCAGGGATCAGGCCCACGGCCAAAAGCACCATGGCGGCGATGGTATCGCTGGCCAGGGGGCGGATGAGCTGGCGCGCGCCGATGAAGATGGCCAGGAGAGGCGCGGCGATAACGATGAGGATCAAGCGCAGGATGGTGCTGTTGGCCAGATACCGGTTGCCCAGGGCGCGATTCTTGGCCACTTCCCGCTGCAACAGGATGTTCAGCCCAAAGGTGGTGAAGATGTCCAGCCAGATCCAGATGGTGACGGCGAAATAGTACTTCCCAGCGGCATCGGGGGCCAGGATGCGCAGCATCAGCGCGGCGAAGGCGGTCTCAATGGCCTTGTTCACCAGTTGAAGAACGATGGGGGCCAGGCTGTTCTTAGCCACCCGCCTGGCGTCGGAGTCCTCAACGCTTTCTCGATAGAAGCGCCCCCACAGCCAGTAGCCCAACAGCAAGACCAGCATCAGCCCGGCCATGAAGCTGACGAAGAGCCCTAACTTGATGGACATCGGCGTATACTTGAAACGCACCGTCCAGCGGCCGGCCGGCAGGGAAACCGCTCGGAAATTGCCATCGGCGCGGTAGATCTCCAGTTCCTGCTCCTCACCCTCCCCTGTCCCTTGGGGTCGGCGGAAGGCCTTCCAGCCAGGGAAATAGCTGTCGGCCAGGACGAGGAAGCTCGGCCCTTCCAGCTCCACGTCAATGAAGACTTGATTGGGGGTGTAGGAAGTAACGGTTGCAGGTTTCAGGTTGCAGGTTTGAGGTTGGAGATTGGAGATTGGATATTGGGTATTGGCTGCTTGCTGCTCGAGAATCACGTGTTGGCGTGGGTCGTGGGTTCGCAAGGCTGTGGCTACGTCGTCGGTCACGACGGCGCAGCTTGTGGGCAGAGAAAAGGCGCGGGGCATGCAACCCTCGTTGCGGTAGACCCGCACCTCTTCGTCGTAGATCAGGGTGTATTTGGGGTTCTCGATCTGCTGAGTAGTCAGGATGTACTTGACGTTGAGCAGGTCCAACAGGGGTGAGTCCAGCGCCTGGGGGTGGTCGGTGTAAATGGGGGCGATGCGGTTGTATTGAAGCTCTGACTGGGGGGAGATGAGGCCCATGTAATCTGTGTACTGCTTGGGGATAATGGAATCGTAGCCGCGTACGTCGCTGATGTCGTAGAACATGCCCGCGTTGGCGTTGAAGGTCTTCTCGTCGGGGGCGTTGTAGGTGGTGATGCGGTAGAGGCTCTCGTCCTGCTGGAGAAACTCCACCACCGGCGGCTTGAAATCGAGGAGCTTGGGATCAGCGGCGGGGTTGAAGCCGTAGCCGAAAACGAAAACGTCGAAGATCAAGACCAGCAGAGCCAGAGGTTTCCACACCTTATACTTGCCTAGCCGAAGAGAGCGACGAGCGAGAAGCAACACCGCCCCGCTGGAGGCAAGGAATAGCCCAAAGATCAGCAGGTTGCGGAGCTCGTAAGAGTAAAACATCCGCCCATTGGCAAAGGCTTCGGGCGCCTTGGCCAGGCTGAGCATAGCCCGCTCGGCCAGGGGAATGACGGTATCCGGGAAGACGAGACTGAGGCCCAGGGCAGCCATCACACCGAGGCCGGCCAGCAGGGCGAGCCAGCCTAGCTTGTAAACAATTTCGAATTTCGAATTTCCAATTTGAGCTTTGAGCTTTGAGCTTTGAGCTTCACAATGATGTGCTCCGATGCCTGCCAGCACCGCCACGCTCAGCGTGTAGGGAAATATCCATCTGAACGGCGAGTGCAACTGCCTGATGCCGGGCAGGAGGTAAAAGAGCAGGGCATAAAGAGGAGTACCGAACACAAAAGCCAGGGAGATAGCGGCCAGGCCGGCGAAAATCCAAACGTATTTGCTGCGCCGCCTGAAAACAGCGACCAGGGCTAACAGCAGAGGCAAGATGCCCAGATAGCTACCCCCCTCGACGTAGTTCTTGATCCCCCAATCAATGGTGCTGATTGGATCGCCGTAGTAATTCTGGGTCACAGCCACCATCTGGCGGCTGAAAACGTCGAAGTAGCTATGATGGCTGGGGTTGCCGAAAAAGTCGGGGATGACAAACGCAATGAGACGGCGGCGCTTGAAAGCCCAGCCCACCACCTGCTGGTAACTCGCCGAATCCTGCCGGAAGCTGCTGCTCACCAGCTCGTAGAGGGGGATAAGCTGCACCGCCCCCAGGGCCAGGCCCAGCACGACCATGACGACTAACCAGAACAAGGCGCGCCCCGCCGCTGATTTGCCGACCCGCGCCAGTTGCCACAGCCTGATGGCGGCATAGAAGGCCATGACCAACAACACGTAGTAGGATATCTCTATGTGACCGGCTAGAAGCTGAAAGCCGAGAGCGATAGCGCCGAAAACGACGTAGAGAAGTGGAGGAGAAGTACCCCCAACTCCAAAGTCCAAAGTCCAAAGTCCAAAGTCCATTTGAGCTTTGAGCTTTGAGCTTTGGGCTTTGGGCTTTGAACTCACCTTCTTGATGATCAGCTCTATCATCGCCAGGAGCAGCGGCAGCCAGGCGGCGGCAGCGATGATCATGGTGAAGACCACGCTGACGACCATGAACGCGCTGAACATGTAGGTGATGGCGGTCACAGCAGCTCCCAGGCGACCCAGGCCGATGACCCGAGCGTAGATGAAAGCGAACAGGCCAGCCAGGAAGAGTTGAAGGACGGTGAAATAGCCATAGGCGCTAGCGATGGGCAAAACGTAGAAGAGGAGGCTGAAGGGGTATAGCGCGGAATGTTGGCCTGCGGCCAGAAAGGGTAGGCCGGCGAAGATATAGGGGTTCCAAAGGGGAATCTGGCGGGCCTTGATGGATTGAACGATGAAACGCTTCCAGGCGTAATTCTCCAGGATCAGGTCGCTCAGGAGCTCGTTGTGGGGCACGGAGATGCCGCCATCTCCGATGGCATCATCGGCAAACGAGCGCCAGGGCTCAAAGGTGAACAGGTTATCGGCAGGCAGGAGGGTTTGGCCGCCGAAGATAACGGGCCAGAAGAAGAGGATAGCCAGGCCAAACAAGCCGACGATTATAATCAGGGTTGGGAACTTGTCTCTATCAAACCGGCTCATTACATCTAGCACCTTTCGCCTAATTGCCGCCCTCCACAGCGGCGAACCGATTATACTACGGGGGAGGCAAAAGGTCAACAAAGCCCAGTTGCCTAAAAAAAGATAATGCGCTATAATATGTTCCTCTATGGCTCACCTTCTTCGACGAAACTCTTCCTATTCACCTTCGCTCTTTCGCGAGCTCTCTCGGAAAGCGCTCGAAGCCCCGTCCGTAGGGCGGATCTTGCGGCTCGACTTCGCCAGCGACGCCCCCGGGGACGGGGGCTAGGAGCGGTTTCAAAGACTTTCCGAGAGATCTCTTGCTGCAATGCCGGTGCCGACCGAAGCTCGTGGGGAATATCTCAGTAGCCGATCAGGAAAAAGCAATGACTGTAAGCATTTTGCTCGTCGAAAAAGCCAAGTCCCCCATAGACTGGATTGTCCAAAGCCTGGAGAAGAAAAAATACGAGGTGTCGCTGGCTCGCAACGAGCGAGAAGCCGTCGAGCGGGCAGCTTCCGAGACACCCGATCTAATCATATTGAACGCTACATCCCCCAAAATAGCTGGGCGAAAAATCTGCCAGGCCTTGCACGAGAAGGTCGCTGAGATTCCCATTATATTGATCCTGGAGAACGTGATGGGAGCCACTTTTATCCTAACGCCCCCCTTCACCTCTCGAAAGTTGTTCGATCGCATCAGGAGCATTCTGAAAAGCGACGAGGGAAAGATCCTTTTGCTCGTCGAGAAAGTTAAATCCCCAATAGACTGGATTCACCAAAGCCTGGAGAAAAAGGGGTACGAGGTGTCGCTGGCTCGCAGTGAGCAAGAAGCCGTCGAGCGGACAGCTTCCGAGACGCCCGATCTAATCATATTGAACGCTACATCTTCCAAAATAGCTGGGCGGAAAATCTGCCAGGCCTTGCACGAGAAGGTCGCCGAGATCCCCATTATCTTGATCATGGCCAAGGCCAAAAGAGACGAGGATGTGATGGGAGCTACTTTTATCCTGACGCCCCCTTTCACCTCTCGAAAGTTGTTCAACCGCATCAGGAGCATTTTGAGAAGCGACGCAGGAGAGACCCTTCAGGCAGGAAGGCTAACTCTAAATTTGGGGACGCGGCGTGTCAACAATGGAATCAAAGAGCGGAGATTGAATCCCAAGGAACTCGAACTGTTAAAGGTTTTTATGCGCAGCCCAGGGCGAGTTTTGAGTCGCAAGTTCTTGATGAAGAAGATCTGGAAAACCGATTTCATGGGCGATACCGGAACTTTGAATGTCCACATCTGTCGGCTGCGGGAGAAGATAGAGGAAAACCCGAGATCACCGGTGTATTTGCGCACAGTGCGCGGGGTGGGCTATCGCTTTGAGATACCGGGGGAGACAGACGAAGAGACGAAGTGAACCGCCTCCCAAACGCTGCACCTGAGCAACCCCGGTGCAACCAAATGGATCCACCAGTCCAACGAGCTAGGGCCACCTGAATGTGCCCTGGCTTGCTTGCTTTGAGGCCTCTTTCGTGTTACAATACGGTGCCGCTGATCACTGAATACTAACCGTTGGAGTCAGGGAATGGCTCAAGATAAGCTCATCGTGCAAGGCGCGCGAGAGCACAATCTCAAAAACATAACGGTCGAGATGCCCCGCAACAAGCTCATCGTCATCACCGGCATCTCAGGGTCGGGAAAGTCGAGCCTGGCCTTCGATACTATCTTCGCCGAGGGGCAGCGCCGCTACGTGGAGTCCCTATCGGCCTACGCGCGCCAGTTCCTGGGCCAGATGGAGAAGCCCGACGTGGATCAAATCGAGGGCCTCTCCCCAGCCATCAGCATTGACCAGCGCGGGGCCAGCCACAATCCCCGCTCCACCGTGGGCACGGTGACCGAGATCTACGATTACTTGCGTCTCCTCTACGCCCGTATCGGGATACCCCACTGCCCAAAGTGCGGCCGAGAGATCACGCGGCAGACGGCGGAACAGATGGTGGACGCCATCATGAACCTGCCAGAAGGCAGCCGCATTATGATCCTGGCTCCCCTGATCAAGGATCGCAAGGGCCACCACCGGGGGATCTTCGAGGACGTGCGCAAGGCGGGCTACGTGCGGGTGCGAGTGAATGGGGAAGTGCGGGAGGTGGACGAGGAGATTGAGCTGGACCGCTACAAGATGCACACCATCGAGGTGGTGGTTGATCGGCTCGTCATTCCCCACCCAGATGACCCTGCCGACTTCCGCCCTCGGCTGGCCGACTCGGTGGAGACGGCGCTGCAATTGGGCGAGGGAGTGATCATCGTCCACAACCTCTCTGCCGCCCCCCCCCAGCCCCCCCAAAAAGGGGGGGAGATAGTAGCGGACTTGCTCTTCTCCGAGCACTTCGCCTGTGTCCATTGCGGGGTCAGTCTGGCGGAGATCGAGCCTCGTACTTTCTCCTTCAACAGCCCCCACGGGGCCTGCCCGGAGTGCCAGGGGCTGGGCACTAAACTGGCCATTGACCCCGACCTGGTCGTCCCCAACCCCGACCTCTCCCTGCGGGATGGGGCCATCCAGCCCTGGCAGAGCAGCGGGAAAGACAACGGCTACTACATGCAGCTTTTGCAGGCGGTGGCCGAGCATTACGACATTCCTGTGGACGTGCCGGTGCGGGAGCTTTCCCAGAGCCAGTTGCACGTTTTACTCTACGGCAGCGGGCAGGAGCGCATCCCGCTGCACTACCGCAACAGGGAAGGACGGCGCTGGCAGTACGAGACCACCTTCGAGGGAGTGATCCCCAACCTGTGGCGGCGCTACAACGAGACCACCTCGGACTACGTGCGACACAAGATCTCCGGCTACATGACCCATAATCCCTGCCCGGCCTGCGAGGGGAAGCGATTGCGTCCCGAAGCCCTGGCCATCACCGTGGCGGGGAAGAACATCGCCGAGGTGACGGCGACGTCGGTGGCCGAGGCCAGGCGGTTCTTCGAGGAGCTGCCCGACTATCTCAACCAGCGCCAGCAGATCATCGGCCAAAGGATTCTCAAAGAGATCAGGGCTCGCCTGACCTTTATGGAGAACGTAGGCCTGGACTACTTGACTTTGAACCGCACGGCGGTGACCCTCGCGGGCGGGGAGGCCCAGCGCATCCGCCTGGCCACCCAGATCGGCTCCCAGTTGATGGGAGTGCTCTATATCCTGGACGAACCCTCCATCGGGCTGCACCAGCGGGACAACGCCCGCCTCATCCGCACTCTGGAGGGGATGCGCGATCTGGGCAATACGGTTCTGATCGTGGAGCACGACGAGGCGACCATCCGCGCCGCCGATTACATCGTGGACTTGGGGCCTGGGGCCGGCGAGCACGGCGGGGAGGTTGTGGTCACCGGAACGTTGGAGGACGTCATAGCCTGCCCTCGATCCATCACTGGCGACTACCTGGCCGGCCGCCGGCGCATCCCTATCCCCGAACACCGCCGGGACGGCAACGGCAGGGAGATCGTCATCAAAGGGGCGGCGGAGCACAATTTAAAGGGCATTGAGGTGCACATCCCCCTGGGGAGATTTGTCTGCATCACCGGGGTCTCAGGCTCTGGCAAGAGCACCCTTTTGGTGGATATACTTTACAGACGCCTGGCTCAGGTGTTGCAACACAGTCGGGACAAACCTGGCCGCCACGCTGCGGTGCTGGGGGTGGAGCACGTTGACAAGGCCATCAACATAGACCAGTCTCCCATCGGCCGCACGCCCCGCTCCAACCCGGCCACCTACACCAACGTCCTCACCTACGTCCGCGAACTCTTCGCCGAACTGCCAGAATCCAAGGTGCGGGGATACGCGCCAGGGCGCTTCTCCTTCAACGTCAAGGGAGGGCGCTGTGAGGCCTGCAAAGGCCACGGGAACATCAAGATCGAGATGCAGTTTTTGCCCGACATCTACATCAAGTGCGACGTCTGCAAGGGAAAGCGCTACAATCGGGAGACTTTGCAGGTGCGCTACAAGGGGAAGAACATCGCCGAGGTATTGGACACGACTGTCGAGGAGGCCATGGAGTTCTTCGGCAACATCCCCAAGATCAAGCGCAAGCTCAAAACTCTTCATGACGTGGGCCTGGGCTACATCAGGCTGGGCCAGCCGGCCCCCACGCTGTCGGGGGGCGAGGCTCAGCGGGTGAAGCTGTCGCGGGAGCTTTCCAAGAGGGCCACCGGTCGCACCCTCTACGTCCTGGACGAGCCCAGCGTGGGGCTTCACGCCGCCGACGTGGACAAGCTGATCAAAGTGCTCAACCTGTTGGTGGACGCTGGCAACACCGTGGTCATCATCGAGCACCAGCCCGACATCCTCAAAGTGGCCGACTGGATCATTGACCTGGGCCCTGAGGGCGGCGACGCCGGCGGGGAGATCGTGGCCGAGGGAACCCCTGAGCAAGTGGCTGAGGTGGAGAAGTCATACACGGGGCAATTGTTGAAGAGGGTGCTGAACAACAATGAGGCAACGAGTCAACGAGGTAACGAGTCAATGAGTCAGTGAGGTAATGAGTGCCTCGTTAACTCGTCACTCGTTGACTCGTTACTCGTTTCCAAGAGAGGGCCAAGGAGGGACACAACATGCAAGTGACCATCAACAAATCACGACTGGAGCTAGTCGAGGGCGATATCACGGAGCAGGACACCGACGCCATCGTCAACGCCGCCAACCCGACCCTGCTGGGCGGGGGCGGCGTGGACGGGGCCATCCATCGGGCGGCAGGGCCGGAGCTCCTGGAGGAGTGCCGCACCCTGGGCGGCTGCCAGACCGGCGACGCCAAGATCACGAAAGGCTATCGGCTCAAGGCGAAGCACGTCGTCCACACCGTGGGACCGGTCTACTATCGCGACGGTGAGCGAGCGCCGGAGCTGCTGGCCAGCGCCTACCGCCGCAGCCTGGAGGTGGCTTCGGAGAATAACGTCCGCTCAGTTTCCTTCCCCTCCATCAGCACCGGCGCTTACGGCTACCCGATGGAAAAAGCCGCCCCCATCGCCCTGCAGACGGCCATCAATTACCTCGAGTCCCACACCGACATCGAGCTGGTGCGCTTCGTCCTCTTTGGCCGCCGCGCCTATCAAGTTTATGAGAAGTCGCTCCAGGAGATCTTAGCCCAGAGC
Source organism: Anaerolineae bacterium (assembly GCA_034431315.1). GTDB lineage: Bacteria > Chloroflexota > Anaerolineae > VGOG01 > VGOG01 > JAUWOY01. The sequence goes on from DAOUDK010000085.1 coordinate 33,956, forward strand.
TAGCAGGAGGATTGATGCCACAACGTCACTACGACGTCATCATCGTGGGAGCCGGGCCGGCGGGCATCTTCGCCGCCCTGGAGTTGTCGTCGCACGCAAAGCTGGACATCCTGATGCTGGAAAAAGGGCCCGACATCGAGAGGCGGCACTGCCCGTCCCGCGAGCTGGGCAAGGGCTGCGCCCACTGCAACCCCTGCATGCTCCTCTGCGGCTGGGGAGGGGCTGGGGCCTTCTCAGACGGCAAGCTGACCCTCTCGCCAGCGGTGGGTGGACACCTGGCGGAATTGCTGGGTGACGAGGAAGCCGGTGCTCTGATCGAGGAAGTGGACGAGACTTTCGTCAAATTCGGTGCGACGGGACCCATTTACGGCACCAACGACGACGACATAGAGCGACTGGAGAAACGAGCGGCTTTGGCCGGGTTAAGGCTCATCTCTTTCCCCATCCGCCACATGGGCACAGAGCGGAGCGGCGAGATCCTGACCGCCATGCGGGACGAGCTAGCAGGTCGTGGGGTGGAGATCAGAACCAGAACCCAAGTGTCCAGGATCCTGGCCGAAAACTCGCGGGCTGTGGGGATAGAGACAGCTAAAGGAGAGGTCATCCAGGGGGAGTACGTGGTGGTGGCTCCTGGCCGTGAGGGAGCATCTTGGCTGAAGGAAGTGGCCCAACAGTTGAACCTCTCCCTCAGCCGGAATCCCGTTGACTTGGGCGTGCGGGTGGAGCTGCCAGCCGAGGTGCTGGCACCCATCACTGATCTGGTCTACGAACCCAAGCTGCACTACTACTCCCGCGCCTTCGATGACAAGGTACGTACGTTCTGCGTCTGCCCTTACGGCGAGGTAGTGACCGAGTACGCCGACGGGGTGATGACCGTCAATGGTCACAGCTATGCTAACCGAAAGACCGCGAACACCAACTTCGCCATCCTGGTGAGCAAGGCTTTCACCGAGCCTTTTAATGAGCCTATCACCTACGGTAAGTACATCGCCAGCCTGGCCAACCTGCTGGGCGATGGTGTCATCGTGCAGAGGCTGGGCGACCTGCAGCAGGGGCGGCGCTCGACGCCTGAGCGGCTAGCCCGCAGCCTCGTCACCCCTACTCTGAGAGATGCCACCCCCGGCGACCTGAACCTGGTACTGCCTTATCGCTACGTAGTGAACATCCTGGAAATGTTGGAGGCTCTGGACAAGTTGGCTCCCGGCGTCAACTCGCGCCACACCCTGCTCTACGGCGTGGAGGTCAAGTTCTACTCATCCAGGCTCGAACTGAGCAAGGCCCTGGAGACTGAGGTGGAGAATCTCTTCGCCGCCGGCGACGGGGCAGGCGTGACGCGGGGCTTGGTACAGGCCTCAGCCTCCGGCCTGCTGGTGGCACGGGAGATACTGGCTAGAAGATGAAATACTATCACATTTGGAGTATCGGTTGTCAAATGAACGCCGCCGACTCGCGACGAGCGGCAGAGGAGCTGGAACGCCTGGGCTACCGTTGGACGAAGCGGGCCGAAGAAGCTGACCTCGTTGTCCTAAACACCTGCGTGGTGCGGCAGAGCGCCGAGGACAAGGCACTGGGCCGCCTCAGCTCCCTCAAACCCCTCAAAAAGAAGCGCCCCGCAGCCGTCATCGCCGTGATGGGCTGCCTCGTAGACGACATCCCTGCCCTAAAACAAGACTTCCCCTACGTGGACGCCTTCCTCAAACCATCAGACGTGGAGAGCCTAATCCAGCTCGTCAAAGAGCACCGCCCATCAGCAGCCGACCTCCAATCTCCAACCTCCAACTTCCAACTTCCAGTCTCCTGCTACGTTCCAATCATCGAGGGCTGCGACCACTTCTGCACCTACTGTATCGTCAGACTGCGGCGGGGGCGAGAGCGAAGCCGCCCGGTGGACGAAATAGCGGAAGAGGTGGAGTGCCTGGTGAAACGTGGCGCGCGCGAGGTGACTTTGCTGGGTCAGAACGTGGACGCCTACGGCCACGACCTGCCGGGCCAGCCCGATTTGGCTGACGTCCTGGTCGCTGTTCACGGGATCGAAGACCTGTGGCGCATCCGTTTCCTGACCTCTCATCCCGCCGACATGAAGGAGCGAATCATTGAAGCCGTGGCCAGTCTCCCCAAAGTCTGCGAGCACATTGAGATCCCCGTTCAGTCGGGTGACGACGCTGTCCTCAAACGCATGGTCCGAGGCTACACCGTAGACCAGTACCGTCGCCTGGTGACCAAAATCCGCCAGCGCGTCCCAGAAGTGAGTCTGGCCACTGACGTGATCGTCGGCTTCCCTGACGAGACCGAGGAGCAATTCGCGAACACCTACCGGCTTTTGGAGGAGGTCCGCTTCGACACGGTGCACGTTGCCGCCTACTCGCCCCGCCCCGGCACCGCCGCCAGCCGCCTCCCCGACGACGTTCCTCAAGAGGCGAAAGCACGCCGCCGCAAGATTGTCGAGGACCTGCAAGAGAACATTGCCGGTGAGATTAACCAGCGGCTCCTGGGGGAAACTGTCGAGGTATTAGTCGAGGAGAAGCACAGGGGCAAGTGGAAGGGGCGCACCCGCACCCATAAGCTGGTCTTCTTTGAAGTCGCCCCCCCTCTTTCCCCCTCAAAGTTGGGGGGGATGAAGGAGGGGCGAGGAAAGTTAGCCCAGGTGAAGATCACCTGGGCGGGGCCATGGTCTATGCAAGGGGAGTTAGCCTGAAGCAAGCATCCAGACCCTTGGGGTTTTGGAAAACCCCAAGGGTCTCACGATGCGTCTCTTTCCTCGAAAGGCTCGCCCTGAGCCTTGCCGAAGGGCATTGTCTCGTAACCTCCCTCGTCCGAGGGCACCAACTGGCTCACTTTCAGATCGGCATCGTCCAGCTTCTGGCCGCAGTGCTGGGCCAGCGTCATCCCCCGCTCGAAGAGGGCGATGGACTCATCGAGAGTTAACCCTCCCCCCTCCAGTCGGTGCACTGTATCCTCTAGCTCTTTGAATGCCTCTTCGAAAGACAGTTTCTCTACTTCGTTCATTTTTAGTTCTCCTGGCGTTGCACTGCCCAAGCGACCAGGCCCTCGAACTTGCCGTCGCTCACCTGGGTCTCGATTCGATCCCCAGTAGCCACCTGGGCTACGCTCTTCACGATCTCCCCTGTTCTCAATTGACGGGTTATGGAATAGCCTCTGTCCAGGGTGGCAAAGGGGCTGAGACTCTGCAAGCGCAGGAGGTGGCCGTGCAGCCGCTCTCGCCGCAGGGCCAACTGGTGAGCCAGGCTCGCGCTGGCCGCGCGGGTTAGCTCATCTATGCGCTGGCGATGGCTGGCGATTTTGGCTTGAGGCGACAGTCGGCTGAGGGCTCGCTGCTGGGCCTCAAGAGCACTGCGCCGTTCGACGATTTGCCTCCCCACGAGCGTGACCAGGCGGTTTCGGCGGAGGTGCAGCGTTCCCCGCAGCTCTCCTTGATCGGGCACGGCGATTTCTGCGGCGGCCGAAGGGGTGGGAGCCCGCACATCGGCCACGAAGTCGGCGATGGTGAAGTCGGTCTCGTGGCCCACGCCGGAGATCACAGGCAGGCGCGATGAGTAGATGGCCCGCGCCACCCGCTCATCGTTGAAGGCCCACAGTTCCTCCAGCGACCCGCCGCCCCGCGCGACGATGATGGCCTCTGCATCGGTGTGCTCGTTGAGAGCTTCGATGGCGGCTACGATCTGCAGTGGCGCTTTGTCTCCTTGCACCAGGCTGGGGGATAGAATCACTTCAACCAGAGGGTAGCGGCGTCCCAGAACGTGAAATATGTCCCTGAGGGCGGCGCCCGTAGGCGAGGTGACCACACCCAGGCAGCGGGGAAAGGGTGGTAGAGGCCGCTTGTGCTCAGGGGCGAAAAGGCCCTCGGCCTCCAGGCGTTTCTTAAGGGCCTCAAACTGGAGGTACAAAACTCCCAGGCCGGCCGGCTGGAGAGCGTCCACGTAGAATTGATAAGTGCCTTGAACCTCGTAAACAGAGATGCGGCCGTGGGCAAGGATGGCCTCGCCGTTGGAGGGGAGGCGAGCTTGCCGGTCGGCCAGCGAGCGCCATATCACACAGCGTATGCTGGCCGCTTTATCTTTCAGGGTAAAGTAGACGTGTCCCGCCGCCGAGCGAGAGAAATTAGAGACCTCGCCCTCTATCCAGAGGTCCTGGAGCACGAAGTCTATCTCGAAGAGGTCTTTGATGTAGTTGTTGATCTGGCTGACGGTGAAGTAGTGAGTGGTGGTCACGGTTCCACTATCTCCCGCCCGATCTGCGACCGGACCCACTGCAGGACCCTCGCAGCCAGTTCCAGAGCCCTTTCATATTCGTCCTCACTGACAGGATAATAGTCTCCCGGATACCGCATCTGGACAGCGTAGTCGGAGAGCTCCACGACCTCCCGGATGGGCTCCGGCACGGTCACGTGTTGCTCCAATCGCTCCAGAATCAAGGTGAAAGCATGTACCATTGGATAATCGCCACTCAGGTAGATGAGCAAAGCCTTCAGGGCCTTTTCCGCCGCTTGCTGGGCCTCGAAACAGAGATCCTCCAAGAGGACCTTCTCCCCTCTGGCTCGGCGGGCGATTTCCAAGTTGCTCTCTGCCCTCTGAAGCCAGTCCTCAAACTCTTTCACGGTCATAGAACACCCTCCCTTCCCGTAACGCTTGGCGGTAGACGTAAAATGGGCTCTCTCTGTATTGTTCCAGGGTTCCTGTGTTGACCACTACCACATCCACCGCTGCCCCGACCCTCTTGTCCAGAAGGGCACGGTAGATGCGCCGGGAGACCTCGCGCTCGTTCCGGATATCCCGCACAACCACCAAGAAGTCGTAGTCACTCTCGTTTCGCGCCGTCCCTTTCGCTCTGGACCCGAAAAGTATGACCCGCTCCGGCCGAGCTACCTGGACGATGGTGTCCACGATGGCCCGCAGGCGTTGGGACTGTCCTTGCTCTATATTCATTTCGAATAACCTCCCTTCTGGGTCCTCTCCTCAATCTGATGGGGAGAGGGCTACGGTTTTTCCCTGCAGAAACTTGATGCCCGAATAGATGAAGTAGATACTCAGGGCGATCAGGAAGAATCCGCACACCAGCATGATCAGCCTGTAGACGGGTTGGCTCAGCAAGGTTTTGCCTCTGGCGATCAACAGGGCCACCAGGCTATACCAGCTCAGGTCGGATAGAATGTGGCCGAAGTAGAAAGAACCAAGACCCAAAGGGCCTCGCGCCAGAGATAAGGCCACGTAGCTGGCGCCCACCGTGGCCCACCAGAGCACCCAATAGGGATTGGAGATGCTGACCACGATGCCCGTGATTATCGGACCCAGTTGCAGCCCGGCCTCCACGCCAATCGCCTGCTCCAAAGAGACCGCGCCCCACCACGCGCTCCGGACGATGTCGACCCCCATCCAGAGGAGAAAGGCTCCCCCCAGAAGCCCAATAAGCCCAGCTACCAGATTCCGCTTCAACAGGCGGCTCAATCCAGCGGCCAAGCCGACAACGATGAGGGCCTCGGCCACGGCGTGGCCCAGCACCAGCGCCGGCCCCTCCCAGAAGCCCCTCCGGGCACTCCCGCTTATGACCACCGTTAGAAGAGGCCCCGGCATCAGCGCCCCTGAGAAGCCAACAAACAACGAAGTGGTGAATATAGCTATCAGTTTCGTCATGGCTAACCCCTGTCCTCTATTATACCTGACCTCCTTAAAAAGGCAAACCTTCGCATTCACGACGTACAGTAAACAATCGGATTTGACGCCCACGATAATATGTACTACAATTCTTTCACGACAGAGCCATGAGAGCAGATATGTCACCGGAATTCAGGGTGAGAAGCACATTTAGAAACGCAGACGCTATTTCAAAAAACACTAACCAATGGAGGTTAAGTGAGATGACAGAAAGGTTGCTGTTGCTCGGCGATGAAGCCGTCGCTCTGGCCGCAGTGCACGCGGGAATAAGCGGGGCCTACTCGTATCCGGGTACCCCGGCAAGCGAGATATTCGAGTACGTGGAGAGGCTCGCCGACCGCTTTGGCGTACACGCTGACTGGTCGGCAAACGAGAAGGTTGCATACGAGGAGGCCCTGGGGATGTCCTTCGCGGGGAAGAGGGCGCTGGTCAGCATGAAGCACGTGGGCCTGAACGTGGCCGCGGATCCCTTCGTGAGCTCCGCGATAAGCGGGGTGAACGGCGGGCTGGTGCTCGCCGTTGCCGACGACCCAGGCATGCATTCCTCTCAAAACGAGCAGGACTCCCGTTACTACGCCAACTTCGCTCGGATTCCCTGCCTCGAGCCGGCTAACCAGCAGGAAGCGTACGAGATGACCAGGGAGGCCTTCGAGCTTTCCGAAAGACTCGGCCTGCCGGTCATGGTCAGGCTCACCACGAGGCTGGCGCACAGCAGGGCGGACGTGGCGGTGGGTGAACCGAGAGAACAGAAGGGCTTGAAAAAGCCCTCCGACGTCTCCGCGTGGACCCTGATTCCAGGCAATGCCAGGAGGCAATACAGGAAGCTTTTGGAGAAACAGCCAGCTCTGTTTCAGGCCAGCGAAGCGTCCTCATACAACGTGGTTGACCTCTCCGGTCTGGACAGAGGCCTGGGCGTCATAGTGTCCGGGATAGCCTACAACTACTTCATGGAGGCTGTGGGCGGAATCAGCCCCTATCCCTACGTCAAAATCGGCATGTATCCGCTGCCCGTTTCGGCCATACGGAGGCTGTATGAGGCTGTGGACCGGATGCTGGTGATAGAGGAGGGGTATCCCTTTATCGAGGAGTTGATGAGCGGGGTTTTGGGCTGCGGAAAACCAGTTTTGGGCAAGCTTTCCGGTGCGCTGCCCCGCACCGGCGAGCTAAAGCCGGAGCTTGTGGCTGGGGGACTGGGGGTAGAGTGGGAGGCGAGCGAATTTGTGCCCTTCGAGCCCCTCGCCGCGCGACCTCCCGCGCTTTGCCGGGGCTGCCCCCATGCGGACACCTTCAGGGCGATGAAGGAAGCCATCTCGATTTACGAGCAGCCCACGGTCTTTTCGGACATCGGCTGCTACGCGCTCGGCTTCTATCCGCCCTTCCAGGCCATCGAGACCTGCATAGATATGGGAGCCAGCATCAGCATGGCCGCGGGCGCGGCTCACGCGGGGATGTTTCCGGTTCTGTGTGCCATCGGCGACTCGACGTTCTGCCACTCCGGCATGACGCCGCTCATCGGAGCCGCCAAGGAGAACGTGAACATCAAGGTGTTCATCCTGGACAACGGGACCGTAGCCATGACCGGTACCCAGGAGACGATGGCCACGGGCGAAAGGTTGGTGGAACTGGTGGTGGGCCTGGGGGTGCCCAGGGAGCACGTCCGCACCCTCGTCCCCCTCCCCAGGAATCACGAGGAGAATGTGAGGTTGATCCGGGAGGAGATCGAATACGAAGGTCTATCCGTGCTCATTCCCCAAAGGCCCTGCATCTACCTCAAGAGGAAAATCTAGTAGGAGGTAAACCATGGAATTCAACATCATCCTCTCAGGCGTGGGAGGCCAGGGGATCCTCACTATAGCCTACATGCTCGACAACGCCAGTGTTGCCAATTCCTACCACTTCAAGCAGGCCGAAGTTCACGGGATGGCCCAGCGGGGAGGTGCGATTCAGACACACCTGCGCATATCCGACAGGCCCATCTTCAGCGACCTGATCCCGCAGGCCAGGGCCGACCTCATCATCAGCATTGAGCCGCTGGAGGTGAACCGCTACCTCAGCTACCTGAAGAAGGATGGCGCGGTGGTTTCAAGCTCGACCCCGGTGAAGAACATCCCCAACTATCCCGACGAAGATGAGTTGCTCCGGCACCTCCTGTCGTTTCCCAACGTCGTGCTTCTGGACGCGGGCAAGATCGCGCGCCAGGCCGGCAGCAGCCGCTCACAAAACGTGGTGATGCTCGGCGCGGCTACCCCCTTCCTCCCCTTCAGCCTCGAAGAATTCCACCCCTTTATTCGGGAGTTGTTCGGCGGCAAGGGGGACAGGGTGGTAGAAACGAACATCAGGGCACTTACCATGGGATTCAAGGCTTCATCGTTCTTCATCCGATTGGTAGGCCACGACGTCTCCAAAGGGACCGCCTTTGCCCTGATCAAACGGTTCGATCCCGAAACCGTGGAGCCGGAGGCTGCGGCAGAGTGGGCGAGCGGGCTTCGCGGCAACGAGGAGCGGGTCGTCCGGCGGCTTGCAGAGCTCGAAGGCGACGTGCCGGCCACCCAGGCCGGGCTTGAGTCGCTTCTGCACCAGCCATCACTTTAGGAGACTGGACACTGGCGTGTTTTTCGTAGTGGCGACTTCAGTCGTTCACAACGGAGCCAAAGCGACTAAAGTCGCTACTACGAATCCCTTAACTCCAGTTAGGAGAGACGATGGAAGTCATCGAACTGGCCAGAAAACTTATCGAATCCGCTGCCCTGCAGGGCAGGGATGCCCTGCACGAGCACGAAGCCTACGCTCTTCTGGCCGAGGCGGGCCTGGCGGTTCCACAATCTGTGTTCGTCCCCGCTGGTACCCTCCCCTGCCCCGGCTCCATAGAGGCGATCCCAGGCGATAGGGTGGTGGTCAAGGTGGTCTGCCCCGAAATCCTCCACAAGACAGAGGCGGGCGGCGTGGCGGTGGTTGAAAAATCGCATCGGGCGGTGTGCGAGGCTCTGGAGAGTATGGACAGGACGCTCAGGCAGAGGGTGCCGGCGATCGCTGACCGCGTGGCAGGATTCCTGGTCTGCGAGTTCATCCACAGCCCACGGACCCTGGGGAACGAGCTTTTCGTCGGGATGCGCTGGACACGGGAATTCGGATACGTGATTGCCGCGGGCCTGGGAGGGCTGGACACGGAGGAACTCGCCCGCAGGTTCAAACCGGGCCACGACGTCAAGATCGCCTGTGCGCACCTGACCGATCCCCACGATTTCCTCGAGATGTTCTCCTCCACTTTCACCTACCTGAAGCTGTCAGGCAGAGACAGGGAGGGGAGGAGGTTGCTTTCGGACGACGAGCTTGAGAGGGTGTTCAGCTTCTTCCTCGCCCTGGCCGGTGCTGTCGGAAGCGGGCAGAACAGGCGGTGGATAAAGGAGTTCGAAGTAAATCCCTTCTATATCTCCCACGGCCGGGCGGTGGCGGTGGATGCCCTCTGCACCCTTCAAGAAATCCCCGCGCCACGGCATCTGCCAGTGGACTGGGACAAGATGGAGAGGCTGCTTCAGCCAGAGACTATCGCCATCATCGGCGTATCGGCCAGGGGGATCAATATCGGGCGGACGATTCTGCGCAACCTCCTGCGGGACGGCTTTGAGCTTTCGAAGATGAGGGTCGTGCGGCCGGACATCGAAGCCATTGACGGTGTGGAGTGCGTTGGCGACGTGGCGGAGCTGCCGTGGAAGGCGGATCTGATGGTGGTTGCGGTCTCGGCGCCCAGGGTGCCGGAGGTGATGGATGGCATAACGTCCTGCGAGGCGGCCCACAGCGTGATCCTGATACCAGGCGGCATGGGGGAGACCGAGACGGGAAAGGAAGCCGACGAGAAGACCCGGGCCATCCTCGCCCGCTGCAGGAGCGAGGGGAGGGAAACCCCGGCGGTGGTGGGGCCTAACTCGCTCGGGATCAGATCGCTGCCGGGAGGATACGACACGCTCTTCATTCCAGAGACCAAACTCCCGCCCCAGCCAGGCAACGCGCGGAATGTGGCCCTGGTTTGTCAGAGCGGCGCCTTCATGATAACCCGCATGAACCGCTTGCCCTTTCTCAACCCGGTCTTCGCCATCTCGACGGGCAACCAGATGCACCTGAGCAGCATTGACTTCGTGGAGTACCTGGTACAGCGAGAGGAGATAGACGTGGTGGCGCTCTACGTGGAGGGCTTCAATCCTTTGGACGGTCTGAGGCTCGCCTCGCTCTGTCGTGACCTGGACCCACACAAGCAGGTAATCGTCTACAAGACAGGCAAAACCGCGGAGGGGGCTCGGGCGGCCTCCAGTCACACTGCCTCTATTTCGGGCGACTATGAGGCGTGCGTTGCCGTTCTATCCGAAGCGGGGGCTCTGGTTGCGACCTCCTTCGACGAATTCAGGGCCTTCATCATGCTCTCCTCGCTGCTGGCCAGCAGAGAATTCTCCGGCAGGCGACTGGGAACGCTGTCCAATGCTGGCTTTGAGGCGGTGGGTATGGCGGACAACCTCGACCGCGAGGCCGGTTTCTCCCTGCCCCGCTTCAGCGGCCGCACGAGGGAAAGGATACGGCTTGCCCTGAGCGAGGCCGGAATCGCGAGACTCATAAACGTGCGCAACCCGCTCGACCTCACCCCCATGGCCTCCGACACCGTGCACGTCCAATGCCTCGAAGCGATAATTGAGGACGAGAACGTGGACGCGGTGGTGATGGGCTTCGTGCCCCTGACGCCGGCCATGGCGACCCTTCCGCCTGGAGTGGACCCCTCAGGCAGGGACAGCGTGCTCAATGAATCGTCCGTTGCGCAGCGGGTGCCGGATGTTTGCCGGCGGCACAGCAAACCGATCGTGACGGTGGTGGATGCAGGCGAGCTTTACGATCCGCTCGCAGAGGCGTTAATCGCGGGCGGCGTTCCGTGTCTGAGAAGCGCTGACCTCGCCATGACAGTCTCCCAGAGGTTCATTGACGTCAGATTTGCCAACTTCTCCCGTAAGCCCTGATCCTCAAGTTTCGTAGATCATTATCATCCCCTTCTCCTCACGAGAAGGTTTTTTGTTGTTACAATCCTGCTCTTCCCAACCTCGCCAATCTGTTGTATAATGTGAGGGTAAATCTCAATGGAGAGAGACAACGATCTCGGAGGTCCGGTGAGGTCGGGAATACTGGAGGAACAAAATGAGAACCTTGACCTTAGATTTGCCAGAACAGCTGGCCGAGGAATTGGCCGAAGCAGATCCGAAATTCGTCATCCAGGTATTGCAGGCTGGGATGCGAAAAGTGCGTCAGGTGCCTGAATCTGCCACCGAACATCCCTATATTACTCGCGTCCCTGGAAAACGAGGAGGACGGCCCATCATTCGCGGCACAGGGATCACCGTGTCTCTGATCGCTGGCCTCTACAAAGCCGGCGATACCGTTGACGAAATCCTGGAGAGTTACCCGCATCTGCGCCCTTCCTGGATACACGACGCTATCGGCTATTACCTGGATCACCAGAACGAAATCGAGCGCGAGATACGCGAGAGCCGAATGGAATACCTGACCGAGCAGCATGATCTGACCATTGACGAGCGTGGCTTTGTCCACTTCCCAGAGCAGGGCGATTCGCATGGACAATGATACGGAACAACTCTTCATTCGCATCTACACCGATGAGCATATTACCGCTTTGCTGGCCCCTGCCCTGCGACGCCGAGGGTACGTGGCGCAAAGCTGCGTTGAGGCCAACGCATTGGGGTGGGACGATGAGGAACACCTTGTTTATGCCACTGAGCGCGGCATGGCCTTCATGACTTCCGACGCGTCGGATTTTATCCCTATGGCCAAACGCTGGTATGCCAGCAAACAAGAACACGCTGGCATCATCATCGCCCCTGAATTCAGCCGTCGGCAAATGGGGATATTGCTGCGTTGGACCTTGCGGCTTCTTGACAGCCTGATAGCCGACGAACTTTGCAATAACGTTGTGTATCTACAGCAGTTCAAATAGCCTCTCGGTCGCGGAGGTCTTGGATGAGAAAGTGCTATGTCCCTGCGGCTGGCTGGACAAGAGGGCAAGTCCCTGGCCGAACGGGCGGCCGAGCGCGTGGTGGAGATCCTGGCCGAGCACCAGCCGGAGCCGCTGTCTGAGGACGTTTTCCAGAAGATCAAGGCCATCGTCCGTCAAGCAGAAGACAGAGCAGGTAATTGCATGATGCATGAAACGTGAGATAAGAGGGACAGGAGAAACAATGGGTATAGACAAGAGCTATAGAAAGTTGCGCGTCTTTGCCGCGTCGCCGAGCGATATGGCTAATGAACGCGCGCGGCTGGCGACGGTCGTCGAGGATTTGAAAGCGCTGGCGGAATACGTCGGCGTGACGTTAGAGTTGCTGGATTGGCGAGAGATCCTGCCTGACCTGGGTCGCGCCGAGCAAGTCATCCTCGATCAGCTCAAACCCGACACCTGGGACCTGTTCATCGGCATTCTGTGGCATCGCTTTGGGACGCCGCCAGGGGGCAAGGACCCGCAGACGCAAAAGGAGTACCTGTCTGGCACGGAAGAAGAATTTCGCGTGGCGTATCGCCTGTGGCAGCAATACAAACGTCCGCGCGTGATGTTCTATCGTTGCACGCGCGACGCTCCACTGGATGACCTCGACCCTGACCAATTCAGGCGGGTCAAAGAGTTCTTCGCGGGCTTTGCGCCTGACGCGGATCATCCTGGCCTCTATCAGACCTTCGACAGTGTTGAATCGTTTGAACGCCTCGTGCGCCAGAACCTGACCAGGTTTCTCCTCGATTATTCGGAGCAGGTCAAGCACCGCGTCGTTTCGCCACAAGAGGTCCAGGTCTTTGCGCCCCGCGTACCCGACAACCTGCCGCGCCGCGCGGCGTTCTTCGGGCGAGACAAGGATATGGACAGGGTGCTGGGCGCGCTCAGTCCTGAGGAGCGCGGCTGGGGCGCGGTGATTGACGGCATCGGCGGCATCGGCAAGACCGCGCTGGCGGTGGAGGCGGCCTATCGCTGCAAAGAGCGCGACCTGTTCGATGCGTTCATCTTTGTCAGCGCGAAGCAAAAGCGTTTGGAGCCGAGCGGCATCAAAGCCGCAGCGCGCGCGGCGACCACGCTGGACGAGTTCATCAACGAGACGGCGCGCACCCTGGGCAAGCCAGGCATCGCGAAACTTGCGGGCGAAGACAGGCGGCGCGCGTTGTTGGATTCGCTGCGCACGACACGCGCCCTGCTCATCTATGACAACCTTGAGACGCTGACGAAGGAGGAGCAGGAGGCGCTGGCAGATTGGCTGCGCTTCCTCCCGCAGGGCAACAAGGCGATGCTGACCAGCCGACGGCGCGGCGGCGAGGGCGCGCTCTGGCTGCGTCTGGAAAAGCTGGATTGGGAGGCGGCGCGCAAGATTATCGCGCACGAAGCCGAACGCGATGTGCGATTGAGAGGGAAATTGCTGCGAGTTCAAGCGCGTTGGCAAGAATTGTATGACGCGACGGGCGGCTCGCCGCTGGCTCTCGTGCATACACTGGGCTTGATGCGCGTGCGTGTCACGCTGGACTTTGACGGCGCGCTGGCGATGCTACGGCGAGGTGCGGCGCGCGAATCGCCACTGCAAGAGTTCATCTACCAGGAGGCGCGCCAGGAGTTGGGCACGGGCGACGTGGCCGCGCTCAGCGCGCTCTCGTTCTTTGTCCCGTCGGCGACGTTTGAGGCGCTGACATCGGTGTCGGATTTATCGCGCACGGCGTTGGAGACAGTGCTGGAGCGATTAGACGCCCTTTCATTGGTGAACCAAGAGTTGGGCGAGGAACGCTACAGTCTGCACCCCCTCACCCGCGCCTACGTCCGCGATGAGTTGCTGGCCGATGCGGACGCGGCGCGCGAGACGGGCATGCGCTTTGCGCACTATTGGCTGGACTATGCCAGGCGATACGGTTGGGACGAATACAAGACGTTTGACCGCCTCGAAGCGGATTGGGTGAATCTGGAAGCGGCAGCCGATTGGCTATGGGAAACAGCGGGAGTGAAGGGTGATGTTATTAGGGATGAAGATGCGGCGCGGATGCTATTTGATATGGCGGACGCACTATATGAATTCCTATGGCTGAACGGACACTGGGACAAACAGTTAGAGTTGGATATTCGGGCATACAATATGTCGCGGGTGATGAAAGAGTGGAACATCGCCGGTGAGCTTGCCTATGCTGTTGCTTGGATCCACTACAGACGTGCTTGTACCGATGCCGCATCGTTTTGGGTAGATTGTTACGTGGAAGCCTCGGAGCATAGTGGAAACAAGGGAGAACAGGCCGAGGCTAAGCGAATGCTTGGCTTACTTTCACAGCAGCGCAAAGACTATGATGGAGCTGAACGGCTCTTCAAAGAAGCCCTTGCAATTTTCAGCGATTTAGGTGATGATTACGGCGTTGTCAATGCCTTTGGCGATCTAGGTGAGCTTGCCCATGAGCGCAAGGCTTATAGTACCGCAGAACGATTTTATAATGACGCATTAGAACTGGCACAGAGAAGAGACTTCAAAGAGCCAAAGACCTACCTTTATCGCAATTTAGGCAAACTTGCTCTGGATTACCAAGAATGGGCTGAGGCACTAAAATGGTTTGAGCAAGCACTTCATCTGGCGCGAGAAATCGGACTAGTTGAAGGCATTGCTGACGTACAACACGGCCTCGCGCGCGTGTGGGAAGCGGAAGGGCGGGTGGACCTGGCGCTGCCGCTGGCGCAAGAGGCGCTGAAGATTTACGAGCGGCTGCAGTACAAAGGTTTGGCGGAGGCGCGGGAGTTGGTGGAGAGGCTCAGACGGCAGTAACTATTCAGGTTCCCTCCCCCTGGTGGAGAGAGGGACGAAACAACTCTCAGCGGAGAGAGACATGGACAAGCCATTGAAAATACTGCTGCTTTCTTCCGAGGCAGTGCCGTTCGCCAAAGTAGGCGGGCTGGCCGACGTGGCCGGATCGTTGCCCAAGGCCCTGCGGCAGTTGGGCCACGACGCCCGGCTGGCGCTGCCCAAATACGGACAGATCAACGAGGCCGAGTTTGGGCTGACCAAGGTTTTGGATTCGCTGCCCGTGCCCGCTGGCTCCGATCACGAGTTGGCCTCTATCTTCGAGAGCGCGGTTGAGGGAATGCTCGCCTACCTGGTTGGCAACGACAAATACTTCGGCCGCCAGGAGGTCTACGGCTACGATGACGACGGAGAGCGTTTTGTGTTCTTCTGCCGGGCCGCCTTGGAGATGCTCAAGGAGCTCGACTGGCAGCCGGACGTCATCCATTGCAATGACTGGCACACTGGCATCATCCCCAATTGGCTGAAGACGATTTACAAGAACGATCCTTTTTTCGCCCACACAGCAACCGCCTTCACCATCCACAACCTGGCGTACCAGGGCATCTTCGGCCCTGAGCTTCTGGAGTTCGCCGATTTGGCCGACTACGGCCTCATCCCCCATCCCACAGACGATGGGCTGAGCCGGGTGGTGATCCTTATGGCCCGAGGCATCCTGTTCGCCGACGTCATCAACGCGGTGAGCGAGAGGTATGCCCAGGAGATCATCACCCCTGAATACGGGGAGAGGCTGGATCCCATTTTGGCCCAGCGCCAGGATCGCCTGTTCGGCATCCTCAACGGCCTGGACTACGAGGTCTGGGACCCGGCCACCGACCCAGACATCGCCGTCAACTACGACGCTGCCCCCCCTCTTTCCCCCCCAACTTTGGGGGGGAGGAAGGGGGGGCGAGTGGAGAACAAGCTGGCCCTGCAACGGGAAGCGGGGCTCACTTCGGACCCTGACGTCCTACTGGTCGGCATAATCTCCCGCTTGGCTGATCAGAAGGGCTTCGACATCCTGGCCGAAGCCAGCGATCAACTGATGGAGATGGATCTGCAGTTCGTCCTCCTGGGCACGGGCGAGGAGCGTTACCACAGAACCTTTGCTAATGTGGCTGGGAAGTATCAAGGCCAGGCCGCGGTCTTTCTCAAGTTCGACGCTGCCCTGGCGCGGCGCATCTACGCCGGGAGCGACGCCTTTCTCATGCCCTCGCGCTTCGAGCCTTGCGGCCTGGGGCAGCTCATCGCCATGCGCTACGGCAGCGTGCCCATCGTGCGCAGCGTCGGCGGCCTGGCCGACACGGTGCAAGACTATGACCCAGCCACGGGCCAGGGCAACGGCTTCGCCTTCTCAGACTACAGCGAAGAGGCCCTCCTGGCTGCCGTGGAGAGGGCCGTGGAGACTTATCGCCACAAGGACACCTGGCGAACCCTGATGGAGCGGGGGATGAGGGCCGACTTCTCGTGGCGGGCCTCGGCCCGGAAGTACGTGGATTTGTATCACAGGGCTCTAGAGTTCAAACAAGGAGGGCCATGAAACTGGAACGTTCTGCTGGTCTACTGCTGCATCCGACGTCGTTACCGGGACGCTTTGGTATCGGCGAGATCAATGAAGTGGCTTACCGCTGGGTGGACACGCTCGCGTCGGCCCAGCAGACGGTCTGGCAGGTCTTGCCGCTAGGCCCGACGGGCTACGGGGACTCGCCTTATCAGACGTTTTCGGCTTTTGCTGGCAACCCGCTGCTCATTGACCTGGCCCGCCTGGCCCACGAGGGCTATGTCGCGCCTGAGGCCCTGGAGGAGGCGCCTGTCTTCCCCGAAGAGCAGGTTGACTTCGGCCCCGTGATCACCTGGAAGAAGCTGCTCTTGCTGGGGGCATATCAACAGTTTGCAGCCCAGGCCGATCCGCGTCCTGAGCTTGCCGAAGGGCCAGCCGAGGCAACGGCCTTCAACTCCTTTTGCGCCAAACACGACGCCATCTGGCTGCACGACTACGCCTTCTTCATGGCGCTGAAAGACCACTTCCACGGAGAGGCATGGGGCACGTGGCCAGGCGAGCTCAGGCAACGTGAACCAACTGCCTTGGCCACGTGGGGTGAGCGGCTAGCGCCTGCTATTATGGCTCATAAGTTCATGCAGTACCAGTTTTTCGAGCAGTGGGGCGAGTTGAAGCGCTATGCTAACGAGCATGGGGTCCTGATCTTTGGCGACATTCCGATCTATGTCTCACACGATAGCGCGGACGTCTGGGCGCACCAGCACCTGTTTCCCCTCGACGAAGATGGGCGTCCAACGGTAGTGGCGGGTGTGCCACCCGATTATTTCAGTCCGACAGGGCAGTTGTGGGGCAACCCCCTCTATCGCTGGGATGTGATGGCTGACCAGGGCTACCAATGGTGGATCGAACGAGTGCGCATTACGCTGCACCAGGTTGACATGGTGCGCTTTGATCACTTCCGGGGCTTCGAAGCGTACTGGGAGGTGCCGGCGAGCGAAGAGACGGCGGTCAACGGGCGCTGGGTGAAAGGGCCGGGCGCGGCACTTTTCGAGGCCCTCTTGAGCGCGCTGGGTGACGTGCCCATCATTGCGGAGGACCTGGGTGTTATCACGCCCGAAGTGGAAGCACTGCGTGATGGGTTTGGATTTCCGGGGATGAAGATCCTCCAATTTGCCTTTGGCGATGATGCCACCAACCCGTATCTTCCCCACAACTACGAACGCAATTGCGTGGTCTACACTGGCAGTCACGATAACGATACCACTCGCGGGTGGTTTGCGTCCGCGCCTGAGCCTGAGCAGGCGTTTTGTGTGCGCTACCTGGGCTACACACCAGACGACGCCGCCTGGGCGCTGATGCGACTGGCGGCCTCGTCCGCTGCGTCGCTGGCGATATTCCCCGTGCAGGATGTGCTCAGCCTGGGCAGCAAGGCCCGTATGAACATGCCCAGCCAGGCAGCGGGAAACTGGGCCTGGCGTTTGCCTGCCAACGCACTTAGCGATGATCACATCGCGCGGTTAGCCGAGCTTGCGGAAACGTATGGGCGGGCGAGAATATCCACCGACGGTGACGCAGATGACTTATCGCATGATTGAGTCTACTGAAAAAAGCTCACGCAGCCGTCCCCGGGTGCGGAAATCGGCCCGAGGCTTCGTCGTGAGCTCAGCCGAACGGACGGGCCTCAGAACAGGCTTTTATCAGGGAAGTCATGATTGATTTCGGACGTGAGGTGTGCGGCAATCTGGCATTATCGGCCGGGCGGGAGTGGCTGGTGACCAACGGCATCGGCGGCTATGCGTCGGGAACCGTGGCCGGCCTGCTCATCCGCCGCTACCACGGCCTGCTCATCGCTGCCCTCCAGCCACCGCTGGAGCGCACCCTCCTGCTCACCAGGCTGGACGAGACGGCGGCCTACGACGGCCGCACCTATCCGCTGTTCGCCAACCGCTGGGCTGTTCCCACCTCAACTCTCCGCCATGAGCAGGGCAGAGAATGGGAAGGGGTAGAACCAATCGGCTTCCATCACCTGGAGCGCTTCCATCTGGAAGGCACGACGCCGGTGTGGACCTTTGCCTGTGCCGACGCCCTGCTGGAAAAGCGGGTCTGGATGCAGCCCGGCGCCAACACGACCTACATTCGCTACGACTTGCACCGGGCCACCGCGCCGCTAGCCCTGAGCATCAAGGCCATCGTCAATTACCGGGATCATCACAGCAACACCTACGCCGGTGACTGGCAGATGCGCGTGGAGCCGGTGGCACATGGCCTGCAGGTGACGGCCTTCGATGGGGCAGTGCCTTTCTACCTGCAGAGCGACCGTTGCGAGGCGATGCCCCAGCACGAATGGTACCAGGACTACTTCCTGAGCGTGGAGAGATGTCGCGGGCTGGATGCTCTGGACGATAACCTCTATGCCGGCCACTTTCATGCTGTGTTGCACCCTGGCGAGTCGCTCACCATTGTTGCCAGCACCGAGGCGACGCCGAGCCTGGATAGTGCATCGGCCTACGGCGAGCGGCAGGAGCATGAACAGCGACTGGTGACGCAGAGCGGCCTCACCGACGCGCCGGCCTGGGTGCAGCACCTGGTTCTGGTCGCCGACCAGTTCATCGTCCGCCGCCCTTTGCCCGACCAATCTGATGGCCGTTCGGTCATCGCCGGCTATCCCTGGTTTGGCGACTGGGGCCGCGACACCATGATCAGTCTGCCCGGCCTGACGCTGGTAACTGGTCGCCATGACGTGGCCGCGCGAATTCTGCGCACCTTTGCCCATTTCGTGGACCAGGGCATGCTGCCCAATCGTTTCCCTGACAAGAACGAGACGCCCGAATACAACACCGTGGACGCCACCCTTTGGTACTTTGAAGCCATCCGCGCCTATCACGCCGCCACCGGCGATGACGCTCTGCTGCGTGATCTGTTCCCGGTGCTACAGGAGATCATCGCATGGCACCAGCGCGGCACGCGGTACAACATCCGCGTGGACCCCGATGACGGCCTGCTCTACGCGGGAGAGCCGGGCGTGCAGCTCACCTGGATGGACGCCAAGGTGGATGATTGGGTGGTCACGCCGCGCATCGGCAAGCCGGTGGAGATCAACGCTCTGTGGTACAACGCCCTGCTCAGCATGGCCGAGTTCGTGCGCCATCTGGGCGAGCCTGCCGACGACCATGAGGCCCTGGCGGAACAAACGCGCGCCGGGTTCGCTCGCTTTTGGAACGAGACGACCGGCTACTGCTATGATCTACTCGACGGGCCGGAGGGCGATGACCCGGCCCTGCGCCCCAATCAACTGCTCGCCGTCTCTCTGCACCACAGCCCACTGACCAGCCAGCAGCAGCGTGCTGTGGTGGACGCCTGCGCCCGCCACCTGCTCACCTCGCACGGGCTGCGCAGTCTGGCGGCGGATGATCCGGCTTACATCGGCCACTACAGCGGCGACCAGCGCCAGCGCGACGCCGCCTACCACCAGGGCGCCGTCTGGGGCTGGCTGATCGGCCCCTTCGTCAGCGCGCACCTGCGCGTCTACGGCGACCGTGAGTTGGCGCGCTCTTTCCTGCAGCCGCTCATCCACCACCTGGCCGACCACGGCGTGGGCAGCATCAGCGAAGTCTTCGACGGCGACCCGCCCTTCGCTCCGCGCGGCTGCATAGCCCAGGCCTGGAGCGTGGCCGAGGTGTTGCGGGCGTGGCAGGCAACGAGGGGTTGATGAGGACGTTGGCACGGTAAGTAACTATGCAGAAGTCCTTTGCAGTTTTCTCACTAACCAAAACTGCTATCAAGGGGCGTCCTCGCCCCGCCTTGGGGGTAGCTTGATCACGAAATCGGGGCGAGGACGCCCCTCCGTAGCAAGAGGCATGTCCCAAAATCTTCTGATCATCGTCTCGGGACCTCCCGGCTCTGGCAAGACAACTTTGGCGAGAAGGATTGCAAAAGAACTTGGCCTGCCGCTGTTCGCTCGCGATGATATCAAGGAACTCCTGTTTGATACCCTTGGCTGGTCGAACCGCCAGTGGTCCAAGAAGCTGGGCCTGGCCAGTTGGAAGCTGCTCTACCATTTGCTTGAGGAGATGCTGAAGGCGAATCAATCTCTGGTTGTGGAGAGTAACTTCCGCAAGGAGCTTGCCAGCCAGGAGCTTTCGGCGTTGCAGGACAAGTATCGTTTCGAGACTGTTCAGGTACTATGCCGAGCGGACGGCGAGGTCCTGCTCGAAAGGTTCAAGCAACGGGCCGAATCGGGGGAGAGGCATCCAGGCCACGTTGACCGTCTAAACTACGACGAATTCGAAGCCGCCTTGCACCAGGGTGACTGGGGCGCGCTAGAAATTGACGGGCGAGTTGTGACCGTAGATACAACGGATTTCGAGGCGGTAGACTGGGGCCAGATAATCAGTGATGTCACTGAGGAGTAGACAAGCTTGAAACTCAAGCAACAGGCCGCCGAGCGTGCGGTGGAATTTGTGGAATCGGGGATGGTGGTGGGCCTGGGCCACGGCAGCACGGCCACCTTCGCTGTGCGCCGCATCGCCCAATTGCTGCACGAGGGCCAACTGCAGGACATCCTCGGCGTGCCCAGCTCGCTCCAGATCGAAGCGGAAGCGCGACGGCTGGGCATCCCACTGACCACGCTGGACGAGCATCCCGTCGTTGACCTGACGATTGACGGCGCGGATGAGGTGGATCCCGATCTGAACCTGATCAAGGGCGGCAGTGGCGCGCTCCTGTGGGAAAAGATCGTCGCCCAGGCCAGCCGCCGCGAGATCATCGTGGTGGACGAGTCCAAGCTCTCGCCCGCGCTGGGCACCCGCTGGGCGGTGCCGGTGGAGATCGTTCCCTTTGGCTGGCGCTCGCAGGCCGCTTATCTGGAATCGCTGGGCGCGCAACCTGTCCTGCGCCTCAACAGCGACGGCACGCCGTTCACGACCGACCAGGGTAACCTGATCCTGGATTGCGGTTTTGGCCCCATCTCCCAGCCAGCCCAACTGGCGGCCCGGCTGAGCGAGCGGGCCGGCATCGTGGAACACGGGTTGTTCCTAGGGCTGGCGACGGACGTGATTGTTGCAAGTGTTGAGGGAATTCGTCATCTCAAGCGCAAAACGTCAAACGTAAAACGTAAGGGATGATTGACGTTTCACGTTTTACGTGCGCAATTAGAGCTATGAATACTCGAAGGAGAACACCATGATCGTGATCGAGGCTTCTATCTTATCGGCTGATTTTGCGCGGCTGGGCGAGCAGGCCCGCGAGGCCGAAGCCGCCGGCGTTGACGCCATCCAGGTGGACGTGATGGACGGGCGCTTTGTCCCCGACATCACCTTCGGGCCGGGCGTGGTGCGCGCGCTGCGCCCGCTGGTGAGCCTGCCGCTGGATGTGCACCTGATGATCGTCGAGCCAGAGCGACACCTGGCCGCGTTTGCCGACGCCGGGGCAGACCGCCTGATCGTGCATCAAGAGACTTGTCCCCATCTCCACCGTGTGCTACAATGCATCCGCGAGCTCAAGATTGAGGCGGGCGTGGCGCTCAACCCTGGCACGCCGCTGTCCGTTCTCGAAGAAGTGCTGGATCTGACCGACCTGATCCAGGTGATGACAGTCAACCCCGGTTGGGGAGGGCAGCAGTTCCTCCACAGCCAACTGGACAAGATTCGCCGCCTGCGCCGCCTGCTGGACGAGCGCGGGTTGGACGTGCCAATCGCTGTGGACGGCGGGATCAGCCCAATCACCGTGCCGCTGATCGTGAACGCGGGGGCGACGGTGCTGATAGCCGGATCGAGCATCTACAACGATCAGGCGTCGCTGGCCGAAAACGTGGCTGCGCTGCGGGCAAGCGTCCGCACCCCTACATCACATTAGAAGAAAGAGGTAAGAAACCATGCAACCCATCTGCACTTTTACCATCGTCCCATCTTTGCCGACCAAGCTGGAACACCTCCGAGACCTGGCCTACAACCTCTGGTGGTGCTGGAACCTGGAGGCTGTTGATCTCTTCCGTCGGCTGGACCGCGAGCTCTGGGAAGAGTCCGGCCACAACCCCGTACTGATGCTGGGAGCTATCAAGCAGGAGCGGCTGGAGGAGGCAGCCGAGGACGACGGGTTCCTGGCCCATCTGGAGCGGATCGCTCAACGGTTCAACCGCTATGTGAAGAGCCAAAGCACCTGGTATGAGAAAGCTCACGGCACGCCTGGAGAGCCGTGCATCGCCTACTTTTCGGCCGAGTTCGGGCTCACCGAATGTATGCCCATCTACGCCGGGGGCATGGCGGTGCTGGCTGGCGATCACCTTAAATCGGCCAGCGACCTGGGCTTGCCCCTGATGGGAGTGGGTCTCCTCTACCAGGAGGGATACTTCCGTCAGTATCTGAACTCAGATGGGTGGCAACGGGAGCTGTACCCGAAGAACGATTTTTACAACATGCCTATTCAACTAGAGCAAGGGGAAGACGGAACGCCGGTGACGGTGCAGGTTGATTACCCCGGCCGCAAGGTCACGGCCCAGGTGTGGCGCGCCCAAGTCGGCCGGCTGCCCCTCTTCCTGCTGGATACCAACATCCCGGCCAACGGTCGTCAGGATCAGGACATCACCGACGAGCTGTACGGCGGTGATCTGGAGATGCGCATCCAGCAGGAAATCCTGCTGGGCATCGGCGGCATCCGCGCCCTGGAGACCCTGGGGATCCGCCCTACCATCTGCCACATGAACGAGGGCCACTCCGCCTTCCTGGCTCTGGAGCGGATCCGCATCCTCATGGAAGAGCAGGGCCGTCAAGGCACGCTCTCTTTCGCCGAGGCCCGCGAAGCTGCTTCGGCCGGCAACGTCTTCACCACCCACACCCCCGTCCCGGCTGGGATTGACAGGTTTCCTCCAGAGCTCATGGACAAGTACTTCTCCGATTATTACCCAGAGCTTGGTCTCTCGCGGGAGGAGTTCCTGGCCCTGGGACGCGGGAATCCAGCGGACAATGGCGAGCCGTTCAGCATGGCTGTCCTCGCCCTACGCCTGGCGGCCCACACCAACGGAGTGAGCCGGCTGCACGGTCGGGTCGCGCGCAAAATGTGGCAGAGTCTCTGGCCGGGCGTGCCTGAGGACGAGGTGCCCATCACCTCGATTACCAACGGCATCCACATCCCCTCCTGGATCTCCTTCGACATGGCCAGGCTTTACGACCGCTACCTGGGACATCGCTGGCTGGAACGCCCAGACGATCAGACCATCTGGGAGCGGGTGGACGAGATCCCCGACGAGGAGCTTTGGCGCACCCACGAGAGGCGGCGGGAGCGCCTGGTGGCCTTTGTTCGACGGCGGCTGCGCGAGCAGCTTGAGAAGCGGGGCGCCCCCCTGTCCGAGATAGAGAGGGCGGGCGAAGTGCTGGATCCCGAGGCCCTAACCATCGGATTCGCCCGCCGCTTCGCTACCTACAAGCGCGCCACTCTGGTCCTGCGCGATCCGGATCGGCTGGCGAGCATCCTGAACGACGCGGACCGCCCCGTCCAGATCATCTTCGCGGGAAAGGCGCATCCCCAGGACAACCCAGGTAAGGAGTTGATCCAGCAGGTCGTCCGTCTCTGCCAACGGGAGGAGTTTCGGCGACGGATGGTCTTCATCGAGGATTACGATATGTGCGTTGCCCGTTACCTGGTTCAGGGAGCAGACATCTGGCTCAACACCCCACTTCGCCCCCGGGAGGCCAGCGGCACCAGCGGGATGAAGGCCACCGCCAACGGCGTCATCAATATGAGCACCCTCGATGGCTGGTGGGATGAGGCTTACGAGCCCGAGACCGGCTGGGCCATCGGCAGAGGCGAGTTGTACGAAGACCTCAATTATCAAAACGATATCGAATCCAGGGCCATCTATGGAATCCTGGAGAAAGAGATCGTGCCGCTGTTTTACAATCGCAATTCCAACGGGCTTCCGCACAAATGGATCGCTCGGATGAAAGCTGCCATGCGAGCCATCTGTCCGGTCTTCAATACCAACCGCATGATTCGTGAGTACACCGAGCGTTTCTACCTGCCTGCGGCCCAGCGGTATGAGCACCTGGCCGAGGACGAGATGGCGCGGGCGAAGGCCCTGGCGCAGTGGAAATCCCATCTCCACGAACACTGGCCCGAGATCCGGGTGGATAACGTGGAGGCGGAGGTGCCCGCTGAGCTCAGGGTAGGCGCTGAACTCCAGGTGCGGACTCAGGTGAATCTGGGCGCCCTTGAGCCCCAGGACGTGACAGTACAGCTCTATTATGGCCCTCTGGATACGAAGGGCGAAATCTCAAAGGGGGAAGTCATGGCCATGAAATGGGTGGAGTCCAATGGGGATGGGGGCCACGTATTCGTCGGAGCCATTCCCGCCCGCACCAGTGGCCGCTACGGCTACGCCCTGCGGATACTCCCCCATCACGAAGACCTGAGCAATCCCTACGAGCCAGGCTTGATCCTATGGGCACGTTAGAAATCCAAAGTTCAAAGCTCAAAATCCAAAATCCAATTTTGAGCTTTGAACTTTGAGCTTTGAACTTATGAAGAGCTTTTGCATTCACGGGCACTTCTACCAACCCCCTCGAGAGGACCCTTTCACCGGAGTCATTTCCCCCGAAAAGGGAGCTATGCCTTTCGCCAACTTCAACGAGAAGATCAACGCCGAGTGCTACCGCCCCAACGCAGAACTAGGCAATTTCGAGGTACTGAGCTTCAACGTCGGCCCTACCCTGGCAGTCTGGCTGGAGGGCCACGATCCATCCACCTACCAGCGCATCATAAAGTCCTACCGGCGCAACAGCGCTGCCCACGGCGTAGGCAACGCCCTCGCCCAGGCCTACAACCACACCATCCTCCCCCTGGCCACCCGGCGCGACAAAGAGACCCAAGTCGCCTGGGGCATCGCTGACTTCCGCCATCGCTTCGGCCCCCCTGGCCCCCCAAAATTGGGAGGAAGGGGGACTGAGCCCCTGGGGATGTGGCTGCCGGAGATGGCCGTGGATCAGGAGACCCTTGAGGTACTGGCCAGCCAGGGCATCGCCTTCACCATCCTCTCTCCCCACCAGACACAGGGCCAGCTCGACGGCGCCGGACCCTACCGGGTGCGGCTGCCACGTGGTCGAGAGATAGCCGTCTTCTTCAGAGATGAGTCCCTGTCCAATCGCCTGGCTTTCGATCCAGAGTTGATCAATAGCGCTGAGGGCTTTGTCGAGAACTGCTTGTCAGGCGAGCATGGTCCCACCGGCGAGGGGCTGCTTCTGATAGCTACAGATGGCGAAACCTTCGGCCACCACCTTCGAGGAGAGGAGCGCTTCCTGCACGATTTACTGTACGAAGAAGCCCCCAAGGCGGGCTACGAGGTGACCTTCCTGGCCCGCTATTTGCAGCAGCACCCACCCACGGCAGAGGTTGAGATCGTGAATGGCACCTCGTGGAGCTGTGGGCACGGGGTGGCTCGCTGGGCGGAGGGATGCACCTGCACGCAGGGCGACAGCGAGTGGAAGCGCCATTTGCGAGTAGCCCTGGACCGGCTGGCCCAGGAGATGGACGCGCTCTATCAAGACGAGGTCGAGAGGTGGGGGGGCGATCCCTGGCGGCTGCGGAATGGCTACATCCAGGTGATGCTGGGGGAAATAGAGGGGAAAGCCTTCCTGGATCAGCAAGCGGCCAGAAAGCTGAGCGAAGAGGGAGAGAAACGGATACTAACCTTGCTGGAGGCCCAATACTACCGCCAGGCCATGTACACTAGCTGCGGCTTCTTCTTCGAGGACTTAAGCCGCCTGGAGCCGCGTTACATCATCGCCTACGCGGCCAAAGCCATCCGCCTGGTTAAAGAGGCCACAGGCGTCTCGTTGGAGGAAGGCTTCAAGCGAGACCTTCGCCTGGCCGTGAGTTGGATCACCGATCAAACGGGCGAGGACATCTACGAGGAGGTAGTGAGTTAGCGAGGTGATGAGTAACGAGTAACGAGGGCCTCGACGTCAACTCATTACTCATCACTCATTCCCATCCCCTCCTTCACCTCCTCCCACAGCTCTTCCTGCTCGGCCAGACTCAACTCGCTCAGGTCGAGCCCCCGCTCCCGACAGAGGTCTTCCATCCCAGAAAAGCGTTGGATAAACTGCCCGCAGGCCCCGCGGAGCGCGCTCTCGGCGTCAATGTCCAACCAGCGAGCCAAGTTGACTACCGAGAAGAGGACATCGCCCAGCTCCTCCTCCAGCTCCTCGTCCCCCTGGGCCTCCCTCAGCTCCGCCACCTCCTCGGCTATCTTGGCCACCACCCCCTCAGCGTCCGGCCAGTCGAAGCCCACCCGCGCCACTCGCTTCTGGATGGCTTGAGCTCGGGCCAGGGCCGGCAGCGCGCTCGACACCCCGCCCAGCAAGGAGTGCTCCCCCTTCTCCTCCCGCTTGATCTCCTCCCAATTGTGCATCACCTCAGCCGCATCGGCCACCACGACATCGCCGAAGACGTGAGGGTGACGGTGCTTGATCTTGGCGTCAACCCCCTCGATAACCTGGGCCAGGCTGAACTCCCCCGCTTCGACAGCGATCTGAGCCTGCAGGACTATTTGCAGAAGCAGGTCTCCCAGCTCTTCCCGCAGGGCGTCCGTATCGTCGGCATCCAGAGCCGCCAGCGTCTCGTGGGTCTCTTCCAGCAGATGAGGCCGTAACGATTGATGCGTCTGCTCCCGATCCCAGGGGCAGCCCCCAGGGGCCCGCAAACGAGCGATGATATCCTGAAAAGCTTCCAACGAGCTAGGCCGAGGCAGAGGCGGCACGTACAGGGAGGTCAGGTGATCTACGTCGGGTTGGCGGTCCAGTTCATAGAGAGGCACCGTCAAGACCTGCGCCTGGGCCGTGCTCGCTCCGCGCACCAGAGTGACCGGATGCTCATCGGGATAGAGGTTCATCAAGGTGAGCTTGACATCGCTGGCCAGTTGCTGGTCATACAACTGAGCAATTAGAGCTGGCAAGTCGGGATTCAAGTATGGGTGGTGAAGGGCCGCCAATTCAGTGGCATCCGCTATCTGCAATCCAGCCAGGGCGTCCAGGCCCAGGCAGGTGAGCACCGATTCGATGAAGCTCAGCCCCTCCACCACGCGCACGCCTATCTCCTGTTGCCTGGCCAAAGCCAATATGCGCTGCACCGAGGCTTCGCCTACCAGAGGATGGCCGGGCACGGCATAGACCACGCCTTCGGGGCGCCGTCCTAGCTCCAGGACCTGGCGAGCTATCTCGTCGTAGACCTCGGCGAAAGTCTCTTTCTCCTCGTAGAGATGATCGAAGAAGTGGAGAGAGGGGCCCGGGGGCAAGGACGCCACCGTGGGATGGTGACAAGTGCGCAAATAGACTTCTCCCGCCTCCCGCAGGACTTGTTGAGCCTCCAAAGTCAACTGCTTGGGATCGCCCGGCCCCAGGCCGACGACAGTTATTCCCTGTTTCATCTCGCCTCCTCTTGAGGGCGGAGTGCGGACGCAAGTCCGCAGGCTTGCGCCTGCACTACGGCCCGCAAATTCTCTAGTTCTGATTATAGTGCAAAGTGGCGATTATGCAAGAGCTCATTCTAAAATGGCAATACGCCCTCTAGCCAGAAAATGCGTTTTGGGGTATAATGGTGGGCGTGAGTGAATTCTTCCAGCGGGTCTATGAAATCGTTGCCCGCATACCCAGGGGCAAGGTCGTCACCTATGGCCAGATTGCCGCCGCCTTGGGTGACCCACGGCAGGCCCGCACTGTGGGTTGGGCCATGCGTAGCACACCGGAGTGGCTGGACATACCCTGGCATCGCGTTGTCAATAGCTCAGGAGGGATCAGCACCCGCCACAGCATCGGCGAATTGAATATCCAGCGAAAGTTGTTGGAGGACGAGGGGATCGTCTTCAACGAGGATGGCCGCTTGGACCTGGAGAGGTATCGCTGGTGAGGAGTAAAGTCTATGGACACAATCGTGAAAACCAAAGAATTGAGTAAGCATTTTGGCCCCATCCGCGCGGTGGATGGACTGAACCTGGCGGTGCAGGCCGGCGAGATCTACGGCCTGTTGGGACCGAACGGGTCGGGCAAAACGACGCTAATCCGCCTGATAACTGGCCTGCTGAAGCCTACCTCAGGCAGCGTCACCGTCCTGGACCAGGACATGCCTAACAAGGCAGTTCTCGCCCAGGTGGGGTACATGCCCCAGGCCAAGTCCTTGTACGACGATTTGACCATACGAGAGAACGTCGCCTTCTTTGCCGAGATGTGCGGCGGGGCCAGCCGGGCGCGGGTGGACGAGGTGGTGGCGTTGATAGACCTGCAAGACCGGGCCGACAGCCTGGTGCGCACCCTCTCCAGCGGCATGAAACAACGTACGTCGCTGGCCTGCGCGCTGGTGCACCGGCCCCAACTCCTTTTGCTAGACGAGCCCACAGTGGGCGTGGATCCCCAACTGCGGGCCACGTTCTGGTCGTATTTCCGCCGCTTGGCCGACGAAGGGGTGACGCTGATCGTCTCCAGCCACGTGATGGACGAGGCCGAGCGATGCGACCGGCTGGGTTTTATGCGCCAGGGCAGATTGCTGGCCGAAGGATCCGCCGAGAAACTCCGCGCTCAGGCCGGCACGGCCACGTTGGAGGAGGCGTTCTTGCGGTTCGCGGAGGGCAGCGTGGAAGGAGGGGAACGATGAACGCTCGACGTGTGTTTGCCTTAGCCCGCCGCGTCATGCGGCAGGTGTTGCGCGACCGCCGGACGGTGGGGTTGCTGGTGTTTGTGCCCATGCTCGTGCTGACGTTGGGCGCGATCCTCTTTCGCGCCGACCCGGCCGCCATCCCACTGGGCGTGGTGGACGAGGACGAGGGGCTATCCATCTCCCTGGCGGGCAAGGTCGCCCTGGGGGAGCGCATCGCGGAGGAACTGACCGCCAGCGACGCCTTTGACGTGGTGCCGTTGCACCGTGACGAGATTGACGACCGGCTGCGCAACGGCACGGTTCAGGGGGTGGTCGTCTTTCCACCCGAGTTCTCCGCTGGGTTCCGCCAGAACCAGCAGGCAGTCCTCGACCTGCGGCTGGAAGGATCCAACCCGACGCGGAGCATGATGATCACTGCGCGCGTGAGCGAAGCGGCCATGAAGGCACTGGCCGGGCTGGCGATGATGGGCTTTGGGATGCCCGGCGCGCCCAAAGCGAGCGAGGGAGAGGCCAAATTGCCCGTCACGGTCGAGGCGAATTATCTTTTTGCCGGCCAAGAGTTCGACACGATGGACTTTATCGCGCCGGTCTACATCGCCTTCCTGTCCGTGTTCTTTGTCTTCCTGCTGACGTGCGTCTCTTTTCTGCGCGAGCGCTCGCAGGGCACGATGGAGCGGCTGCTGGCCACCCCGGTCACTCGCCTGGAGATCGTCTTGGGTTACATGGCTGGCCTGGGGCTGTTCGCTTTGATCCAGGCGGCGGTGATTCTCTTTTTCACCGTCTGGGTGCTCAAAATTCACTACTTGGGCAGCCTCGGCCTGCTGTTCCTCGTCATCGCCTTGCTGGCCGTGGTGGGCGTCAGCCTCGGTATCCTGGCCTCGGCTTTTGCCCGCAACGAGTTCCAGGTGGTGCAGTTCATCCCGCTGCTCATCATCCCCCAGGTGCTGCTGGGCGGAACGTTCTGGACCGTGGATGAGATGCCGGGCTACCTTCAACCCTTTGCCTACGCCGTGCCGCTGACCTACGCCAACCGCGCGCTGCGCGACGTGATGCTCAAAGGCTGGGGCCTGACCGACATCTGGCCCAACCTGGCGATGCTGCTGGGTTTTGCAGCCTTGCTTGTCACCCTGGGCGCGTTGACCATGCGGCGAGAGGTGGGATAGGCATGGCAACAAATTCATTATACGGGCATTTGAGGGAGGGGCAAGATGCGAGAAGAACTGAGGAAACTACCTGGCGTGGACAGATTGTTGCAAGAGAGGGCCGTCCAGGCTCTGGTCGAGGAATACGGGCACGACTTGACGGTGGAGGCCATCCGTCAGTCCCTGGACCTGGCTCGGCAAGGCATCATGGCTGGCCAGGATCGCCCCTCGGCGGATGAGATGGTCGAGATGACCAGGACCAGCCTGGAGGCTCGATCTCGCCCCACTTTGCGCCCGGTGATCAACGCCACCGGGGTGATCATCCACACCAACCTCGGCCGGGCTCCCCTGAGCGCTGAGGCTCGGGCCGCTATGGAGCTGGCAGCGCGAGGTTACACCAACCTGGAGTACGATCTGGAGGCCGGCAGGCGTGGCTCCCGCTATGTCCACGCCGAGGAACTTCTCTGTCGGTTGACGGGAACTGAGGCTGCCCTGGTGGTCAACAACAACGCAGGAGCGGTTCTGCTGATCCTCACCGCCTTGGCCCGGGGCAAAGAGGTGATCGTCTCGCGGGGACATCTGGTGGAGATCGGTGGGGGCTTTCGCATGCCGGCGGTGATGCGCCAGAGCGGGGCGCGCCTGGTGGAAGTCGGCACCACCAATCGCACCTACATCCAGGACTACGAGGAGGCCATCACCGAGGAGACGGCTCTTCTCATGAGCGTCCACCGCAGCAACTTCCGCCTGACTGGCTTCGTCCACGAGCCAACGTTGGGCCAGTTAGTGGAGCTTGGGGAGAAAAGGGGCTTGCTGGTAGTGGACGACCTGGGAAGCGGGGCCCTCCTCGACACCCCGGCCTACGGTCTGGCCCACGAGCCGATGCTTCAGGAGACTATTGCTTATGGTGTGGCCCTGGTTTCAGCCAGCGGTGACAAACTCCTGGGTGGGCCTCAGGCAGGCATCATCGTCGGGCGGGGGAATCTCATAGCCAAGCTGAAGCGCCACCCGTTGACCAGAGCTCTGCGGGTGGACAAGACGACCATCGCCGGCCTGCAGGCCACTCTGCTCCACTATCTGAAGGGGGAGGCCGAGGAGAAGATTCCTGTCTGGCAGATGATCGCCGCGTCCATTGAGGCCATCGAGGGGAGGGCGATGGACTGGGCGGAGAAGCTGACGCAGGCGGGGATCGCCGCCAGGGTAGTGGATGGCCGCTCCACGGTGGGCGGCGGCAGCCTTCCCGGCGAGACCCTGCCCACCAGGCTGGTGGCCATCCAGGTGGACTCCCCCGACGAGTTAGCGCGCCGTCTGCGAGCTGGCGATCCCCCCGTCATTGGCCGCATTGAGGACGACCTCTTTCTCCTCGACCCGCGCACAGTTTTAGACGAAGAGGATGAAGTGCTGGTTGAGGCGATAAAAAGTTACGCAGGATCAGTGGATCAAAATCCTGAAGCAGAGCGGGCTCCCACGCCCGCGGATAGCGGCTAGCCAGCGTCTAGGATTACCGTTTTTGGCAGCAATTATAAATATCGCTGTCGGCGTCGGTAATAGTTGCGCGTTTCGCCTGGCTGTGCTATAATGTCCGCCAGGAGGTGCGATCATGTTCCTGAACCGAATCCGCGAATTGGGCTATCTGAACGACCGCTACCAGGTCCGCAGGGCTGAGATCGTGGTGCTCTATGGGCGACGACGGGTGGGCAAGACCGCACTCCTCTTTGAGTGGTCCGAAGACAAGCCACGCATTTTCTTCTTCGCCCGCCGGGCCGATAAGTCCACCCTCCTGGCTGAGTTCTCCCAGGAGGTCCGGGCCTTTGCCACCGGGACTTCTGCACCAGCTACGTTCACCTATCCCTCATGGGCCGCCGTCTTTCAGGCCATTGCCGAACTGGCGGCCCAGCAACGGCTGGTGGTGGTGCTGGACGAGTTCCCCTACCTGGTAGAGGCTGACCCAGAACTGCCCACGCTGATTCAGCGTGAATGGGATATGCGCCTCCAGCATACCCAGGTCTTCCTGGTACTCACCGGGTCTCTGCAAAGTGTGATCCGCCAGCAGGTGTTGGACCCGGCTGCCCCTCTCTATCGGCGGCACACCTGGCCCTTCGAGCTCAAGCCGCTTACTCTGGTTGACCTACCGGCCTTCTTCCCTCGCTACAGGCCAGAGGAACTGGTAGAGACCTATGCTGTGCTCGGTGGGATGCCCTACTATCTGATCTCGGTAGATCCGGAGGTCAGCCTGATGACGAACGTCAGACGGCACATTCTGGTCCCCCAGGGCAGCCTCTTCGCTGAGATCCGCTTGCAGTTGCACGAGGAACTGCGCGGTAACATCGAAAACAGCCTGGCCATCCTGCGAGCCATTGCCAGCGGCGCCCATCGCCGGGCCGAGATCGCCCGCCTGTCCGGCCTTCCCACCCGGTCCACCGATCATCACCTGACGACCCTGGTGGAACTGGGCATCCTGGAATACCGCCAGGCAGTGGAGCGCATCCACAATCCCAGGCGATGGGGCACCTATCACCTGCGCGACCCCTTCTTCCGCTTCTGGCACCGATGGGTGCTGCCCCACGAGGACTACCTGACCATCGGCCGTCGCCAGGATGAGGTGGCCGACCAGGTCCGACGGGCCATGCCGTATATTGTAGCCCCGGTGTGGGAGGAAGTTGCACGCCGACATTTGCTAGTGGCCTCGGCCGAAGGCGCCATTCCCCTCCGTTTCGAGGAGATCGGCTCGTGGTGGAGCGGCCAGGCTCAAATTGACGTGGTGGGCGTCAATCGGGCCGAGCGCCGGGTGCTTCTTGGCGAGGCCAAATGGACCCGGGAGCCCCTGACCGAGGGCGTGCTGGATACGCTGATCGATCGGGGCAACCGCTGGCTGGGGGGTGACACCGGTTGGGACGTGCACTACGCCCTCTTTGCCCGGGAGTTCGGCAGGGTGCGGGAGCGGGCCGGCCAGGAGCCAGGCATCTATTTCTTCACGCCGGTAGACATTCTGGAGGCGTGAAGCGAAGTAGCTTATGACCCTGATTTTGGGCATCGAAACATCGTGTGACGAGACGGCGGCAGCGGTGGTGGTGGACGGGCAGAGGATCCTCTCCAACGTCGTCGCCTCCCAGATAGACATTCATCGCCGCTATGGTGGCGTTTTTCCGGAGGTGGCTTCTCGTCAGCACGTCCTCTCCATCACCCCCGTCGTCGAAGAGGCCATGGGCGAGGCGGGGGTGTCCTGGGATGACCTGGAAGCTGTGGCTGTGACCTACGGGCCAGGCCTGGCGGGTTCCCTGCTGGTCGGCGTCAACGCCGCCAAGGGAATCGCTCTAGGCTGTGGGCTACCTCTCCTGGGGATCAATCACATCGAGGCCCACATCTACGCCAATTGGCTGTCCCCCCTTCCTCCCCCCCAACCTGGGGGGGAAAAGAGGGGGGGACTCCTTCCTCCCCCCCAGAGTTGGGGGGGAAAGAGGGGGCCCGCTATCGTTTTCCCCGTGCTCTGCCTGGTGGTGTCCGGCGGCCACACAGAGTTGATCCTCATGAGCGGACATGGCCAATATCAACGATTGGGCGGCACTCTCGACGACGCGGCTGGCGAGGCCTTCGACAAGGTGGGACGACTGCTGGGGCTGGAGTATCCTGGTGGGCCGGCCATCGAGCAGGCCGCTCAATACGGCGATCCCACCGCTTTCGATCTGCCCCGTGCCTGGCTGAGGGATAGCGCCGGGCGATCTCGGTACGATTTCAGCTTCAGCGGGCTCAAGACGGCGGTGCTGCGTATCGTGAAGGCGCACGAACGCGAATTGCCCGTGGTTGACCTGGCAGCCAGTTTTCAAATAGCGGTAGTGGATGTGTTGGTGGAGAAGGCCAAACGAGCGGCCCAGGAACATGGTGCTGAACAGATCCTCCTGTCCGGAGGGGTAGCTGCCAACAAATTGTTGCGCCAGGAGATGGCCGAGAGGTCCGACCTGCCTGTTCTCTGTCCGCCCATATCCCTGTGCACCGACAATGCGGCCATGGTCGCTGGCGCCGCTTACTTTCGCTACCAGGCCGGCCACCGCTCCAGTTGGGACCTGGACGTGATCCCCAACCTGAAGCTAACGGGGTGACACCTCCGCAACTCCGTCCTCGGCTCGGCAGACGTAAATCTGGGGAGCGATGCCCGTAGCCTCCTCGTAGGCGGCCGCCACCTGGGCCCGAAAATCCTCGATCGCCTCCTCGTCCACCAGGCTCACCGTGCAGCCACCGAAGCCGGCCCCCGTCATCCGGGAGCCGTAAACCCCGTCCACTTTCCATGCCGCCTCGGCCATGATGTCCAGCTCCGGACAACTGACCTCGTAATCGTCGCGCAAGCTGGCATGGGATTCGTTCATCAACTGGCCAAAAGCATCTAGATCGCCTGCTCGCAGAGCGGCTACGCTCTTGAGGACCCGCTCGTTTTCGTAGATAATGTGGCGACAGCGCTGGCGCACCTTTTGAACTTTGAGCTTTGAACTTTGAGCTTTGAACTGGGCCACGGAGACATCGCGCAGGGCTTGCACTCGCGGCAGGTATCGCTGCAGGATGCGCACTCCCTCCCCGCACTCCCGTCGCCGGGTGTTGTACTCCGAATCCACCAGTCCCCGCCGCTTCATGGTGTCGGCGACGACGACGGCTGCTTCGGGCGGGAGGGGGACTGGCTGGTAGTGGAGGCTGCGGCAATCAATGAGCAGGGCGTGGTCGCGCTGGCCCAGAGCGGAGACGAACTGGTCCATGATGCCGCAGTTTATGCCTACGAACTCGTTCTCCGCTCGCTGGCAGAGGAGGGCCAATTCCACTCGGCTCAGTCTGAAGCCGGCGAGCACCTGCCAGGTGTAGGCCAGCGATACCTCGACAGCGGCCGAGGAACTGAGACCCGAACCGATGGGAATATCGCCGATGACCACGACATTTAAGCCAGGCAGTTCAAAGCCCCGCTTTTCCAGGAAGTAGGCCACCCCTCGCTGGTAGTTGCTCCAGGTTTGGGCCTGATCGCGTTCGATATCATCCAGGGAGAAAGCGACGCCCTCGCCGAAGTCCAGGGCGTGGATGACCACCTGCCGATCATCACGCGGGGCCGCCGCAACCACAACACACCTGTCAATGGCCACTGGCAGCACGTAGCCGTCGTTGTAGTCGGTGTGCCCCCCGATGAGGTTCACCCGCCCCGGCGCTCGCACGACAGCAGCCGCTTCCCCACCGAAAATCTCCGCAAACCTCCTCCCGATGTCAGTTTGAACTTTGAGCTTTGAACTTTGAACTTTGAAGTTCGGATTCCTCATTACTCGTTACCTATCTCGTAGCCCAGCTTGCGCAACTCGTCCAACAGTTTGGGCCAGTCCTCTCTGCTTATTATGGCCGCCTTGGGCGAGATGATCTCGCGCAGATAGGCCCTGGTCTGGGGCGAAGTGCTTAGCTCTTCCATGATCGGTTCGCTCTCCACCTGCAGCAGAAGCGCCCGCCGCAGTCGTATCTGTCCCCGCCTCTTGTCCCAATTCCGCAGGGCCGAAACCACGTTTCTGGGAACCTGGCCGCCGCTGACTCGCTTCAGGAAGGCCAGGAGCATCTCGATTTTGATGCCCTGCCGCAGCCCCCGGGCCAGGGAGGCCCGGGTTAGGCGATACAGGTAGGATTCTCCAGAGGACTGCCAGGCGGCGACCCTCTCCAGTTGAAAGCGGTCGTAGAGGCTGCCCCCGGCTGGGGCGATGATGGTGAAGTCGGGCTGGACGACCATGAGCGACGGTGGCACTTCAGCAGGAATCTCGCCAGGCAATCCCAACAAGGCTGCTCCCCAGGGGGTGATCAGAAACGAGCGAAGGTTGCCCTCGGCGTCGTAGCCCAGCGAGGTGCCCTCCAACCAATGGAAGAGCTTGGTCACCAGGTGGACGATGAGGGCTCCCTCGACCTGATCCCAATGCTCAAAGCCCGTCAGATACTGCCCGGTAGCCACTTGGCGGATATACCAGGATGTGTAATCGCCGTCGGGGCGCTGAAAGTCGGGATCGCTCTCTTTGATGGCCTCAGTGAAGGAAGCCAGGGAGAGCCACCGCTGGGATGGGCATTTAGCGAGATGCTCCAGGATCTTCTTTCGTGCTAGCAGGGGATCGTTGCGCCAGCCGGTGGGCTCGCAGCGCAGGGATTCGACCCGCCACAGTTCGTTCCAATCAGGGTCATCGCGCCATGCCTCCTGTAGAGCCCGGAGTTGCTCCGCCCGGGCGGCCTTGAGCCAACGCTTGGTTTCGGGGGGATTGGGCTTAAGAAAGCCCTTGGATGTGTGTACCAGTCCAAGCCGCTGGCAAAGGTGATGCAGGAAGGCCAGGCGTTCGGTTTCCTCCTCGTCCTCCTTGGCTAGAAAACGCTTGGTAATGTGCTCCATATCGCGGTGAGTCAAGCTGCCGTCTTTGAGGGGTTTGACGTCCTCGTTTTGAAGGTAGCTGAGAAAGGCACAGGTGTCTTGCACCAGAGTCAGATTGCCTTCGCGGATGGCCGAAGGTGTAGATGCAGTCTCTACGACGAAGGCTGGCGGTGCTTTCTCAACCCCAGGCAAGAGGGGCAACAAGTCTTGAGGTACGAAGATGAACTCGCTGGCTTGGCCGTCCACCTCATCGAAGGCCCTGTAGATAAGCCCTGAGTACCAGAGCCCTTCGGCGGCGCTGACGGTGTCCTCCCAGGGCCGCTCGCGTTCCAGGCTGCCAGGCCCGAAGGCTCGAATCTGGCCGTATTGGCGGACGAAGAGGTGAAACTTCCTCCTCCCCCCCTCAGAGACCAGAGATTCCAGGGCTTCTCGCTCCTGAGGTCTTAACCCCTCTAAAACATCGGCTATGGACTCAGGCTGAACTAGCTCTTCGGCCAACTGCTCCACCACCTCGCGCTGGCGGTTGCTCGCCAGTGTGACCCCTCGCCTCTGGGCGATGGCCCTCAGCATAGCCATGTCGCAATCTATCAGGCATTGGCGCAGGTTTTTCATTTACACCTCAAACGCGCTTCAGTAGAAGTGGGAGAATTTCTTCGTCCCAATTATACTCTTTTGTCGGCGTTGTGACAAGCGGTTGTTTGCGTCCTTTAGCTAAATGTGCTATAATGTGGTCGTCAAAACACAACATCGAATTGAGAAAGGAACGAATACTTCGATAGCCCTTCGACGAGCTCAGGACAAGGCTCAGCACAAGTGCTTTGACTAGCCTTCGACTCTCAAATCCGTTTGGTTCCAAATCTGTTGTAGTCTTTCCCAAAGGAGGTAAATGTGGCCCTATCAACGGCTGATAAGACAACCATCATCCAGGAATATCACGTGCACCCCACAGACACCGGCTCGCCCGAGGTGCAGATCGCGCTGCTGACGAACAGGATCAATTACCTGATCGAGCACCTGAAGAACCACAAGCACGACGAGCACTCGCGGCGTGGACTGTTGAAGCTAGTCGGGCAGCGCAGGCGTCACCTGGCGTATCTGAATCGCAAGGACTCAGAACGCTACAGAAACATCATCGGGCGACTGGGTCTGCGGAAATAACCCTATCGCAAAGACGTGCTGCGCTCTATCGCGCAGCACGTGAAATAACTCAAACAAATCTATGAGGTTGGGTGATGAGGTTTAGGAATTGGGGAGTGGGCCAAATCAATAGCCAATAACTAATAACCAATGACCAAATCCCAAAATTTTGGGTGATTGGATAGTGGATATTAGATATTGGGTATTGTGATTTGACCTACTCCCCAGTCCCTGGCCTCTGAGCCTGGCCTCAGCCTGGAGGCAAATTCTAAAATGATAAATCAATTCACTGCTGCTATTGGGGACCATCCCATTAGCATCGAGACCGGCAAGCTGGCCGGCCAGGCGGGCGGTGCCGTCACCTTGCGTTGTGGCGATACCTTGCTTTTGGCTACGGCCACTATGTCGAAGGAACCCCGCGAAGGCGTAGACTTCCTCCCTCTAACTGTAGACTACGAAGAAAGGCTCTACGCCGCAGGACGCATCCCCGGCAGTTTCTTCCGCCGCGAGGGGCGCCCCCACGAGGCAGCCATCCTCATCTGCCGCCTCGCCGACCGCTCCATCCGCCCTCTCTTCCCCAAAGACCTGCGCAACAACGTACAGGTTATCATCACCGCACTGTCCCACGATCAGGAACATCAGATGGACATCCTGGCCATAATCGGGGCCTCAGCGGCCCTCACTATCTCCAACATCCCCTTTATGGGGCCGGTGGGGGCGGTGCGGGTGGGCTACATTGATGGGCAGTTAGTTTTCAACCCCATCATCTCCCAGATGGAAGAGAGCAGCCTGGACTTGCGCCTGGCCGGCACGGCCGATGCCATGATGATGTTGGAGGCTGGCGCCAACGAGGTGTCGGAGGAGCTGATACTGGAGGCCAGCAAGGCCGGCCACGAGGCCATGCAACCCATCATTGCCCTCCTGGAGGAGATGCGCCATCAGGTGGGCAAGCCCAAGTCGGAGTACAAGTCCTTTGCCGTGAGCGAGGGATTACGCCAGATCGTCGCTGGGCGCCTGGGCGGGCGGATCAGGAAAGCCCTGGACCAGACCAGCGAGAAGGAGGAGCGCAAAAAGGCCCTGGACGCTCTGAAAAATGAACTCTTGGCTGAACTGGTAGATGAATACCAGGAGAAGGACGTTAAGGAGGTCTTCAACGGCTTGATGAGGGACGAGGTGCGCAGGCAAATTCTCCACCAGGGAGTCCGCCCCGATGGGCGTGGCCCTGAAGATGTCCGGGCCATATCCTGTGAGGTCGGCATCTCGCCGCGGGCCCACGGAACGGGGCTCTTCAACCGGGGCGAGACTCAGGTGCTGACCATCGCCACCCTGGGCACCCCCAGGGAAGAGAAACGCCTGGACGGCCTCTATCCCGAGGACTCCAAGCGTTTCATGCACCACTACAACTTCCCGCCCTACTCCACTGGGGAGGCCCGCTGGCTGCGTGGGCCAGGCCGGAGGGAAATCGGCCACGGGGCCCTCGCCGAGCGAGCCCTCTTGCCCATGATCCCCCCCGTGGACGAGTTCCCGTATACCATTCGCCTGGTTTCCGAGGCGCTCTCCTCCAACGGTTCCACTTCCATGGCCAGCGTCTGCGGTTCCACGCTGGCCCTGATGGACACCGGCGTGCCCATCAAACGCCCGGTGTCCGGCATAGCCATGGGCCTGGTCAAGGATGGGGACGAGTATCGCATCCTGACCGACATTCAGGGACTCGAGGATCACCTGGGGGACATGGATTTCAAGGTGGCTGGTACCAGGGAGGGCATCACCGCTCTGCAGATGGATATTAAGGTCAAGGGCATTAGCTACGAGATCATGGCTGAGGCCCTGGCGCAGGCCAAGGGAGCGCGCTTCTTCATCCTGGATAGGATGTTGGAAGTCCTTCCCGAGGCCAGGCCGGATCTGTCGCCCTACGCGCCGCGCATCACCATCGTCAAGATTGATCCAGAGATGATCGGCGCTATCATAGGCCCTGGCGGCAAGGTCATCCGCCGTATCCAGGAGGAGACGGGGGTCAAGATGGATGTGGAGGATGACGGCAGCGTCTACATCGCCTCGACCGATGGTCCCAGCGCCCAGCGGGCCAAGGAAATGGTAGAAGCTCTGGTAGAGAGACCGGAGATAGGGAAGATTTACACCGGCAAAGTGGTACGCATTGAGGATTACGGAGCCTTCGTGGAGATACTGCCCGGCAAGGATGGCATGGTACACATTTCACAACTGGCGGATTACCGGGTGCCCAGCGTAAGGGATGTAGTTCAGATGGGCGACGAGATCATGGTCATGGTCATTGACATTGACCCAGCCGGCAAGATCAAGCTCTCCCGTCAGGCCATCCTCGTGGGTTGGACGGCCGAGGAGGCCCGTGAGCGCGATCGCAAGCCCTCCGGTCGAACGGGGCAGCGTGACTCTCATGGCTCTTCCGGCCGAACGGGGCGGCGTGACTCTCATGGCTCCTCCCGTCGCCGCTAGCTGGTTGGAAGTTGGAAGCTGGAGGTTGGAGGTTGGAAGAATTTCAGCAGAATACGGAAACTGAAAAACGAGAATCAGCTTTTAGAATCGCTTTGAGGTGGTTGAGTGAGGCTGTGGAAACGATCGTGCCCGCTATTCTCATCGCCCTCCTCATCAACCTCTTCCTGGCCCAGGCCACCCGGGTCTACGGCCAGAGCATGGAGCCCAACCTGCACACAGACCAGCGCCTGGTGGTGGAGAAGCTCTCTTACAGCTTCCACGAGCCACGGCGGGGCGATATCGTCATCCTCCAGGTTCCTCAGGCCGGGCCAGGGCTCCTCATCAAGCGGGTCATCGGCCTACCGGGCGAAAAGATAGAGATCAAGGGCGGCAAGGTTTACATTAACGAGCAGCCTCTGGCAGAACCGTACCTCTCTAATCAGTCCCAGAGGGACATGAGGGCCATCGTTGTGCCGCCTGATCACGTCTTCGTCCTGGGTGATAACCGGGGCTTCAGCAACGACTCTCGCTCCTTTGGCTCAGCACCTTTGGATAACATCGTCGGCCGGGCCTGGTTGTCCTATTGGCCCCTCGATCAGGTGGGGTTCCTGGAGTGAACACGAGGGCCCATCATGTCCAAACGCTGGAGCCAATCCACTAAGTGGCTGGTAATCATCAGTAGCCTGGCGGCTCTGGTGTGGATCATCGCTCGTTTCAGCCAGATCATCGCGCCCCTGGTCATTGCCGTCATACTGGCCTACGTTCTTAATCCTCCGGTCAGACTCCTCACTACCAGCATCAGGCTACCCCGCACCCTGGCGGTGGTTTGCATCTACCTGGCCCTCATCGTCATCCTGAGCCTGGTGATCGTGGCCTTCGTTCCCAGCCTCATCCAGCAGGTGATGAGCATAAACGTGGCCTTCCAGAACATCGTTGAGGAGGGCATCAGCCGCTTCTTCGAACAGCCCCTCTTCATTAAGATCGGCGATTTCGGCTTCTCCATTGAGCTGCTGGATGTCTACCAAGAGGTGAGCGGCACCCTGCAGAGCATCGTCTCCCCCCTTGCCTCGCGGACAGTCTCCTTTCTTATCGGCCTGGCCTCTGGTTTTGCCTGGCTCGTCTTTGTCCTCATCGTTTCTTTCTACCTGCTCAAAGACCTGGGTAGGTTCGGTCGTTCTATAAATAAACTGGTGCCGGACGACTATCGGTATGAAGTGCACCGGTTGGGAGAAGAAGTCAACGTCATCTGGAGCGCCTTCTTCCGAAGCCAGCTCGTCCTCTGTGCCGTCGTAGGGGCGGTGGTGGGAGTGACCATGCAGGTTGTGGGGGTGAGGAACGCCCTCATCCTGGGGATAATAGCTGGCGTCCTGGAGATCATCCCCAACATCGGCCCCATCATCGCCGCCATCCCCGCCGTCCTCATCGCCTACTTTCAAGGCTCCACCTACCTGCTCCTCTCCAACGGTTGGTTTGCTCTCCTGGTCATTGGCCTTTACGTGGTCATCCAGCAGTTGGAGAACAACATCCTGGTGCCCCGCATCATTGGCCGCAGCCTCAACCTGCACCCCATGGTGGTCATCATCGGGGCTATCGCTGGGGCGAACCTGGCTGGCATCCTGGGCATGTTCCTGGCCGCCCCTATCCTCGCCAGCCTGCGCATTGTGGGGAACTACGTTCACTCCAAGTTGTTGGACCTGGAGCCCTTCCCGGTGCAGGAGGACATTGAGGAAGCGGAAGCTGTGCAAGAGGAAGAAGGTGAAACAGTTGTGGAAGCAGAAGAGTAGTAGCTGTGTCGGATGACCTGCCTACGAGCAGGTAAATAGAGGAGAAATGGTGAAGCCGAGGCACAAGGCCTCGGCTTTTTGCTTTATGGATGAAGAACAGCGGATGGGCAGGACTTCGTCGTGAGCTCAGTCGAACGATTTACGAATCAGGTGAGAACTCATAACTCCTCTTCACGCGAAATTCATGTAGGTTTCACTCTACTTTCACCCATAGATTG
The DNA here is from genome assembly GCA_034431315.1 of Anaerolineae bacterium. Taxonomy (GTDB): domain Bacteria; phylum Chloroflexota; class Anaerolineae; order VGOG01; family VGOG01; genus JAUWOY01. Next base: position 75,686 of record DAOUDK010000085.1, read on the forward strand.
AGAACCCCATGCTATACTTTGATTGTGATTTGACACGTTTTCCATTGCTTGAGTGGGCTTTGAGCGACGATCACTGCTGAAGTTGCAGGGGAGGGATGATATGGCTGAGGAGAGAATGTCGTTACTAAGGGCACGAGAGGCCGCGGAGTACCTGAATGTCAGCCTGGCTACCCTGGGCAGGATGGAAAAGGAAGGGGAGTTGACGCCTTTCCGCACCCCCGGAGGCCACCGCCGCTACAGCCTGGAGATGTTGAACGAGTACCTGGAGGGGAGCCGACGGCGATCTCAATCCGCGAGGCCGCCCCAAAATGCCCAGGGGGATAAGCTGTCGGATAGCGCGGTGAGGGTCCTCGTGGCGGACGATGAACCAGATACCGTCGAGTTGATCATCGAGGCGTTGCACGAAGATAGCGACGTCTACGAATTCGCTTCCGCCAGCACTTGCTATGAGGTCGGCGTTCAAGTTACAGCCTTCAAACCGGACCTCATCGTTCTGGGCCTGGCACAGCCTGAGACCGACGGGCGTGAGGTCTGCAAGAAGATAAAGAGCGATCCTGAGACAGAGCACATCAAGGTTGTGGGGGTAGTCGGGCCCGGAGAGAATGGAACGATCGGGGAGATGCTTCGCCACGGGGCGGATGATTGTCTGATCAAACCGCTCCAAATCGAGGAGCTCCAGCGATCGGTGCGATACTTGACCTCAAGAAAAACGGTAGTTGAAGATGAAAGGCGAAGATAAGACGAAAGAGCAACTTATAAAGGAATTGGTGGAAACGCGCCAACGAGTTACCGAATTGGAAGCGGCGGACACCGGGGGCAAGCAGTCAGAGGAGGCGCTCAAAGAGCTCCTGGGGACGATCGAGCGGGCCAAGCAGGAGTGGGAGTCTACGGCCGATTCGCTCCCTGACCTCGTCTGCCTGGTAGACGATCGAGGGCGCATCATCCGCACAAACCGGACTGTGGAAACCTGGAACCTGGGGCTGGTTCTGAGTGTGAGGGGCCGGGCGTTCCATGAGCTTCTCCACTCTGACTGCGAGGATGCCTCTTGCTATCTCGACTCCTTCTGGAAACGGGCCTGGGAGGAGGCGATCCGGGGTCAGCCCAGCCAATGCGAAGCCTATGACGATATCTTAGAACGCTACGTCCTCGTCAGGGTTCAACCGTGGAAGAATGGGGAGAAGGGGACAGCGAACAGTTTTACAGTGGTCGTTGTGCGAGACATCACCGAGCGCAAGCGGGCGGAGGAGGCGCTGAAGGAGTACTCAGAGCGGCTAGAAGAGATGGTAGATGAACGCACCCAAGAGCTGCGAGACGCGCAGCAACAACTGCTCCGCGCGGAGAGATTGGCTGCCATAGGCCAGCTTGGAGCCAGCATAGGCCACGAACTGCGCAATCCTCTCGGGATCATCAAGAACTCCACTTACTATCTCAACATGAAGCTGGGCCAGGCCAGCGAGAAGGTGAAGAAACACCTCGGTATCATAGAGAAGGAGGTAACAAGGTCGAACAAGATCATCACTGACCTGATGGACTTCGCCAGGGTGAGGAGACCAGCATTGCGAAAGACCGATGTTAACCTCCTGGTGAGGGAAGCGGTTTCACGCAGTAAGGTTCCTGAGAACGTGAAAGTGATCACACATTTGAAAAAGGGGCTTTCTCCCCTGATGGCCGATCCGGGTCAGATAGAGCAGGTCTTCATAAATATGATCTCGAACGCCGATCAGGCCATGACTTCGTCTAATTCAGTCGAGACGCGCAATGGGGGGAGATTGGAGATCTCCACCAGGGCTGAGGACGGATTCATCGTCACGGAATTCAAGGACGACGGTTGTGGGATTTCAGAGGAGAACCTGGGGAAGCTCTTCGAGCCTCTGTTTACCACCAAGACTAAAGGCATCGGTTTGGGTTTGGCAATCTCCACGGCGATCGTCGAGGCCCACGAAGGCCGCATTGAGGTGGAGAGCGAATTGGGGAAGGGAACTACCTTCACTATCAAATTGCCAGCATCAGCTAATTGGGCATAGGGCCACCTGGTTTGGTCTTGTCCCGTTATCGGGACAATTTTCAAGCCTGCGGGAGGGTAGTTGAACGGATAGGAGGATTATATGGCAGAGCACAGGAAACACCTACTCACAGCCAGGGAGGCCGCCGAGTACCTGGCTATCAGCCTTGACACCCTGGGCAGGATGGACAAGCAGGGGCAGTTGGTGCCTTTCCGGACGCCAGGTGGCCACCGCCGCTATAGCCTGGCGATGTTAGACGAATACCTGGAGGGAAGCCGACGGCGCCCCCCAGCAACGACATCCCTGAATGGAGAGAAACATGGACGATAAAGTCAGCATCTTGATAGTGGACGACGAAACGGGCATGCGCGAAACCCTATATGATATCCTGGAGGATATGGGCTATCACACTGCTATCGCCGTAGACGGCCATGAAGCTATCCAGAAGGTCAAAGATGATGCCTTCGACGTCATCTTAATGGACGTCAAGATGCCGGGGATGGATGGGGTGGAGACCTTCAAACAGATCAAGAGCATCCAGCCGGACGCAGCGGTGGTGATGATGACGGCCTACGCTGTCGAGGATCTCATCAAGGATGCTCTGTTCGAGGGAGCGTACGGTGTGCTCTACAAGCCCCTCGACATGGAGAGAGTGATCAGCGTCATTGATGGTATGGGGGAAGGGGGGCTCGTACTGGTGGTTGATGACGATCGCGCTAACTGCGAGTTCTTCAAGGACACACTAGAGACCAGAGGTTACCAGGTCACTATCGCTTGGAGTGGCGAGGAAGCGATCGAGATAGTGCGAGAGAACAGCTACGACATGATCTTTATAGACATGAAGCTCCCGAACATGAGTGGCCTGGAGACGTATCGGGCCATCAAGGAAATCAATCCCCAGGCAGTCACGGTGATGATGACTGCCTACTCCCAGGAAGCCGACGATCTATTAGAGGAACCTTTAGGGGCGGACGTTCATACTTATCTCTACAAGCCCTTTGAAATAGAGGAGGTGATTCAACTTGTTGACGGAATCTATCATAGAAACCGCCAATGAGGCAAGCAGGATGCAGGCCACTGAGCCAACTCCGTCTGAGGTGTCGCACGCTATGGGACAGTTGATAAGGATCGTGGGGCACGACCTCAGGAACAAGCTGGGAGTGATGAAGAACTCCATCTACTACCTCAACATGAAGCTGGGCCGCGGCGATCCAAAGGTGCAAAAGCACCTCCGGATCATGGAAAGGGAGATCGCTAACGCCAATAGGATGGTTTCCGACTTGATGGACTTCGCCCTGTCGAAGGAGCCTGTGCGTCGGCCAAGCGACGTCAAGGCAATCGTTGCGGAGGCGCTATCCCAGGCCTCCCTGCCAGATGATTGGAAAACAGCCATCAGCCTGGATGATACCCTACCGCCTCTAATGGCCGACGCCTCCCAACTGCAAAGAGCCTTCACCAACGTAATTCTGAGGGTTGTCGAAGGGGTGCCGGCTGGTGGCAAGCTCCAGATCATCGCCAGGGAGCACAACGGTTTTTTGGTAGTGGGGTTCGGATCCGCTGGTCTCGCCATTCCTGAGGAGAACCTGGCAGCAGCCGCTACTCCCCTCGCATCGACCGGTGGCACCAGTCTGGGGATGGCTGTGAGCAAGATGCTGGTGGAGGGCCACGGGGGCACCATTGGGGTAGGACGCCTGGCCAGGAACGGGACGATGTTCGTGGTGAGATTGCCGTTGTTAAGTGAAGGAGAGAAAAAGCATGAACGAGAAGGCAAGCATTCTGATAGTTGACGACGATGCCAGCATGTGCGAGACGCTACTGGATATCCTGGAGGATAAGGGTTACGGCGTGGTCATTGCCAGGGATGGCACCAAGGCCGTGGCAGAGGCGGGGAGCCGTCACTTCGACCTGGCGCTCATAGACATCATGATGCCTGGCATGAACGGGGTCGAGACTCTGCGAGGGATCAAGAGAGCCGACCCTGGGACCACGACCATGATCATGACCGGGCACAGTGCTCTGGAGGGCATGGTCTCTGATGCGCTGAAGGCCGGGGTTGATGGCGTCCTGTATAAACCCTTTGAGGTAGCTGCCATCGTGGAAATGATCGAGAGCAAGGCCGAGACTCGCGCTGGCCCTCCCCTCATTGATCTCAAGAAATATCGAGTCCAACCTGAAGCCTTGCGCCTGATTCCTGAGGAGACGGCCAGGAAGTACGACGTTATACCTCTCCGCATCGAAGGCCGTCTCCTGGTCGTAGCCATGAGCCAGCCTGAGAACCTGTACACTATTGATGAAATTCAAGCCCGTACCAGAATGCAGGTAAGGCCCTTGCGCGCTGCCTTGATGGACGTGCGGGGGGCCATCAACCTCCACTACCGGGCCCTGAATGAGGTGGAGAGTGAAATCGAACAGCTCACCTCCGCCGACCTCGCCCGGGTCCCTGCCGTGCGCATTTTAGATCTCCTCATTACTGGGGCGGTGAAAGACGGCGCTTCGGACATCCACATCGAGCCGCAGCAGGATCGCCTGCGCATCCGCTATCGTATTGATGGCCACCTGCACGACAGGCTATCCCTACCGCTGAACGTCCATGTCCCCTTGCTTTCCCGGCTGAAGGTTCTGGCCAAAATGGACATTGCTGAACGGAGGCGGCCGCAGGACGGCCAATTCACCATCTCGACAAAGGGCCGAAAGGTAGACTTGCGCGCCGCCACGGTCAACACGCCACGGGGAGAGGTGGCCGTATTGCGTGTCCTGGATAAATCCATATCCGTGATGGAACTCCTAGAACTGGGGTTTCTCTCCGATTCTCTGGAGGCCTACCAAAAGCTACTCCAGTCCCCCTCTGGCATGATCCTGGTCAGCGGGCCGACGGGCTCGGGTAAGACGACGACTCTCTATGCTTCTATCAAGCAGTTGAATACCGAAGAACGCAATGTCGTTACCATTGAGGACCCCATCGAGTACCAATTCGACGACGTAAAGCAAATCCAGGTCAACCCCCAAATTGACCTCACCTTCGCCAGCGGCCTGCGGGTCATCTACCGACTGGATCCGGATGTCATCCTGGTGGGCGAGGTTCGCGATGCGGAGACAGCAAGAGCGGTCACCCAAGCAGCCCTGGCAGGATCATTGGTGCTGTCATCAGTCCACACTAAGGATGCCGTAGGTGCGCTCTTTCGCCTGATTGACCTGGGTGTCGAGCCCTTCCTGATCAGCTCAGCGGTGTCTGCCGTTATCAATCAGCGCCTGGTGCGGCGGGTTTGTCCCCACTGCTGCTCTCTCCGCGAGGCGCCCGAAGAGGAACGATTGGCCTACGAGGAAGAGATGGGTGAGGCGCGAACCCAATTCTACTACGGGGCGGGCTGTAACTTCTGTGCCAATACTGGCTACCTGGGCCGAACCGGCGTTTTCGAGGTCTTAGTGGTAAGTGATGAGATCAAGCGCATGTTGGTAAAGGGTACCAGTGCGGCAGAGATCAGGGCTCAGGCTGTCAAAGAGGGAATGGCGACTCTGCAACATGCCGGAATGCAGAAAGTGAAAGAGGGCCTCACCACACTCCATGAAGTGCTACGCAACGTCTTTTACTGATACAGTTTTCGTTCACGCCGTTCTAAAAAGCATAAGTGTCAACTTAAGACTTCGGAGGTTTCCGGCAGTGTCTCTGCTGGCAAAGTCACCTCGATTGTCTGGTTGGTTTGCTGGCGAAGCCGTGTCTGAAAACCTCCGAAGTCTGGGATACAACAAAACTGCTATCAAGGGGCGTCCTCGCCCCATCTGGTGGCTGTTTAACCCTGAAAATCGGGGCGGGGACGCCATACGCATCAAGTTAAGGGTGATGTTGTGCTTGCCGGGGCCGCACGGCGATGAAGTCGCCGTGCTACGGAGCTTCCGCCCGATAAATCGGGCTCAAGAACCCCGTTTACGGGGTGGCAGCTCCGTAGCCGTGGCACTTCATGCCACGGCGGGGCTGACCAGCAACCGTTTTCCCGCAGGCTGCTGTCTTAGCTTGATGCGTATGGGCGGGGACGCCCCTTCGCAGCAAGAGAAAAGGGGCAGAGGCCTGGAAAGAACTTATGGCGACCTACTTATTAAAATTCCGGAAAGATCATACTTGAGGTTGGGCAGCTAACAGAATATGGCGTTTCAAGTGGCAATTGGTATTAGCTAGCCCTGCGCTCCAGATTCACAGTTGCGATCAAAAGCCTGATGTGGTATAATTTAGGCAGAGTTCCTGGATCGGCGTGAAGCAAAGCAACAGATTCATTTGTACACGAAAAGGGGCAAAGAAATTGGATGAGAAGGCCCGCGTCTTGATAGTTGATGACGATGCCAACTTGTGCGAAACGCTCGCGGACATCCTGGAGGAGAAGGGGTGTCGCGTGGTTGTCGCTTATGATGGTCCGAATGCCATCAAAGAGGTGAAAGGCCAACACTTCGATCTGGCGCTGATAGATATAGTTATGCCAGGCATGAACGGGGTCGAGGCCCTGCGGCAGATCAAGGCCATAGATCCCCAACTCACGACCATGCTTACTACCGGGCACACCGCCCTGGATGATTCGGTCTCCGAGGCTATAGAGGCAGGGGTCGCTGGTGTCCTGTACAAGCCCCTCGATATAAATGCTATCGTGGAGATGATCGAAAGTCGGGCCGAGGCGCCAGGCCTACCTCGCATTGACCTCAAGAGATACAAAGTCCAGCCGGCAGCCTTGCGTCTGATTCCTGAGGCGGTCGCCCGGAAGTGGGACATCCTGCCTCTCCGTATCGAAGATAATTTCCTGATAGTGGCCATGGCTGATCCCAATAATCTATACGCCATTGAGGACCTCCGGGCCCTCTCCAGGATGGAGGTCAAGATCTTACGCGCTGCTCTCATGGACGTGCGAGGGGCCATCAATCTCCACTACCGGGCCGCGGGTGAGATCGAAAAGGAGCTCCGCCAAATCATCTCCACTGCGCCGGAGCGGGTGGAAGCAGGCGATAGGATAAGCTCTGATCTCATCGCCCAGGCTCCTGTCGTGCGTGCTGTAAACCTCCTCGTCTCTCAGGCGGTAAAGGACCGGGCCTCGGACATCCACATCGAACCCCAGCAGGACCACCTGCGTGTCCGTTACCGCATTGATGGCATCTTGCACGACACTCTCTCCTTGCCCCTGAGTGTCCACGGGCCGATGGTCTCCAGGGTGAAGGTGCTGGCCTCTATGAACATCGCCGAGCGCAGGCGACCCCAGGATGGTCACTTCGCCATCTCGGTAGATGGCGCAGAGGTGGATATCCGCGTGGCTACAGCGGACACCTCCTGGGGAGAGATGGCTGTATTGCGTGTCCTGGACAAGGCCATGTCCGTCATGGACCTTCCGGATCTGGGGTTCCTCCCCGGCTCTCTAGAGGCCTATCAAAGACTCATTCAATCCCCCTTCGGCATGATCCTGGCCGCCGGGCCGACGGGATCAGGCAAGACGACGACCCTCTATGCCTCCATCAACCAACTGGATTCCACGGAAAGTAATATCATCACCATCGAGGACCCTGTCGAGTACCGCTTCGCCAACATCAACCAGATGCAGGTCAACCCCCAGGCGAACATCACCTTTGCCCGTGGCCTGCGAGCCACCATGCGCCTGGATCCGGACGTCATCCTGGTGGGTGAGATCCGCGATAGGGAGACAGCCAGCATAGCCATCCAGGCGGCTCTGACGGGGCACCTGGTTTTATCCACGGTGCACGCCAACGACGCCGTGGGAGCTCTCTTTCGGCTGATGGACCTGGGGATCGAGCCTTTCCTCATCACCTCGGCGATGGTGGGCATCATCGCCCAGCGCCTGGTGCGCCGCGTCTGCCCGCATTGCCGCGTCCTCCGCGAGGTATCGGAGGAAGAGCGAATAGCCTACGAAGGAGAGATGGGGGAGAAGCGGACCAAGTTCTATCATGGGACGGGCTGCAATTACTGTGCCCTGACTGGCTACCATGGCCGGATGGGCGTCTACGAGATTATGGTGATTAGCCAGGAGATCAGACGTCTTGTCCTCAGGGGCGCCAGCACTGATGAGATCAAGGCCCAAGCCATCAAAGAGGGTATGGTGACCATGTGGCGCGATGGGATGCTAAAGGTGCAGGCTGGCCTCATCACGCCCCGTGAGGTGCTGCGGAATGTATTTGTGATCGGCTGATAATTCACGGAAAATTCACACCATTTTCACGCTATTTTCACACATAAACGTCCCAAACGGTGTACAATGAGAGGGGGATCGGTGCTCTCTTACGCCGGCAGGAGTGTCAAGGAACATCCCCTGTCAAGAGCTAGTAGGATGAGCGGACGATAAGCGAGAGATCATGCCTTACAAGTACGTCGCTTATACCCAAGCTGGAGAGCGGGTACAGGGCACACTCAACGTCCCCTCGGAGGCGGCGGCGGAGGAGGCCCTCTGGAGATCGGACTACGTCATTATCAGCCTCAGGCAGGCGCGTCCTGGGGCCGATTTAGCGACGCTGATGCCCACCTTCTTTGGGGTCAAGACCCGGGACCTGATCGTCTTCAGCCGCCAATTAGCGACCCTGATCGAGTCGGGCATCACCATCCTGTCTGGCCTCCAGATGCTGGGGGAAGAGGCCAGCAGTAAGCCTCTGCAGAAAGCCCTTCAAGAGGTCAGCGAAGATGTGCAGGAGGGTGAGACCCTCTCCAATGCGCTGAGGAAGCAATCCCAGACCTTCCCTTCCATCTACGGCCGGATGATCGAGATAGGGGAGCGGATGGGGAACATGGAATCGGTGCTGCGGCAAGTGGCGACTTACATGGAAAAACGGGAGGCCCTGACCCGCAAGCTGCGCGGGGCTATGGCTTACCCGGCATTTATCATATCCCTGCTCCTCGTGGTGGTGTTCCTAATGATCACCTTCACCCTTCCTGGTATAATGGGGCTCTTCGGTGAATTCGACATGGAGTTGCCCCTACCTACCAAGATACTTCTCGCCATCACTAACTTCGCCACGGCCTATCGCTCCCAAATGATGGCCGGCGCCGTGCTTGTGGTAACCGTGATCGCTGTGTATCTACAGACTTCCATCGGCCAGCGGCATCGCGATATATTGCTCCTGAAGATCCCGCTCATAGGAGCCATCAATATTCAGAGCAGCGTGTCCCAACTCTGCCATACCATGTCCATCCTCTTGAAGGCGGGACTGCCTATGTCCGAGATCATGAACCTGATCGTGGATACGATGGGGAACGTCATCATAAAAGAGGCTTTTAGCAGGGTGCGCACGGAGATGCTGCAGGGGCAAGGCCTCTCCCAACCCATACGCCAGGAGAAGGTTTTCCCCGGCCTGCTGGCCCAGATGGTCAGGGTCGGCGAGGAGACGGGCACGCTGGATACGAACCTGGAGACGTTGGCTGTCTTCTACGAGGAGGAAGCAGACCGCAAGATCAATGCTCTAACGAGTATGATGGAGCCGGCCCTGATGCTCTTTGTCGGGGTGATGGTGGGTTTCCTCGCCGTCGCGGTGATTACGCCCATGTATTCCCTGATGGGCGGTATGAAGTAGTCAAGATGAGAAAAAAGATCGGCTATGGGATACAGGCGGTCAGCGTGCTAATCGTCATCTACGTCATCGAGATGGCGGTACTGGGCTTCATCTGTCGCTTCCTATCCGAAGTGCCCTACAAGCTCATTGCTCCGCCCGTCGTCGTCGTCGTTGTGCTCGTGGCCTGGGTAACGATCTTCGTTGATATGAAAAAGAGAGGTGAGCGGTGAGGTTAGTTGCTTTCGCGGATCAGGCAGTTGCCTGTCTGGTCGAATCTGTAACTATTCACCTGCTCCCGCTGGACCCTAGTCCAGCGGTGTTCGGCGCCCGATTGCGCCCTCGTGGCAGCGGACTAGGGCGTCGTCCTGAGCGGCTCGACTGAGCTCGCCGAAGTCCTGTCGAAGGGTCCGCTGTGAGCACGAGGTGAACAGATACTCGGATCTTAACTCGATCTTAACTCGATTTTCATTGACAAAGGCAGGGGAATCTGATATAATATAATCGTGCAGAGCAAACGTTTCTTTGCAATAGAATAAGGTCCGATGAAGGCAAACCCATCGAAAGGTGGGGACGCAAAGCCACGGGTCTGTTTCAGTGAACTGACTACTGATATGACGGCCGGGCTGCCGAAGACAGATTTCGAGAAGCGTGCTGTTTGGAAGCAGGTCGGCTAACAGCACGTTTTTTTGTTGACGCGCCTAAGTGATGGGTCAAGTTGCGGAGTCCTCAACTTGTTGAGGCGTTCCCGTTGCGGTGCAGTCGGTCCTGGACGTGAAGAAGAGGGGTGAGCGGTGAAATCAACTGTTTTTGCGGATGAGAGGGGAACGGGCCTGGTAGAGATACTGGTGTCGGTGGCCATCATAGCCATCGTCCTCACCACCTTCCTCGCCGCCCTCTCCACCGGCATCTTCGGTGTGAGCGTGGTTCGTGAACGGGTGACGGCGGAGAACCTGGCTCGGGCACAGTTGGAGTGCATCCAACACCATCCTTACATTGACGGCGCAGCTCCGGTCTCCTATACAATTGCATGTCCTGTCACTGTCCCTACGCTACTCTCATATCATTCTGACCTTAGCATCTCCTACTGGCACGCACCAACAGAGACCTTCACTTCCACCCCCGGACTCGACGAGGAGGGCATGCAGTGGATCACTGTGACCATCTCCCACAAAGGCGAACCGGTGTTCGCGATAGAGAACTACAAGGCGAAGCGATGACCAGAAATGAGAGGGGCGTATCACTACCTGAGCTATTATTGGTTCTAGCCATTATCGCGGTGATAGCCAGCGCGCTTGTCGGGGCCATCTACCAGATTGTTGATATTACCAGTCGGGGCAACAATGAACTGCTGGTGCAACATGACCTGCGGAACGCCGCCACCTGGCTCAACCGCGACGTGCTAACTGCCTCCCGTGCGACGATTACTGGCTCTGAGGAGGACGGTATCTATGAAATGACCTTGGTGGTTCCCCGTCTTGTTATTAGCGATACTGTAGTCATAACCACCACTGATATCATCTATACCTATTATGCCTATACCTATTCCGAAGAACAAGAGAGGGGAACCTTGACCCGCTATTCCGATTCTAGTGGTTCATCGCTTACAATAGCCAGGCACATCGCTTCCAACCCCTTCCCGCTGGACACTGATATTGAGGCTCCTAACGTCATAACTGTGACCCTTTACTCTTTGGAGGGGAATGTCCTTGGAAGCGGTACGTTTGCTCTAAAGATGCGGGCCGGTGGGTCCATAGCAGCCGTGCGGTTATGCCAGGTCACTGGCGCCGAGCACCTTGTTATTACTCCTACTTCTAAGACGGTCCAATGGGATATCACCAACATCGGCGAGACTTCGCCAAGTATTGATGAGATCTACATTGCCTGGCCAAGCGACGAAAACCCGCTCGCCTGGATCGACTTCGACGAAACCTTAATATATTGGGGGAGGCACGACACACCAGCTACTATTAGCAGCGGTTGGCTTGGTCTTACGAGTCGCAAGATATATAGTGGAACCCGAACGCTTGAATTCAATTTCGACTCGACGGATGTCATAACTGACGAAGTTCAATATTCGATCACTATCACCTTAACCGACAATTGTACATTTCCGTTTCTCCCTACCCCCTGATCAAATCAAAAGGAGCACTTAATGCTGAAGAAAGTCATTTCAGATGAAAGCGGGCGGATTTTGGTCTGGACCCTGGTCATGCTGGGCATTGGCGCCTTGCTCATTCCTACGCTCCTAACCCATGCCAGCGCCAACCTCACTGCCACCCGTGTCACCGAAGAGGGCTTGAAGGAACTGTACGCGGCAAATGCAGGGGTGGAATATGCGCTGTATTTGCTTGCCAACAATGATTGGCCTGAGGAGCCCTTTGGCATACCGACCGCGGTGAATGGAGAGTCGATAACGGTAACGGTGGAGAAGGTAGGCATTTATCACATGATCACGTCCACAGCCGGGGGTACGGTGATTGGCTCGGATTCAGAGTATGCACCTCAAGGCAATCTTGAGATCTTTAATGGTGCTCTTGTCAGTAGTGGCGATATATCGCTGGGACATGACTCTACGGTAATGGGCGATGTCTATGTTGGCGGGGACCTTACGCCTGAAGATCTTGAGCCTATTGATGGAGAGGTGGTGCGAGAAGGGTACGAATTCCCTTCTCAGGAACAAATTGAGGAGCTTGCCGAAAGATACAAAGCGGATGCATTGAAAGGGGACACTTTGCCTACCACGACAATATACTCTGATAGGTCACTAGGACCCAACTATATCAATGGAGACCTTTACATCGAGCAATATGTTACGGTCAACCTTGCGGGGGCAATCTACGTCGAAGGCGATATTACGATGAGAAAGGAAAGCGAATTCACGGGGTCAGGTAGCATAGTTGCCGTAGGCGAAATCTATTTGCGAAAGATGGATAACTATGGCACCGAAGGTAAGTCTCTCATCATGTCTCTCGCTCCCCTTGACCTTGGCATTACTTTTAAGAAAGAAACTGACATATCGGCCTTGATATATGCTCCTTATGGCAAAATACAGTTTGATAAAGGTGCCTCTATAGAAGGAGCTGTGGTCGGGGCAGATATTCAATCGGATAAAGACAGCACCTTCCGCTATGATCCAGTCCATTATGACTCAGTTAAATTGCCTGGCTACGAGGAAGCCAGATTCAAGATGATAACATACGACATTGACCTAAACTCTGAATAGGCTTATGATAGTCGTGGCAAAAGCACAATTTCAATTGCATAGTATCCGATAAAGGCAAACCCATCGAAAGGTGGGGACGCAAAGCCACGGGTCTGTCTCAGTAACCAGCGACGGGCCAATGTCATCAAGCCAAGCGTCAACAGACCAGGTGCGACGCACTTTTGGCTCGGATAAGACAGGAAGCCAGTATCAAACGGCTTGACATCACAGCTTTTGAGAATCAGCCGAAGTGTGTCGCACCTTTGACATGACAGCCGGGCCGCCGAAGATAGATTTCGAGAAGCGTGCTGTTTGGAAGCGGGTCGGCCCGACAGCACGCTTTTCTGTAGGCCTGGTGAAATGACAGGAGGTGCGTGCGAGATGGATGAGAGAGGCAAGGTCAATGTCCATCGCGATCAATTTCAAGCATCTTTGGGGAGAGAAAAGGCCATGCACAAGCAGCAAAATCGCGCCATGATTAAAGCCTTTAGCCTCTTTTTTATCGCCGCCCTGCTGGTCGGGATGGCGCTGATCATGATGCGGCCTTCCATGTCCCACGCGGATACCATCACCGTCACCTGCGACGTCACCGAGCTCATCAACGCCATCACCGACGCCAACGACAATGTGGGGGCTGACACCATTAACCTGGCGCTTGGCTGCACCTACACCCTCACAACCACGAACAACACTACCGACGGCCCCAACGGTCTGCCTTCCATCATCAGTCAGATCACCATCAACAGCACCGGCGCTATTACGATCGAGCGCAGCAGTGGTGACGACTTCCGCATCTTCCACGTGGCCAGCGGCGGCGACCTGACGCTGGACAACATCACCATTGCCAATGGTGACCCCGGCAACAACGACGGCGGTGGCATCTACAACAAAGGCACGGTGGACATTAGAAACAGCACCCTCTCCGGTAACGAAGCCAGCTGGGGTGGTGGCATCGGCAACGGAGGTGTGGCGGACATCAGCAACAGCACCCTCTCCAATAACACGGCCTTGGGCGGCGGCGGAGTCTACAACGACGGCACGGTGAGCATCAGCAACAGCACTCTCTCCAATAACACGGCCATGGCCGGCGGCGGAGTCTACAACGACGGCACGATGAATATCAGCAGCAGTACTCTCTCCGGCAACGCAGCTACCGCTATCGGCGGCGGCATCTACAACATCTCTGTCATAGTGGACATCAGCACGGTGAACATCAGCAATAGCACTCTCTCTGGTAACGAAGCCCCCGACGGCGGCGGCATCTTCAACAACACTGGCATGGTGAACATCAGCAACAGCACCTTCTCCGGCAACACAGCCACCACTAGTGGCGGCGGCATCTACAACAACACCGCTAGCACGGTGAACATGCAGAACTCGATCATCACCAATAGCACGAATTGGGATTGTGCTGGCGACGGTGCGTTTAGCGGTAGTGCCAGCAGCAACCTGATAGATGATCATGCAAGCGGCGCCTGCAGTGGTATCAGCACGGCCGCCGTCACCAGCTTCGACGCCAACTTGCAGGACAATGGCGGCCCCACCTTCACCCACGCCCTGCAAGCGGACAGCAACGCCAGGGATGCCGTCACCGACTGTACCATCATCAGCACCAGCACAGCCCCTTCTCCTTACAATGCTGTGGCCCCCATCAGCACCGACCAGCGCGGCCGCACCCGCCCCGCGGGTGCAAGTTGTGACATCGGCGCGTTTGAATATGGCTCTATGACTACACCAACGCCAACGCCCACCGACACGCCCACCGACACCCCAACGCCCACCGACACGCCGACCATCACCCCAACGCCCACCGACACGCCGACCATTACCCCAACGCCCACCAACACGCCCACCAACACACCGACACCAACGGACATGCCTACCAGTACCTCAACGCCCACCGACACGCCTACCAACACACCGACACCAACGGACACGCCCACCATCACCCCGACGCCCACCGACACGCCGACAGTGACCAGCACACCCACGGCCACTGACACGCCCACCATCACCCCAACGGCCACCGAGACGCCTACCAACACACCGACGCCCACACCGACGCCCACCAACACGCCCATCGTCGTCGCCTGCGACGTCACCGACCTCATCAACGCCATCAACACCGCCAATGGCAGCGGGGGGGCCGATACCCTCAACCTGGCGACCGGCTGCACTTACACGCTCACGGACGGCCCGTTCTCTGCCAACGGCGACAACGGCCTGCCCTCCATCACCAGCCAGATCACCATCAATGGCAACGGCAACGGCGCCACCATCGAGCGCAGCAGCGAGGGCGGTACGCCGCAGTTCCGCATCTTCCACGTGGCCGGCAGCGGCAACCTGACGCTGACCGACATCACCATCGCCAACGGCGACGGCAGCGACGCCGGCGGCGGCATCTACAACAGAGGCGCGTTGAACATCAGCCACAGCACTCTCTCCGGCAACACGGCCTCCTCCGGCGGCGGCATCATGAACAACAGTGGTACAGTAGACATCAGCAACAGTACCCTTTCCGGGAACGCGGGCGATTTCGGCGGCGGCGTCTGCAACAGCGGCACGCTGAACGTCAGCCACAGCACCTTCTCTGGTAACACCGCCACCAGCGGCGGCGGCATCTACGGCGGCACGGCCAATATCAAAAACAGCATCCTTGCTGGCAACACCCCCGACAATTGCGATAGTGCGAAGACCTCCCAGGGTTACAATCTGGAAAGCGGCACGGACTGCGGTTTCACCGGGACTGGCGACCTGCAGGGCGCTACCGCCAACCTCGGCCCACTGCAAGACAATGGCGGCCCCACCTTCACCCACGCCCTGGGCGACCCCAGCGATGCCACTGACGCCGGAAGCTGCACGGACATCGCTGACAACCCGGTCACCACCGACCAGCGCGGCGCTGATCGGCCATACCCCCCAGGGGGAAGTTGCGACATCGGTTCATTTGAGCGCGACTCCACGCCACCTGATACCCCGACGCCAACAGCGACGCCCACCGCGACGCCCACCGGCCTTCCCACATCTACCCCAACTCCGACCAGCACGCCGACGGTCACGCCGACGCCGACCAGCACACCCACGCCCACGGCGACGCCCATCAACGCGCCTATCATCATCACCTGCGACGTCAACGAACTCATCAACGCCATCACCGACGCCAACGGCAACCCGGCGCCTGACACCATTCACCTGGCGGCCGACTGCACCTACGCCCTCACTACCACGAACAACACTGCCGACGGCCCCAACGGCTTGCCCTCCGTCGCCAGCCAGATCACCATCAATGGCCACGGCGCCACCATCAAGCGCAGCAGCGGCGACGCATTCCGCATCTTCCACGTGGCCGGCGGCGGCGACCTGACGCTGACCGATATCACCATCGCCAACGGCGACGGCAGCGACGCCGGCGGCGGCATCTACAACAGAGGCGCGCTGAACATCAGCCACAGCACCCTCTCCGGCAACACGGCCTCCTCCGGCGGCGGAGTCATGAACAACAGTGGTACAGTAGACATCAGCAACAGTACCCTTTCCGGGAACGCGGGCGATTTCGGCGGCGGCGTCTGCAACAGCGGCACGCTGAACGTCAACAACAGCACCGTCTACAGCAACACAGCCTCCAGCAGCGGCGGCGGCATCTACGGCGGCACGGTCAATATCAAAAACACCATCATTACTGGCAACAGCCCCGACAATTGCGATAGTGCGAAGACCTCCCAGGGTTACAACCTGGAAAGCGGCACGGAGTGTGGCTTCACCGGGACTGGCGACCTGCAGGGCGCTGCTGCCAACCTCGGCTCCTTGCAAGACAACGGCGGCCCCACCTGGACCCACGCCCTGCTGCTCGGCAGCCCAGCCATTAACCACATTCCCTACGAGACCAACGGCTGCGGCACCACCTACACCACCGACCAGCGCGGCTACAATCGGCCATGCCCCGCAGAAGGAGGTTGTGACATCGGCGCGTACGAAGGATACGCCCTCTTTGGCGACCTCGACTGCGACTGCGACGTGGATATCGCGGACGTCATGCTCGTCGCTAGCCGCTGGCATTGCCAGAGCGGGGACGATTGCTACGATGACCGCTACGACCTCGACCAGGACGGCGACATAGACATCGTGGACATCATGCTGGTGACGGCGCATTGGGGGGATACCTGCTAGCGAGGAGACAGTTTGAACCGTGAGAGGCATGGAAGTGTGAGTTGAAGATAAAAAAATAGCGGGTCACCTGGATCAACAGGGGTCTGAAAGGACAGCATGAGCCTTTCAGACCCCTGTTTTTATTTCCTTCGCGTCTGTAACCAGATGTTAACCCGTCTGTTACCTGGTATTAACCTTGCTGTGGTATAGTATAACCAGTAAAACCAGACCAGATCAGGGGCAAGCAAATGGCAGCAGATAAGGTTATGGTAGTAGACGACGATCTGAACATCCGATTGGTGCTCAAGTACCGGTTGGAGAGAGAGGGCTATCAGGTGTTGCTGGCCGAGGACGGGGTAGATGCCCTGGAGAAGGTCAAGGCCGAGAAGCCCGATTTGATCATCTTGGACTTGACCATGCCCAGGATGGACGGGTTCGGGTTTCTGGAGGAGATAAGGAACAACGGTAGGGCCAACGCCGTCCCCGTCATCGTCCTGACGGCCTACGGGTACGAGTCGAATCGTGCCAGGAGTCTTGAGCTGGGCGCGGTGGAGTTTATGACCAAGCCCTTCAGCCCCCGCCAGTTGGTGGCTGAGGTTTGGAAGATTCTGGGTGCCAAGAGGAAGAGGGTCTTGGTCATAGATGACGACGCTTCCGTCAGAGACCTGTTGGCTGGGTTGTTGGAGGCAGAGGGTTGTGTGGTTGACACGGCTGAGGATGGGCCAGGCGGCGTCGAGAAGGCTCTGGCTGGTGACTACGACCTGATTTTCATGGACAGCAGAATTCCAGGGTGTGAGGCCGATGAAGCTACCGAGCGAATCATCGCCGAAAAGCTCAAGCAGAGGATAGTCATCACCACTGCCAGCCCAAACGACGAAAGCGTTCATCGGGCTCTTGAAAGCGGAGCACTGGCTTGGGTGTCCAAACCCTTTGGAATTGAGGATGTGCGGAGAATCAAGCGAGAGTGGCTGGAGTAAGGGGATTGGGCCGTGTTCCTGGCTCGTCCAAGTAATTGCAGCGTGCTTCTAGGCTATTAATACTGGTTATGTACGCTTGACAAGTCGTGAGAAATGTGTTACAGTCTAGCCAAATAATTTGGGCTAGAGTATCTCGAAAAGGCGAACCCATCGTGAGGTGGGGACGCAAAGCCACGGGTCTGCCAATGGAGCTGCAGACAGCCAGGCTGCCGAAGGATTGTCGTTCGGCAGCTTTTTTGGTTTCGGGTGAACTGTAACCGCTTTTTAACTTGTTTGTTACCTGGTATTAACCTTAGCATGGTATAATATGGTCAGCAACACAGAAATCAGATTGAGGGTACGCAAAGGTAAGGAGGATAATAGGCTATGAAGCTTTGGACGTTTATCGCAAGCAGAATGCACAGCAAAGGAGGAAATGAAATGAGGAAACTTAGAGGTTTTCGTTCACTAATGGTGGTCATGACCGCCCTGGCCCTGGGGTTGACAGTGTTGATGTTGACGGCGGTCTTTGCGCAGCCCGTCTTCGCCGATGGCGGCGACTGCCCGGAGTGCAGGGCTGGCGTGCCCCAGCTTGCCCTGGCCGACTGTGGTGAGTGCGACGGCAAGGTGACCCGGCTTACCCTGCGCTACAACGGCACTGAGGACGACGTCTTGATCCAGGTGTATGAGGGCGACAAACAAGAGGCAGACAAACTGCTACATGAGGCCAGCAACGTCTCGCAGGGCTACGAGTTCACCTTCGATGGGATAAAGGATGACGGCACCATGGGCTCGGAGATCAGCGTGTGGGTGAATGGCCAGCTCAACGCCGAGATTCACACCAGTTGTTCGAAGCCCATTGGTCCTGGGCTGGTCAAGGGCGACTTCGAGGTGGTGGAGGGCTACAGCAAGAATGGCGGGAAGCTCTGCCCCCTGCCCGGCAGTATCGGCGACTACGTGTGGTGGGACGTAGATGTGGACGGCGTGCAAGATGCAGACGAGACGGGCATCGCTGACGTTACCGTCAATCTGTATGACAGCACCAATACGCTCATCCGTACCACCCAGACCGCTCCGTCTGGCTACTACATCTTCACCAACCTGCCAGCCGGAAGCTACTACGTCGAGTTTGAGCAGCCGGCTGGCTATGACTTCACCCTTCAAGACCAGGGGAGTGACGACACCCTTGACAGCGACGCCGACCCCATCACTAGAAAGACTGCTACTATCACCCTTGGATCGGAGGAAATTGACCTGACTTGGGACGCAGGCCTGCATCTTTGCGATATCGGCGATCGAGTGTGGTATGATGTAAGTGGGGAAGGCGTTCAGGGCACTAAACCATCTCCGCCCTTTCCTGCCGGCGAGCCAGAGCCAGGCTTCAACGACGTTGATGTCTATCTCTACAACTCTAACCCCGGAACATCATGTGGTTCAGGTAGCCCTCTGGCGAAGACAACCACCATATCCGGGACATCCCAGACGCCTGTTGGCTGGCCCGACGGCATCTATGGCTTTGACATGGGCTCGCTTGGGCTTGGGACAGACACGTACTGGGTGTGCGTGGACGAGAGCACTCTGCCTTACCAGCCATATGGTTGGGATTTGACCACGGGGAGCAGCAACCCACGGATGGTCAGTTATACTACTGGCACCGATGACTTCTCAATAGACTTCGGCTACGAGCCCGGTGCGCCCCCCACCGTCGTTACCATCTCCTCCTTCGCCGCCAACTCAAACACAGGCGGCTCGGTCAACCCGCTGTGGCCAGGGTTAGCAGGGACAGTGCTGGCTGCAGGTAGCCTCTTCTGGGTGAAGCGGCGTGACTGACGGTTGATAAGTTAGTTGATAAGTTGATAAGAAGAAGGCGACGGGCTTTGAACGAAGCCCGTCGCCTTTGTTTGTAACCAGATTTCGACCTGTTTGTTACCTGGTATTAACCTTGCTGTGGTATAGTATTATTAGCAACATGGAGAAAGGGAATGCTCACAAGGATTGCCAGGAGGTTGTCAACACAATCTACAGCAAGTAAAAACACAGGAAGAGAAAGGGTTTTTATGAGACGAAAGGACATGAATGTGATAAAAAGGCCACTGATTTTGGCTATTGTGCTCTCGGCGGTGCTGATCGGTATGCCGGCAGTGGGGGTGGCAGCCGATGGGGCTGGAGTTACCCTTACGCCGGTGAACGTTTCGCGGCTATATGCGCTCGCGGATAGCATCCAGAGCGACGGCGCGGGCGGCTACCTGGGCGATGGCGTTTACGACGATGACGAATGGAACGTGCTGACGGATCCGCTGGTGAGTCCGAGCGCCTCGGCTGAGGACGACCCCTTCGACCCCAATGTCGCCCCCTTCGACGGTTGGACGCTGGCCGGCTTCAGTTCATTCGCCACCGCCAGCTCAGAGATGACCGACGCCAGCGGATGGTCAACTTTCGACGACAGCGACACCTTCAAGCTTTTCGTCAACAATCAGGCCACCCAGGATCCGGGCGGCGGCGCGTACGGCCCCGAGGGCTGGGGATATTCGGTCTCGTACCTGTTGATCACCTACGACACCGCCCCCACCGGCGGTCACTCCTACGGCGACCCGATGACGGTCACCCTGGACGTCGACTTTTCTTCTGAATACCTTTGGGCGAGCGATATCTATGACGACTACTTCCTGGACGTCGGCTACGCCCTGGGGACAGGGCTGACCGATTACGACCCCGTCGTGGTTGACCCAGCCAACAATCCTAACCCTGGGCAGTCTCAGTTCGCCGCCTACCACTCATGGAGACACCTGGGTCCCCACTCCGAAAGTCCGACGTTCTCCGATTCGCTCGAATACAACGGCGTGATCGGTGAACAGGTGCAGGTTCTGAGCGCTGTGAGTTCGTTCTCCTATAGCTGGTGGGGCTACACCTGGACAGATGCGACGCTCACCGCTACGGTGACCGCGACCACCACGTCTTCCATCGGCGACTACGTATGGGTTGACGACGACGGCGATGGCATCCAGGACGCTGGAGAGAGCGGCCTGGACGGGGTGACCGTCAAGCTGTACGACAGCTCACACAACCCGAAGGGCACCACCACCACCAGTGGCGGCGGCTTCTACAGCTTCACCAACCTGACGCCCGGAGACTACTACGTCGAGTTTGTGGAGCCAACCGACTATGACTTCACCGATCAGGACCAGGGCAGTGACGCCGCTGACAGTGATGCCGACCCCACTACCGGAAAGACCGCTGTCACCACCCTTATTTCGGGTGAGACTGACCTGACGTGGGACGCCGGCCTCGAGTACACGGGTGGCCCGACTGCCGTCACTCTCTCCTCCTTCGCCGCCAAACCAAGCGCAGGCGGCTCGGTCAGCCCACTGTGGCTAGGGTTGGCAGGTTTGACGATGGCTGCAGGTAGTCTTTTCTGGACGAAGCGGCGGGTCGGTTGATAGGAAGATAGGAAGAAAAGAAAAGAGAAGAACGAAGGCGACGGGTTTCGATGGAAGAAGCCCGTCGCCTTTTGGTTTATCTGTACTCAGCGCACTTGAGAATTGTGAAATCTCGTGTGAGAGAGAACCACGGATAGAAGAAATACACGATCGTGTATTTCTTCTATCCGTGGTTCTCTTTCCGCCACCACCTAAAAAGTGTGAAACTTTGAGTTTTGCTATGAGGGCTATTTTATGTTATAATTGGGCTGTCTACAGACCGGAACGAGCGGGGGAAGGGATGGTTTCAGAGGATCGCCCCTGATTGACTGACAAATTTAACATTTCATCGACTTGCCAATAAGTCCCCTATGTGGCATACTTGTGAGAAAGCCATCTTTGGGGAGGAGTTGATGGGCGACAGTCAACAGATGTAT
>DAOUDK010000086.1:0-17752 GCA_034431315.1 Anaerolineae bacterium
TGGTGTCATGGCTATCCTTCAAAATCAAGATGTTATGCCACATTGTCATGCGGCGGTTACCACCATGATTATACTTCCCAATCTTGGATTTGGTCAAATTTTTAAGCGAACCGAAAGTAATGGAAAGCCTAATGATCTAATATCCAACTTCCAACTTCCAATTTCCAATTTCCAACTTCCAACTTCCAACTTCCAGACAAGGAGGATACAAATGGCCAAGATTGATTTTGGAGGGACGGTGGAAGAGGTCGTCATGAGAGACGAGTTTCCACTGGAAAAAGCTCGTGAAGTTCTGAGCGATGAGGTTGTCGCCGTCCTGGGTTATGGGGTGCAGGGGCCGGCCCAAGCTCTTAACATGAAAGAGAACGGCATCAACGTCATCGTAGGGCAATGGCCCGGTGACACGGCTTACTGGGAAAAGGCCCTGCGCGACGGCTGGGAACCCGGCAAGACGCTCTTCTCTCTCGAAGAAGCCGCGGAAAGAGGCACCATTGTTCAGTACCTGGTCTCTGATGCTGCTCAGATGATGACCTGGCCCCAGATAAAGCCCCACCTGAAAGAGGGCGATGCGCTGTACTTCTCTCACGGGTTCTCGATAGTGTACGGCGATCAGACAGGCGTCGTTCCCCCTGAGTTTGTGGACGTCATCATGGTGGCGCCCAAGGGGTCGGGGGTCAGCGTGCGGGCCAATTTTCTGGCCGGCAGCGGCATCAACAGCAGTTACGCTGTGCATCAGGACTACACGGGCCGCGCCCTGGAGCGAACCCTGGCCCTCGGCATCGCCATTGGTTCGGGCTACCTTTTCCCCACCACCTTTGAGAAAGAAGTACACAGCGACCTCACGGGGGAAAGAGGGGTGTTGATGGGCGCACTCGCCGGCATCATGGAAGCTCAGTATGCCACCCTCCGCAAGAACGGGCATAGCCCAAGCGAGGCGTTCAACGAGACCGTCGAGGAACTGACCCAGAGCCTGATCCGGCTGGTTGACCAGAATGGCATGGATTGGATGTACGAGAATTGCAGCGCCACGGCGCGGCGCGGCGCACTCGACTGGCGCCACAGGTTCCGAGAGGCAGTCATGCCGGTGTTCGAGGAACTGTACGCCAGTGTTGTCGCCGGTGAACAAACGCGGATCGTCCTCGCAGCCAACAGTGCGCCCGACTACAAAGAGAAGTTGGACGCGGAACTGCGTGAGATGCGGGAATCGGAGATGTGGCGAGCGGGCGCTGCCGTTCGCGCCCTTCGGCCAGAGAATTGGGGGAAATGAAGTTCAAAGCTCAAAGCTCAAAGTTCAAAAAAGGAGGATCTCATGGACGAGAGTGGGGTTAGTACTCAAGATACCGTCATGATTTTCGACACTACCCTGCGCGATGGAGAGCAATCACCCGGTGCGGCCCTCAACGTAGATGAGAAGGTTGAAATCGCTCACCTGCTGGAACAGATGGGCGTGGACATCATCGAGGCTGGCTTTCCCATCTCCTCGCCGGGCGACTTCAGGGCCGTACAGCGCATCTCCAGAGAAATTCGCCACTGCGTCATCTGCGGCCTGACCCGGGCCAACCAGAAGGACATTGACGTGGCCGCCGAAGCGTTGCAGGGGGCGGCGCGACCTCGCATCCACACCGGCCTGGGCGTGTCCGACGTCCACATCGAGTACAAGCTGCGCACCACGCGCCAGAAGGCGCTGGAGCAGGGCGTGGAGGCGGTCAAGCACGCCAAACGCTTCGTCGAGGACGTGCAGTATTATACCGAAGACGCTGGCCGGGCCGACCCTGAGTACCTCTACCGCGTGCTAGAAGCGGTGATTGAGGCTGGGGCAACGGTGGTCAACATCCCCGACACCACGGGCTACACAACTCCCCAGGAGTGGGGCGCGCTGATCCGGGGCATCACGGAGAACGTGCCCAATATCCACCAGGCAACCATCTCCGTGCACTGCCACAACGATCTGGGGATGGCCACGGCCAACTCGCTGACGGGCATTGCCAACGGCGCTCGCCAGGTAGAATGCACTATCAACGGCATCGGCGAGCGAGCTGGCAACACCTCGCTAGAGGAAGTGGTGATGGCCCTGCGCACCCGCCGTGACGTCTTCGGCGTGACCACCGGCATCAACACCCGCCTGCTCTATCCCGCCAGCCGGCTGGTAAGCGATCTGACCAGCATCGTGGTGCAGCCCAACAAGGCCATCGTGGGAGCCAACGCTTTCGCCCACTCGTCCGGCATCCACCAGGACGGGGTGCTCAAAGAACGCACCACCTACGAGATCATCAACCCGCGCGACGTCGGCGTGCCCGATTCGGACATCATCCTCTCCGCCCGCTCAGGGCGACACGGCCTGCGCCATCGCCTGGAGCAACTGGGTTACAGCCTGGACGACGAGGCCCAGTTCGAGAAAGTGTACCACCGCTTCCTGGAGGTGGCCGACAAGAAAAAGACGGTGGACACCCGCGACCTGGAAGCCATCGTGGCCGACGAGGTGCAAGTGTTCTTTGAAGAGACCTATCACCTGGAACACGTGCAGGTGTCCTGCGGCGACCACAGCATCCCCACCGCCACCGTTCGCATCCGAGGGCCAAACGACCAGATCTTTTGCGACGCCGACCACGGCAGCGGGCCGGTGGACGCCGTCTACCGGGCCATCAATCGCGTCATCGGCGAGCCGAACGAGCTCATTGAGTTCTCCATCCAGGCCGTTACCGAAGGCATTGATGCCGTGGGCCGGGTGACCATTCGCATCGAGGCCGACGATCCGGTCAGCGAGAACGGCGTGGAGCGGCGGGTTTTCAGCGGTCGCGGTGCCGACAACGACATCGTGGTGGCCAGCGCCAAAGCCTACATGTTCGCGCTCAATCGGTTGCTGGCCGCTCGACGCGAGGCTGAACTTGGGGGGTAATGCGTCAATGGGTTAACAGGTAACGAGTCAACAAGTCCACGCGGTAGTACTACAACGTGACTTTCCTCTTCCACCTGCTACAGAGGGGCGTCCGCGCCCCGGCTTGGCGGGTCCGGGCCGCACAAAGCAGGGCGAGGACGCCCCTTAATAGCCCCTGGGTCGGATTTTGGCCCAGTTTCAGACAAAGTAACGTTGCAAAGGTAGAGCGTGAGAACAAGGAGGCGGGGATGACAACAGTAGCTTTCCAGGGGGAAAACGGGGCTTATTCGCAGGAGGCCGCCCGCCAGTTCTTTGGGGCGGACGTGGGCACTTTACCTTGCCGAGCGTTTGAAGACATCTTCCGCGCCGTGGAGGAAGGGAAGGCTGACTACGGGATTCTGCCCATAGAGAACTCCATGGCTGGGTCCATAAATAAAGCCTACGATCTGCTGTTGGACTATGACCTCAAAATTTGGGGTGAGGTGCTGTTGCGGGTGCGCCATTGCCTGCTGGCCAATCCAGGTGCCAAACTGGAGAACATTCGGCAAGTCCGCTCCCATCCCCAGGCCCTGGCCCAGTGTGAGCGGTTCTTGCTCGATCGGGGGATGGAGGCTGTGCCAACTTACGATACGGCCGGCAGTGCCAAAGAACTGGCCGCCGTCCCAGAGGAAGACGTGGCTGCCATCGCCAGCGAATTGGCCGCTCAGGTTTATGGCTTAGAGATTCTGGCCGCCAACATTGAGGACTACCAGTCCAATTACACTCGATTCTTCATCCTGAGCCATGACGATCCACCCAAAGGGGAACGAAACAAGACCTCATTGGTCTTCTCATCTCGGCACGTTCCCGGCGCCCTTCACGATTGCCTGGGTGAGTTCGCTCAGCAAGGTATCAATCTGACCAAACTGGAATCGCGCCCCCGACGCAATAAACCCTGGCACTACGTCTTTTATCTGGACTTCGAGGGACACTGGCAGGACCCAGAGTGTGAAAAAGCCCTGCTTGGCTTGCTGCGTAAAGCGTCTTTCGTCAAAATCTTGGGATCTTATCCCGCGGCGACGAGTGAGTGAGCGGGAAATCATCCCAATGCATTACTCACATCGAGTTTTATGACAAGCATCCTGAGCTTGTCGAAGGATGCGGGTTTGCAAGAGCACACCCTTCGACAGGCTCAGGGCGCTCAGGTAGAGGAAGTTGGAGGAACACAGACTATCATGGACATGACAATGGCTGAGAAAATTCTGGCGGCCCACTCAGGCGTCGAGGTCGTAGAGCCGGGACAGTTTGTTGATGTCAAAGTGGACGTGGTGCTGGCTAACGACATCACTGCCCCCATCGCCATTCGGGAATTCGAGCGCATCGGCGTGGAGCAGGTCTTTGATCGGGACAAGGTGATCATGGTGCCCGATCACTTCACCCCCAACAGGGACATCAAATCGGCCGAACAATGCAAGATCGTGCGCGATTTCGCCCGGCGTCAGAACCTGACCCACTACTTTGAAGTGGGCCGGGTGGGCATCGAACACGTACTGCTGCCAGAGCAGGGCCTGGTGCTGCCCGGCGATGTGGTCGTCGGAGCGGATTCCCACACCTGCACCTACGGCGCGTTGGGGGCTTTCGCCACCGGGATGGGATCAACTGACATCGCTGTGGTCATGGCTACCGGCAAGATCTGGATGAAAGTGCCTGAGACCATCAAATTTGTTTACTACGGTCGGCTACCGGAGTGGGTGGGCGGCAAAGACCTCATCCTTCACACCATCGGGCTTGTCGGCGTGGATGGCGCTCGCTACCAGGCCATGGAGTTCAGCGGCGAGACCGTGGATGACCTTTCTATGGCTGGCCGCTTCACCATGGCCAACATGGCCGTTGAGGCTGGAGCCAAGGCCGGGCTGTTCGCCTTCGACGAGAAAACCCGCGCCTACGTCGAGCCCCGGGCCCGGCGGCCCTACACCGTTTACGAAAGCGATGCCCCCCCTTCATCCCCCCCAACCCTTCGACAAGCTCAGGACACCGCCTTGGGGGGGAAAGAGGGGGGGCGCTACGCCCAGGTGATCGAGATAGACGTCTCCAAACTGGAACCTCAAGTAGCCTTCCCCCACCTGCCCAGCAACGTTCGGCCTTTGAGCGAGGTAGGCGAGGTGCCGATTGACCAGGCGGTCATCGGCTCTTGCACCAACGGGAGGCTGGAGGACCTGCAAGTCGCTGCCCAGGTGCTGAGTGGGCGGAAAGTGCACCCCTACGTCCGCTGCATCGTCATCCCCGGCACCCAGGCCATCTACCTGGAGGCCCTGCGTCAGGGTCTGGTCGAGACCTTCGTCGAGGCGGGAGCAGCGGTGAGCACGCCAACCTGCGGCCCCTGCCTGGGCGGACATACGGGGGTGCTGGCCGCCGGCGAGCGGTGTGTCGCGACCACCAACCGCAACTTCGTGGGCCGCATGGGTCATCCGGAGAGCGAGGTATACTTGGCCAACCCGGCGGTGGCGGCGGCATCGGCAGTGCTGGGGCGGATCGGCGGCCCGAATGAAGTTCAAAGTTCAAAGTCCAAAGCTCAAACTTCTAACTGAGGAGAACCCCCATGAAACTAACCGGCAAAGTTTGGAAGTATGGGGCAAACGTGGACACGGACGCGATCATTCCCGCTCGCTATCTTAACCTTTCGACCCCGGAAGAGCTGGCTGGGCACTGTATGGAAGACATTGACCCAGAGTTCGTTCAGAAAGTGCAGCCAAGCGACATCATCGTGGCTACTACAAACTTTGGCTGCGGCTCGTCGCGGGAGCACGCGCCGCTGGCCATCAAGGGGGCGGGGGTGAGCTGCGTCATCGCCAACACTTTCGCCCGTATTTTCTACCGCAATGCCATCAACATCGGCCTGCCCATCCTGGAATGTCAGGCGGCAGTGGAAGGGACCGACGCGGGACAAACTCTGGAAGTGGAGCTGGAAACAGGGAGAATCCACAACCTTGACACCGGTCACACCTTCCAGGCCGAACCGTATCCTGAGTTTATGCTGGGCATCATTCAGGCTGGGGGCCTGATCGAATACACACGAGTTGGAGGTTAGAGGTTGGAGATTGGAGGTTGGAGGTTGGACTTCCAACTTCCAACTTCCAACTTCCAGGGAGGTATAGCTATGCAAGCTAGAATCGCTGTTCTGCCGGGCGACGGCATCGGGCCAGAGGTGGTCGCCGAGGCAGTCAAGGTGCTGAAACGAGTGGCCGAAGTTCATGGGCACTCGTTCAGGTTCGAGGAGGGTCTCATTGGCGGGGTGGCGATTGATGAGACTGGTTGCCCCTTGCCCGACGAGGTGCTGACCTTATGCCAGGCCAGCGACGCCGTCCTCCTGGCCGCGGTGGGCGACCCCAAGTACGACGATCCAACCCTCAAGGTGCGCCCTGAGCAGGGGCTACTGGCCCTGCGCAAGGGGTTAGGAGTCTTCGCCAACCTGCGGCCCGTCAAGCTATACAAGGAACTGCTCCATGCCTCGACGATCAAGCCAGAGGTCATCGCCGAGGTGGATCTGGTGGTGGTGCGCGAGCTCACGGGTGGCATCTACTTCGGCGAACGAGGGCGCAAGACCGTCGGTAGCGCGGAGGCGGCCTATGATACTCTGCTCTATTCCGTCCCTGAGGTCGAGCGGGTGGTGCGCCTGGCCTTTGACCTGGCACGACAGCGGCGCAAGAAGGTGACTTCGGTGGACAAGGCCAACGTACTGGAGAGCTCCCGCCTGTGGCGCGAGACGGCTGAGCGGGTGGCCAGCGAGTATCCCGATGTCGAGTTCGAGAGCATGTACGTGGACATCGCCGCCATGCGCCTGGTACGCTATCCCAGCGTGTTCGACGTCATGGTCACAGGCAACATGTTCGGCGATATCCTCACCGATGAGGCGTCCATGCTGGCTGGCTCGATGGGCATGCTGCCCTCGGCCTCGCTGCGGGGCGACGCCTTCGGCCTGTACGAGCCCATTCACGGTTCCGCGCCCAAATACACCGGACTGAACGTGGTCA
Source organism: Anaerolineae bacterium (assembly GCA_034431315.1). GTDB lineage: Bacteria > Chloroflexota > Anaerolineae > VGOG01 > VGOG01 > JAUWOY01. The sequence goes on from DAOUDK010000086.1 coordinate 6,886, forward strand.
ATCCCATTGCCACCATCCTCAGCGGCGCCATGTTGCTCCGTTACTCACTGAGGTTGGAGAAGGAAGCTGCTGCTGTAGAGGCTGCCGTGGCTGCCGTGCTGAAACAGGGCTACCGCACCAGGGACATTGCCGAAGAGGGGAAACAGCAGGTCGGCACCCAGGAGATGGGAGATCTAATTGCTGGTCAAATCTGAAGTAAAGGAGTATCACCATGTCTATTCCCAAATCAGAGAAAATCTGGTTCAATGGTCAATTCGTGCCCTGGGACGAGGCCCAGGTGCACGTCACAGCCCACGTGCTACATTACGGCTCCAACGTCTTCGAGGGCATCCGATGCTACAGCACCACTCAGGGACCAGCCATCTTCTGCTTGGATGCCCATGTTGACCGCCTGTACAAGTCGGCCAGAATCTATCGCATGGAAGTGCCCTATTCGCCGGAGCAAATGCGACAGGCCATCATGGACACGGTGCAGGTGAACAGTCACCAATCCTGCTACATCCGTCCACTGGTCTTCCGTGGGGTTGATGGCCTGGGGCTCGACCCGCGCCAATGCCCGGTGGAGGTGGTCATCATCACCTTCGAGTGGGGCCGCTACCTGGGGCCGGAAGCTTTGGAACAAGGAGTTGACGTGTGCGTATCCTCCTGGGCACGCATGGCTCCCAACACCTACCCGGCTTTAGCCAAGGCGGGAGGGCATTACACCAATTCGCAACTCATCACCCTGGAGGCCCTGGAGAACGGTTACACCGAGGGCATCGCTCTGGACGTGTTTGGCCACGTGAGCGAAGGCGCTGGGGAGAACATCTTTCTGGTGGAGAGTGAAGTCGTCCGCACCCCACCCCTGGCCTCGTCCATCCTGGGCGGGATCACGCGAGGTTGCGCCATCACCCTGGCCCGCGATCTGGGATACGAGGTGCGGGAGGAGCTGATTCCCCGCGAGGCCCTCTACATCGCCGATGAGGTCTTCTTCACCGGCACGGCGGCTGAGATCACCCCTATCCGCTCCATTGACCACATCCCCATCGGCACTGGCCGTCGCGGCCCCGTCACCGAGCGCATCCAGAGCGAGTTCCTGGGCATCACATCGGGCCAGGTGGCGGATCGGTATGGTTGGCTTACCCCGGTTTAGGGAGATTAGAGATTAGAGATTGGATATTCGGCTCTATGACACAACCCTACGAGATGGGGCCCAGCGGGAGGGAATCTCCCTCTCGCTGAATGATAAGCTGAAGATCGTCCGCAAGTTGGACGAGCTCGGTATCCATTATGTCGAGGGAGGGTGGCCCGGCTCCAATCCCAAAGATGCTGAGTTCTTCGCCCAGGTCAAGGGGATGCAACTGGAGCAAGCCGTCATCACTGCCTTTGGCAGCACGCGGCGGGCCGATACGCGGGTCGAGGATGATCCCAACATCAGGGCCCTGCTGGAGGCGGAAACCCGCGCGGTGGCCGTCTTCGGCAAGAGCTGGGACTTGCACGTGACCCAGGTGCTCGGCACGACGCTGGAAGAGAACCTGGTGATGATCGCCGACAGCGTGAGCTACCTCAAGGCTCGGGGGCGGGAGGTCATCTACGATGCCGAGCACTTCTTCGATGGCTATAAAGCTGACGCGGCCTATGCCCTGCGCACGCTGCAGATAGCAGAAAAGGCCGGGGCCAACTGTCTCGTCCTCTGCGACACCAACGGGGGCACCCTGCCCTCGCAACTGGTGGCCATCATCGAGGAGGTGAAGAAGGCCACGTCCGCTCCCTTGGGCATCCACGCCCACAACGACAGCGATTTGGCCGTGGCCAACTCCGTGGTCGCTGTGCAGGCGGGCGTCGTCCACGTGCAAGGCACCATCAACGGCTACGGCGAGCGCTGCGGCAACGCCAACCTCTGCTCCATCATCCCCAACCTCAAACTCAAGCTGGGCCACGATTGCATCAGCGATGAGCAATTGCGCCAACTGGCCAGCGTCTCTCGCTACGTCAGCGAGCTGGCGAATCTGGCCCACGACGCCCACCTGCCCTACGTGGGCCACAGCGCCTTTGCCCACAAGGGCGGCATGCACGTCAACGCCCTGCTCAAGTGCGAAGAGAGCTATCAGCACATTGACCCGTCCACGGTGGGTAACCACAAGCGGGTGGTGGTCTCGGAGCTTTCGGGCAAGAGCAACATCGCCTACAAGATCGAGGAGCTCGGCCTGAATCCCTCTCTTGGCCCGGACCAGACCTGTAAGATTCTTCAACAGATAAAAGATTTGGAGAGGCAGGGGTTCCAATTCGAGGGGGCGGAGGGGTCGTTGGAGTTGCTCATCCGCCGGACTCAGCCGGGGTACAAGCCACCTTTCGAGTTGATTGATTTCCACGTGCTGGTGGAGAACCGTCAGGGTCGGGGGATGCTGGCTGAGGTCACCATCAAGGTGCGGGTAGGCGACGAGGTCATGCACACCGCCGCTGAGGGCAACGGGCCGGTGAACGCCCTGGACCTGGCTGCCCGGAAGGCCCTGCTGCCGTTCTACCCCCAGTTGGCCGAGATCCACCTGACCGACTACAAGGTGCGCATCCTGGACAGCGAGGCCGGCACGGCGGCCCAGGTGCGCGTCCTCATTGATTCCGCCTGGGGGAGCCGCACCTGGAGCACGGTGGGCTCTTCCCCTAACATCATCGAGGCCAGTTGGCAGGCCCTGGCCGATAGCCTGGAGTATAGCTTGTTGAACGGGCTCGGAGCTTGACGTCCATGTGTTGCGGCGATAGCTGAGGTATAGAAGCCGAAAACTGTGTAGCCAGGCTTGACTTTCATCTCCCTTTATGCTATCATATCCCCAGATTTGGGAGAGGGCTGGGGATGACTGGCAAGCCGTGGGACGAGACTATCAAAGTCAGTTTTTTGGGGCGTGAGGATTACTTTGCCTACTTATTACGCCTATGCCACGGCATCAGGCAAGCTGCTTCACGCCCGGAGGACACCGCATCCTTAAGTCATAGCAATTTATCGGTATCTCAAAAGCGTGGAGCAGACAGGCCCACGCTTTTTTGATTACCTGGAGGGTGACCCTGGACAAAATCAGGGTTTTGTGGTATCATTGGGACAAGTAGGGAAAACCGCCGCGAATGCACCAGTGCGGCAGAAAGCGATAGAGTTTCTCAGTAGCCACCGAAGGCTTCTTTGCGTTGGCAATGATTCTGCTTTCGGCTGTTGTTTTTCTGTGGTCAAGAAGATTGGCCATGAATTGGGCGAACAAGTAGATGCCAAAGGAGATTACCATGCAATGCGAACACAAGTCCAAGCTATTCTTGGCCGTTTTGATAGTCTTTTCCGTTACCGGGGTGCGATTCCAGGCGCCGTCATTGGCCGCGCCTGTCACCGGTAGCGCCCTCGCCCTGTCCAGCAAGTTGAAGGAGCTGGGAGCCTACGGCAAGCTGCCCCTGAGCTTTGAGGCCAATCAGGGCCAGACTGATGGCCAGGCGAAGTTCCTGTCCCGCGGCAGCGGTTACACCTTGTTTCTCACCGCCAGAGAGGCAGTGCTGTCCTTAAGCCAGCCCGACGCACACGCTGTGCTGCGCATGCAACTCCTCGGCGCCAACCCCGATCCCCAGGTAGTAGGGCTGGACGAGCTGCCGGGCAAAGTCAACTACTTCATCGGCAACGACCCGCAAAACTGGCGCACCGGTATCCCTACCTACACCCGGGTTTGGTACCATGACGTCTACCCCGGCGTTGACCTGGTCTACTACGGCAACCAGGGGCAACTGGAGTACGACTTGGTAGTGGCCCCCGGCGCCGACCCCAAAGCCATCCAGCTCCGCTTTGAGGGCGCGGACAAGATCAGTCTGGACGATCAGGACAACCTCATCGCGCACATCGCCGGTGGCAAGGTCATCCAGCGCGCCCCCGTCATCTATCAGGAAGTGGGTGGTGCCAGACAGGAAATCTCCGGTGGCTACGCGCTCCAGGGCGAGGGTCGGGTTGGCTTTCAGGTGGCCGCCTACGATGCCAGCAGGCCGCTGATTATTGATCCGGTGTTGGAATACTCCAGCTACCTGGGCGGCAGCGAGCGCGACTATGGCCACGGCATCGCTGTGGACGGCGCCGGCAACGCCTACGTCACGGGCGAGACCCACTCGGACAACTTCCCCACGACCGCGGGTAGCTTCCAGCCCACCGCGGGCGGAAGCATAGACGCTTTCGTGACGAAGTTTAGCGCCGACAGCTTCACCCTGATCTACTCCACCTACCTCGGCGGCGACGGTATTGACGCGGCCTACGCCATCGACGTGGACGCCAGCGGCAACGCCTACCTGACGGGCCTGGCATCGACCGACTTCCCCACGACGCCAGGCAGCTTCCAGACTGAGCACGCCGGTGGCACAGACGCTTTCGTGGCTAAGCTGAACGCCGCCGGCTCCACCCTGGTCTACTCCACGTTCCTCGGGGGTAGAGGCTATGACCAGACCTGGGGCATCGCCGTGGACGGCGACGGCAGCGCCTACGTGACGGGCTCCACCCTAAAACCGGGGGACGACTTCCCCGTTACCCCCGGGGCCTTCCAGCCCTCTCGCGGTGGGCCCGACCCCGCTGCCTTCGTCACCAAGTTCAACCCTACCGGCTCCGCCTTGGAATACTCTACCCACCTCGGCGGCAGCGAGACAGACAGCGGCTACGACATCGCCGTGCTCGGGGGGTACGCCTACGTCACCGGTAGGACTGGTTCGACCGACTTCCCCACGACCGTGGGGGCCTTCGACACTACCCTCGGCGCCAGCACCGACGCCTTCGTGACCAAGATGAATGCCGACGGCTCCGGCCTCGTCTACTCCACCTACCTCGGCAGCAGCCGCGGTGACGTGGGCTTCGGCATCGCCGTGGACCTCACCGGCCATGCCTACGTGACGGGCGAGACCCATTTTGACGACTTCCCTACGACGCCGGGCGCCTTCCAGACGAGCCGGGGCGGCTCGGCCGGCGATGTGGACGCTTTCGTGACGAGGCTGAACGCCGCCGGCGACGCCCTCATCTGCTCTAGCTTCCTCGGTGGCAGTAGTGTAGAGCACGGCGCCGGCATCGCCGTGGACGGCGCCGGCAACGCCTACCTGACCGGTTGGACCTCTTCGACCAACTTCCCCATCGTCCATCCCATCCCCGGCGGCAGCGAGAACCAGGACGGCGAGGTCTACGTGACCAAGGTGGATACCGAGGCTTGCGCCATCGTCCACTCCAGCTTCATGGGCGGCAGCGAGAAGGACCGCACCGGCGGCGACAAGGGGGACCCCGCCGGCAACCCCATCGCCGTGGACGCCGAGGGCTGCGTCTACGTGACGGGCCGGACCAAGTCGACCGACTTCCCCACAACGCCGGGCGCCTTCCAGGCCGCTTTCGGTGGCCCTGATGCTGACGCCTTTGTCGCAAAAATCTGCCCCGGGGCTTTCATCTACCTTCCTCTTGTGGTCAAATAAGAAGTCATACGCAATCGCTGGGAAATAGAAAAACATTGAGACGGGAGGAACAGCCATGAAGACAATCCAAATCGAGGTTTCCATCTCTGCACCACCCGATCTCGTTTGGTGGGCTTGGACGAGACCTGACCGACTACAAGGTGCGCATCCTGGACAGTGAGGCCGGCACGGCGGCTCAGGTGCGCGTCCTCATTGATTCCGCCTGGGGAAGCCGCACCTGGAGCACGGTGGGCTCTTCACCTAACATCATCGAGGCCAGTTGGCAGGCCCTGGCCGATAGCTTGGAGTATGGGTTGTTGAACGGGCTCGGAGCTTGACGTCCATGTGTTACTGCGGTAGCTGGCGAAGGAAGCTGTCACCTCTTCTCATCGTATCTTGAGAAGAGGTTTTTCATACTGATTGCGATTTGCTTTCTCTGCTCCTCTATGCTACACTATTCATTGAGAGGGGGTGAGCCCAATGAAGCGAAGAAGACTTGCGGCGACGGGGTCGGTGGGGCTGTTGCTCTTGGCTATGGGGCTGGTGGTAGGCCCTGTGTCCCCGGTGGTGGCCCAACCTGATCTCAATTGGTCAACCGAGACTGTGGACCCAGGTGAGGTTCCTCCGCTTTGGGGGATGGATCTGGCGTTGGATAATAGTGCCAACCCCCACATCGTTTACTTTTCTGGGGATCTCTATTATGCCTACCAGAGCGGCTCGACCTGGTTCATCAACGATATCCACTCTGGAGTAGGTTGGTATCCCTCGATCGCCATTGACTCAAGTGGCTTTGCGCATTTCAGCTACTTTGCCAGTGAGCCGTGGCGTCTTTATTATGCCACAGACGAGTCTGGAATCTGGAGCGTGGAGATTGTGGAGTACTCCCAAATATCCTATACCTCCATTGCTTTGGATAGCTCCGACAACCCGCATATCAGTTATTACGACGCTTTAGCTGGTGAGCTCAAGTATGCCAAGAGAGTGGGGTCGGGAGGAAACTGCGGATATGAAAACTGGAGCCTGACAGGCACGTGGGATTGCCAGGTCGTGGACTCTACCGATGATGTGGGCAGCTATAGCTCGCTGGCCCTCGACAGCAGTGATCTTCCCCACATCAGCTACCGCGACGCTACCAACGATCGCCTCAAGTACGCCAGATGGATCAGTAGCCCCCCAGGGTGGCAAATCGAGACCCTGACATCGGGAGGCTCTTTCACCTCGATTGCCCTGGACGGCAGCGACACTCCCCATATCGGGTTCGTGGGGGATGGCGTTCGGTATGCCCACAAAGATGGCGTCGCCTGGGACTATGAGTACGTTGATGCCGCTCTTGATCCTGTCTACGCGACTTCGCTGGCCCTGGACAGCGGAGGGACACCTCAGATCAGCTATTGGAATTGGGATACAAAGCAGGTGTGCTATGCTGTCCGGGTGTCATCGGGAGGCAACTGTGGCGTCGGTGGGAATTGGGATTGCGAGACCGTCGCCTCCGCCGAGCTACTAGGGGAAACTGCGCTGGCCATTGACGGTAGCGATACCCCTCACCTGGCTTACTCAGGCAGCCTCAACTACGCTGTCAAGAGTGCCGAGAGCTGGGCCATTGAGCCTATCCCATCCTATGTCGGCCAGTTCAGCTCCATAGAGTTGGATAGTAGCGGCCATCCCTCGATTAGCTACTATGATGCCACTCACAGTGATCTGAAATACGCGGCGTGGAACGGCGGCGGTTGGGATGTTGGGTGGGTCGCAACCACCGGTGAGGCTGGCAGGTATAGCTCCCTGGAGTTGGACGCTGGTGGCAATCCCCACATCAGCTACAGCGCAAGTGGAGATCTCAAGTATGCTACCCGGAACGGCGGGAGTTGGAGTAGCGAGACAGTGGATTCCACTGGCGAAGTAGGTAGCTATAACTCTCTGGCTCTGGATGGAAGCGGCCACGCCCACGTCAGCTACTTTGATGATACCAACGATGACCTCAAATACGCTACCAACAGTGGAGGGGCCTGGACCACCGAGGTCGTTGACCCAGGCGGGGGTGCCATGACTTCGATTGGTGTAGATACCAGCGAGGTCCCTCATATCAGCTATTTCAGCCTATCCAATGAGCTTAAGTATGCGGTGTGGGTAGGAGGGGGAGCAGGGAGTTGCTTTGAGGGAAGCAACTGGGACTGCGAGGCCATCAACGGAGGGCTCTACGGCGCTTACAGCTCCATAGCGTTAGACGGAAGTGCGAGTCCTCACATCATCTTTTCCTCCCAAATGGAAGACCTGAAGTATGCCACCAAGAGTGACGGGAGCTGGACCATCGAGACCATAGATACAACGCTGCTCCCTTCACCTTTGCCGTTCAGAGGCTCCATCGCTTTGGACAGCGCTGATGTCCCCCACGTTGCTTACCACGATGATGTTTTCTCTGAACTCAAGTATGCAGTCCGAGTGGGATCAGGGGGAAACTGCGGCACTGGCGACGCCTGGCAGTGTGAAACCATCGTTTCCGACCCTCGATTGAGCGCTCCCTCCCTGGCGCTGGACTCAAGCGACGCCCCCCATATCAGTTACGGTGCGAGTGGAGAACTCAAATATGCTGTTGGTACTTCTGGGGAGACGCCGACACCCACGCCGACAGCCACCAGCACACCAACGCCTACGGGAACACCCACGCCCACGGCTACAGCCACTCCAACTACCCCGGTCAAGACACCAACGCACACGCCGACCTCTACCTGGACAGCCACGCCCACTCGCACACCGACCCGCACGCCCACTCCCACCAGTACGCCCACCGGCACGATGCCCCCGACTCATACCCCGACTCATACCCCCACTCCCACTCCGACCCCGACCAGCACACCAACGGCCACTCCAACTGGCACGGCCACCTCGACGGCCACTGCCACCCCTACGGCTACCGGGACTCCACCTACAGGCACCATCATCGTTGACGACCTGGACGATGGGTTCATCCGCCACGGCACCCCGGAGTATTGGTGGGAATCCTCCATTGGCTACAATGATCACATGTTCTGGACCTACGTGAATGGCAATACCATTGACAACTGGGCTGAGTGGCGTCCTGGCCTGTTGCCATGTGGCTTCTATCAAGTCTCCGTCTTCGTGCCTCGCCAGAACGCCACCACCTGGAGCGCTCGGTATGAGGTCTACCACCGGGACGGCACCGAAGTTGTAGTGGTAAAGCAGATTGTTTACTATGATGAATGGGTGAGCCTGGGCACCTACAAGTTTGGTGGTAGCGCTGAGGAGCATGTCCGTCTCACCGACGCCACAGGCGAGGATCTCAACACCTGGCGGCAAATCGGCTTTGACGCCGTAAAGTGGGAGCTAGAAAGCCCGTGCACGCCGACGGCCACGCCGACAGCAACGGCTACACCTACAGCGACTGTAGCTTGGCGTCTGTATCTGCCCCTCGTCGTCAAAGACTACAGCTCCGGCATGTAGGTCCGGTTAAGCTCGGTAGACGCGTGGCGTTCTACCAACTGCGAATTCTGGGTCCAATTCAGATTCATCAACAACATCAAAAAAGCGTGGAGCACACAGGCCCACGCTTTTTTGATTATGTGGGACATTGCCTCTGCCGACGGCGACGGGCACCGCCATGCCTCCTGCTACTATGAGCACACCGACGCCCAGTCCATTGGCGACTATGGTGACGATGACCCCGGTCCCCGCTGTGACTGCCACGCCATCCCCCACGCCCAGGGCGACAGCAGCCGAGATTTGACAACACCGAGATTGCGGTGTATAATATAACAAGCGTTAGATAAAGGCAAGCTCATTCTGATTCGAAAGGCTATCTCATGGAGGAGCACACAGCCCGGGATGCAATCTTGCGGGCAGCGAGGAACCTCTTCACCAGCAAGGGATTCGCCAGCACTACGGTGCGGGAGATCTGTCGAGAGGCAGGTGTGACCGCACCCGTGCTTTACTATCACTTCGGCAACAAAGAGGGCCTCTTCGACGCCGTTGTGGAGGATACCCTCACCCTGGATGGCTTCCACGCCCGGCTCCGAGAGGAGGTCGCGGCTTGCTCCGATCCCTGGGCCAAGCTGCGGGCCTACGTTGGCACCTACCTGACGCACTACCCCACTGATATGCTCAACCCCGGCCTGCACCTGAACAACTCCACCCAGCTTCACGGAGCCAGCCTCCGCCAGCTCAGCTCGGGCATCGAAGCCATCTACCAACTGGCCAGAGAGATCCTCCAGGCAGGGATCGCAGCCGGCCAGTTCCGGAAGGTGGACGTTGACACCATGGCTGCCTGTCTCATGGGCACCATTGATTCCTTCGTACGGGCGCAGGTTTATCTGGGAGTGGAGTATGACTTGGAAAAGGTCACTGAGTGCATCGTGGATCTGTTCACACATGGATTGATAGTCAAGTCCAACGAAGCGTTGTAAGCAGTTGGCTAGATGGAAAGGAGGCATGCGATAGCTAAATGAGGAACGCTGAGCGTGCGGTGCAGACGAAGGTGATAGACCATGTACGACAAGGATAAAGATAACCATACGCCACCCAAACGCCAATACCCGCCTTTCTATGAAAAAGTTGTGCCCATCGCCCTGGGGATCATCGCTATAGCCATCATCATCCTGCTGCTCATCATCATCGGTGTGGCCCTGGGCCTGTTTCCAGGCGCAAGATAATCACTTGCGAAGTTTGACCTGCTGCAAAGCGGCGAGTCCAATTTTCGTCATCATATCCAAGGAGGAACTATCATGAGCGTAATCAACACCCTGCTACCTTTCACCTCGTGCATTGTCAGCTTTGTCTTCGCCTTTTTCGTATTTAAGCGCTACCTTGCGCGCAAAGGCACCCACCTGCTGCTATGGGGCATCGGCCTGGTGTTCTACGGCATCGGCGGCTTCTGCGAGGCATACTACGGAGCCTTTGGCTGGGATTCACTGATTTTCCGCCTGTGGTACCTGTTCGGGGCCATCCTGGTCGCCGCCTGGCTTGGCCAGGGCACGGTCTATTTGCTGGCCAACCGGAAGTGGGCCAACGGGCTGATGGTGCTACTGGCCCTGGGCTCGCTGTACGGCCTGATCCGCGTTTTCGGCGCACAGCTCGACCCCAGCCTGATGACCACCAGCGTCCACACCGGCAGCGAGCTGAGCGGTCACGCCATTGTTACCCCCGGCGTGCGCACCCTGACGCCCTTCTTTAACCTGTACGGCACGGTGACGCTGGTGGGCGGCGCGGCATGGTCGGCCTGGATTTTCTGGCGCAAGCGCATCCTGCTGCACCGCACCATTGGCAACATTCTCATCGCCGTGGGGGCCATTCTACCGGCTTTTGGTGGGACGTTTAGTACTACACAACCGCATTTGTGTCATTGGCGCTTTTGAGCTAAGATACTTCCGACTCTGAGGGAGAGGAGAAGGCCAATGACATCCGAAGAATTGGAAGGCTGGCCTGAAGATTTTGAGGCCTT
>DAOUDK010000087.1:0-2235 GCA_034431315.1 Anaerolineae bacterium
TACAAGATACTGCCGATGCATTTGTAGCCGTACTGGACAGCGATGTCATCGGACCGGTGAACATTGCTTCAGGTCACGCCGTCGAACTAAGAGAGATAATAAATAAAATCGCCAAAAAACTGAACCGTGAAGATTTAATCCAGTTAGGGGCGTTGCCGTCTCCGCCAAATGAACCACCAACAATAGTTGCTGATATTACTCGTTTGTCCGAAGAAGTGGGCTGGACGCCGAAGCATGATTTAGACGAGGGTTTACGCCAGACAATTGAATGGTGGAAAGGGCAACTTTCTGTGGAGAAGCAATGAGTCACAAAAAGTACGTTCAGGTTACGGTTTAGACATTGACTTGATTGAGTAAGACCTGAATCCGTGAATAGAGCAGATGTTTTGCCTTGGGGTTCGTATCTGAGGGATGCTATACTTCTAGGTGTGAGAACCTGTTAAGGGCTTTCACCCAGGAGGTGAAGATGCGTTTCGAGATCGTGCAGGGTGACGAGCAACTTTCCAGCCATTCGGGCCTCGCCCTGGCAGGGGCGATACTGGACAGGAGCAGCATTCGGAAGCGATTAGATGTGGTAGTGCTGCAAGAACATCCATTTCCGGAGATCAGCCACGGTGAGGTGGCTACAGCCATGATCGGGCTCATCTGCGTGGGCAAGCCGGACTTCGACGCTATCGAGCCCTTCCGCGATGATCCTTTTTTCATTCAGTCCCTGGGCCTGGATTCAGTACCGTCCAGCCCGACCCTCAGGCAACGATTGGACAGTGCCAAGGGTGTCTTCAACGACATCATTCTTGAGGAGTCTGCCGGGGTAGTAGGACGGCTTGCCCCGGCGATCACTCCCTGTCATGGCAATCTGGTGGCGGTGGACATCGACGTCAGCCCGTTTGACAATTCCAAGACGAAGAAGGAAGGGATAAGCTGGACTTATAAGAAATTCGATGGGTATGCCCCCATTTTTGCCTATGTAGGGGAAGAGGGTTACCTGACAAATCTGGAATTGCGTCCGGGAAGCGACCATAGCCAGAAAGGGACGGAAGCGTTCCTCCGCCAGACGCTGAGATATGCCCGACTTATGACCGATGCGCCTCTTCTGGTGCGCATGGACTCGGGTAATGATAGTCTGGACAACATCAAGGTATGCCGGGAGGAGAAGGCCCACTATATCATCAAGCGCAACCTGCGTCGGGAGACGCCTGAGAAGTGGCTGGAGATAGCCAGGGAGTGTGGTGAGTTGCAGGAGCCAGGGCCGGGCAAGCAGGTGTGGATTGGGGAGCGGTATATAGAAAGACCAGAAATTGAGGAGCCTCTGAGGATGGTGTTCCGCGTGACGCTGCGGACGATGGAGGCTGATGGGCAAGCGCTATTGATTCCCAGGGTGGAGGTGGAAACCTATTGGACGTCGCTAAGCGATGACGTGGCGACAGTGGTGGAGCTGTACCGAGCCCATGGCACCAGCGAGCAGTTCCACAGCGAGCTAAAGACAGACCTGGATCTGGAACGATTGCCGTCAGGGAAATTCCAGACCAACGAACTGGTATTGCTTTTGGGGATGGTGGCCTACAACCTGTTGAAGTTGATTGGCCAGGAGAGCCTGCGGGAGGCTGATGCCCCCATTCGGAAGCAGGTTTCACGGCGCCGGGTGCGCAGTGTGATGCAGGATATGATCTATCTGGCATGTCGATTGGTGAGACATGCACGGCGTTGGATACTGTCCTTCGGAAGGAACTGCCCCTGGCTCAAGACGTGGCGGCGGGTGTACCTTCGATTCGCGCCGACCTAAGGGCTGACAAACCGCAAAGCCTGTTTGAAGAGGCCAGCCGGGAGGGGGTGTCAGTAAGGACAACTATCTTGAGGGGAGGAGTGTTGGCCGTGGGGAGGAAATAATCCAGCATAGGATCATTTCGCTCTGATTCCCAGCGTTTTTCAGGAGGCACTTGATAAGAGTTGCCGACAGGTGTTTAATAGGCTAAGGTAGAGATGCCTGAAATGGTCGATGAGCGGGTAATCGCTTCGGCCTTCACGGATTCAGGTTGAGCTCTTATATTCAAAACATCTGTTGTATTAAATGGTAGACATTATTGATATTAAAGGTTTCCGTTGCGTGAATTTCACACCCTGTCGAACAACAATAGCTTCAGGGCGTTTCAATGTTGATAATCCTTGTTCTTGGTGCAAGCGACGAACTCATAAAGGTAGGATGAACATAGCATTTCATTATGTTGAGTATGATTA
>DAOUDK010000088.1:0-36953 GCA_034431315.1 Anaerolineae bacterium
CACTATATGCAGGTGCATTCCAATCAATTGCTACTATATGTGGTAGGAGGAAGCGAGCTTGTCCAGACTCCAGTGAACAAAGTTTACCCATCAAATCACGGTTGACAGAGTACTAGGCTGGCCTGCTCTCAACAGGTTAAGTACAAATTCCTTCAGCTTCTTTCGACCATGGACATCTTCGTATTGCGAAGCCACGTCTGGCAGAATGCAGTGCCTGCAGTCCGGGCACTCACCGCAGATACGTTCGATCAGGCTCTGAAATTTCTCATCCTTCACTTCTTCCGCCAACTTGCATACTAGTGTTCTTTGTGTTGGGGCTCCTGACGGGGCCAGCCCAAGCGCAAGACGTAAAGCTGCTGCCTCAGAGCAGGCAGGACCGAGGAATAGCACACAACGGTTAGCCTCAATAGCGCGCGCTAGCTCGTTCAGGATCTGCTCATAGCCCCTTTGCAGTCGCTCATGCTCTAGTTCGTTCAGGCGCTGTTCATAGTCCTTCTGTAATTGTTCAATGTCTTTTCTTTGTGCCCGTTCATGGTCTTTCTCTAGCGTGGCCATCTCTGTGCTGAGGGATGTCTTCTCATCACCCGGGTGAGATTCGGACGGTGAGGATTCCTGAATAACGGGTTCGATTTCTGGCTCTCGACGTTCCATCCCAACTCGGACAGCTTGCACTAACTGTTTCCAGCCGCCCTCCTCAAATAGGTCCACCCATTGCAAATCACGGAGCGCCTTTGGAACTTCGCAGTCTTCCAGCCGCACTGGAATCAGATAGATATCGCTATCTAGCATCCCCTGCCAGATATCGAGAGCATTCTTAATCTCCTTTTGAAGGAAACCTCTCTTACTGACCGACTTTGTCGACAGACATGCTAGAAAGACATCCGAGCACCGGATAGCCTCATCGATTCTGAATTCCCAACTTTCTCCCGGCAGGATGTCTATTTTGTCCATCCAAGGTTTGAACCCTGCATCAGACAGCTCTTGGTAAAGATTCTTGGCCTTTCCTTCATCTGGTCGCGCATAGCTCAGAAAAATGTGGGTCGTTGCTTTCACCTGCCCCCTCCGTTCGGATATCTTGTGGAGTTCTTGCCTGTGTATTCTTGAGAAAAAAGACAAAAGGACCTGGTCGCTCGCTTACATTTCTTCGTTCTCTCAAGTCTTGCTATTCGTTCCTGCATGTGCTCACGTTCTTATACAGCAGTGCAGAACCAATCGCTAGTTCGTCCATCTCACTTGCGTAGAAGGTTCTGATCGCGTCGGTAGTGGTGCACACCAATGGTTCTCCCATGACGTTGAACGAAGTATTGATAATGGCTGGGACACCCGTCAACTCCTCAAAGGCATGGATCAAGCGCTGGTAGCGCGGACTGCTGTCACGGTTCACAGTCTGCGGACGGCTTGTCCCATCTACGTGTACAACGGCTGGGATGATCGCTCTTTTGTCTGCACGCACAGGGAAGGCGAATGTCATGAAGGGCGCTGGGTGCCCGCCCTCAAAATAGTCATTAACAGCCTCTTCTAAGAGCGCCGGGGCTAGGGGCCGCCAAGGCTCTCGCCCTTTGATCCGGTTCAGGCGGTCACGCATCTCAGTCGTGCGTGGATCGCCCAGCAGCGACCGTGCCCCTAGCGCACGCGGGCCGATCTCCATTCGCCCCTGAAACCAGCCAACCGTTTTCCCCGTAGCCAGATCACGTGCCACAACCTGCTCGATGGCATCGTGCCGCTCGTAGGCCAATCCCATACGGTCCAGAGTGCAGCAAATCTCATCATCAGAATAACCTGGTCCCCAGTAGGGGTGCTTCATCTCAAAGCGCGGGTCATGGCCCATCTCCTGCGCCACCCACATCGCTGCCCCAAGCGCCGATCCGGCATCATTGCTTACAGGCGAAATGTATATCCGGTCCACCAACCCACTGCGCGATACCTTACCGTTTGCCACGCAGTTGAGGCCCACGCCGCCAGCGATACACAGGTCACGGAGACCCGTGCGCTCTGTGACCCGCCGCACAAGTCGGAGCACGGCTACCTCAAGTTGAGACTGAACACCATAAGCAATGTCCTTGTAACGCTGCTCCATCTCTCGGGTCGAGCCACAGCGAGGCGGACCGAAAGCTCGCACCAGTTTTTCGCCGTACGTATTGCCATTGTTACGACCGTAGAAGAAGTAAGTAGGGTTCAGTGAGTACGCCCGCCGTCCATCCAGGGACAGGATTACCTCTAGCTTCCGTGAGATCTCGTCGTCGGGCCGGCCGTATGCGGCCAACCCCATCGTCTTGCCCTCCTGATACTCGGGCCTGAAGCCCAGGTAGTCGGTAAATCCCTCGTAGAACCAGCCAAGCGAGTGTGGCAACCTGTATTCCTCAAGCGACTCTAGTCTCAGCCCATCAGCATGCCACAGGACAGAGCATTTGTCCTCCCCATTGCGGTCCATCGTCAGGACGGCGGCCTGCTCGAACCCTGAGCAGTAGTAAACGCTCGCCGCGTGAGCGAGGTGATGCGGGACAAAGCGAACCAGAGGCAGAGGCAAGTTCCCCCAGCGAATACGCAGTCGCTGGCGGATCACCGCGGGATGATGGAAGACAACTTCCGCAATCGCGATCAACACCTTGAAGAGATGCTCCTCCAGCGGTGTGCCCACAATGTCGGACCAGCGGTTGTACGCCAACCAACGGCGGAGATTCGTCGCCACAATCCGCCCGCGGTACAGCCGCGCATCCCAGGCGTAGGCGATGCAGTCCACGTCCTCCAGCCCGATCCCCCCTTCACCAAGACAATAGTGGAGCGCATGATCTGGGAGCACAAGTTCGATGTCCTTGAGCCGGAGGAAGCGTTCCTCCTCGGCCATGGCCACGAGTTGACCATCCTGAAGCAGGCAAGCTGCCGGGTTGGGGCCGATACTAAATATTCCGACAATGTTAGCAGGACGTTCCTTGCTCTGCCCTTCGAGCATCAACTTCTCTCCTACAAAGATGCATCTGCGGCAAGAGATTGCGTTTGCCACGCCGTATGCATCGGGGACGGCACCAGATAGGTCCCCATCAGTCCTTCCAGAGTTCGTCCAGAATCGAGTCTCTGTGAGTCTCCCACCACTCGTCACCGAGGATACCGCGGCCAAGCTCCTCGTAATGCCGTGCGACTCGATGACGCAGTGGCAAATGGTGTCGCCGTATGTCCTCCAACCAAGCGGCCTTGCAGCGGCACGGATATGCCTCCGCTTGGTGGAGGAACTGGGCGTCCTTAGTGTAGCAGAATGTTTGTAGCAATGATCGTATGTGTGGAGTGCATGCGGGACAGTTACCCGCTGGTTGCTCGATTGACACCGAACTGTCGAATCCGAACAGCCCGACGCGGCTCAACCACTCAGATCGTAACGACAGCAGAACCTGCAGGACGGACCAGTAGGTAGGTGGCTTGTAGCTGCCGCGCGCGGCAAGCCATTGTGTGACTGTTCCCTCTTTGATATTCATCAGAGCGAATCCGAGCCGATCAACGTCGTGTTCGAAGGCCCAGGTGGCTGTCTTGATTGCGTCTTCAATAGCCTCGAACTCATTCAAGAATGGCGGCTTGGTAAGTACATGAGCGTACACTTTGACATCGTACAGATGGCAAAGGTCCACCGCTTTGGCAAAGGTGTCCAGCGAAAGCATCTTGTTAATGCAGTTCTTTCGCACCCAATCATTGACACTTTCGAGCCCCAGGCCAATCTCGAACTCAACACCCTCACCGAGAATGTCGCGTGCCTTGCGAATGTTTTCTTCAGTGAGAAACTCGGGTCTGGACTCTGTAGCAACAAACTCGAAACCAGCCGTGCGAACCAGGCGGAAAATCTCCAGTCTGACACGTTCAGTCACCTCGGCACCATCGAACATAGAGCCTGAAGGTGTCACATAGATGGCCGGCCATCCCTGAAACTGAGTAATCAACTCGCCAACGCGAGCAATGAGTTGATCGTCAGGCATGCGGTCGCCGCGACCGAAATTGCACTCTATACAAGCGCCTGCTCGGTCGTAGGTGCAGCCACGGTTGATGAAGTACACGAACGGAAGATCGTAGGGCAACCCATCGTAGCGAACGGGTACCGTGTAGTAGCCAGCCATGTCATCCACAGGGCTACAACGCTTCATCAGCTCGCGCTTTACCTGGCTCAAGAAGCGGTTTTGCTCCTTGCGGCTCAGGTGCGGCGCATCTGTATCAGGTAACAGCTCTTGCTTGGGCGATTTGGCTGAAACAGGTGTGGGCTCCATTACTTCTGCCACCATACGTTCCAGATACCGACTTTGCGCCGTAAGCTGCGAAGTAGCATCGTAAAAGTAACCTTCACAGTAATACACAGTGACAGCCTCAAGTGCAGGAATTGTCAGATTCCCTCGGAAAGCCGACCAAGCGACAGGTCACAGGCACTTGACACTTGTGAAATACGATCTACAAAGATCAATAAAGGCTGAGTTCTACTTTGCTTCTAAGCACATCAAGAGCTTCGAGTAAATCTCCGAAACTAATGTCACAATAGCATCTGACCCAGTCTCTCTGAAGTTCCCTTGGATCGAACACATCCCTATCTCCATACTTTTTCCTCATTTCTGGCACGGATAGTAGTCTGTCGAAAGCTGGCGATCCCGGCAAAGGAATCAAGACGCTTGGATCAATGACATCAAGATTGCCAAACGAGATTAATCTATGGAAGAACCTCATCGTGTTCTCTAGCGATTCCCGATTCTCTCCGGGAGCTCCCAAGACTACGCCCGCCGTAACCTTTATTCCTCTCTCGGATAGCCGCCTCACGGCATTGATATTGTCCTGAACAGTGCTTCCTTTGTTCATGTTGTTCAGCATCATTTGATCGCCACATTCTATGCCTAGGAAGATTCTTACGCAATTCAGTTTGGATAGGAGATCTGCGGTACTCTCTGTCAGGCGGTCAGCCCGTCCCATCAGTACCAAGTATATATCCTTATTACTCTTCACTTCAGCGAATTCCTTCAACCAATGTGGACTTGAAAGAAAATCATCCGAAACATCATAAACCCCATTGACCCCATATCTTCTGACCAGTTCTTCTATCTCCTCCCAAACCCGCTCGGGTGGTTTGACTCTATATGTTCTATCAAAAATCGAGCAAAATACACAACCCCTTGTCAACCTCCATGCACAACCTTTTCGAGAGTATATGGGTAGCTCTTTAGAATGCTCCAACTTCTCGCCAAGAAATGTGAATCTCCTCCTGAAATTGGCAAAATACTTGCCTACATCTACAAAATCAAACCTTGTCTTTGGTAGTCTCCCTATATCCAATGCCTTCAAAGGATTTCTTACAACATGATTCCCTTTCCGAAAAACCAGGTTCTCAATTTCGGATAAAGGCTCATCCCTAATGTATCGATAAAAGGCTTCTTCTCCATCCCCAGCTATGATACAATCAACGTACTTCCTATTCAACAAAATCCTATCTGCGAGAACACTGGCATATGGTCCACCTAGGACAACTCTTGCTCCTCGGTTCTTCGCTCTTTCTGCAATCCTTAGGGCATTCTTATAAGTACCAACAGTCGCAGAAATTCCCACAACATCGGCATCAATCGCTGATTCAATCTTTTCCTGACTAATGATAGAAGCATCCAGCACTTCTACTTCAAGTCTTTCATTCATAGATTCCAGATATGAAGCAATTGATAGAATGCCAAGCGGCGGATAACAATCCATCGTTTGGCTTTGAAAAAACTTCTCAGGGTAAGGATTAACGAGTTGAACTCTCATAAAAACTTGCGCAATGAAGATACGGGAAAGAGCCGATCACCTTGAGTCAAGTCATCGTTTAAGGAGGAATCACTAGCCCCACCACTTGCTGAGGGCAAAAGGCGAGACGTCGCTGCCTAGGTTCCGTAATGGACTGTTGCGTAGCTATGGAACTCTTCCTAGTCTTTGGCTTGCATACTGAACTCGTCTCGTCCAGAGTGGGTGCCTCTGTCATTTCGCTTGAGCATGAGATGCGAGAGAAGTGGAGCAATTTCAGCCTTGAGAAGCTCTTCGAAGGAAAAATTGCATCACAGATCTCTGTAACTTTGTTATCGCGGAAGCAAAGTCTGGACATCGTGGCCTACTGCTCGACCGAAGGGCTTGAGAGGCTAGTAGAAGCGATAAGTATCACCTGGAAGCGGCAATGCCAGCGTGTTGTTCTGGCAGGGTATGCAGGTTGGCCCGGTTGGAATGCCATATCTCGACGCTCGCTGGTGAATCTCGACGTAGATATCCCAATAAGTTAGATGATCAAACCCGCGTTGGTCCTCAAGATCTGTACCATTCAAAGGACGAAACGGTGATAGAATTGGCATCACGCCCATAGAAGCCAGTTTCTCTGCTCCTTCGATAGTATATTCCGGAGCCTCAAGTCCGACGATCATAAGAGACCGGGTGTTGACTGGTCCAAACACCGAGACCGAATACTCTAACGCTTCTAGATACCTTCTTTTGCCAATGTAGCGATGTTTGCCTGGAATCATCCTCTCCCATGCAGCATCACTATAGAATTCAATGTTCATTCCCAACTCGTCCGCGCCAGCATCTTGGAGCATATCGATGTATTCGTTCTTAAGAGGTGCACAAATCATAACATAGCAACTGATGTCAAAACGCCTCTTGATAGCGCGACAGAGTTCTGACGCCAGCACCGCCCCCATGTCCTCGCCGTCAGGAGTCCCACCGCCAATCAAGACATGTTTGGCCGGCAGGGCAGGATCATTGACTGCTTCAGCTAAAGCTTCAAGCATCTGAACAATTGTCTTTCGGCTGGCGTCTCTGTCTTTGTTAAGGCCTATTGAGCAAAACTTGCATCGTCGTTCGCGTTTCCAGAAGTAGCAATAGGGCCCGGTCATGCCATAGCAGAACCGATCTCCTGAACATAGCTGTCCTATCTTTACCATAGGCACGTCGTCGGAAGTTGTAAGGGCGTAGTATTTGGGAACGGGTTGCAATTTCGCCTCACAGAGTGTTTGTTGGCCGCGCTTGATCACGAGACCCCCGTCGTCAACGTCTAATAGCAATTGCGATTGGGAAACGAATCGCTCGCTAACAGGGCTGTTGACATGGATGTGATGAGGGAGAACAATGTCAAGGCCACCTGAGGCTCCAGACCGCGTTCGGATCGGACCTTTGGCACGAACCACGAATTGCCATGCCTGATCAGAGACCTTCAATCCTGAGGCGAGAATCTCAAACTTGATGAGCCCGATCCTCTTGAGCTCTTCAGGCATCTCCAGTGGTTTCTCTTTCGGTCCCATCTCCATAAATTCCTACTCCGCCTTTCTTTCGCTCATTTGTTCCCATTTTCCATCTTCTCGTCGAAGGCACTGTCAAACGTTAGACGAGGTGAGGAGAAATCGGGACTCTTGCGGCCGCTTCCTAAAACAACGCCTTGTTAAGATTGTAACATAAGCGGCGTGGAAAGTCAAAGAGCGGACGCACTGTACCCTTCACTTCGCTCAAATCTCCACCAGACCTCCCCACGCAGCCAGGTGAGAACCATCGCTCAATCACCGACCCACCCTGACCACCAACCTCTCCCACTCCCGATCCACGTTCTCCTGTCTGTGAGGTCATAATGCCCACAATTACGTCAGGACGGTGTTGGTGATACGTGGAACTGGAGACCATGATCGCCGGCCGGCGCTTGATGCCCTTCACGCCAGGGAAATCAATCGTCACGACGTCACCCGCTTGTAGAGTGCTCACTGTGTCCGCTCCCCCAGCGATTGAGCCGCGTACGTCAGCGACATTCGCATCAGATCAGCATAGTCCTCCTCGCTCCACATGTCGCTTTCATCCACAATCCACGTCGTGGGACTGCTCATCAGGTCATCCAGCACCAGTTTGTCCAGCCGCAGACGCTCAACGACGGGCAGGTTTTTCACGCCTGTTTCGTAAATCTGCTGGGCAACTTTTGTTGCTTGCATTACACATCCTCCTCCAGTAGCCAGCCTCATGCGGGAAGACCGCTCACGCGATATGCCACATCGTCAGGTTTCACTCCCCCCCGGCTTGCTCTTCCTCGGTTTGACCTGCACCATCGTCACCCGCTCCCCATCATCGTCCACGATTGTAGCACAAACAGGTGCAAAGTCAAGAAGCGGACGCACTGTACTGCCCCGCCCTACTCACCAACCTCTCCCACTCCCGATCCACGTTCTCCTGGATGAACTCGATGTCCTCCTCGGTGAGGTGGCTGAAGCGGCCCTGAAGCTTGAGGTACTCCCGCACCGGCACCTCCCGCTTGGGCCGGACGTTGATCGCATACTTCTCCCCGCTCTCCACCTCGTAGAGGGGGAAGACCCTACTCTCCACAGCCAAGCGCGAGATGCGGATGATTCGCGCGAGCACCCAGTCGGTGCGGGGGATGGTGGGTGATGGAAGTTGCCATGTCCTGAGCTTGTCGAAGGGCCCTACACTGCCAACGGGACTTCTCTGAGCTTGATGACCAGTTTAGTGCCGCGTAGGAAGATCTCGTTGTCTTTCACGGTGATGGCGGCTCTCGGCTGATCAAAGACGATGGTATCGCCCCGGACAATACCGGTGAGCTCAATAGTCTCTTGAGCAGATTCTGCCTCCAGGTCTGCCAGGACCTCGCCAAAGGCGGCGAATGAGACGGCATCCGGCCCGCCATGCTCGATGTAACTCTCGATCAACTCATCAAAGTCTTTAATGGTTAGCTCGCCCAATACCTTGCGATCACTCATTGTTCTCCTCCGCTCGCTCGCGCTTGAAATTGCAGCATCTTGGCTTTCCACACTCCATACTCGGCCAGAACCCAGTCCTGATCTCGAAAGGTGAAGCTGATGACTTGGGGAAACAGGACTGGGGCTTGTGGGACGGCTCCCGGGATCGTGTTGCCGTTGATGTGCTTCCAGACTTGCTCCTTCATGAAGACAACCCGCTGGTATCGGCGACGGCGGCTGTCGTATAGTCGGCTGATATACAGGTCGACCGTGGGCTGAAGGGCAACCAGGTCTTCAAGAAAGTAGATCGAGGATTTCACATCTCCTCTGAACTCCCCCAGGTAGAAATCGTTGGGTGCATATCGTTCCTCCTCCAACCGAGGGTCATGAGGGATGAACTGGATCCCGGACGCTTCCAGATCTCTAAAGACGATGAGTTCGAACACGTAGCCTTTACAGAAGGATGTCCACCAATACAGGCTAAAGGTGAGGAGGCATTCTGCTCCCTCGATCCGAGCCGCATCCAACCCGTTGATTTTTAACCATTGGACGATGCCGCGCGCCGTCGCCGCCCGCAGACTTTCTCCTTCTGCGTGGATGTTTCCCATCCGATATAACTGGTTGAGGAAGGGACCGGCATGGACTCGGTCAACGAACTCGATGTAGAACTGTGAAAACTTGTACTCCTGACCGCGAAACCGGACTGTGCTCTCGCTCAGTAAATCAATGGCTTCGAACAGAGTCCGCCATTGCTTGCCGGTTAGGGGCCTCGCCTCTGAGAGATAGTGTCCTAGGGCAGTGATGTGTCTGGTGGTGAGGTGCGGGTTCAGTCGAATTGATGGTTCAGTCATGACGGTCATTAGCTCTCCGTCTCGGTGAGGTGGCCGAAACGGCCCTGAAGCTTGAGGTACTCCCGCGTCACCGCGCTGGAACGCCATAAAGCTCCCTCCAGTTGTCGTACATGACATCCTCGGCGTTGTCCCAATCTCTCTGGAATGTATCCAGGCTCATCGCTGACCAGTTGGCCTCATCACCTGGTTCGCCGGCCAGGATACTTTCCAGCAGCAGATTGGCTAGTGCCAGCCGTTCCACGGTCGTCAACTGCCTGGCTTCTTTGAACATTTTGGCTGCCTGTGGCGAGACAGTTTGCATGGTCATCATTGTCATAGTTCATTTCTAACCGAGCTGTCATCACTACCAACGAGTTACCTGGTATATTCACGCAGCCAGTTTGCGCCCCACGTTACGCCCCATCGTCCTTTAATCGTCCGGTGAATCGTCCGCTGCCGGACGATTCCACACGTAACGAGTGCCACGCCCCTTGCCTTGCCGCACAACGATTCCCTTGGAAACCATATTTTGCAGCTCTTGATGGGCTGTACTCTTTTGCACCCCGGTCAGAGTGCAGTATTCACTTCGTGTGATCTGCCCATAAGCTTTGAGGTACGCCAACGCCCTGGCCTGGCGCTCGTTCAATCCCCAGCAAGCGGCTTCGTCGGTGGGAGGGACGATGATGTCCCCCTCGGCGGCTGCGCCGTAGAGGGTGATGATAAACTGGTGATGCTCTTCGGCAAAAATCGGTGGGCGTAGGCCGCTATTGGCCATCGCTGCCCGAATGCGACGGATGCCTGTGCCCAGGTCTTCGATGTATCCCAGGTCGCGCAGCACGCGCACGATGAGTCTATTGCGGGTCTCGCGCACGCGGCCCAGCGATTCCAACGTCACCGGGAACACCAGCCGGCCTGGGCTGATGATCTCCAACCGGTCATCAAACAGGAACAGGCGAATCGAACTGCCAGTTAGCGCGTAATCGCGATGGGCGATGGCGTTGGCAATCGCCTCGCGCACGGCCGGCAGTGGATACTCCTCCACGTCAATGCGCCGGATGCCTTCCATGTGCGGGACGATACGCCGGTTGCGCCGCACGAACTCGGTGGCCTGGTCAATGATCTCCGGCAACGTGCCCCGGCAATCCTGTTTGTCGGTGATCGGACCAACCACGTCGCGCCCCTGAAAGCGGGCGGCTCGCAGCTCGCTGTGCATCAGTTCGCGCTGCGGGTCTTTGCCGAACAGGAGCAAGCCACCGATGCTCGGAATGCGACGCTCCTCGTAGCGCACAACCGCCTTGAGGCGGGCCAGTAATTCGAGGACGTCCCTCTTGGTGGCCAACCGCGCCGGGTCGGTCTGTCGAGCCAGGTAATCGCGTGCCTTATCCAGGTCGAGGTCGTCCAGCGTCGCGTTCAAGACGGGCAACTGGTCGAAGCTCAACAGCCCGCTCTCCTGAAGCATAGACAAAAGCTCAACCTGCGTAGCGACGCGCGTCGAGGCGCCAATGCGGATATAAATGCGCT
The DNA here is from genome assembly GCA_034431315.1 of Anaerolineae bacterium. Classification (GTDB taxonomy): domain Bacteria; phylum Chloroflexota; class Anaerolineae; order VGOG01; family VGOG01; genus JAUWOY01. The sequence goes on from DAOUDK010000088.1 coordinate 11,057, forward strand.
CGTTGGCCTGGTACGGCTTTTGCCGCCCGCGCTCCACCTGGATCACAGCCACCGTTTTGCCGTTCAGTTCGACAGTCTCGGTCCTGGGCTGTAAATGGGGCACACAGTTGTTGCGGGCAACGTTGAGGACAAGTTGCGCTTCCCGGTCACCAAAGGCCACCCCTCGGACGTCGCCCCGGTCGGTCACACCGACGAGCAGCCAGCCGCCGTCGGTATTGGCCAGGGCAACCATATCTTTGGCCAACTCGGCCGGCACGGGCAGACGCTCTTTGAGCTCGATTGTGTTCCCTTCGCCCTGGGCGATGAGTTGGTGGACGTCATCTGCATTCATTCAGACACCCCCTGGTTGCTTTGCCAACTGTTCAAGCCTCACTCCCGTCCTGCCCACCAACCTCTCCCACTCCCGATCCACGTTCTCCTGGATGAACTCGATGTCCTCCTCGGTGAGGTGGCTGAAGCGGCCCTGCAGCTTGAGATACTCCCGTACCGGTGCCTCCCGCTTGGGCCAGACGTTGATGGTGTACTTCTCCCCGTTCTCCACTTCGTAGAGGGGGAAGACCTTGCTCTGCACGGCCAAGCGCGAGATGCGGATGGAGTAGGCGGGCTCCATTTTCCAGCCAGGCGGACAGGGGGAGAGGATGTGGATGAACTTGGCCCCTCGGATCTCTTTGGCCTTCTGGAACTTGCGCACCAGGTCCTCTGGGTAGGCGACAGTGGCCGTGGCAGCGTAGGGGATGCGGTGGGCGGCCATGATGGCCACGATGTCCTTCTTGGGCCTATCCTTGGGATGCCGCACGGGCGTGGTGGTGGTCCAGGCTCCCCAGGGCGTGGCGGAGGAGCGCTGGATGCCGGTGTTCATATATGCCTCGTTGTCGTAGCAGGCGTAGATGAAGTCGTCGTTTCGCTCCACAGCAGCCGAGAGGGCCTGGAGGCCGATGTCGAAGGTGCCGCCGTCGCCAGCCCAGGTCAGTACCGTGGTCTCCGTATCCCCCTGTATCTCCAAGCCAGCCTTGACCCCCGCGGCCATGGAGCCCCCCGTCTCGAAGGCGGTGTGGAGAAGCGGAACCTTCACCGAAGAGTAGGGGAACGCCCCGGCAATAATGGACCAGCAGCAGGCGGGGATGACGAGGATCGTCTCCTCACCCAGGGCTTTCAATGCCAGGCGCATGGAGAGCGACCCTCCGCAGCCTGGGCAGGCCAGATGGCCGGAAAGCAGTAGTTCTCTGTCGGGTATAGCGTAACTCATTTCTTCACTCCTCTCCAAATTATCTCCGCCTCAGGCGCGTCGTGCTCGAAGGTGTACTCGGCGATGCCTCGGATTGACGCCGGGGTGACGTCCCTGCCGCCCAGGCCGATGATGAAGCCGAAGATGGGCGGCCGATGCGCCCCGTTGTAGAGGGCCGATTTTATCTCCTCGGCGAAGATGCCGCCGTGGCCAAAGGAGATGTTGCGATCTATGACCGCCACTTTGCGAGCACCTGCCAGAGCGTCTCGAACATCTTCGACGGGAAAGGGACGAAACATGCGCACTTTGAGCAGCCCGATTTTGTGGCCTTCCTCTCGCAGCTCGTCCACCACCACCCTGGCCGTGCTGGTGATGGTAGCAGAAGTCACCAGCACCACCTCGGCATCTTCCAGGCGATATCTCTCCACCAGGCCGTAGCTGCGCCCAAAGACCTCCCTGAACTCCTCATCAGCCTGGCGAGCCACCTCCACCGCCTCCTCCATGGCCCTCTGCATCTTGTAGCGCAGCTCCATGTAATGGGCAGGGCTTACCAGACCATTGAAGGCGTGAGGATCGCGGGTATCGAGCTTGTATCGAGCCTGATAGGGAGGCAAGTAGCTATCCACCAACTCCTGGTCTGGTATGTCCACCGGCTCCTGGGTGTGGGAGAGGACGAAGGCGTCCAGCACCAGCATGGTGGGCAGGAGCACCCGCTCGGCGATTTTGAAGGCCTGGATGACGGTATCTAGCACCTCCTGATTGCTCTCGCAGTAGAACTGCAGCCACCCTGTGTCCCGCTGAGCCAGGCTATCGGTCTGCTCCGTCCAGATTGACCAACCGGGGCCCATGGCTCGGTTCACGTTGGCCATGACGATGGGTAATCTAGCTCCCGCTGCCCAGTGCAAGAGCTCGTGCATCAAGGCCAATCCCTGAGACGACGTAGCGGTGAAAGCCCGCGCCCCGGCCGATGCGGCACCGATAGAGGCAGCCATAGCCGAGTGTTCACTCTCCACTTTGATGAACTTGGCGTCCAAAAGCCCATCGGCGCAAAACTCCGACAGCATCTCTACGATCTGGGTCTGCGGGGTGATGGGATAGGCAGCGATAACCTGGGATCTGGCCAGCTTCGCTCCGTAGGAGACGGCGTGGTTGCCCATGATCACTTTTTCCATTTCAACTCCTCCTCGATGGATATGGCGTAGCGGGGGCACTCCTCGGCGCAGATGCCACATCCCTTGCAGTAGTCGTAGTTGATCTCGTAGCCCCCCCCTTCATCCCCCCCAAAAGTTGGGGGGGAAAGAGGGGGGGTGCGAACGATGGCCACGTCGGGGCAAAAGATGAAGCAAGTATCGCACAGGTTGCAGGTACCGCAACTGAAGCACCGCTCGGCCTCGGCTTGAGCTTCCTCCTCGCCGAAGCCCAGGTTTACCTCTTCGAAACCGCGCACCCTCTCTTCGAGGGGCATCTGGGACTGTTCAGTCCGCTCTAGCTCCTCGAAATAGGCCAGGTTCAGATCCTCGAAGCGGACGACAGTGGGATCCATGTCTTCAGGGACAGCATGAACAGCTTCATCTAGTGGCGGGAAGCCCGCCAGCTCCTCGCCCCTGAGGTACCTGTCAATGGCCAGGGCAGCGCGTTTGCCAGAGCCGACGGCGTGGGCCACGGTGCCGAAGGGAGTAGCCACGTCGCCGCCTGCGAAGATTGCGGGTACCGTCGTCGCTCCAGCTTCATTGATGACAATACGCCCTTGTTCAACCTCTACTGGAAGTTGGAGGTTGGAAGTTGGAAGTTGGAAGAACGAGAGGTCTGCCTCCTGGGCGATGGCGGGGATGACGGTGTCTGCTTCGACGGCGAACTCAGAGCCCGTGATGGGCAGGGGACGGCGGCGCCCGCTCTCGTCGGGCGCCCCTAATTCCATCTTCACGCACTTCAGGCCCGTTACCCGATCGTTGGCGGTCAGCAGTTCGACAGGAGCCGTCAGATAGCGGATTCTGACGCCCTCCGCCAGGGCCTCCTCGATCTCCCCGGCGATGGCCGGCATCTCCGCCCGCGAGCGACGGTAGAGGATCGTTACGTCTGATCCCAGGCGCAGTGCCGAGCGAGCGGCGTCTATGGCGGTGTTGCCTCCGCCGATGACCGCCACCTTGGGGCCTACTTGGGCTTTCTCACCCAGGTTTACTTTCTTGAGGAACTCCAGTCCGTGAATGACCCCCTCGGCATCCTCGCCTGGGATGTTCAACTGGCGACTCTTCTGCAGCCCCACCGCGATGAAGACGGCGTCGTAATCGTCAAGCTCGCTCATCGGCAGGTTATCGCCCAGGCGTATCCCGGTTTTGATCTCCACCCCCAGGGCTTCGATGTCGGCGATCTCCCGATCCAACACCTGGCGGGGTAAGCGATACCCCGGGATGCCCACCCTCATCATCCCTCCCGCCACCGGCAGGGCCTCGAACACAGTGATGGGGTAGCCTAATCGAGCGAGGTGATAGGCGCAGGAGAGGCCAGCGGGCCCGGAGCCGATGACAGCGACTTTACCGCGTGACGAGTGACGAGTAACGGGTGACTCGTTACTCATTCCTCGTTCCTCGTTACTCACTGCCCAGTCGGCCAGGAACCGCTCCAGGGTGTGAATAGCTATCGCACCCCCCAACTCCTCGCGGTTACATTCGCTCTCGCAGGGATGGGGGCAGACCCGCCCGCAGACTCCTGGGAAAGGGTTCTCCTGCTTGATCAGTTCCCATGCCTCTCTATACTTTCCCTCCCTGATCAGAGCCAGATAGCCGACGACGTCCGACCCGGCGGGGCAGTCGTGATTGCAGGGAGGGGTTTTATCCACGTACAGAGGCCGGATGTACCTCCAGCTCCCCGTCTTGTTGACCAAGGTTGTTCCAAGGGACATAGGGAGGTAAGGCATATCGGCTTCAGTTTTGAACACAATTTCTTCAGGCATATTTTCTCCTTCTCCTGGATATTGGATGTTGGAAGTTGGAAGTTGGAAGTTGGATATTCCAATCTCCAACCTCCAATCTCCAACCTCCAACCTCTAACATCTAACCTCCAACCTCTAACATCTAACTTCCAAATAGGCTTCCCTGGTAGCGGCCACATTCTCTTCCGGTTTCAGAGGAACAGACTCGCGCACGGCCTCGGCGAGGGCCTCCAGGCTCACTATCCCTGTGGCCTTGGCAAAGGCTCCCAGGATGGCCGTGTTGACGATGGGTGCACTCTTCGGCCCCAGCCTGTATTTTATGGCGATGGATTGAGCGTCAACGGTAGCCACCCGGTACTTGGCCGGCAGGTCGAAGGTGGCAGGGAGCTGCTCGCTGTTGATGATGATCCACCCGCCGTCTTTCAAGCCAGCGGTGACATCCACCGCTTCCAGTAGAGTCGGATCCAGCACCACGATGTGATCGGGCTCGTAGATCTGGCACCGGATCCGCACGGGCCGCTCGTCAATACGGGTGAAAGCCACGACTGGCGCGCCGCGCCGCTCCACGCCGAAGGCCGGGAACGATTGCACGTAGTTGCCTTCTTTAAAGGCAGCGACCGCCAGCACCTTGGAGGCGATAACCGCTCCTTGGCCGCCGCGGCCGTGTATCCTGATCTCGATCATGCGTTTCCTCCTTCTCCGTTGATGGAAACCTCTGGCATGCTTTACAACCTTCTTGTTGATTTATTGATTTGTGGATTTATCTTGACATTGTTACATTTGCCGAAACACTACAACGAATTTGGAATAAAGCGAATTGAGAGCCAAGAAATTCGTTCCTTTCCCAATTCGTTGTTGTGTTGTGTGGCGGCCACCTCAGCTCGTAGCCTCGTAAAGATAATCGCGAAAGTGCTCTGAAACATCGGATGGCATGTTGCTATCTGTGATAATGCCAGCCAATTGAAGTGCTTCCGCCTTACTTTCGGGCGTGATACACCGCTTTGATTCCCATCTAGCAAGTTCTGCACGCCTCCGTTCGGCCAATTCACGTAAAGCCGGCGAGAGGAGTTCGCTCCTGATGCTCGGCCTTTCGGCAGCGAGAAGCTCTATTGCCCTAATCACAACTGCGGAGATATCCGCCCCTTCTGTCGTCAAGGCATCCAATCTCTTCACTACCGCATCCGGCAATTCCATCTGAATTACCCTTGACATGCCCATTCACCTCCATTAAAAATCTGTTTCTTGCAAAAAGACCACCAAAGCCTGACGCATGACTTCTTCTTCGGTCATGCCCATGTAGGTAGCGATATCAATTGCTGCTTCCTGAGTCCTCATCTTGGCAATCCTCCTCGTATCGGCCTCTCAGAAGCGATCCCCTCTGGACATCCTGTAACCTGATATAGCCAGCATATACCCAAATAGGCATATCGCAGCCACGACCAACATTTCTTGCCAACCCAAGAGGCCAGTAATATACAACAGATAGGCGCCCATCAATATATACCCTATCCCAGTCAGGAACACAACTAGACCATAGATTTGTTGTATCATTGTTGCTCCTCCTATCAACACCAGCATAGTAGCTGATGTATGTCCATCTTTTGGCCTCTCAGAAACGCTCTTCTCTGGACATCCTGTAACCTGCTACGGATAGCAAATATCCAAATATACAAACCGCAGCAGCGAACGACATGTTTTGCCAATTCAAAGGGCTATTCATATATCCTGTGTACAACAGATAGGCGCCCAGTAACAGGAACCCTAATCCAGCAACGAACATTACGATACCATAGACTCGATGCATAGTTGTCCTCCTAATTTGGCAGTATTTGTTCCATCGCCCGGCCGGGCGATGGCTTATTCTCACGTCGCCAGCAGCACCCCTAAGGCCATAGAGACCAGTTTGGTCTGGTGGGGATCGGAGCGGGAAGCCACTATGATGGGAGACTTGCCGCCCACCACAACCCCCGCCATGTTCCCCTTGGCGAAGTAGGTGATGGCTTTGGCCAGAACGTTGGCCGCCTCGACGTCGGGAGGGATCAGGATGTCGGCCCGGCCCGCAACGTCGCTCTTGATGCCCTTGATCCGGGCTGATTCCAGGGAGATGGCGTTATCCAGGGCCAAGGGGCCATCTATGAGGCCACCTTTGATCTGCCCCCGGTCGGCCATCTTGGAAAGGTTAGCGGCGTCGAGGGTGGTGGGTATCTTGGGATTGACCATCTCCGTGGCGGCCAGGATGGCTACCCTCGGCTGCTCCACTCCCAGACGCTGGGCAACGTAGATGGCGTTTTGGACGATCTCGATCTTCTGCTCCATGGTGGGGGCCACCACCACGCCGGCATCGCTGATGAAGATGAGCCGGTCGAAGCCGGGGATCTCGAAGATGCCCACGTGGGTCAAGAGGCGACCCACCCGCAGCCCCACCTCCTTGTCCAGCGCGGCCCGCAGGAAGTCTCCCGTCTCGATCCCGCCCTTCATGGCCATCTGAGCATGCCCTAGATGCACCAACTCCATGACCTTACGTGCCGCCTGTTTCAGCTTCGGCTCGTGGATGATCATCATGCGGCGGATGTCTATAGAGTTCTCCTGGGCGATTTCCTTGATGGCTGCCCGATCCCCTACCAAGACGCACTCACAAAGCTCCTGCGCCTCAGCGTCCTGGGCCGCCAGGAGAATCTCCTTTTCCTGCGCGGCGGCGATGGCCACCGTCTTGGGCCCTACTTCTCTCGCTTCCTCCATCAATTGAGCAAAAGTGGTGATCGCCATACTTCAAGCCCCCCTCGGTCCCCCCCAACTTTAGAGGGGAAGTTCCAATATCCAATCTCTAATCTCCAATCTCCAACTTCCAACTTCTATCTACGCTTGCGGCGTCTCCTCTTCCGGCGGGGCGCCTTTCCTCCACTAGGAGCCGAAGCCAGGTCCTTGCGCATGCAGCAGTGTTTGTACTTCTTGCCGCTGCCGCAGGGGCAGGGATCGTTGCGCCCGACCCTGGTCGTGGCCCTTACCGGCTGGGGGGCGCGCTGAGCCTCCACATCGGTGCGCATCTCGCGCATGGGGCGCGGCGGCGGCTCCCTGACCAAACTGACTCGATAGATGTCGCCCACTATGGCGCGCTGGATGGCGGCCAGGAGCTCCGCGTACATCTCGTGAGCTTCTTTTTTGAAGGCCATCAAGGGATCCTGCTGACCATAAGCTCTGAGACCTATGCCTTCTCGCAGATTGTCGAGGCCGGTGAGATGCCTGATCCACAGATTGTCCACTGCCTTCAGCATCACCAGTCGCTCTAACCGCCGCATGTCCTCCGCACCCAGATGTCGCTCCTTTTCCTCGTAGAGTCTCTCGGCCAGTTCCAGGAACTGCTCCTCAATCTCCTGGGGCGTTAGTTTCCTCCAACGTGACGAGGTGAGGGAAGCGGGCAGGGGCATAATAGTTCGCAGCGATGACTGCAAGGCTTCCAGGTCCCAATCCTCGGCGTATCCTGTGGTGTGAAGAGCCACCAGGCCGGCAAGCTCCTCGCGGATCATATCGCTGATGATGGGCTTGAGATTCTCCGCGCTGAGCACCTGATGGCGCTGCTCGTAGATGATCTCTCGCTGCTTGTTGACCACGTCGTCGTATTCCAGGAGATGCTTGCGGATGTCGAAGTTGTGGCCTTCCACCCTGGTCTGGGCATTCCCAATAGACTTGGTGATCAAATCGTGCTCGATAGGGATGTCTTCCTCCATCCCCGCCCAGTCCATGATGCCCTTGACCCTCTCCCCGCCGAAGCGGCGCATCAGGTCGTCCTCCAGGGAAATGTAGAAACGGGAGGAGCCTGGGTCACCCTGGCGCCCGGAGCGGCCCCGCAACTGATTGTCAATGCGCCGCGCTTCGTGGCGCTCAGTACCCAGGACGTGGAGGCCACCCTGTTCCAGTACCCTCTTGCGACCCTGTTCGCAAATTTCCTTCGCTTGGGCCAGGGCCTCGGCCCATTGTTGTTGAGCGACCGTGGTCAGATCCGCACCCTGGCGTCGTAGGTCCTCCCGGGCCAACCCCTCCGGGTCGCCCCCCAGCTTGATGTCCACGCCTCGCCCGGCCATGTTGGTGGCGATGGTCACCGCGCCGGGGCGGCCAGCCTGGGTGATGATGAGCGCTTCCCTCTCGTGGTACTTGGCGTTAAGCACCTGGTGGGGGACGCCCTTGCGTCTGAGCATCTCCGAGAGCATCTCAGACCTCTCGATGAAGACCGTCCCCACCAGCACCGGTCTCCCCTGCGCTTGCAGTTCTTCGATCTCTCGCACCACGGCTCGGAATTTGGCCTCTTCGCTCTTGTAGATCAGGTCGGGGTAATCAATGCGCTTGTAGTACAGCTCGTCATTGTTGGGGTTTCGATAGGTTACCACCTCCGCCCCATCTCGCCGCTCTTTCTGGGTGACCAGCTCGCCTTCCAGAGCCCGGTACTCGACGTTGGTGGGCAGCACCATCACGTCCAGGCCGTAGATCTTGTGTAGCTCTTCAGCCTCGGTGACTGCTGTCCCCGTCATGCCTGCCAGCTTCTCGTACATGCGGAAGTAGTTCTGGAGAGTGATAGTAGCCAGGGTCAGGTTCTCCCGCTGCACCTCCACTCCTTCTTTGGCCTCGATGGCCTGGTGCAGCCCCTCCGAGTAGCGCCGCCCGTGCATCAGGCGGCCGGTGAACTCGTCAACGATGATCACTTGCCCGTCTTTGACGATGTAGTTGCGGTCGCGATGGAAGACGGTCTGAGCTCGCAGGGCGTTGTCCACGTAGGGGGTCAGGGCGAAGTTTTCCGGGGAGTAGAGGTTGTCCACCCCCAGCCACCTCTCCATCTTCTCAATCCCCTCTTCGGTGAGGGTTACTACTCGGGCCTTCTCCTCTATGACGTAGTCGGCTTCGCGCTGAAGGCGGGGGACGAGGCGGGCGATTCGGCGGTAGTTGGCGTCCGGCTCATCGGCCGGGCCGGAGATGATGAGAGGAGTACGAGCCTCGTCTATCAGGATGTAGTCCACCTCGTCTACGATGGCGTAATTAAAGCCCCGCTGCACCTGCTGGGAGAGGTCCAGCACCATGTTGTCCCGCAGGTAGTCGAATCCAAACTCGTGGTTGGTGCCGTAGGTGACGTCGGCCTCATAGGCCTGGCGGCGGCTCACGGGCCGTAGGTGCTGATAGCGCTCATCGTCGGCCAGGTGCTCAGGATCGAAGAGGAAGGCCGACTCGTGCTGGATGACTCCCACCGAGAGGCCCAAAAGGCGATAGATGGGGCCCATCCACTGGGTGTCGCGCTTGGCCAGGTAATCGTTGACGGTGACCAGGTGACACCCTTTTCCCGCCAAAGCGTTGAGATAGAGGGGCAAGGTAGCGACCAGGGTCTTTCCCTCGCCGGTTCTCATCTCGGCCACCTTACCCTCGTGCAGCACCATGCCGCCCATCAGTTGCACGTCGAAGTGGCGCATGCCCGTGGTGCGCTTGGACGCCTCCCTCACCACGGCGAAGGCTTCTACCACGAGACGGTCCAGGGACTCGCCGGCCTGGAGCCGGCCGGTGAATTCCGTCGTTTTGCCACGCAGCTCCTCATCGGACAGGGCCTCGAACTCAGGCTCGAGAGCGTTGATCTCTTCGACGAAGGGCCGCAGCCTATTCAGTTCCCGTTCGTTGGGGTCTCCAATAATCTTGTTCAGTAAACTCTTAAACATGGACACCTCACAGCTTTGAACAAAACTCGCTCGCCGTTTGGAAGCCTTGGGTGGCCTTTTCCAGCAAATCTCGGGCCGGCTTCTCGGTGCAGATGTCCACGGCAGGCATCCAACCCTCCGGCTCCAGACGGCCATAGACCGACCAGCCATGCCAGGGAGCGGCCTCCTGCACATCATCGGCCAAGACGTGAAGCCTCTCCGACAACCTCTCTTCGATTTCGCCCTCGTGCTCTTCGACCAGCTTGAGGAGCTGTTTGCTGGGGTCGTGCCTCCAAACCGGCTCTGCAAAGCAGGCTATGACAGCCTTAGCCGAAAGCTCAATGCAAAGTTGGGCATTTTGGACTGCCGCCCTGTAATCACCGAGGGAGAAAACCGTTTGGGCGGTGCTCAGGCATGCTTCCGCGTCCCTGAGCCATCTCTGGGTTTCCAGGATGTTCTTCACCTCAGCTTCACCTCTAGCGTCTCCCCATATTTAATCCTGGAGGTCCAGACCCTATCCCCCTCGATTTCCTCCTCCACCAGACCTGCATCTCTAGCTGCCTGGACGATTCTTCCGAAGAATTCTTTTACCCCGCTCTTATCGAAAAGCACGATGCCTTCTGAGGCCAAACGGAGGACATACCAATTGCAGATTTCCCCCAGGGCTTTCCTCGTGAAAACCAAAACGGTGACATCGCGGTTTAACTCATCTAAGGCTTTCTGTATTCTCCCCCACCACATCCGATGCGTTTCCGGCCCCAGATCGGCCTCTTTCAGCACTACGAAAACATCAATGTCGCTTCGAGGGCCGAAATCCTTCCCTCTGGCTAGCGACCCGCAAATGCCGATGGCCTCCGCTTGCTCCAGACCATCGCCTAAGCTCAGCAGGACCTCCTCGATCCGTCTCAGCAGAACCTCAGTCTCCATCTGAAAGCCTCCAAATCTCTCTTAAATGTAACACCAATCACCTGCTCCTGCTGTACCTAATTTGGGACTATGACCCTCAGGTGGGCACGTCCTTCATGTACTCGCCCACCGAAATCCCCAGGTGGACGCGGCGGATAACCTCGCCCAGCAGAGGGGCCACGGAGAGGACGGTGATGTTGGGCAGCATCTTCTCGGATGGGATCGGGATGGTGTTCGTAGTGACCATCTCCTTGATCTCACATTTTCGCAAGCGCCCCACTGCTGGCGGGGAGAATATGGGGTGGGTAAAGCTGGCGTAGATATCTTTGGCGCCGTGGCTTTTGACGATGGTCACGGCTTCCATCAGCGATCCCGCTGTATCCACCTCGTCGTCAACGATGATCACGTTCTTCCCCTGCACATAGCCTATGAGCGTCAGTGCTTTGCTGGACGCATCGGTGAGGCTGCGACGTTTCTCCACGAAGGCCAGGGGCAAGCCCAGCTTCTCGGCGAAGTTGCGGCCTTTTTTGGCAAATCCCAGGTCGGCGGCGACAACTACAGCATTGCGCAGGTTCTTTTTCACGAGGTAATCGCTGAGAATGTTGAAGGCCGATATCTCGTCGCCCGGAATGCTGAAGAACCCCTGGATCTGGCCCGCGTGAAGGTCTATGGTCATCCAGCGGTCGGCCCCCGCCACAGTGATCAGATCGGCGATGAGGCGGGCGGTGATGGGCACGCGAGGTTGGTCTTTCTTATCGCTGCGGCCATAAGAATAAAAGGGTATCACAACGGTGATGCGCCCTGCCGAGGCCCGCTTCAAAGTATCAATCATGATCAAGAGTTCCATGATGCCTCTGTTCACCGGCGAGCATAAGGACTGGATAAGGAAAACGTCTCGCCCGCGCACGCTCTGGCGCAGCCTGATGAAAATGTTCTCATTTGGAAAGTCCACGATGTCCGCTTGCGAGAGGGGGACCTGTAGGTAATCGCAAATCCGCTGGGTCAGGGCCGGGTTACCTGAGCCCCCAAAGATCGCTAGCTCCCCGTACATCTTTACCGTGACTTCTTTCACCTCTCCCCTCCTGAGTGGCTGGTCTCAAACTCCTCTCGCAGGATGCCCATGATCAGAGTATCGTGATAGCCGCCGTTCCGGAACAGGGCCTCTCGCTGCCGTCCTTCTAGCTTGAAGCCGCACTTCTCGTAGCAGCGGATGGCGCGGGGGTTAAAATCGTGCACCTCCAGTTGGACGCGGTGCAGGTTCATCTCTGCAAAGGCAAAACCCAACAGGGTGCGAACAGCGTCGCTCCCGTAGCCTTTTCCCCAGTATTCCTTCTCGCCGATGGCGATACCCAGCATGGCACGGCGGTTCTTCCAGTCGCAATCGTCCAGGCCGCAGTTGCCGATGTGCACGCCGTCATGGGTTTCGATGGCGAATATCCGGCTGTCCCGATCCTCCAACTGGCGCTCGAACCATTTCTCCTCCTCGGCCATTGACATCGGCATGTACATGGCCAGGTATTGCCGCACCTCCGGATCGTTAAACCAGCGGACAAAAGTGGGAAGGTCCTCTCGCTCTATCGCTCTGAGTTTCGTTTTCTGTCCTTGTATCATCTCCGGCTACCTCCAAAGATAATTATACAACAATTTTGCGAGATTGAAAAGAATCATCGGACAAGGGCGATTTGTGTGCTCTTAGCTGTTGTGGTATAATCACAAATACCAAGAAACGGCAGTCGCTTCATAAAGACGCATGGGAGAGGAGACAGGGAAAATGATCCGGGTAACCATTGATAGTATAAGAGCTAGTTTAATGTCCCAGCATCGAGTGGTAATCCTAAAAGATGTAGATAGCGAACGGTATTTGCCTATCTGGATTGGGCCCTTCGAGGCTGAGGCCATCACTCTCGAATTGCAGCAGGTTAAGTTGGCTCGCCCCCTCACCCATGACCTGCTGAAAGCGGTCATCACCGCGATGGGGGCCAAAGTGTCCCACGTCCTGGTAAACGAGCTGCACGATGACACCTTCTATGCCCGCATCGTCCTGGACAACAACGGCCAGGCCCTGGAGGTAGATTCCCGCCCCAGCGATAGCATCGCTCTGGCCGTGCGAGCCAAGGCCCCCATCTTCGTGGCCGAGTCGGTGATGGAGAGAGCCGCCATAACACCTGACGAAGAGATAGGCCCTTCTGATGAGGAGAGACTATCGGCTTTCCGCGATTTCGTTGAAACCCTTGACCTCGACGCCCTGGGCGAAGAGGAGAGCTAAGAGAGCGATGGTGAAATGATGAACAAATCAGAGAGAATGGCGCCTCATAACACCGAGGCGGAAGAGGCAGCCCTGGGATCGCTTCTTTTAGATCCCGATGCTATATTCAATGTGGCCTCCTTCCTCAACCCCGAGGATTTCTATCGGGAGAAGAACGGCTGGATCTACGATGCCGTCAGAGACCTCCACAACCGGCGGGAGCCAGCCGACTTCGTCACCCTTTGCGACGAGCTGGAGCGGCGCGGCCAACTGGAGGAGGTAGGCGGGGCAGCCTACATCACTTTCCTGATCAATGCCGTGCCCACGGCCATCCACGCGGAGTACTATGCCCGCATCGTGGAGCGCACGGCCATCCTGCGACGACTGATTGGCGCGGCGGGACAGATCGCGGCCATTGCCTACGAGGACGCCGAAGACGTGGACGAGGTGGTTGACAGGGCCGAGCAGGTACTGTTTGGGGTCTCTCAGCGCCGCATCACCCGCGACCTGGTGTCAATAAAACAGATAATTGGGGCCTATTATGATCGGATAGATTACCTGTATCAACACCGTGATGAGCTCATCGGCATCCCCACAAGCTTCCCCCTGCTGGACAAGTTGTTGGGAGGCCTGCAGCCCTCCGACCTGATCATTGTGGCCGGCCGGCCAAGCATGGGCAAGACGTCGCTCGTCCTCTCTATCGCCCAAAACGCCGCCCGCAAGTTCAACCAGCGCGTGGCTCTCTTTAGCCTGGAGATGAGTTCCGAGCAGGTGGTGCAGCGTCTCGTCTCGGCCGAGACGGGCATAGATTCCCAAAGATTGCGTCTGGGTGACCTGAGGGACGATGAGTGGCCTCTCTTCGTGGAAGCGACAGGTATCCTCTCAGAGGTGCCCATCTTCGTTGATGACACGCCTTCTATCTCCGCCTTGCAGATGCGAACCAAGGCCCGTCGCCTCCACGCCGAGCACGGTCTTGATCTCGTCATCGTTGATTACCTCCAGTTAATGCGAGGAGACACCCGGTCGGAGAACCGCGTCCAGGAGATTTCTGCCATCTCTCGGTCACTCAAAGGGTTAGCCAGAGAGCTGAACGTGCCCGTGGTGGCTGTCTCACAGTTATCCCGAGCCGTTGAATCCCGTAAGGATCACCTGCCCATGCTCTCTGACCTTCGCGAAAGCGGAAGTATTGAGCAGGACGCGGACGTGGTGATGTTCATCTACCGCGAGGAGATTTACGACCCCGACACGGAGCGGAAGAACATCGCTGACGTCATCGTGGCTAAACACCGCAACGGCCCCACTGGCAAAGTCCCCCTGTATTTTCAAAAAGAGCTGGCTCAGTTCCACGAATTAGAGTTTCTTCACGAAAAACTAGGTCCCTAAACCGGGTTTTGAGTTTGTGAGTTTCGGGTTTACCTGACCATCTGACCAAGGACCACCAGACCAACAGACCAATGAAGAGCTTTTCCGGTTTCCCTGCTGGCAAGGTGCACTTCACCCCCTTGCCTAATCTGTTCTTTAGCAAGCTCCTGCCGGCCATTGATGACCTGGCCGAGCTGAAGGTGACTCTGCACATCTTCTGGCTGCTGCATCAAAAGAAGGGCTATCCCCGATACGTGAGCCGGCGAGAATTGGAGGCCGATGGAGTGCTGCTGGGGGGGCTCAAAGGGACAGGACAGGAGCCCGAGGAACGCCTGGAGCAGGCTTTGGAGCGAGCCGTGGCCCGGGGCACCCTCCTCCACGTGACAGCCCAGCAGGGGGATGAACGGAACGACTGGTATTTCATGAACACCGACGTTGGCCGGAGGACAGTGGACAAGATCCGCCACGGAGAATTGGAGCTCGAGGCCGTCATCTTGCCTGGCGAGGTGCGTCTGGAAGTAGAACGGCCCAACATCTTCGTCCTCTACGAACAAAACATCAGCTTGCTCACGCCCCTCATCGCCGAGGAGCTCAGGGACGCCGAGAAAACTTACCCCGCCGGCTGGATCGAGGAGGCATTCAGGATAGCGGTGGAGCACAATGCTCGCCATTGGCGTTACGTGCGCAGCGTTCTGGAGCGCTGGGCAACCGAGGGGAAGGACAGTGAAAAGGCTAGAAGAGGTTCTGAAGAAGATCGCCGTAGATACATCGAAGGGAAATATGCCGAATATATCGAACACTGAAGAAATTCAAAGTTCAAAGCTCAAAGCTCAAAGCTCAGTTTGCCCTATCTGCAAAGGGGCTGGGTATCTGGTCAAGGACGTGCCCTTTGGCCACCCCGATTTCGGCCAGCTCTATCCCTGCCAGTGCAAGATCGAGGAATTGGAGGCCAAGCGCCTCTCGGACTTGCAGGACTTGAGCCAGTTGGGCAAGCTTTCCCGCATGACCTTTCAGAGCTTTAAGCCTGAGGGCATCGGACTCAACACCCAAAAGCGAGAGAACCTCCGGCGAGCTTGCGAGCGGGCTAAACACTTCGCCCAGGAATCGGTAGGTTGGTTGATTCTCAAAGGGGGCTATGGCTGCGGTAAAACCCACTTAGCGGCGGCCATAGCCAATTACCGCATCGCTAATGGACAGCCCGTCCTCTTCGTGGTGGTGCCCGATCTCCTCGACCACCTGCGAGCCACTTATGCCCCCACCAGCCAGGTCTCCTTTGATAAGCGCTTCGAGGAAGTGCGCGAGGCTCCCCTGCTGATCCTCGACGATCTAGGCACCCAAAGTTCCACCCCCTGGGCCCAGGAAAAACTCTATCAGATACTAAACTATCGTTACAACGCCCGGCTGTCCACAGTGATCACTACTAATCGCGAGTTGGAGGAGATTGATCTGCGGCTTCGCTCGCGGCTGGTGGACCCCGACCTGTCAGAGATTGTCACCATCCTGGCACCCGACTTCCGCCGCAGCGGAGTGGGACAGGATCAATCGGAGCTTTCCAGCCTCTCTCTCCACGGTGACAAGACCTTCCAGACCTTCGACCTGCGCGCCCACGAGCTACCTGGCGGGGAGCACGAGAACCTCAAGCGGGCCTTCGCCATTGCCAAAGGATACGCCGAGAATCCGGTGGACTGGCTGGTCTTCACTGGGCCTTATGGCTGCGGCAAAACCCACCTCGCGGCAGCCATCGCCAACTATCGGCAGGACCGGGGCTATTCGGCCCTCTTCGTCGTGGTGCCCGATCTTCTCGACCACCTGCGAGCCACCTTCAGCCCCCAGAGCCTGGTTTCTTATGACCAGCGTTTCGAAGAAGTGCGCAATGCCTCCCTTTTGATCCTCGACGACCTGGGCACCCAGAGTTCCACGAAATGGGCTCAGGAGAAACTCTTTCAGCTTTTCAATCACCGTTATAACGCTCACTTACCTACCGTCATCACCATGCAAGAGTCGGTAGAGGAATTTGAGAAGACAAATCCCCGCCTCAGTTCGCGCATTTTGGACTTCTCCCGTTGCACCATCTTCGCCATCATTGCCCCCAGCTACCGTGGCGGAGTGCGGCCTCAAAAACAACGGGGCCGTCGTAAGGGTTAGCCAACTTTAAGACCTCGGAGGTCTGGATAAACCTCCGAGGTCTTTTTTGACGGTATTGGAGTTAGACAACAGGCTGGCACTCACTGCCGCGGCATCTTCACTGTAAAGGTAGTGTCACCTGGCTTGCTCTTAACCACGAACTGGGCCCTATAGGGACTCAGAAGCTGATAACAACTGTGCAACCCCAGCCCTGTCCCCGTGAGGGTTTCCCCATTGACGGCCTTGGTGCTGAAGAAGGGCTCGAAAAGGTGAGGGATGTTCTCCGGTGGGATACCTACTCCCGTGTCGTGGAAATCAATGTAGACGTATTCCTCGTTACAGCGCGTCGTGATGGTGAGCACTGGCTTCTCGCAGCCCTCCATGGCGTCTATGGCATTGCTGATGATATTGGAGAAGGATTGGCTGAAGTCGCTGTAGAGGCCTTCAACATACAAAGGCGCCTCACAGAAATTGTAAACCTTCTCGATATAGTGCTTGAAGCGCGGATCCCCGCTCAAGAACTTCAACTCCTGCCAAAGCAAATCATTGATGTCAACCAACTGCTTGTGCTCCTCTTGCTCCTGCCGGCTCTTGTACATCAGGTTATCAATGATCTCCTCCATGGTTTTGCCCCCCCGCTCGATGGCGAACAGCTCCTGACGTATGTTATCATATACCTCGGCAATGTTGGGGGGCATCTCCGACTTACGGCCACCCCTCTGGCTCAGGAGGGCTGGTAGCATCTCCTCGAAGCATTCTCGTGCCTCTTCGAAGACAAGCTGAGTCCTGCCCCTGATGACTGTCAGCGGAGTGAGAAGATTGTGGGCGATTCCCTGGGCCAACCGCCCAATGGCCGAGAGCTTCTCAGCTTGTACAAGTTGGGCCTCCAGTCGTTTTCGCAGGGTGATGTCCTGGACGATTTGCACCAGCCTGACCACATTACCCTTCAAGTCTCGCAAGGGATGGGTAGACAGGTGCAGGTCTTTTTTTAGCATAGGCTCTCTCACTTCAACGGTTTGAGGTTCCCCTGTCCGCATCGTCTCAATCTGGGGGCAGTAGTCGGGAGGTTCATCCCGATCGTGTAAGACTCGGTAGCATTTCTGGCCGATGAGCTTGGCCGGTGTAGTGCCTAGCATCTTGGCAAAGGCAACGTTTACCCGGAGGATGTTGAATTCTTCGTCCAGCATGAAGATGCCTTCGGTGATAGCGTCGAAGATTTCCTCCCATTCCCTCTTGGCACGAACCACGTTCTGGAACGTCTGCGCGTTCTCGATGGCTGTCCCGATCTGCTGGCCAAGGGTCACCAGCAAGTTAACCTCTTGAGAATTTGGAGTGCGGCCTCGGCTGAAGACATTCATAATCCCCAGCAGGTTCCCGTTGGCGCTCAGGGGCA
The DNA here is from genome assembly GCA_034431315.1 of Anaerolineae bacterium. Lineage (GTDB taxonomy): Bacteria > Chloroflexota > Anaerolineae > VGOG01 > VGOG01 > JAUWOY01. Next base: position 28,910 of record DAOUDK010000088.1, read on the forward strand.
CGCTGACGTAGGAGCGAAACCCTTCTCTGTCTCGCAAGAATCTGCCAAGCCGAGGATATTCGGAAATCTCCTGTACCACCACGAGTCTTTCCAGCTCAGGGGTCACGGCCGGAAAATCGTGCCCGGCTTTCATGGTGATCAACTCTCGGGTAAATTCGCCTCCCATTCCGCGCTGAGCTTTTAATACAAACTCCCCCCTGGCTTCATTTAACAGGAAGATAAACCCCGTCTCTAGTCCCATTGAGGACAACGCAATATCCAGGGCCTTCTCCAGGATCTCCCGTAGATCAAGTGACGGGCCGACCTCGACGCTGATTTTGTTGAGAGCGACGAATTCCTCCTCTCTGGACAGTAGCGCATTATTTACTCCCTCTAGTTCGGCAATCTTCTCCTCCAGATTGTCAAGCAATGCCTCTTTTTCCATCTTCCCTCCTCGGTTCATCAAACCGCTTAGCTGGGACGGCGCACATCGCCTGTTAGCCATCCGACTTGATCACGATCCTTCGTCTCTCGTTCGAACTTGAACCCTTTCTGTTTGAAGAGCTTCAAGCAAGCGCCTACCGCCCCAGGATCATAAAGGGCACCCCTATTCTGTGAGATCTCCTCCAGGGCCTTATCTAACCCACGAGCCGCTCGGTAAGGCTGGTGAGAGGACATAGCGTCAACGACATCAGCTACGCCAATGATTCTTGCTTCCAGCAAGATCTCATCACCCGACAGCCCTTGAGGATACCCAGAGCCATCTAGCCTTTCGTTATGTTGAAGCACGATTTCGGCCACCGGCCAGGGGAATTCTACGGCCTTCAATATGTCGTAACCGATTTGGGGGTGAGCCTTAATGATGCCGTATTCGAGGTCGCTTATCCCATTGGGATTACTGAGAATTTCAAGAGGTACACTTATCTTGCCGACATCATGAATCAGCCCCGCCACACGGATCCCTTCGATCTGCTCCTCAGGAAGGCCCATCTCCTGGGCGATGGCACAGGCCAATTGGGTTACCCGCTGTTGATGACCAGCCATATAGGGATTCCTCGTCCTGATCGCCGATGCCAGGGCCTGCACCGTTTCATCGAAGGTTCTTCGCAATCTCTCGAGACTTTGCTGAAGCTCTTCCTCCACCTGCTTGTGCTCGGTGACGTCGGTGAAAACGGTCAGGGTGCCAGCGAAGCGACCTTCCTCAACCCGGGGGCTGCCGCTGACCAGGACGGGAACCAGCGTGCCGTCCTGGCGGACGAGCTGGAGTTCGTAGCGGTCGGCTTCGCCGTGCATGCGCCGTTCGTGGGCCGCCTGGACGCTTGGGTGCTGACCGGACGGAACGATGGCCGTCCAGTGCTGGCCCACCAGCTCTTCGGGCGAGTAGCCCAGCAGGTCAGCCGCAGCCGGGTTGACGAAGATAATGCACCCCTCCGCATCCTCCACGGCGATGCCTTCGGCCATGTTCTGGACGATGCCCTCGTTGAAGTCTTTCAGCCGCCGAATCTCCCCCTCCGCCTGCTTGCGGTCAATGATTCCTTGTTGAAGTTGTTCATTCATCTTTTGTAGTTCGCGCTGCGTCTTGACGAGCTTTTGGTTTTGTTGGACAGCGTTATCATACGTGGAAAGAAGGAGATTCAATATCTGTTGACGGTCTGAGGTTATGACGTGACGTTCGCCGTCAAATATAACTTCCAGCTCCTCTTCCGCCCCATCGTTTTTCTGTCGAACCGGCCTTGCAAGAGCAGATTCGACCTGGGACAGGAGATGATTTTCATAGTACGGTTTGGTGAGATAGTAGTCCACCCCCGCTTTGAGCGCCCGGATAACGTCTTTGGTATCCGATAGTACTGTGAGCAGTATGACTGGAATGTCCCTGAGCACGCCGTCGTGCTTGATCGCCTGGCACATCTCATAGCCATCCATCCCCGGCATAATAATGTCGGAAATAATGAGATCCGGCTCACGCTCGCGCGCTGCGGCGAGGGCCTCTTGGCCGTTGGTAGCAACCGTGACCCAGTAACCACGCTCCTGGAGCAAGTTCTTAAGCCGGGCAACTTGAACCAGGCTGTCCTCGACGATCAAAATGCGCTTGTTCGCGATACCCCTCCCCACAGCCATCTCTTGCAGCCGCTCTGGGTATTCCGGCAGCGATTCTTTGCCCCACCGGCGCTCGATGCCCATCACTTCCAATTCGGCGACCCGTTGGCGCAATTCCGCTAACTCATTCATGAATAGTGGCTCCTTTGTCTTATTTTGATCTGTCATCTTGTACGCCTCCCAAAACACGTGGCTGCTTCCAGGGGCGACTGCAAGGACGCGCCGCTACTTCTCGGGCAAGGCCCTGGACCGTTTTGGCTACCGAACTTCAGATTTGCCCTCTGATTCCCGCCGGTGAGAAGATACGCGGCTCTCCTCGAGGTATTCGTTCAACATCTTCAGGCTGTACCTGCGATGACCACCTGGAGTGCGGTAGGGAATCAAACTCTCGTCCCTCTCCATCCTTCTCAGAGTGTACAGGCTCACCCGCAGATAGTCGGCGGCCTCCTTCGCTGTAAGGATGGTCATTTCCTCTTCTACCATATCACCCTCCTGCTTACTACTGGCGGACCGGCGAGCTGGCGGTGAACGTCGCTCCCCAGCTCATCTTGCTTGCCACCTTGATGCTTCCCCCATGCCACTGAGCAAACTCATCAAACCGGGATCTGATCTCCTGGCAGGGGATACGTGAAACGTCAAACGTGAATTACCTGGCACGGAACACGCAACACGTCTTCACGTCTGGCTTGTCCTTCTCCTATCGGCGGGAAGACCTGCGGCTATTGTTGAGGTATCGGTTCAACATCCTGAGACTGTACCTGCGATGCCCCCCAGGAGTGCGGTAAGGCACCAATCCACCATTGCTCTCCATCCTGCTCAGGGTGAACATGCTCACCCGCAGGTACTTCGCAGCTTCCCTGGCGGTCATGAGGCTTACCCTATCCTTTGCCATTTTCACACCTCCTTTCCTTGCCTGCCGAAGAGTTGTCCAAAAGCGGACAAAACGGCTGTAAATTATCTGAACTGTTTGCATTATAGCAAATTCTGTCCAGGTTTGGGGTGAAGGAAGCGTTAATTCGGCATTAATTTGGCGTGAACGAGGTAGGGCTCCCAGTGAGACTGCTCCGTGTTCAAAGGGATAGCGCGGATTCTGTACCCTGGCCTATGCCCTTAAGAGGATGGAGAACTCATCGGGTGCAAATGGGTTCAGAGGCGAAAGAGTTATTGGGGGGCAGATGAGGATTGGGGCGCAGCTACCTGATCGGGGGCGTCGTGCCTTGGATCCCGTTCGGAAACCCCTAAAAGTAAACGCTAGTCCAATGGTGGACTAGCGTCTAGGGGAAGAGTTTTGAGTTTTCGGACAGGTTCGAATTGCCAGGCTCCAGATCGCTATGCAGCGACGATATAGCCGTGGCGGGAGATGGTTTTGATATAGGTAGGGTCGGTGGGCGAGGGTTCGATCTTGGCCCGGATGTTCTTGATATGGGCTCTGACCAGGTTAGGGTCGCCTGTGCCTGGGGGATATTCCCACACCTCTTGCAGCAATCTCTCGGTGGAGATTACCTCTCCGGCGTGCTTCATCAGATAGTAGAGCAACTCAAACTCTACCGGAGTAAGGAGAAGGACGTGGCCGTCCACGTTTAATTTGAAGGTGCGGGGATCGAGGGAGAGGGTGCCAACTTCCAGGGGGGCTTTGGGCGCCTCACTTGGCATACTGCGGCGCAGAAGGGCTCTCACCCGCAGCTCTAGCTCTCGGAGGTCGAAGGGCTTCGTCAGGTAGTCATCGGCCCCGGCCTCGAAGCCTTCAATTTTATTCTCGATTTTGCCTTTGGCCGTCAAGAACAGGATAGGCACAGAAGCCACGTTGGGGAGAGTGCGGATGCGTTGGCAGACCTCAATGCCATTCATACGGGGCATCATGATATCCAGCACCACCAAGTCGGGACACTGTTGTTTGATCAGTTGCAGGGCCTGAGCACCACCGTAAGCGACAACCACCTCGTGGTCCTTGCGCCGAAGGGTGCGCTCTACTGTCCCAGCAACATCTCGGTCATCATCAACGACTAGGATACGGGCCATGGGTCACCTCCAGAATAAAGGATTAGTCTTGCTTTTCAGCCGAAATCTGATTTTCTATCGGCAGGGTCACGGTGACAGTTGTTCCCTTTCCTTCTTCACTGTCTATCTCAATACGCCCATTATGCCGTTCAATGGTTTTATAGGTTATGTATAACCCCAAACCCGTGCCCTCGTTCACGTCCTTGGTCGTGAAGAAGGGATCGAATACCCTGTCCAGGTTATCTTTGGGGATACCAACGCCTGTGTCTGAGATAAGCACCCGGACGGCTTTGCCAGACCCATCCAGCCGGGAGGTGATGCGAATCTCGCCCCTCTGCTTGGCGGGTATAGCGTCTCGTGCGTTGATCAGCAGGTTAATCCAAACATCCTCTAGATGGTGGGTGCTGCCTGGCACCAAGGGCAGGTCTGCAGCCAGGTCTTTGATTATAGTGATATTAGACCTCTCGATCTGATAGGTGATAAGGGAAAGGGCGTTATCAATGGAGCCGTTTATATCCATGGGGGCTAGTTCATACTCCTCCTGGCGGGAGAAGGATAACAGGTTCCCAATAACTTTGCTGGCCCGCTTTCCTGACCGTTCGATAGCTTTGAGGGACTCGTATTCCGGTTGGCCTGGCTTCATATCTGTCATCAACAGCTGGGCATCGCCGATTATGGTCGTCAAGGGGTTCCGGATCTCATGGGCGATCCCGGCAGCAAACTCCCCAATCGCCGAGAGCTTAGCCGATTGAAAAAGATGAGCCTTCGCTGTCGCCAGGTCCTTATACGCCTCGTTCAAGTTATGGAAAAGCCGGGCATTGTCAATGGCCACGCCGATTTGACTGCCTATGGAGGTAAGCAACTCCACGTCCTGAGAAGAGAAGTGGCGGAGATCGTGGCTGGCAATGTTCATCACCCCAAGCACCTTTTCCTTTGCCCCTAACGGTATGCAGGCCAAAGATCGAAATCCCTCCTCTTTCATCCCCAATTCTATCTTCGAGAGGTTAGCCTCCTCGGAGATGTCCTCTACTAAGATCGGTTCCCCTGACCGCGCTGCCCGCCCGGTCAGTCCTTGCCCTGGCTTCAGCGAATCCGCTTCGTGGAGCAACTCCTCAGGGAAGCCACGATGAACAGTGAAAGACAATTCCTTGGTTTGCTCATCCATCAGAGCTATGGCGCCCGTTTCTATCCTCATCACCTCCAGCACCTTCTCCAAAGTGCTGTTCAGAATCTCCCCTAGATCCAAAGATTGGCTGACTGTGGCTGCGATGGCATTGAGAGCAGAGATTTTCTTTAGGTTCTCTGTTTCCTTGTCAATTTCTCTTATCCGCTGTCTCCATACCATGAAAAGCGCGGCGATGGCAGCTATGAGCAGAACGACCTTGGGAATAAGGAGATACTCGCTCTGCATCAGGTTCGTAAATAGGCTGATCTTGGACGTTTCATCTTTGGCCGTAAACCAAACGCTGAAGAAGAGGCTATCAATGGCCAGGATTGCAAATCCCAGAAGCAGAATGACTCTGGCGATAGCGGCGACCCTGGGCTCCTGAGCCTTGGGTTGCTCATATCTCGTCAGGAATACCAGGACGATAACGCCCCATATAATGACCAGAAGCCAATATACAATTATAGAGACATAATCAGAGAGAATCATTTCTCATCTATCTTATCGTTTCGATGTCACCTTTGCTATTTAACATTATTATAACCTATTTTTTGTATTTATGCAAAATCCCAAAAAGGGCCATGAGCCGCTGGAACTCATAGCCCTCCCAGCCTGCCTCGGCAAGAGAACTCCCGGTAGCCAGTGAAGCGATAGCCAAGAGCTTCACAGACCCGAATCGAAGCGGCGTTGCCCTCGGCGACGATGTAGAGGGGCTTGATCCCTTCTTTCAGCAATTCAACAGTGCAGGCCGAGACGACTGCCCTGGCCAGGCCGTGTCCCCAGAAACCCTCCTGGGTGCAGACGCCGACCTCGGCAAAATAAGGCGAGCGCCAGTTTGTGCCTGCAGCCGCGATCACGCTCTCGCCGTCCCTGATCTCAAAGCGAGAGAGGCCATCTTCTCTGGCTACCTTTTCGACCAAGTGACGAGAATCCGGTCGGAAGTTCGTCTCGTCAACAGTGTAGATCAAGTTGTAGCGCTCGTCCCAGGTGATGAGACATCGCTTCAAGACTGAGGCCCGTTGTTCTTTCGCCGCGAAGAGATACTCCCGGCTCTCGTCCAGGTGGTTGGATAGAAGAGCGCATAACACGTCGTCGGAGTCTGCTCGCATCACCACCAAGGGTGTGAAAAGATCATGTGCCGTCTGACAAATGGCCAGAAAGCCGACCACGACCTCCTGGCCGTGAGTGAAGAGTTGCGTCCGTTTATGATAGAGGGCGTAATAAGCGGTGAGGGCATCCTCTGGGGAAGTGGGCGACAGCAAATGGGCGATCAAATGTCGTTCCTGTAAGCTAGGCAAAGCTTTTTGATCTTTGAGCTTTGGACTTTGAGCTTTGATTACGGATACATCCTACCCAGCAGCCTCGGAAAGGGGATCGTCTCCCGGATGTGCTTCACGCCGCAGATCCAGGCCACAGTCCGCTCCAGGCCCAGGCCGAAGCCGGAGTGGGGCACCGATCCGTAGCGCCGCAGATCGAGATACCACTCGTAGGCCCGGCGAGAGATGCCAAGCTTCTTCACCTGCTGCTCCAGATATTCGTAACTCGCGCTGCGCTGACCACCGCCGATAATCTCACCATATCCTTCGGTGGCCAGCAGGTCTACCGAAAGACAAACCTCCGGCCGCTCAGGGTCAAATTCCATGTAGAAGGCTTTGCACTGAGTTGGATAGTGGTGGACGAAGACCGGCTTCTCGAAGTGCTCAGCCAGGGCCGCTTCGTGAGGGGCGCCGAGATCATCGCCCCACTCAATGGATATGCCGTCCCGGTGAAGGATTTCAACTGCCGAATCGTACGTGATGCGCGGAAACGGAGGTTCCACCTTTTCCAGCAACGTTGTATCGCGATCGAGGGTCTTCAGCTCTTCAGCTCGATTCTTCAGTGTGGTCTGGATGACGTAGCTAACCAGCTCTTCCTCAACCCTCATGCACTCGTCCAGGTCGGCCCAGGCTATCTCCGGCTCTACCATCCAGAACTCCAGCAAGTGGCGGCGGGTCTTCGACTTCTCGGCCCGGAAAGTGGGGCCGAAGCAGTAGACTTTGCCGAAGGACATGATCTCGGCCTCGTTGTAGAGTTGGCCGCTCTGGGTGAGATAGGCCCGCTCCCCAAAGTAGTCGGTCTCGAAGAGGGTGGTGGTGTCCTCGCAGGAGGAGGGGGTGAGGATGGGGGTGTCCAGGTTGATGAAGCCGTGGGAGTCCAGCCAATGGCGGATGGCCCGCACCACCTCGGCCCGCACCCGCAGGACGGCGTGCTGCCTGGAAGAACGCAGCCAAAGGTGGCGGCGATCCATCAGGAACTCCACGCCGTGCTCCTTGGGGGTGATGGGGTAATCCTCAGCCAGTTGCACGATCTCGACGGCGTTCGCCGTGAGCTCATAGCCGCTCGGCGCCCGCCTGTCCGCCCGCACCGTGCCGGTAACGATCAGGGATGACTCCTGGGTCACCGTTTTGGCTGCTTCGAACCCCTCAGGAGACACATCATCCTCAAAGACCACAGTCTGGATCACCCCTGAGCCATCCCGAATCAAGAGGAATTGCAGCTTCCCCTTATCCGTTTTGTTATAGAGCCAGCCCTTGATGGTTACCTCTTCACCCTCGTGGGCGGCTATGTTTTCGATGTACACGTGTTCAGTCAAGATTGTACCCCCTATTCTTGGTATGATCATCTCGTCCCTGACCATCATTTTGAAATCAGGAGTTACGCAGTTCGCCGGCTGAGTAGGAGCAGAGCGACGTATCGAAGCCAAGAACGGGTCTTGCAATCGCCGCTCGCCCTGGTTTCGATACGCTGGCGCTACTCAACCGACGG
>DAOUDK010000089.1:0-8672 GCA_034431315.1 Anaerolineae bacterium
GTCGGAGAGAACGCTCTCCGGCAAAACTGCCTACCATAAACCAGTTGAAACAATGGAAAACCATCTGTTTACAACACGCAGGTTGTCCATAATTCGATTACTCCGACAGACTGCTAGGGGAATCAAATGCCAAAGATAGTGGGAATTCGTTTTAAACCAGTGAGCAAAATCTACCATTTCGACCCTACCGGCTTCGAGGACCTGGAAGCTGGCGATTACGTTATCGTGGAGACGGCGCGAGGCCGGGAGGCGGGGGTGGTAGCCATAGCGCCCAAAGAGGTATCGAAGGACGAGGTGGTCGGTAAATTGAAGGGCATCGTTCGCCGGGCCGAACCCTGGGACCTGGTGCAGATGGAGCATTATCGCTGCCTTGAGTGTAAGGCCCTGAAGATAAGCCGTAAAAAGGTGGCGGAGTACGGTCTGCCCATGAAGATGGTCAAGGCTGAATATAACTTCGATGGCAGCCACCTGGCTTTCTACTTCTCAGCCGAAAAACGGGTAGACTTTCGAAATTTGGTGCGATATCTAGCCAAGACATTAGAGACGAAGATTGAGTTGAGGCAGGTCGGGGTGCGCGATGAGGCCAAGTTGATAGGCGGCCTGGGCCGTTGCGGGCGTCCCCTGTGTTGTATTTCCTTCCTCAGCGAATTCAACCCCGTCTCCATTAAAATGGCAAAACAGCAGAATCTGCCTCTCAGCCCAATGGAGATATCGGGGCTGTGTGGGCGTCTGTTCTGCTGTCTGACCTACGAAAACGAGTATTACTCTAAAGTCAAAAAGAAACTGCCTCGGGTTGGGAAAAAGGTAGACACACCCTACGGCCGAGGCAAAGTGATTGGTATAAACGTTCTCAAAGAAACGGTCAACGTGAAACTAGAGAGCGAAGCGACCGTCGAGCTCCCGGCTGAAGATGTAAAAGATAGAGGCAAAGCTGCCAGCGGGAAACAGCGTCGCGACCGAAGCTAGGTCCTCATCTTTTTTGCCAGGGCCCGCAGACGTTCCACCGACTCCATAGGCACCCGTACGTCTCCCACTTCAACAGTGTCCAGCACGTCCGGGCCGTGGAAATCGCTCCCCCCCGTGGGTATCAGATCGTATTTGCGGGCCAGAGTAGCTAACTCCTGTATATCCTCAGGCGAATAGCCGTTGTAGTACACCTCCAGGCCCACCAGCCCCCCTTCCACCAATTCAGGCAAGAAATGCGTCACTTTGAGAGGGTGGGCCAGCACAGGCAACCCCTGGGCTTCCTCGACCAAAGATACGGCGTCTAACGGGCTGAGCTTGTAGCGTTCCACATAGGCGGGGCCATTGCGCCCGATGTAAAGGTCAAACGCCTCACCAGTGGAAGCCACGTATCCCATCTTGAGCATGGCCTGGGCGATGTGAGGCCGCCCAATGGAGCCATCACCTGCCAACTCAGCCACCATCTCCCACGGCAACGGGAATCCCAGGGCCGCCAGCTTGGCAACCATCCCCTTAGCTCGACGGAGACGGGCATCGCGCATGGCGCGCAGCTTCCCCTGCAGAGCCGGGTGGTGATGATCGAAGTAGTACCCCAGCAGGTGCACCTCCTTGTGGGGAACGTCGCAGCTAATCTCCACCCCAGGAATGACTTCAAGCCCCGTGCCTCTGGCCGCCTCCAAAGCCTCGGCAATGCCCGTTGTCGTATCATGGTCGGTGATGGCAATGACCAGGAGGTCGCGCTCCAGCGCCATGGCCACCAGCTCCGAGGGCGAAAACTGACCATCGGAGGCAGTGGTGTGTAAGTGCAGGTCAACCCGGCTGATCATCGGGGCTCCACAATCAGCTTCATCGCCGTGCGCCCCTGGCCCTCGATTTCCACCTCGGTGAAAACTGGAATACAGATCACGTCTATCCCATCAAGAGCAAGATACCTCCTGGCTATGGCCACCGCTTTGACGGCCTGGTTCACCGCTCCCGCCCCGATCGCCTGAGCCTCAGCTCGTCCGCTTTCTCGAACCACCCCAGCAATGGCTCCCGCCACTGCCGTAGACCTCGATCTCGCTGATACCTTGAGGATTCCCATGCTTGCCTCCCATTGCAGCCATAATGAGCACCCTTCTTCCCAAAGATATTTTACACGATAATCACAATGTAAGCAAGCTTCCCACTCCCAAGCACTTGGACATAAATATTCTTAAAAACTTGTAGACTTTAAGATTACTAGCCTGAAATCCGTTGCCAAAAAAAGAGGTTTCTGGTAAAATACTTGCGCTTGTGATTTGTCCCCATTTTTAAAAACTATTGTGTAAACTTGGCTTCCATCTAACACCCCGTGCTCTAAGTTGCACCATAAGTACCTCTCAAGCTCTATGATACCTCTGTGAAAACTCCAGACGTTCGAGCAAGGATGCTCTAAACATCGTTAGGCATCTACCCCATCTCTGGCGAGACATTATTTTCGAGATAATCCCAGGCTGAAGCCAGCCACGGGGGGCTTAATCAACCAATCATAGTGAGCGAAAGGACAGCGCGAGACAGCATGAACGCCGATCAGATCTGGCGAGCAGCACTAGGTGAATTACAACTGCAAATGACCAGGCCCACCTTCGATACCTGGCTCAAGAACACCAGAGCCATCTCCTATGAAGATGGTACTCTCATCGTCGGAGTACACAGTGCCTACGCCAAAGATTGGCTCGAGAACCGCCTGATGTCTATCATCAAGCGCACCCTGGCGGGCATTGTGGATCGCACTGTAGAGGCGAGATTCATCCTCGACGTCAAGACCCTTAACGAGGATGACCCACCGCCCTTGCTGCAATCATCAGTTCCCCAACCCGCAGTAGCCATCGCCAAGAATCCCTCGTCAATGATGCTCAATCCAAGATATACCTTCTCCACCTTTGTCATCGGCTCCAGCAACCGCCTGGCTCACGCCGCTGCTCTGGCAGTGGCCGAGAATCCAGCCGAGGCCTACAATCCCCTCTTCCTCTACGGAAGCGCAGGGTTGGGCAAGACCCACCTCATGCACGCCCTGGGCCACACCTGTCAAGACAAAGGCCTCCGAGTGCTCTACGCCTCCTCCGAAAAGTTCACCAACGAACTCATCAGTTCCATCCGCACCCGCAGCACCGAAGATTTCAGGAATAAGTACCGCACCATAGATGTGCTGCTACTGGATGATATTCACTTCATCGCTGGCAAAGAGAGCACCCAGGAGGAGTTCTTCCATACCTTCAACGCCCTCCATGCTGACAACAAGCAAGTCGTCATCTCCAGCGACCGCCCTCCCAAAGCTATCGTCACCCTGGAGGAGCGCTTATGCTCTCGTTTCGAGGGGGGGCTTATAGCCGACATCCAACCACCAGATCTGGAAACTCGCATCGCCATCTTGCAATTCAAACGGGAATCCCTGCCCATACCTGTGCCTGATCAGATCATCGAACATATTGCCCACAAGTTCATGAGCAACGTTCGAGAGCTAGAGGGGGCTTTGAACCGAGTCGTGGCCGAGGCTATGTCAGAAAGACAGCCCCTGACGATTGAGTTGGCCACCGTCGCTTTACAGGGCATGCTCACCAATCGAAGGGAATGTACACCAGAGGCCGTGATTGAAGCGGTGGCCGATTTCTACTCCCTGAGCCCTGAGGATCTCAAGGGGCGAAGCCGTACCCAGAAAGTGGTTAAACCTCGTCAGATCGCCATGTATCTGGCACGGCAGGAAACAGAGGCTTCGCTACCCAAGATAGGAAAGGCATTGGGAGGACGCGATCATACCACTGTACTATATGGCCTCAGAAAGATCGGTGACCTGACAGAGAGGGATGAGATGCTGCGCCGCGAGGTATTAGCCATCAAGAAGATGCTCTACAACAACGGCACAAAATAGCACCTCGCTTTACTGCATGACAAAACGATGGAGATGGGCTAGCTATACATGCCCATCTCCATCGTTTTTCCCCGATCCATTTGTTGATAGAACCTGTTGATAATCGCCTCATATCTGTGGATAACATAGCGAGTCTGGGGATAACTTTAACAAGTCTATCTGCCTCTCCTTACCCAAGATATTGGGCTGTGCTAAAGAACTCACCCTATATCTTGTATGAGCGCCTTGATTTCAGTGTAATTCTTGTGAATTTAGCCCGTTTGTCCCCCCGCTTTCATCCCCAACTTTATCCACACCCCTGTTTGCTAAAAACTAACCCCTACTGCCCATAGATTGTATCCTCTTGCTACCCCGCCCCAACCACTAGTTCCACTTCCCCCGAACCCCGACACTTTCCACTTCCCCACAAGCTCTACTACTACTATATCTATAAATATAAATTGAAGTTAATAACTCCTCTTCACAACCGGCAAACTAACCGTGAACTTAGTTCCCAGGTCTCTTACGCTCTCTACACTAATTGAGCCCTCATGGGCTTCGACGATCTGCCTGGCAATAGTTAATCCAAGCCCTGCTCCTCTGTCTTGACCCGCTCTCGATTTGTCCACTTGATAAAAGCGTTCGAAAATGTGCGACAGGTCTTCTGGGGGGATGCCGGTTCCTGTGTCTGTTACGCTGATTTCCACTGTAGAGGCCAGACCCACTTTTTTTCGTATCTTCGTTACTTCTTGGGCCTTGACCGTCACTTTACCGGCCGAGGGTGTGTATTTCAGGGCATTGGCCAGGAGATTGGTGAATACTTGGTCTAAGCGATCCTTATCGCCGGTTACCAGAGGTAAAGCAGGCACATCTAGGACCAGTTCTACGTTGCCTTCCCTGGCCCGCAGGGCAAATTTCTCAACACAGGATTCTAACATCTGGGCTAGATCCACAGGCTCTCGTAGCATTTGAATCTGTCCTGACTCGATGCGGGCCAGATCCAGCAATTCGTCTACGAGGCGCGACATACGATTGGCCTCACTGCCGATGATCTCCACCGCTCGGTAGCGACTCACTTCATCGTCGGCGGTGTCATCCAGGATAGCTTGCGAGAATCCCTGGATAGAGGTCAGCGGCGTCTTGAGCTCGTGGGATACATTGGCTACAAAGTCCCGTTGAGCCTGGCGGGAGGCTTTTACCTCGTGGACCATGGCATTGAAGCTGGCTGCCAGGCGACCTACTTCATCGGGGGATGTAATGTCCAGAGCTTGGTCGTAGTTGCCGCGGGCGATTTCCTCGGTAGCGGCGGTTATGCGCTGCAGAGGATTAGCGATGGAGCGGGCGATGAGCAGGGCCAAGATGAGCGAGACGACTAGTGTCACGAGGCCGGCCTGGAGAAAGCGATTAGCTACATCTTTGAGGACAGTTCGAAGGCCGCGACGCGGCGAGGCCAGGAGGGCCACGAACACGGGGCGTTGGCTCTCCTCGCCTTCAGTAGCAAGGCGCAGGGGCGTTGCGGACAGGGCAACGTAAAGCTGTGTGTCCCCGCTGGGGGTTGTCAGGCTACCATAGACGTAGGGTGTCTTGGGGTCTTTGGGGATTTCGCTCAGGGCGACTCTGGCCTGTTTCCCGGTCCAATCGTCCTGGGTGTCGGCCAGGACTTGTCCCCTGGGTGTGAGGAGAAGGATTCGGATTTCTTGTTTCTCAGCCTGTTCTTTCAGAAGCTCGACGATTTCTACAGGGGTTAGGTCTCGCTGCAATAGGCCGTTTACCCGGAAGGCGGTGGGCACGGCAATATCATTCAGTCCCGAAAAAACAAGCTTTGCCTGGAAGCGGCTCAATAGGAGAATCGAGGCCAGGCTGACCAAGACCAGGCAGATGAGTATGATAACTATATAAGAGACGATCAATCTCGCGCGCAGACCGGTGAACATCTTTGGTCTCTCCGTGTTTAGTCAGCTACCAGTTTGTATCCTATTCCCCACACCGTATCAATGACCAGATCGCTACCGGCTAGTTTGTCTCTCAAGTGGGCAATGTGTATGTCAACAGTCCGGGTCTGGCCATAGAAGTCGAAGCCCCAGGCCAGGTCGAGGAGCCGATCCCGGCTGAGGACGATGCCTTTGTGCTGAGCCAGGGCCAGGAGGAGGTCGAACTCCTGGGTCCGCAGTTCAATCAGCCTGTCTCCCACCGTAACTTCGCGCCGCTGGGGATCTATCGTCACTTGCCCGATCTTGATGACTTGCCCCGGGCGAGAGACCTTCTCGTAGCGGCGCAACACAGCCCGTACGCGGGCCACCAATTCACGAGGGTTAAATGGCTTGGTCAGGTAGTCATCGGCTCCCAGCTCCAGACCTACGATCTTGTCAACGTCGTCATCGCGGGCGGTCAGCATAATGATGGGCACGTCGGATTCCCTTCGAACCCGTCGGCATACCTCCCAGCCATCAATCTCAGGCAGCATCAGGTCGAGGACGACCAGGGCTGGCTGCAAGGATTTTATCTTGGTCAGAGCCTCAGCGCCGTCATAGGCGTCCTCCACACGGTAGCCCTCTTTCTCCAGGTAGAGTTTGGCTAGTTCGACAATATTCTTCTCATCGTCAACTACCAGGATGGTCTCTTTGGCCATGGTCTCCTCCGCTCTTGATTTTAGCCGAAATGGGCCAAAAAGGCAAGGAGAGAACGTCGTTCGCCGAAGGTCTCCGACCGAGGTGAAAGGGCGCGGTCAGAGACCTTTGCCCATCGCAGAGCGAAATGGGCCGAAAAGGCAAGAAGAAAAAAAGGAGCCTCTCTCAAGAATTGGTTTAGAGGGGCTCCTGTGAAGTCTTCGCTGCTGGTTGGATGGGAGGCGCCCCTGGAGGGAGTCGAACCCCCGACACAAGGTTTAGGAAACCTCTGCTCTATCCTCTGAGCTACAGGGGCACCATAGCTTCTTTGAAGCTGGTAGATTGATACATTTGACACCAAACTACCAATCTACCAATTTTAAGTGAGATACTCCTTCAGTTGGCGGCTGCGACGAGGGTGGCGCAGGCGGCGCAGAGCCTTGCCTTCGATCTGGCGAATGCGCTCTCGTGTCAGGCCGAACTTTTGCCCTACTTCCTCTAAAGTGTAGCTTCTTCCATCCTGCATGCCGAAGCGCAGGCGCAAAATGCGAGCCTCACGGGGAGTGAGGGTGGTCAGCACCTCCTCCATCTTCTCCTTTAGCAAGTGCTCGTAGGCGGTCTGGGTGGGGGGGGGAGTATTGTCGTCTTCGATGAAGCTTCCCAGTTCGCTGTCATCCTCCTCGCCCACTGGTCTCTCTAAAGAAAGGGGACGCCATGATACTTTGAGCATCCAGCGTACCTTACGTGGTTCCAGCCTCAGTTCCTCGGCTATCTCCTCGGGGGTAGGCTTACGCCCCCGCTCCTGCTCGAGGCGTCTCGCTGTCTTGTAGAGCCGCCTGATGCGGTCACTCATGTGGACAGGGACACGGATGGTGCGCCCCTGGTCAGCGATGGCACGGGTGATGGTTTGGCGAATCCACCAAGTCGCATAGGTGCTGAATCTGTAGCCTCGCGTATGGTCGAACTTCTCGACGGCTTTCATCAATCCCAGGTTACCTTCTTGGATCAAATCGAGGAAGGGCACCCCCCGCCCCATGTATTTCTTGGCGATGCTAACCACCAGGCGGGTGTTGGCCTTAATGAGGTGCTCTCGCGCTGCCCTGCCTTCGTCAATAGCTCGCTCCAATTTTCTCTGCTCTTTCGTATCGTCGCCGTTCTTGCCCAGGCGGTGCTGGGCTGCCTGGCCTTTTTCAAAAAGCTTGGCCAGCTTCACTTCCTCATTAGTGGTCAGAAGGGGTACGCGGGCCATCTCTTTTAGATACAGGCCAATGGAGTCATCACTGGGGATGTTGCTCAGGTCAAGAGCATCTGTTTCTTCCTGCTCTTCTTCCTCCTCGTTTCTCTTTCTCTTTTTTACCTCCTTTTTACCAGTAGCTTCTCCTCTCGTGTCCTCGCAGATCTCAATGTCTGCGTCCTGAAAGTAAATAAAGACGTCCTCCAGTTGTTCCAAATTCTCCTCTGCCTCAGGAAAGGCCTCCAGTATATCATCGAGGATGAGGTACCCCTGCATTTCAGCTCTTTCCAGAAGCTTTGCTACTCTGTCTATTTCTCTCTCTGGGTGTATGTTCACTTTTCCAATCTCCGTTCTATAGCAGGTCCTTAAGCCTTGCCAGTCGGGGATCAATGTTTTCTCGCGCGCAGTTGCAAGGCCACTCGTTCAGATTCTGCCCGCACTCGACGCATAACCCGCGACAATCGGGTTTACAAAGTGGCCGCATGGGCAGATTCAGCAGGATATATTCTCGCAGGGCCTCCGTGAGGTCCAGGATGCCCTTCACTCCGATGGGAAACATCGCTTCCGCTTGGGGTTTTATGGGGGGCGAGCCGAATTGGGCCTCCAGATGGAGATCAAGCGGCTGGGAAAAGGTCTCCAGGCAGCGGGCACATTCCAGGTGTACCTGGCTGTGCAACTGTCCTTCGGCGAAGATACCTCTGTTGGTGCGTGTGAATTCAACAGTTCCCCGCACGAAATCTACTCGTACATCTTCTGCCAGCTCCTGTTGGGCCTCGTCTATGTCGAAGCTCATTTTAGAGCCGACAGGCTCTTCCAACAGGCTGGCCAATTTGAACTTCATCATCTTGTTCATACTTTTCCGACAGGGCTTGAGAGCCACACACCTGATTGACTGACAAATTTAACATTTCATCGACTTGCCAATAAGTCCCCTATGTGGCATACTTGTGAGAAAGCCATCTTTGGGGAGGAGTCGATGGGCGACAGTCAACAGATGTAT
>DAOUDK010000090.1:0-7701 GCA_034431315.1 Anaerolineae bacterium
GAGTCGAAGGGGATCTCGGCCAGCCGGGCGTAATCCTGTTCTAGCTCTTCTCTCCAGAAGCCAGCTTTGGCTGCCGCTACCACCAGCGCTCCCTCGGTGGGATCGCCCACCATGCGCCAGCCCCCAGCCTCCTCAGTGTCGGGGTCTTCTTCTAGCCGAGCGTCGTTGCAGAGGAGGCTGGCCCGCAGGAGCAAATTCGAGCCCGGATAGCCATCCAGGTCTACGGGATGCCCGTTGTCGCTAAACTCCCCCTTTGGATTATAGCCCTTGCCGCTGATGCTGAGAATGGTGCGGTCAACGTAGATCTGCACGGCCATCATCTTGTCCTGGGTGAGGGTGCCCGTCTTGTCGGAGCAGATGGCGGTGGCGCTGCCCAGGGTCTCCACCGCAGGCAGCTTTCGGATCAAGGCGTGGCGCTTGATCATCTTCTGCATCCCCAGGGCCAGGACGATGGTGACCACGGCCGGCAATCCTTCGGGGATGGCAGCGATAGCCAGGGTCACCGCCACCATGAACATTTCTATGATGGTCTGCCTGAAGGTGTTAAGGTAGAGCAACGGGCCGCCGCCCGCCTGGAACATCATCCCCACGTCGGTGTCCCGCAGCACGCCGACGACGAATACGATCCCGCATACGATCAGGGTGCCGATGCCCAGCCACTTGCCCAGTTGATCCAGCTTGACCTGGAGCGGTGTCGGCTCCTCCTCGTAGGACTGAATCATCTCGGCGATGAGGCCGATCTCGGTGCTCATTCCCGTGGCTACCACGATGCCCTTGCCCCGCCCGTAGCTGACCACCGTGCTCATGTAGGCCGAGTTGCGGCGGTCGCCCAGCGGGAGGTCCTTCTCGAGCACCAGATCGGCCTTTTTCTCCACTGGCACCGACTCGCCCGTGAGCGATGCCTCTTCGACGCGCAGATTCACGCTCTCGACGAGGCGCACATCGGCCGGAATGTAGTTGCCCGTCTCCAGCAGCACCACGTCGCCGGGCACCACCTCGCGCGCGGGGATAACGAGCAGGTGCCCATCGCGGAGCACCTCGGCGTTGGGGGCAGCCATCTTCTGCAGGGCGGCCAGGGCCTCCTCGGCTTTGGACTCCTGGACGACGCCCAGGATGGCGTTGAGGATCACGATGGCCATGATGGCCCCTGAGTCAAGGTATTCGCCCAGGAAGAAAGAGACGACTGCCGAGACGATGAGGATCAGCACCAGGAACTGGTTGAACTGGTCCAGCAGCATCTTCCAGAAGCCTGGTCGAGGCTGTTCCTGAAGCTCGTTAGGCCCGAATTTCTCCAGGCGGGCCTGGGCCTCCCGTGCCGTGAGCCCTCGGTTGAGGTCGGTTCCCAGAGCTTCGGCTGTCTGCTCAATTGATTTAGTATGCCATTTCGTGTCACTAATTTTGTTCACTCCAGTGTTCACTCCTCATTTCTCGTTAACTCATTGACTCGTTACCCACTTCCCCGGTCAGCTCACCAACGCGATGACGAGGGTAAGGGTGATGGGGCTGGCCAGGGTGGAGAGAAAAATCACGCTGGTCACGAACTCTGGCCTGGCATCGAACTCGATAGCCAGCACCGCTGTCGTCACGGCGGTGGGCATGCTGGCCTCGACGACGCAGGCTTGCAGTGTGGGGCCTGTCAGGCCCAGCAGCTTGGCCAGCGAAAAGGCGATGATGGGCGCAACGGCCAGCCTGATGAAAGCGGCCAGGCCCGCCGTCCTCATCCCCTGGGCCAGAGGGGTCTTGGCCAGTTGCATCCCCAGCAGCAAAAGCATGAGGGGCACGGCCCCCTGGCCCACCATCTCCACTGTCTTGAAAATGGGCGACCCCGTTACGTTCAGGTTTATCAGATTGACGAAAATGGCCAAAAACACGGCGTAGATGATGGGCACTTTGAAAACGTTGAGCAGGGCATCGAAAGCACGGGCTTTGCCTCGGGAAGCGAGATAGACGCCGGTGGTGTTAATGAGCAAACTGCTCACCACAAAGTAGATTATGGCCCGAGCCAGGGCTTCATCGCCGAAAGCGAGTTGATTGACTGAGAGGCCGTAGTTGCCGGAGTTCACGAAGAGGGTGGCCAGCAGGAACGCGCTCTCCATGGCCCTGTCGAAGCGCAGCGCCCTGGCCACGCCCCAGGCGACCAACGCCATGCCCAGGGTGATCAGTATCTGAAAGGACGCGATGTCCCAAAATTCCTCGCCGCTGACAGTGGAAGTGACCAGAGAGGAAAAGACCAGGCAAGGGCTGAGGGCGTAGAAGATGGTCCGGGAGACGGACTTGATCTCTATTTTCAGCCTGCGTTCGAGGATATAGCCCAGGCCAATGACGATGAAAACGGGTACGATGTTGTTGTAGAGTATAGCTGGCAGGGCCTTCACCATTCGCTTGCGTCAGGGAGGTCATCCAGGGATATGTCAAGAACACCGCGCATGAACTCCAGTTGTTCCAGAGCTTCCTCCACCGCCTCGCACAGGTACTTGTCACCTTCGCCGTAGCAGTCGTACAGGATGCGGCGGGCCTCGTTCCCTCCGATCTGACCCAGGGCCCAGATGGCCGCTCCTTGCACCTCGCGGTCAGGGTCGTTGACCAGGTTGGCCAGCAGGGGAGTGGCGACCGCCAACTCCAGCTCGCCGCAGGCCATGGCTGCTTCATAGCGCATCTCCGGCCTGGAGCTTTGCAGCTCGTTAATCACCAGGTCTGACCAAGAGTGGTCCGCGCTGCGTCCCATAGCGAAGACGGCACTGGCGCGCTTTTTCTCATTCTCGTCGTAGTAGGCAGTCTCAATGATCTCCTGCACATCATCTTCGCTGGAATAAGCGATGGCTTCAATGGCTCTCCGCCGCACTTCCAGGTGCTCAACCGGGGAACGAATGGTCTCCAGCAGTGCCTCCCGCACCAGAGCGAGGTATTGGGCCTTTATCTTGTCCAGCTCGCCCAGGAGGACGAAGCGGCCCAACGCAGCGGCGGCCCCAGCCCTCACTGGGATCGAAGGATCATCTCGCAGCAGGCTGATCAGCGGCTTGAGCAGGGCGGTGTCATGGTCTTCCCACAGCCCCTCGATGGCTGCCGCTCGCACCTTCTCGTCCTCATCGCCCAGGCAGAAGCGGAACACTGGGCCGAAATTCACCTCAAAGCTGGCCTCAGCTATCTCTACCAGGAGGTTGATAATCTGACAGCGGCGTTCAACAGCCATCAAGGGCCAGGCCTTTTGGAGCAGTAGCGTCTCGGCCCTGTCCATCCCCGACAGGCCGTACAGGCTGGATATTGAGAGGCGATTCTCGGTGTCGCCTATTTTTTGCAATAGTTTCTCGAAACTCGATAACATCATTTCGACCTAACCGTAAAACGTGATGCGTGAAACGTGAAACGTCGCGTGCCTCTTCAACCATCACGTTTCACTCTTCGCGTTATGGTGGCAGAATCGGCTGGCCGCTCAGCAGGCGAGCAATGTCTTGGTAGGAGACGATTAACATCAAGCCGATGAGGATGGCTAGCCCCACCAGGTGAATGAATCCTTCCTTTTCCGGGGTCACCCTCTTGCCGCCGCGCAGGGCTTCGAGAGCTATGAAAGCCAAACGCCCACCGTCGAGACCAGGGAAAGGCAACAGGTTGAAGATAGCCAGTTGGATGCTGAGGAAAGCGGTGAATTGCGTCAGGGCTATCAGGCCGGATCTGGCGATCTCGCCGGTCGCTGCCGCTATCCCAATAGGCCCTGAAATATTAGGGGCGATGACACCTTGGATCATGCCTGCCACTCCGGAAAAGATAGCCGCGGTGACATCAACTATCATCCTGCCCGCCATCGGGATTGCTTCCCAGAGGGAATAGCGCAGCTTGTCTGCTCCCACAATGTCCACAGTTTGAATGATCACTCCCATAGCCCCTTCGTTGGCTGGCGGCTCCTGCCGTGGCGTCAGGTGGACGGGCAGGGTTTCCTCACCGCGCTTGACGCTGAGAGTGACGGCCTCACCCAGCCTCTCTTTGGTGTAGCGGCTGAGCTCATAGGTGTTCCGAACGGTCAGGCCGTCAATGATCAGTATGGTGTCGCCTTCTTGCAAGCCTGCCTCCGCTGCCGGGGAGCCAGGCGCGACCCCGATGATGGCTACCGATCCGATGGGGATGTCGAAGCCGATCAGGCCAACGCCGATGAACAAGATGAAGGCCAGGACGATGTTCATCAGTGAGCCAGCCAGCAGTGTGCCAGCGCGGGCTAGTTTGCTCTTGGCAGCAAAGCTATTTGGGTGGCTGGGATCATCTTCGCCCAGCATACGCACAAAGCCGCCGAAGGGGATGGCATTTATGGTGTACTCGGTATCACCGCGTCTGGCGATGGTGAGAAGGCGCGGCGGGTAGCCGATGCCAAACTCTTCCACCCTGATGCCGGTCAACTTGGCCACTGTAAAATGGCCCAACTCATGGACGAACACCATCAGACTAAAGACAAGCAAAAAAGCGATTATGGTCATGACTATTAGATATCCTTTCCTTCTGAGTTGGCCAAACCGAACCACTTTCGCCCTAGCCGGCGAGCTTCGGTAATGAAAAAGGCCTTGACCTCACTCCATTCAGCGGGGAGCAGCAGTGCTGGCTCCTCATCCTGGTCGGCAGCATCAAAATCCACTAGCGCAACCAGGACGCGCATTTCGAAGCCGCGTGAGTACGGGTACTTATTGGTGCTCTGGGCGAATAGCTCATCCAGCGAGACCCGCGAAGCGATGAAGTACAGGTCGTAGAAATCCCTGCGCGTGCCTCGACCAGCGACGGCGTCCATCTTCATGAGGCCGATGTCAAGTATGCCGGCAATCTGGAAGCCGCTCACCAGGTCGGTAGGTTCCAACATTGGATAGCCGTACGAGAAGAAGCTTATGGGTTGCCCGTTTGCTTCGAGAATCAGGCCGAACACCGAATCCCGCAACACATTGACCGCGTGACCCTGGCGTAGCTCCTCTATGATGCTGTGGCGGAAATCGTCATCCAGGGACTCGATATTGGCAAACAGGTCCAGGTCTTGCGAGATGCGATGCCCCAACCGCAGGGCCAACGCTGTGCCGCCGCCCAGGTAGAACGGGCGCAGAAGGGGCAATTGACCCAGGACGGCGAGCAAAACTCGTGCGCTTGGAATGACAGCTTCCCAGTGCGGCGTAATTAGTGTGGCCATATCCGCTCTCCATGACGGTAGTTGGTGATCTTAAAGAAGCACAGCCAATACTTGAGCCGTTGTCGGGACAGGCGATACCAGCCAACCTGGCGCACCCATTCGGCCAGCCGTTCCGGCTCGTAGCGAGCGAAGAGCCAACGCAGCTCTGGCAGGCGACCCCAGGCCAGCGTGCGTTCGATCACTGTAAAGGCGCTGCGCTCCGGCTCGAGGTTCTCCAACACGTACTCTTGGAAGAATGGTCGCAGGCTGACCGGAATACCGGCTGGCGTCAGTTCCAGTGTATCGTCAGGTGTGGACATCTCGCAACCCCGCTTTCCGCTGAGAGCAACAAGAGGAGTGCAGGCTTCGTCCTGAGCCTGGTCGAAGAGCGCAAGCCTGCTCATGGGGCGGACTTGCGTCCGCACTCCTCCCTCAAAGATGCGATTAGGATTGGGCACACTCCTCACCTAATTATAGTCACTTGGGCCTAATCTGGCAAGTATGGATTCACGCTTCTATCACCCGCGCTCCTGGGCCGGGACCGCCTACGATGACCTCCAGCACTTCCTCGACGTCTTTGAGCCGCCTTTCTACCTCGGCCTGATCGGCAGCCTGGCAGATCAGGTGGGCGTTGGGGCCGGCATCGAAGGTGAAGTAGACCTCCAGCCCCTCGGCCCGCCAGTTCTGTACCTCGTGGATCAACTTTATGGAGCTGGGCAGCCAGTAGTAGATGGGCGGCCGCGAGGTCATCATCACCGCGTGCATGGAGACGGCGTCCTCTTCCATGATGCGGCCCAGGGTCGCCAGATCCCTCTCCAGCAAGGCTGCTTTCGCCTGGGCCAGTCGCTCCGCTACGCTGGCCACGCGGGCCTGGTGGAGGTGGCTGGTGGGGGCCAGGGCGTGTCCCTCGGTAGACCCGACCCGCTTGTGGGCCCGGCTGACGATGGCGATCACGTCTCGCAGCTCCCAATGTTGTGGCGGGGCTATCTGTTTGGCGAATGATTCATCACTGCAAGTTCCAACCGTCCATTCGGTGAATCCACCGGGGATGGAGCGACAGGCTGATCCGGAGCCAAAGCGGGCCAGGATCGAAAGCTCTCGCTGGCTCAACTCCAGCCCGGCCGCTCTGCTGGCTGCCAGGGACAGGGCGGCGAAGCCTGAGGCCGAGGAGGCCAGGCCCACGCCAACGGGAAAGCTGTTCTCGGAGACCACCCTGGCCCTGGCACGCAGCCCGGCCATCGCTCTCACCCGGTTCAGGTGGGCCACGATTCGCTGCCTCGACTCACCCCGCTCCTCCCGCCCGTCCAAGATGACCAGGTCGGCGTCGTAATCGGGGGAGAACTCGACGGTAGTGACCGTGGTGAGCCTGTCCAGGTTCATGGAGAGCGAGGAGTTGGCGGGCAGATTCAGTTCCGCGTCCCGCTGGCCCCAGTACTTGATGAAAGCGATGTTGGCGCAAGCGGTAGCGGTTGCTTTTAGTATAGACATCCTTCTCCCAGCCTGGCCGCTAGCGCCGCTGCCTCTCGCACCATCTCACTGATGACCTCGGCCACCGGTTTGATCTCGCGCACGAGACCGATGCTCTGGCTGCAGGCGATCACGCCAGCATCCACATCACCCTCTTCGAGCATGCGCTTTGTCTCCGTGCCGGCCACGAGGGCCAGGATCTCCCCCAGATCAGCCCCCTTGGCCTCCAACTCGGCCACCTTGAGGGCGGCAGCGTTCTTCCAGGCGCGGACAGAGTTGTGCAGGGAGCCCAGTATCGGCAGGGTGTCCGGTTCCGTAGCGGCGACCAGCGCTTGCTTGAGGTTTTCGTGGATGGGGCACTCCTCGGTCAGCAGCAGCCGCGTGCCGATGGTGACGCCCTCCGCGCCCAGGATGAGTGCTGCCAGCAGCCCCCGTCCGTCGGCGATGCCCCCCGCTGCCAGCACCGGAATCTCCACCGCGTCGGCCGCGCGGGGCACCAGCACCATCGTCGTCAGCCCCAGTTCGCCGATGTGTCCGCCGCCCTCAGTGCCAAAGACGGTCACGGCGTCCACGCCGGCCCGCTGCGCGCTGAGAGTGTGCCGCACGCTGACGCATTTGTGCATCGTCTTCACCCCGCCCGCCTTCAGTCGCGCCAGCATGTCCTCTGGCGGCCGGCTGCCGCTGGTCTCGACCACCGCTACGCCCTCTTCCAGGATAACCTCGACGTAGAGATCGTTGTCAATGGGTCGCAGCGCGGGAAAGAGGCTCAGGTTGACGCCAAAGGGTTTGTCAGTCAGGGACTTGGCCCGGCGGATGGCCTGGCGGAACCTCTCCTGGGTGTCGAACATGGCCGAGGCCATCATCCCCAGCGCGCCGGCGTTGGAGATGGCTGCCACGAACTCCGGGCCGCTGATGTGCATCATGCACCCCCCAACGATGGGGTGTTCGATGCCGAACAGTTCGGTGACGCGGGTTTTGAACATAATACTCTGGGTTCGCTCATTTTTTCAGACAAATCGAGATTGAATAAACTGAGCGGCGTTGATTTACATAAAGCACGGAAATGATAGCTAACTTGGTTGGGGCATACCGTCTCCGAC
>DAOUDK010000091.1:0-2458 GCA_034431315.1 Anaerolineae bacterium
CATGGCTATCCTTCAAAATCAAGATGTTATGCCACATTGTCATGCGGCGGTTACCACCATGATTATACTTCCCAATCTTGGATTTGGTCAAATTTTTAAGCGAACCGAAAGAAATAGAAGAGGGACTACAGAGTTACGGCTCTGGTCCCGGTGCCTAACTCCATTAGGAGGCTGATAAAATGTCTCCATTATCGCAGTTCATCAAACTACGACCCGAAGTCGCTGCACTGGATTGGGAGCGCATCCGTGGTCATATCCTGTTCAAAGACTTGATCTCTCCCCTGGATTCGCTGGAGAAGGACACGGATTGGCTTTTCTCCCACACCTTCCCGACAACAGTGCTGCAGGCCATCTTGCGGGAAATCCAGGCCAAGCTGGAGGGCAAATCGGCTACTGGAGCCTTCTTGCTGGAGGGCGGGCTAGGGTCGGGTAAGTCGCACCTCTTGACGTTCCTCTACCACCTCTTCACCAAGCCAGCGATGGCTCGGGGCTGGCTGGTTGAGAATGGCCTGGATTCCTCGTTGACAATCCCCGAACAGACAACTGTGGTTGTCCTGCCCCTCTTGGAATTCCCCGACCAACCTCTGTGGAAGCCTATGTTCGAGCGACTTGATCGGCCTGATCTGATCCCGTACAAAACGACCACTGCCCCCACCAGCGAGGCCATCCGTGAAGCCCTTGGCGAGCGGTCAGTAGTCCTGCTGATTGATGAGATCGTGGGCTGGTATGGCACTTTGCCCGGGGTGCTCAAGACAGCCAGCCGCAACTTCCTTCAGAACCTGGCCGAGGAGGCCCTGCGCCGCTCCGACGTCTTTCTGTTCGTCAGTGTCCTCACTGGCCTGGCTGCTGAGCAGGCCGATGCCGATGCCGTCAAGAGCCGCCTGACCCGACCGGCTTTCTACAGCGAGCCGCTGATGCGTCGTGACGACCGCTTGCGAGTCGTGTTCTTCCGCCTCTTTGAACGTGAAGTGAACCGCATTGGCGCGGAGCCCGTCATCGAACGCTACGTGTCTGCTTATGGCGACCTGCGAGACCAACTGGGCCTCGATTGGGACTTGGCCGAAATGCGGGCCCAGCTCAGGGAGAGCTATCCTTTCCATCCCAATCTGCTGGACGTGGTGTTCGACCGCTACGCCACGATCCCCCAAACCCAGGCTGCTCGTGGAGCCCTCGGCCTCCTGGCCGAACTGGTGGTGCGAGAGCAGGCTCAGGCTGACCTACTCCTGCCGGCCGATGTCTCACCCGACACCTATTACGAGTGGTTGTCACGGGTCAATTTTGGACTGACCAAGCGAGTGCTGGACGACCTGGAATCGTTGACCGAGGATGAAGACGCTGCCGTCAAGGAGTCCATCCTGTGCACGGCCTTTCTGTACTCTCTGGGTGAGGTGAAACAGCCCGGCGCGACCGACGGCGAGATTTTCCTGGGCACAGTGCGCCCAGACCAGGTCTCAGCCCTGGACGTGGACAATGCTCTACGGGAGATGACGGCTACCGTGGAACACCTGCACCACGAGAACGGCCGCTGGGTGGTCAAGCTGGAGGAAAACGTAGACGCGCTGGTCTATCGCCAGGCCATGCGGGTTGAGCCTGAGGAGCTACAGGAAATTGCCAAAGAAGCAATCAAAGCCCAACTCAAGGGGCTGGCCTACGGCGTCTATGTGACCCCACCGGACATCATCCCCGACACCTCCAGTTTCAAGATCGCCGTCTTCCTGGAGCGCCAGACCAACGGAGAGTTGGAAGCCTTCTTCAGTGGACGTACCTGGCAGAATTCGTTGCTCGTCCTCATGCCCAAGATGCGCCAAGACCGGGCTCTTGACGACGAGGGGGAGCTTCTGGCTCGCAAGGTGAAGGCAGCGCGGGCGCTCTTAGAGGACAAGGGGCGAGCAGATGCGGCGGTCAGACGCAAGTTGCAGGGAATTGCCAGAAAAAGCCTGGAGACACTGTGCGACAACAAGATCGGCATCGAGTGGGATGCCGTGCGTTGGTTCCTGGGCGAGGACAGTAAGCTGGGCAGGCGCTTCGATCCTGTTCGCTTGGCCATCATCGAGGTGAGCGAGAAGGCTTTGTCTTATGGCAACGTTACTGACCTGAAGAAGGACGTGCGCACTCTCCTGGGGTGGGAGGAGGATCGAGGATTGCCCTACCGCGAGTTACGTGACAGCTTCTCCAAGTATCGCGGCCTGGCTGTGCTATTGGATGATGCCCGCATCCGCGAGGCGTTGCGGGGCATAGAGGGCGAGTTGGTGTTCATCGGCCGGGATGGACGGCGTTCTGACGAACGGTTGCCCGACTGGTTTCGGGACGCTCAGGTGATCCTGGCTAAACCTGTTTTTCGCACCTTACAAATGACAAATTAGCGGTAATCAAGCCTACTGCAGCTGCTTGTTGAGCCCCAGGTTGGCTACAGCCTTTCCCAGAGCAGGCTCGGCGCAAGCGAAACCCGCTGATTCGG
>DAOUDK010000092.1:0-9426 GCA_034431315.1 Anaerolineae bacterium
GTGTCATGGCTATCCTTCAAAATCAAGATGTTATGCCACATTGTCATGCGGCGGTTACCACCATGATTATACTTCCCAATCTTGGATTTGGTCAAATTTTTAAGCGAACCGAAAGAAGGTAGGGTGTTTCATATCCGATGTCTCAGAACCTTGCCTGGCAGGGCGCCGGCGTGACGTTCTCCTTCAACAACCGGAACCCCGTTCACAAAGACGTAGTCAATCCCCTCTGGGTAACGGTGTGGGTAGTTTTCGAAGGGATAGGTGTGGGGATAGAGATTCGTCGCCCGGTCACGAACGCGCTGCAGGTCAAAGACGACGACGTCGGCCCACGCTCCAGGCCGCAGCACTCCCCGATCCATCAACCCGAACCGCTGTGCTGGAAATGAGGTCATCTTACGAACGGCCTCCTCGAGGGTCAGCACCGGCTCATCTCGCACGTAACGCTCCAGCACCCCCGGAAACTCTCCGTAGCTGCACGGGGAGTAGGGCGGCGGATCGTTCAGGAAGCCGTAGGGAGCTAACACCTGGCCGTCGGAGCAGATCATCACTGCCGGGTGCTGGAGCAGGATGCGGATGTTGGCCTCGTCAATGTAGTCGAAGATGGCCTCCACTTCGTGGCCGTTTTCCACGATCAGGTCAAAGTAGACGTCGAAAGGCTCCCGGCCCCATTCGCGGGCAATGGTCTTGATGGTCTTGCCGACGACGCCCGGACTCTTGGGGGCGTGCAGGATGGTGATGCGGTGCCACTGGCCGTGCTTCAAAAGGCCGGCCGGGCCAAAGGCGGGCCGGCGGTCGAGGACGATCTCCTCGCGGATCTGGCGGCGGGTGTTGGGGTCACGGAGCAGGGCGGTGATTTCGGCGACCGGTCGCTCCTGGATGTCCTGGGGCAAGCCGCCGGTCAGTGGAGGGCCCAGATCGGTGTGCACATCGTTGTCCACCGTCACGTCCTGGCCCCGCGCTCGCGCCTCCTCCACCAGGCGCAGGTTGGCGGTGGCATCGCAGGGAGCACCATACTTGGGGGCGTTGTGGGAGATCTGCACAGGCACACTGGCCTCGCGCCCGATGCGGATGGCCTCGGCCACCGCTTCCAGGATCGTTTCCCGCTCACCCCGGATGTGGGAGGCGTACAGCCCGTGGTAGCGAGAGACAACCTGGCACAGGGCGATGATCTCCTCGGTGCTGGCAAAGCAGCCAGGCGGGTAAACCAGGCCGGTAGACAGTCCGAAGGCTCCGGCCTCCATCGCCTCGGCCAACAACTCTTGCATCCTGGCCAGCTCGGCAGGCGTGGGCTCGCGGTCGTCGAGGCCCATGACGGCCATGCGCAGCGCCGCATGGCCCGCCAAGGAAGCGACGTTGATGGCCAGGCCGCCGCTCTGCAAGGTTTGCAGATACTGGTCAAAAGTGCGCCATTCCCAGGTGACTTCGGGTTGATCGGAGATGCGTCCCCAGTAGTGACGCATCTCGGCCAGGTGATCCTCGTCCACCGGGGCGGGGGACATCCCGCAGTTTCCGATGACGTGGGTCGTGGCACCCTGGCGGACCGCGCTCTCCGCGCGGCGATTTACGAGGATGGAAAGGTCGGAGTGAGTGTGGACATCAATGAACCCCGGCGCGACAAAGCGGCCACCCACATCAACCACCTCCCGTCCCTGGAGCATGCCCGACGGGGCAACTTGCGCGATCCGCCCGCCTTGAATGCCTACATCGCCCCAGAACCAGGGATTTCCACATCCGTCTAAAATTCTGCCATTAACGAGCACGAGGTCGAAAGTCACCATCCCCTCCTCAATCCCTCGTTGACTTGTTACCCATTACCTCGTTACTCACCCGGCCTCAACCACTTCAAAATCCTTAGTCACTATGAGATCCGCCAATGGCCTGAGGGACTGCACCACTTGATGTTCTCTTTGTAATACCTGCAGCCGATACTCGTTTTGTGGCTCCTTCCCTCTGAGGACTTGAGCTTTTTTCGTCTCATGGTAGGTTAGATCAATGAATACCTTCAAATCCGCGTCAATTCTTAGGGGATAGAGTCCTTCCACGATAAGATACTTTATTCCCTCAAAATCGGTGATCAGCTTGTCTTCCTGATCGGTCAGCAAGTCTATACAAGGCAAAACCGCTTCTTTGCTTTGCCTGAACTCGGCAATGTTCTGGTTGATGAGGGCCCAGTCGTACTCTGACAACCCGATGCTTTCGATGCCGTGTTTCTTTCTCCACGCCGTTCTTTCCGTGGGGGAGACTTTGTAGTAGTTGTCAATGTGGAGTATCTTGGCCAACTCCCCTCTTTCCTTCAGCCGTCTGCTTATCACGTGAGCCAATTCAGACTTCCCTGCCCCCGATTCGCCTCCGATGGCTATCATCACTTTGTCTGACTTGATTTCTCCAAGTCTGCTAACAATCTGTTCAGCCGCCTTTCTGTGGTTGTCGGTGATTAATAGGACATCGCCTAACATTTCAAGCTCCTCCCTTCCTCAATTCGATAGCGTAACTACCCCCCTGCGGCAGAGCGGGCCCCCATGCCTAATGTTGCTAACTTTTCGCGCTGCATCGCCCTGAGCTAAAGCTCTGGGCTAAAAGAGCGAAGCCCTACGGGCTAGATCCAGCCCCGAAGGGGCTTTGTTCTCTCAGCGCGGGGACTTCAGCCCCGCGCGGGGGAGCAAGGGTCATTTTGCGGCCACGAACAAAAACATCTACCGTCTCCTGACGGGCGCTGTCAACTTTCACTTCTACACTCTCCGGTGTCACCACGAAGTAATACCTATCGCCTCTGAAACCGATATTGAAGCGCACCTCGCGCCAGGCTGCCGGCAGACAGGGGGCGATTTCTACCTGTTCCCCATTCACATTTAATCCCGCATAGGACTTCAAGGCCAAGGCCGCCGCCCCAGCCATGACGCCCGTATGAATACCCTCTTTCGTTGTACCACCTTGAATATCCGCATAATCGCTTTGCAGCGCTTCCACATACATTTGCCAGCCGAGTCCCCTGTCCCCGACCAAATTCGCCAAATAGGAATGAACCATCTTGCTCAGCGTAGAACCGTGGGATGTTCTCTTCAGGTAGTAATCGAAATTCCTCCGCAAAAAATCATCATGAACGAAATAGCCGGCTTCGTCCAGAAGCTCCGCTACTTCACCTGAATCCAGATTGTAAACTGTCATCAAGGCATCTGCCTGTTTTGACACTTTGTATTCGTCGGGGGATTTTCCCTCCGCCTTCAGAATGCGATCCATTCTGCCAACATCTTCGTATCTGTCTCTGTACCCTTCCCAATCGAGTTCTTTCAATTCAAAGTAGCCATCAAATTGCTCCAGGATACCGTCAGCAGAAAGAGGGATATGGATTTTCTTACTGATGTCCCTCCATCTCCTCAGCTCATCTTCGGTCAGATTGATTGTTTCTACAAGCTTTTCTCTGGCTCTCTCATTCAGTGAATCAAGAATCTCAAAAGCCCTGTTGAAAGCCCACGCGACCATGATATTCGTATAGCTGTTGTCTTTCAGCCCGCCGGCTTCCGAATCGGGATACTTCTCGTGGTACTCATCTGGCCCCATGACTTTATCAATCTCATAACGTCCCGTCTTCTCATTGTAGCTGGCCTTACTGGCCCAGAAACGGCAGATTTCCAGAAACATCTCGGCCCCGTACGTTTCCAGAAACTCAATATCATCGCTGATCCAGACATACTGCCAGATATTGTGAACAACGGCTAAGGAAACGTGCCTTTGTAACGAACTATGATCAGGCCCCCATTCCCCGGACATTGGGTTCAGGTGAAGCATCGGTGTTTCCTCTCTGCCATCGCTGCCACTCTGCCAGGGGAACATCGCTCCTTCATAGCCATGTTCTTTGGCGTATTCCCTGGCCCGATCCAATCTCCGGTAGCGGTAAAGCAGAACGGCCCTGACTGTGTCTGGGAAATGCAGACTGTAGAACGGCAGGATGAACAGTTCATCCCAGAAAATGTGGCCGCGATAAGCTTCTCCGTGTAGTCCCCTGGCTGGGATACCGACATCAAGATTAGCATTGTGTGGGGAAGCAGTGATCATGCAATGATACTGATTGAACCTGAGCAGTTTTTGCGCCCGCCGGTCGCCTGTTATCTGAATATCAATTTTCTCCCAGATGTCTGCCCAGGCAACGGCACTGGCCTGCTGCACTTCATCAAAACTGTTGATATTTTGCAGGGCCTTTTGTGCAGCTTCCAGTGGGTTTTCAATATCTTTATCAATGGAAGTGTAAATGGCCACCACTTTATCAACGCAGATGGGTGAGCCTTTTTTGGCTTCTAGCTCAAAGGTCGAGTAGACGGCCCCTGGCGTTTTTTCGTGAGTGACTTCTGGGTCAACCCGTTCATGATTCGCGGAAACAAGAAGTTTAGCGGCCTCCGCTATCTGGATTCTGGATTGATTGGTTTGCACCACAATGTAACTGATCTTATCCTTTGCCCCTTCAGCAATCGGCTCCAGATGTTTGGAGCTTAACCGGCGGTAGCGTTCGACGCCAGCGTTGATGACTCTGCCGTTCAACCCGGATCGAATGGTGATGCGCTCAGAGTAGCTCAAAGGTGTAATCGTGTATCTCAGTGCTGCGAGATGGGGCTGGGCCATACTGGCTAATCGGCTGGATTCGATCGAGGTTTCTCTGCCGGCAGCGTCACGCACCACCACTTTTCGGTGAAGAACGCCGTTACGGAAATCCAGCCGGCGGGTGAAATTGATGATCTCAGCCTCGTTCAGATCCAGCCATTCGCCATTTCCAAGCCCCCCCTCGCTCCCCCCCAACTTTGGGGGGGAAGTTCCAATCTTGAACGTTATTGATAGCCAATTGGGACAATTCACAAAATCTTCGTTGACTACGGTTCGCCCAGCCACCTCCGATTCCAGACGATTATAGATTCCGGCGATGTAGGTGCCGGGATAATTCGTATCATTGGCCTCGGATTCCTCCAGGACTCCCCGCGTCCCGAAATACCCATTCCCCACCGTGCAAAGTGCTTCCCTGGTCCCTTCGTTTTCTCTCGAATAATCATGGTAACTCAGGGACCACATATCTTCGTCAAGCCCTTTGGAGAACCATTCTTCGATGCTGTCAACGCTGATTTCGCCCATATCGCTAACGACGATGTCGGCGCCGTTGAGCTTTAGCTCCAGTTCGTTGTTTTCCCGGGCAACGCCCAGAACCAGGCCAAAGTTCCCGTTCAGTCCCGCCTGCACCCCAGAGACGGCGTCCTCCACAATGACGGCCCGGTCGTAATGCACGCCCAGGTTATCGCAGGCTGTAGTGAAGATGTCGGCTTCCGGTTTTCCTTTCAGATTGAGTTCGGCAGAAACAACTCCATCCACCCGCGTCTCAAAAAGATCTGTTAATCCACCCGCATCCAAAACCGCTTTGGCATTCTTGCTGGATGAAGCCACCCCCACTTTGATGCCTTTTTCTTGCAACTCTTTGATAAAATCCACGGTGGTGGAAAAAACTTCCACATTCCCTTGGGCAATCATTTCGTTGAAGAGCTGATTCTTCCGATTGCCTAATCCGCAAACAGTTTCCTGGTCCGGGGGATCAGAAGGGTCGCCATAGTGGAGATCAATGCCCCGCGATTCCAGAAATGATGCCACCCCCTTGTATCGCGGTTTTCCATCCACGTAGGGTAAATAGTCGTCGGTGTGGGTGAATTCACGGAAAGGCTCACCTGTCTTCTCGGCATAAGCTTGCAGGAACTCATCGAACATCTGCTTCCAGGCCGCGCTGTGCACTGAAGCAGTGCCGGTTATCACGCCATCCAAATCGAAGATAACGGCGTCGAATTGGAAGTTGGAAATTGGAAGTTGGACGTTGGAAGGTTGTCCATTCTCCATATTCCATCCTCCATCTTCCTTTCTCCATCTTCCATCGTCCATTCTCCATATTCCATCCTCCATCTTCCATCCTCCATTCTCCATTTCACGGGGAACGCATCAGCACCTCTTGGCGAGGATAGGGCATCTCGATCCCCTCCTGCTCGAAGGACTCTTTGATGCGGCGGCGTAGCTCCCGGGCTACGTCCCATTGTTTGCCTGGCTTGGTCTTGACCATGATCCGTATCGTCATTGCCCAGTCGCCCAGGGCCTCCACCCCGCTAACGGTCGGCTCCTCCAGAAGCAGGGGCGCGAACTCTTCGTCGTGGTAGAGGTCGTGGCCAATATCTCCCAGAGCGGCCATCACCCTCCCGATGTCCTCCTCGTAGGCCACGCCCACTTTCACTACAGCCCGCGACCAATCCTTGGTGCGGTTGGAGACGATGCGCATCTCGCCGTTGGGGATGACGTGCAGCGTCCCCTCCAGGTCTCGCAAGAAGGTGGCCCGCAGGGTCATCTTCTCCACGCCCCCGGAGATGTTCCCCACCTGGATAGAATCGCCGACGGCGAACTGATCCTCCAGCAGAATGAAGAATCCGCCGATAACGTCCCTGATCAGGCTTTGAGCGCCCAAACCCACAGCCACGCCAACGACACTGGCCCCGGCGATGAGAGGGGTGATGTCCAGGCCCAGCTCCCGCATGATCATCAGCCCAGCGGTTATCGCTATAGTCACCAGAGCCGTGCTGCGGGTCACTCTGGCTAGGGTGCTGGCCCGCTGTGCTTCATCTTCAGTGGGAGCTGCCCCAGCGATTAGCCTTTCGAGTCGTGCGCTCAGTACCCTCAACCAGCGAGAGGCTATCAGGCCCACCACGAGGATGAAAGCGATGCGCAGGCCACTTGTCAAAAGCCAATCCCAAATCGCTTGCCAGATGTTTTCCCACAACAGCATTTCTCTGCCTCCTAGCGTTTAGTTGGCTAGCGCTTCCAGGCCACGCCCAAGGTGACGTCCTCGACATCGTTCATCTCGGCCACCACCGTTTCATAGGTTGGTCCGTGCTGGGCGCTACGTAGGGATGAGGTATTGACAACGTCCTCAGCAGGTCACGTGGAACAGTCCGATGACCTTGCCCTGGGCCGTGTTCCAGATGCCGACGGCGTCGGGCGTGGCGGCCAGTTTCGTCTGGCAGTTGCGCTTCGCCAAGTAGGCCCGGGCCTCATCTGAAAGGCGCACCAGGTCATATTGCCCCGTCCCAATGATGAGCAATTCCGCCCCCTCTTCGTAGACGTACCTGGCCTCGTCCAATGAAATGGTGTGAGAGGTGCCGTAGATTCGCTTGGACAGCTTCTTCTTGCGCTTCTTGACTGAGCCGTCCAGTCTCAGGATGACGTCGTTTTCGATCTCCCGGCCGTCAATGGTGATCGAGCCGAAGCTCGTGTCCTCGATTTTCGGTTTCATCTTCCTCCCTCCAGCCACCCGAGGGAACCAGACCTAGTCCTACTTCATCAGGTTGCGGGTTGCCTCCAAAAGGGCTGCGCTGACGGCCTCGATGTCCCCCGCGCCATCCACTTCTACCAGCAGCCCCGCTCGACGATAGTAGTCTATGAGGGGCGCCGTCTGCTCGTGGTAGACCCTGAGGCGAGCCCGCACTGTCTCCGGCCTGTCATCGTCTCGCTGGTAGAGTTCCCCACCACATTCATCACACACGCCCTCTTCGGCAGGGGGGCTGAAGACCACGTGATACGGTGTCTGGCACTGCCCACAAATCCACCGCCCCGACAATCGCCGCACCGTCTCCTCATCGGGGAGGTTGATGTACAGCACGCCGGCCAGGGCGCGGCCTGTGCCGGCCAGCATCTTGTCCAGAGCCTGGGCCTGAGCCAGGGTACGGGGGAAGCCATCGAGGATAACGCCATCGTCGCAATCGGGCTGCTGCAATCGCTCCCGCACCATGGCGATAGTTACATCGTCGGGCACGAGCTGGCCCCGATCAATGTATCTCTTGGCCAATAGCCCCAGCTCCGTCTCGTTCCCGATATTCTCGCGGAAGAGGTCGCCGCTAGCCACGTGAGGCAACCCCAATTGTTCCTTCAGTCGTTCCGCCTGGGTGCCCTTCCCGGAACCAGGCGGGCCAAGCAGGACAAGATGCATAACAATACCCTACTTTTCTGGCTCCGCACTATTCTTTGGCGACCACATTCACATCTGGCAGGAGAATGTAGGGCAGGTTGAAGATGCGGTAGACCCACTCTGTCTCCTGGCTGACCGCGGCCACGTCCTGGAGCAGGTCGTAGACGTTGCCAGCGATGGACACATCCTTTACCCGTCCCACGATCTCACCCTTTTCGATCTTGAAAGCCAGGCTCAACGAGTTGGAGAAGGCGCCCGAGATGACATTGCCCTGCCCCAGACCCAGCGCGTTCTCGACTAGCAATCCTTCATCAATGCCGGCGATGATCTCCGCCAGAGGCGTTTCACCCGCTCCGAAAATCAAGTTGGTCGGCGAAGGGGCTGGAGGGCTGAACAGGCTGCGAGAGCCATTGCCCGTTGACTCGACGCCAGATTGAGCGGCGGTCTTGAGATCATACATGAAGCCCTTCAACACGCCCTGCTCCACCAGCACGTTTCGCCGGTGGGCCACACCCTCGTCGTCGTAAGACGCGCTGCCGAACTTACCGTCCAGGGTGGGGTCGTCAACGATGGTGAGCTTGTCGTCGAACAGCTTCTCGCCGATTTTGCCGACCATCGGCGAGATGGACGTGTAGACGTTTTTCCCGTTGAGCCCGAGCATGAGCGGAAGACCTAGCACCAGGGCTCCAGTTGGCGCGAAAAGAACAGGCATCCGTCCGGATTGGATGGTTGCGCTCCTCTGCGCCAGCTCTAGTTTCTCGCCCAGCCTGCGCGCAAAAGCCAGGTAGTCATCCTCCCAGACCGTCGTGCCCATGATATCGAACATCATCAGCACGTCGTCTCCTTTGAAGCGATTGACCTCGAAATATATGGACAAAGGCGACCGCTTGAACGACACGTTGCTTCCCGCCTGGTTGCGGAGAGAGAGGTGCTGCACACCACGTTCCAGCTCGACATTGACGAGCGCATCAGGCTCAACCTGACACATTATGTCAATGATCTCCTGGCCGATCTCGACCATGCGCGGGATGGACAGTTCGGCGATGGCCTGGTCAAAGGTCGTCACCTTCGGGGCGGATTGCGGGGCTGGAAAGGCAATCGGTATCTCGTCGCCGTAGGCAGCCGACTCTAGCGCGTTGCTCACGAGCTTTTCCGCCGCCGCCTCATCGCTCGATGCGGCAAAGCCCAGGCGGCCGTTCTTGACCACACGCACAGCCACGCCCGTGGTTTCCTCCACCTGGCTGCTCTTGAGCCGGTTGGACTCAAAGCCAACCGTGGTGGACTCGCTTTGTACATTCACGACCTCGACCTGCTCGGCCTCGGTCCTCAATTGCTTCAGAGGGTGTTTTAAAAGTATCCGATGTGGTGGATTATCCGACGTCAAGGGTCGATCAGCGGCCATTTGTGGGGATTTATAGCCACAAAATAGCCGTAAATGCCCGTTTTGTGGGGCC
>DAOUDK010000093.1:0-1615 GCA_034431315.1 Anaerolineae bacterium
CCTTCTGGCCATGGCCTTGCTGTTGCAGACCCACGACCGCGTTTCCGATGCAGAGGCCAAGAGACGAGCGGACTTTGACTTGTGTTGGAAGGTGGCCTTGGGCATCGGTATCGAGGAGCGTCCTTTCGCGAAGAGTACCTTGCAACTGTTTCGAGCCCGTCTGGTGTTGCACGAGAGCATTCGGGCCATCTTTCAGAGGAGTCTGAGCTTTGCCCGACAGACGGGATACATGAGGAAGCACAGGATCAAGGTCGCTCTGGACACCAGCAACATCCTGGGCAAGGGCGCAGTGAAGGACACCTACAACCTGGCGGCTGCGCCGCATCTTCGATTGGCTGACGGCATCGTCAAGTTGGTGAGCGGCTTGGCGGCTGGAGCTGGAGAGAACCCCAAGGCGTGGGCGAGTGAGCAGGGCTTGGCGCGGTACTTTGGCAGCAGCCTCAAAGGGGAAGCGAACATCGATTGGGATGATGAGGCCGCCCGACGGGCTTTCCTGAATGAGGTGGTTGCAGACGCCGACCGTCTCTTGGAGATGGCGCGCCAGGCCTTGGAGAGCTCTGGTGACGAGACGGCGCGGGAGTGTCTCCGTGAGGCGGCAGAACTGCTGGTCCAACTGTTGCTGCAGGACATCGACAGGCGACCCGATGGCCCAGCCATCAAAAAAGGGGTGAGCCGTGACCGGATGGTATCGGTTCATGATCCCGAGATGCGTCACGGCCACAAGAGCAAGTCCCGGCGCTTCGATGGGCACAAGATGGCCTTGGCGGTGGACACGGAGAGCCAGTTGATCACCGCGGCAGCCGTGCTGCCGGGCAACGCGCCGGACAACGAGCGAGCTCTGAAACTGGTGGAGGAGTCGGAGGAGAACGCCCAGGTCCAGGTGGAAGAGACCATCGCTGACTGTGCTTACGGCGACGGACTGACCCGACAGGAGGCGGCTTCGCCGCATCTTCGATTCGCCGATGCAGGGCGGAAGTTGATCGCTCGCGTACCCAAGCGACCGAACCAAACGCATTTCCCCAAAGAGGATTTCGCCATCGATCTGAAAGCCATGACTTGTCAGTGCCCAGGCGGGCAAATCACCAGTAGGCTGGTGAGACGCGGCAGGCGCAAGGATCGCCGGGGGAAAGCCATAGACCTGTACACCTTCCAATTCGACGCAGCGGTTTGTGAATCCTGTCCCTTGCGTGCTTATTGTGTCAAGGGCAGATCTGGCAGAGGACGCAGCGTATCGTTGCATCCACAGGAGGCCTTCCTTCAAGAGGCCAGAGCATTTCAGCGTAGTGAGGCCTACGCGCCGTATCGCGCGCTTCGGCAGGTGGCAGAACATCGTATTGCCCGCTTGATGCAACTTGGGGCGCGCAAAGCCCGCTACTTTGGCAGGAGAAAGACGCTCTTCCAGTTGTTGATAGCGGCCACCGTAGCCAATCTGACGTTGGTCGCAACCAGAACTGGACTCATGCGAGGCCCAGGTGGAGGAAAGAACGCCTTTTCTTTTCATGTCTCTCGCATCTTGGGCACAATCAGGGCTCTCATCACTTGCCTATCCCCGGTTTTGAAGCTCCGTGGCACTTCCAGACCTGCTCAGAACCCGGTTTTCGGCTGAGTCTCTAGG
>DAOUDK010000094.1:0-11452 GCA_034431315.1 Anaerolineae bacterium
ATAGAAACCTTTCCCTGAGACGCACAAAACCGACGCCACTCCCAACCTATGGACTCACTTGACAATCTCTGCGAATGGAGAAGGAAGTGGTGGTAAATGAGAGCAACTGCACCCAAATAGATTCAGCGATTCGAGAGGTGCTCTTGCACTCTGGGCGTCCAGTAGTCCTGTCGCTGGATGCGTATGGCTTCAACCAAGTCCCTGAACCCGATACAGAACGTTTGCCTCCATATGATTGGGTAGAGTTCGTAGCACACTCACAGGAGGGTAACTTTCAGCTTGGGCAGCCGGGCAACGAGGTACTTGCGCAGTTGAACAACTGCACCAATTTGAGTGAGCTGGCGCAGCGGCTGGAAAGACTGGCAGAGCTTGATTACTTTTGGGTCAACCTGACCATTGGCATTCGACTTCAGTATGGTACGAGCGTGAGCGGCTCTTGGGGAGCTGCCGAGATATGGCAGAATGCCCTAGAGCCGTGGAATCCCTGGGTTGGATAAGTCAGAGGGTGGGCTAACCCCCACCGGGAGCTAACCGGGCTATCGCGCGCCGAAATCGAGAGAGGTTTCATTATCGTAGGCGGTCCCCCAGCGAGGTAACGCTGTAAAGCCGCCCGGCAGCTTAGCTATTCCATTAGGCGCAATCCATCCAAGAACAGAGAGGAGAAGACAATGCAACGCATTATCCAGTTTTGGAAATCTGGCATCGCGGGCAAGTTCATCATCGGCTGCGGCGGTCTGGTTGGGCTGATCTTCGTTTGTGCCATTTGCGGCATTCTCTTCGGCCGAGAGCCTAGCCGTGAGGTAGCTAGAACTCCCACCCCGACAGCGGCTATTGCCGAAATTGAGGCCACCGTTACTCCCGAAGCAAGAGAGGTGCCACCTGCAACTGATACCCCACGTCCAACGGGGATGCCGACCGCCGCTCCTGTTGCAACTGACACTCCAGGCCCGACAGAGACGCCAATACCTGTCCCAGTCCCCACGCATCAAATTGTGGAGGTTGAAGACATATCAGTGGCCCGTGCTGTCAGATTCCGAGTTAAGGCTATTACCGAGTTCCCGATTTCGGTTGAGCAAATTAACGTTCTATGCGAGCAAGTCGTTGAGAACCTGAAGAGCCAAGAATCATTGAATGCAGTAGTTGTGTTTCTGTACGATACACGCTCACTGTGGTCTGAAGCGTATTCGATTGCCAAATGCGAATACGCCCCCAACGGCGTATGGGCAGACGCAGTCAACGTTCAAACAGGTGACTACTCAACGCACAAGTTTACCTACGAGTACCAGCCCAAGGTTAACGACCCTCAAGCGGCACTATCGGAGCGCCCTACTGAACAAGAGCACAACTTGTGCGAACAGTGGGATAAGCTTGCCCTTGAGCTGCTGTCTGAGAGCGACGATGCGGCGGCCGCTGAGGCCATTGCGTATGAGAAAATTGCGGAGAAGAACGGAGTCAGCGTGCAAACGGTTGAGGACGCAGTTTTCAAGTGCACCGTTTGGACATGGCGATAAAGGGAAAGTCTGAAGTAGTAGTAAATGGGCAGAACTGCGCCTAACTAGCGCTGCACCTGACCGCGCTACAGTTGAGCGAAATCGAAGTTGGTTTCGTTATCGTAGTCGGTCCCCAAGCGAGGTAACGTTGCAAAGCCGCCCGGCAGCTCAGCTATTCCGTTGGGCAGCGACGGAGCTCCTGGCGAATGGAATACTGTGAATCGTAAAATGCGATCTATCATCAGTGCTATTGGCAGGTTCTTGAGGGAAATCGTAGACAAACTGAATGGCAGGCTCCGGAGATTCTCCGCTTGGCTAAGGCCTAGGCTAAAGATCGTGTTCTTGGCTATCCAAGTGGTCGCGATTATCTTCGTGATTCTCGGATGGTACTTGGATCACGCAGATCAAAGCAAGTGGATAGTCAAGGTGTTTGCGCCAAGATATGCCCCCGCCACGGAGTTGTGCCATCTGATGTACGGAAACCTTGGGTTGGAGGTCAACAGTACGGCTCCTGGCTTCACGGAGATTTCATCGATCTTGTCGGAGCAGTTGCAGAGTCAGATGCCGAACCTGAGCAGCTTTGATATTACCCATATGAAAGTTGTCGGTACAATAGCAGTGGTAGTAAACCCAGACCCAAATCTCTCCGGGCCAAGAATCACACTCTCGGTCACCCTTCGGGATGGTCGGGTATTGCCAGAAGTGGAAGTCCCTAGAAACTGGCTGGAATCGGAGATCGAAGGCCGTTTTCTGGAAGAGCCACTATTCAGATGGGGTGAGGGACTACAGTGGCTAGGTATAGTCATCACCTTCGCTATACTAATACTTGAGAAGGTGTTCGAGCTAATCTGAGCCAGGATCGTCGCCCAACCCATGCTGCACCTGACCAGGCCTGCTCTTAAGACCTCAGTCGGAATGACTCATAATAAGGCGAAAAGTGGACGTTAGTAAACTCTTGGATTGGCTCAAGCTATCTCCTAAATATTTGATCCCCATATCTGCGGTTACGGGTTTTATGCTCTTCGCCCCAACCAGCATTTTGAGCATTTTTGGTCTTGTGGCATTTGTGTCACAGTACAGGCCATACTTGGGAGTTATTTTCCTAATTTCAAGTGCTTTGCTTGTAATGGACTGGCTCACACTTGCGTATAAGTGGATTAAAGAGAGTCTTAGCCAGTCACAGACCCTCAAGAAAAGTCAGAGAAGATTACATGGTTTGACTGAAGAAGAGAAGGCAATCTTACGAGGCTATATTAGGGGTAAAACCAGAACGCAATATTTCAGTGTTGAGGATGGGGTAGTAAGGGGGTTAGAGGCTGAATACATAATTTTCAAAGTCTCCAATATTGGGCATCCCGGTCATTGGCCATACAATATTCAGTCTTGGGCCTGGGAGTATTTGAATGAACACCCGGAGCTTTTGTTATCAAGTCAAGAACTGGCGGGTCTTCGTCGCGATGTTCGCGCGGCGGCTGATGCCAGCCGTTAGTGCGCTTAATCACAACTTGGGGCTGAACTGCTGTTCCAATGGAGTTTGGAGGATTGGACACCTGCTCACTGCATCCCCCCCAGATGCCCGATGCGATGGGGGGGTGTATGCGTTCAGGCAAGTCAACAGCTTTGCGGGGATGGACAAGATGTGGTAGAATAGTGGCATCCTTGAATACCTGACCTACGAGTTCATCCAGAACGGGTGGGGAACATTACCCACCCGTTTTTTGTATCGAGCTTGCGCATTTCAGCTTAAGGTGATAAAATATCAGCGTAGACTTGTATGTCATCAGCGATTGGAGGAACCAGCAATGATCGTCCGCCCTGTCGAACTAACCGACCTGAACGCTTGCCTCGCCCTCGAGCACTCCTATGTGACCAACTACGTCTGGCAGATGGAAGAAAGCGAGGGGGCCGGGAAAGTTACTGTAGTTTTCCGCACCGCCAAGCTGCCGCGATCCATGCGGGTCAAGTACCCCAAGGATTACGACAATCTATTGGCGAGTTGGCGGCGGGGCGAGTGCTTCCTGGTCGCCGAAGAGGACGGCGAGGTCCACGGCTATCTGGACATGTCCGTGCAGTCCTGGCATCTCACGGCCTGGGTGGACAACCTGGCTGTAGCCACGGCCCACCGACGCCAGGGCATCGGAACGGCCCTCCTCAGGAAAGCCGCCGAGTGGGCTCGCCAGCGGGGCCTCAGCAGGTTGATGTTGGAGATCCAGACCAAGAATTATCCAGCCATCTGCTTTTGCCAGAAGAACGGTTTCGCCTTCTGCGGTTTCAACGATCGCTATTACACCAATCAGGACATTGCTCTGTTCTTTGCTCGTAGCCTATAGCCTAATCAGAAACCAGGTTTTTAGGAAGAAACCTGGTTTCTCCAAAACTGGAGAACGTAGTGGAACTATCTCTCAATCTAACCTCAATACTGGCCTTCGCTAACCTGATCCTGTCCTCAGCTATCGTGATCATCGCTTTCTCCCTGCTGGTCTACATCCTCACCCACAACCTGCGCAGTGCAGTGGCCCGCTCCTTCTGCGCTCTGATCGCCTTCGTCACCATCGTCTATATGGGCGACGTCGCGCTTCCCAGAATCGAGACCCTGGAGGCAGCCATCCCCTGGCTCCGCTTCCAATGGCTGGGCATCGCCTTTGTCCCCGCCGCCTACCTCCACTTCTCCGATGCCCTTCTTATGACAACCAATCTCACTTCATCCTGGCGTCGGAGGGCCGTCCTCGCCAGCTATCTGATAAGCGCGCTTCTGTTCGGATTGGCCGTATTCACCGACCTGCTGGTTCACGACGGGCGGCACCTGCCTCAGATCTCCCACCTGGCTGCCGGCCCCCTGTTCTGGGTATTCGCCCTCTACTTCTTGCTTACCGTGGGCTGGGGAGCCCTCAACATCCGACGCGCTCGCCAACGTTGCCTCACCTCGACCTCCAGGCGACGCATGACCTACCTGGCCGTGGCCTTCGCTGCGCCGGGCCTGGGCGTCTTCCCCTATCTCGTGGCAGCCAGCATGTCCCCATACTCGGCGCCAGGGCTTGTCCTGGTTCTCTCCCTGGTCGGCAACGTCGGCGTGTCCCTGATGATCGTGGTCATGGCCTACAGCGTGGCCTACTTCGGCGTCCTCACCCCCGACCGCGTGATCAAGCACAGCCTCATCCACTACCTCCTCCGAGGGCCTTTCGTGGCCACCTGCGTCATCATCGTGATGCTGACCGTCCCCAAGGTGGAGCGCATCCTGGGCCTGCCCCGCGACACGGTGCTCATCTTCGCCATCGTCGGCCTGATCGTCTTGCTGCAGATTGCCATAAACCTGGCCAAGCCCTTCATTGACCGCCTCATTTACCGCCAGGATCGTGAAGAGATCACCTGGATCCAGGAGTTGGACAAGCGGCTGCTGACCACCACCGACCTGAAGCAATTTCTGGAGAACGTGCTGACCGCTATCTGCGAGCTTCTCCGGGTTAACAGGGGCTTCGTGGCAGTGATGGCCGGCGGAGAGCCTCGCCTGGAAGCCTTTTGCGGCCCGCTTAGCTCGCCCCGGCCAGACCTGAGCTCGGCCGATCTGCTGGCTCTGGCCCAGTCGTCCTCCAACAATGGCGAATTAGACAGCGGTGACTTCGTCGTTCGCGACGGCTACTGGCTCTTGCCCCTGCGGACCGAGTCTCGCGAATCCACCCTGGGCATCCTGGGAGTGGACGCGCGCAGCTCTGAGATGAACCTGACGGAGGATGAGCTGGAGGTCGTGCGCCTTTTGGTGGCCCAGGCCGAGCTGGCCCTGGAGGATCGGCACCTCCAGCAGGGTGTCTTCGTCGCCTTGCGGCAGATCATCCCCCAGATCGAGCGCATCCAACGCTGGCGGGGCACCGTCCGCTATCGCGGCTCGCCGGGGCTGGAGACCATCGAAGAGGGCCCCCTCTACGGCCCCGATTTCCAGCAGTGGGTCCGGGACGCTCTCAGCCACTACTGGGGCGGCCCCAAGCTGACCAGTAGCCCCCTCCTCAATCTTAGAATCGTAAGGAGGGCCCTGGAGGAGCACGATGGCAACCCGGTTAAAGCCTTGCGCTCCGTCCTCGGCCGGGCCATCGAAGCCCTCAAGCCCGATGGCAAGCGCCAGATGACTACCGCAGGGTGGATATTGTACAACATCCTGGAATTGAAATTCATCCAGGGCTTGCGAGTGAGGGACATCGCCATGCGCCTGGCCATCAGCGAATCGGACCTCTATCGCAAGCAGCGGGTGGCCATCGAGGAGGTGGCCAAGACCATAGCCGATATGGAACAGGGAGCGCGGGAGTAAAGTCAATGAGGCAATGAGGTAACGGACGATTACTTGTTACTCATTCCCGATAGAAAAGAGAAGGAGGTGAAGCAAAGGGCGATTTGAGGAACACTGCGTTGCTGACAAGGAACGAATTGGTGTATTGGTCACTGTCTTTTCGAACAGGTTCTCAAAGGAGAAAGGCAAGCCATGAATCGGGAATCAGAGTTGCGTAGAGGTCTCGGAGAAGCATCTTTAGGAGAGGGTTATTGGCAGGCACTTTTGCAAGAGGGAGAGAGGGCCACGAGTGCTGCGCCGCCTGCGGAGGGAGAGGAGGTCTGGCGCGGGCTCAGCGCAGAGCCAGGCATGGGTCAGGCCGAGGGGGAATTTGACGAGGAATCGGCCCCAGGAGAGGGCGATCCTCCCTTCGATGACGAAATTCAAATTGAACGCTCCTGGCAACTGGCCCAGGCCAGCTTCGAGAATAATGAAATCCTAGAGCTGGAGGTTACAGGTTGCAACCGTGGCGGCCTGTTGATTCAGTTGAACGGGCTGCGAGCCTTTGTACCCGCCTCCCAGCTCATAGATTCACCAAACCATCTGGAATACGAAGAGAGGGAAACTGAGCTGACCAACCGAGTGGGAGATTGCCTCTCGCTCAAGATCATTGATTTGGAAAAAGACCGCAACCGGCTTATACTCTCAGAACGAGCAGCGACGTCCAACGAGGAACGAGAAGCACAGCTCTTGGCTGAACTGTGCGAAGGCGATACCAGGCAGGGCAGGGTCACCAATCTCTGCCCCTTCGGCGCCTTCGTAGACCTGGGAGGGGTGGAAGGGTTGATTCACGTCTCGGAGATATCCTGGGGACGGGTGAAGCATCCGAGCGACGTCCTCCAGAGCAGAGATGAAGTAGAGGTCTACGTTCTCAATGTAGACCGGCAAGCGAAAAAGATCGGCCTCAGCTTGAAGAGGCTGCAGCCAGACCCCTGGACCACAGTGGAGGAACGCTACCAGGCAGGCCAACTGGTAGAGGGCACGATAACTAATGTGGTCAGCTTCGGGGCCTTTACCCGCGTTGAGGAAGGTTTGGAAGGCCTGATCCACATCTCCGAGCTGGCCGAGGGGAATTTCCTCCACCCCCGCAACGTGGTCAAGGAAGGCGATGTAGTCACTGCTCGGATCTTAACCGTTGACAGTGCCAAGCACCGCCTGGGACTCAGCCTCCGACAAGTTTAGCGAGAGCAAAAAGACGAAAGGTATCTGTTCACCTTGTGCTCGCAGCGGACCCCAGTCCGCTGCCCTGAGAGAGCGCA
This sequence comes from Anaerolineae bacterium, assembly GCA_034431315.1. Classification (GTDB taxonomy): domain Bacteria; phylum Chloroflexota; class Anaerolineae; order VGOG01; family VGOG01; genus JAUWOY01. The sequence continues at coordinate 7,065 of DAOUDK010000094.1, forward strand.
GTTGGGCGCCGAAGCCGCTGGACTAGGGTCCAGCGGGAGCAGGTGAATAGCCACGACGAAAGCGATGCGCGCTCGGACGATTTCCATTTCGCCGAGCCACCAACCAGCGAATACCAGTAGATCACACTTGCTCACGGCGGACTGCCAAATCCGCCGCCAGCCTGCTGAATCTGGCGATCCAGCGGGAGCAAATTGTGAGGTATTGAACATGGCACGTAAGCGAACTAAGAAAAAAACGTTCTGGGAACAACTGAACGCTAACCTCAAGCCTTTCCAGCGAGAGATCGCGGGCCTGCTGCTGCTGGCCCTGGCGGCGATCACCATTCTGGGTCTATTCTCCATCTCCCCTGGCGCGCTGAGCAACTGGTGGGCCAGGCTTCTGCGCCGCATCTTCGGCCTGGGGGCCTACCTCGTGGCCGTAGGTCTGGCAGCCGCTGGCATATCCCTGCTGATCAGCAACCTGGGGCAAGAGCTGAAGCCTGGTTGGAAGATCATCATCGGCCTGGAGGTCATCTTCGTAGCTGGTCTGGCTCTCGTTCACTTGTTGTCCTTCAGCCAGGACCCCTGGCGCCTGGCCGAAAGCGGCGAGGGCGGCGGCTTCGTGGGTTGGGCCATCTCCAACCTCTTGATCGGCGCCCTGGGATGGCCCATCGCCCTGTTGATACTCCTGGCTATCCTGAGCCTAGGGATAGCTATGACCTTTGACCTCTCTCGGGCCAATGTTCAGACAGTAGCTGAGGAAGCCGTAGCCAGAGCCCTTTCCCTCTACGAGCGCCTCACCTCCCCTGCCCTCCCCCCTGCCCCCCCAAAGTTGGGGGGAACGGGGGGAGGGTACGAGGAACCGCCAGCCGAGGTGATCATCAGGGGGCCAGAAGCCCCGGTTGCTGCCACTACCCAACAGCCAGAGGTGAAGACTAGTAAAGAGCAAAAACCTCCCGCCTCTAAAAGGCGGAAGGTCAATCTGCCCCCCCTCGATCTCCTCGACCAATTCTCTCAGCGAGCCTTCAGCCAGGAAGATACGCGCCGTCGGGCCAGGGTCATCGAGGAGACATTGGCCAGCTTTGGGGTGCCAGCCAAAGTGGTGGAGATCAGCCAGGGGCCAGTGGTCACCCAATTCGGCGTCGAGCCGGGATACACCGAGAGCACAGGGGCGGATGGCGATCTCAGGCGAAGAAAGGTTCGGATAAGCAAGATCACCTCACTGGCTAACGACCTGGCTTTGGCCCTGGCCGCCTCTCCCATTCGCATCGAGGCCCCTGTGCCCGGCCGCCCCATAGTCGGCATCGAAGTGCCCAACTCGGAGATCTCGCTGGTCTCCCTGCGAGCGGTGATGGAATCCAAAGAGTTTCGCCGCCTGGGCTCCAGGCTCAAAATCGCCCTGGGGCAGGGAGTGGCTGGCCAGCCGGTGGTAGCGGATCTGGCCACCATGCCTCACCTCCTCATCGCCGGGGCAACCGGCTCGGGCAAGTCGGTCTGTATCAACGCCATCACCACCTGCCTGATCTTCAACACCCCCCCTGAGGATCTGCGCCTGGTGATGATTGATCCCAAGAGAGTGGAGCTCAGCCGCTTCAAAGGTCTGCCCCATCTGTTGAGTGGAGTGGAGCACGAAGCGGAGCGCGTCATCGGAGTGCTCAAATGGATCACCAGGGAGATGGAAGAGCGCTACAAGAAGTTCGCCGAAGCAGGGGCCCGCCACCTGGAGGACTATAACCGCAAAGTGAAGCCCCATCGCGAACGCCTGCCTTACATCGTAGTCATCATTGACGAGCTGGCCGATTTGATGCTATTTGCGCCCGACGAGATAGAGTGGCAGATATGCCGCATCGCCCAGATGGCCCGGGCCACGGGGATTCACCTGATCATCGCCACCCAACGGCCCAGCGTGGACGTGGTGACGGGGCTAATCAAGGCCAACTTCCCGTCCCGCATCAGCTTCTCCGTGACCTCCCAGATAGATTCCCGCGTGATCCTCGATTCAGTTGGGGCCGAGAGCCTCCTGGGGGAGGGGGACATGCTCTACATGGCCTCGGATTCCAGCAAGCTGGTCAGGATTCAAGGCTGTTTCGCATCGGACGAGGAGATAAAGCGAGTGGTCGAGTTCTGGCAGACAAAGGCTGAGCCGGATTGGCTAAAGGAAGAGAAGCCGCCCTGGGAGGAGATGATAGAGGAGGACGAAGCAGACGAGATCTTGGGAGAGGCCATCGAATTAGTGAAAAAACATAATCGTGCCTCGACCTCCTTCCTGCAGCGGAAGTTGCGCATTGGCTATCCACGGGCATCCCGCATCATGGATCAACTGGAAGAGCGGGGCATAGTAAGCCCCCTCAAGGACGATGGTCGCTCCCGCGAGGTGCTCGTCAGCATACCGGACGAGGTCTCGACCGAGGGGTTAGAGGAAGTAGATTAGGTCGGCATTGTCGCATTTGCTGAAACACTACAACGAATTCGGAAACAAACGAATTGCAAGCCAAGAAATTCGTTCCTTTCTCAATTCGATGTAGTCAGAAAAAGGAGGAGAGAAAGCGTGGCTAAGAAGAGCAGAAAGCCCCGGAAAGTCAAGAAAGATAAAGTCGAAGTCAAGGGTACGGTGATAGAAGCCCTGCCCAACGCCATGTTTCGGGTCGAGTTAGAGACTGGGCACGAGGTATTGGCCCACATCTCGGGCAAGATGAGGATGTATTATATCCGAATCCTGCTGGGCGATACGGTGCTGGTAGAGCTATCGGCCTATGATCTGACTCGTGGCCGCATCATCTATCGCTACAAAAAGTGAGGAGAAATGATCTACGTCGGCACCAGCGGCTACAGCTACGCTGACTGGGTAGGCCCTTACTACCCGACGGACCTCCCCAAGCAGGAATGGCTCTCTTTCTATGCGCGGGAGTTCCAAACCAGCGAGCTCAACTTCACCTACTATCGAGTGCCCAGCCCCAGGACGCTGGAGCGGATAGCGCAAAAGACGCCAGGGGGCTTTCTTTTCGCGGTCAAGGCAAACCGGCAGATGACCCACGAGCGGGAGGACAACGAGAAGGTCTTCGCCGAGTTCTGTGCGGCGTTAGGGCCCCTATTGGAAGCGGACAAATTCGGCTGCGTCCTGGCTCAGTTCCCCTACTCCTTCCACAACAACGAGGGGAGCCGGGAGTATCTGCGCCTTTTCCGCCAGCGGATGGGTGAGCTGCCCGTGGTGGTGGAGTTCCGCAACGAGAAGTGGATCAGGCCAGAGATCTTCGACCTGCTGCGCGAGTTGAGTTTGGGATTCTGCTGCGTGGACCAGCCACGCCTCAAAGGACTGATCCCTCCCATCGCCGAGGCCACCGGGCCGGTGGCCTACGTGCGCTTTCATGGCCGCAACGCCGCCAAGTGGTGGCGCCACGCCGAGGCCTGGGAGCGCTACGATTACAGCTACACCACCGAGGAGCTCGCCGAGTGGGTGCCCAAGATCCAGAAGTTGGACGAGCAAGCCGAACTGACCTTCGCCTTCGCCAACAACCACTGGCAGGGCCAGGCGGTGGATACGGCGCGGCAACTTAAGATGTTGCTGGGGGGATGAGATGTTGGATATTGGGTATTGGATATTAGATATTGGACGGGGTGCAAGGATGAACGAGCGAGTTATCATAGACCCAGAGATACAGCATGGCAAACCGGTGATCCGTGGAACGCGGGTTCCCATCACACGCATCGTCGGCGGGCTTGCTGGTGGCATGACAAAGAAACAGATCATACGAGAGTATGAAGTGACCGAAGAGGATATCTGGGCCGCTGTCAACTATGCCTGCGAACCAACCGACAGGGAGGCGTAACTATGGCTACACAGGTTTCGGCTTACGCAGAACGACTTGTCCGCGAAATCGGGGAGACGCCTGAAGAATATCTACCCATCCTGCTGGAGATTGTCCGCCTGTTTCGTGAAAGTGTCACTCTGAAGCCTGCCGAGGCTAGCTTCCGGCAAGGCTGGAAAGAAGCGCTGGCAGGCGAAACAAGGCCGGTGTCTGAACTGTGGGAGGGCATTTGAATGACCGCAACGAATGGGCAGCGGATAATCGGATACAAGACCGCCCATCCGCTTATCTGCTTTCTATCCGTTGCCGCTTTCCAGACAGACGGCGGCCTTCGCCAATAACCACTGGCAGGGCCAGGCAGTGGACACCGCGTGGCAGCTAAAGCTCTTGCTAGGTGGATAGGACACATGCCTGAGCGGGTGAGAAGCCTCCCGTTGTCCGGAAAGGCACATTTAAACAGCAGCCAATTTGAACTTATGTACCTTAGCCTGTTTTTCGCACCTTACAAATGACAAATTAGCGGTAATCAAGCCTACTGCAGCTGCTTGTTGAGCCCCAGGTTGGCTACAGCCTTTCCCAGAGCAGGCTCGGCGCAAGCGAAAC
>DAOUDK010000095.1:0-21131 GCA_034431315.1 Anaerolineae bacterium
GGTGGCCAGCAAGATCGTAAGCGACGTGGTCATCTTCGAGGTCACCGGCAGCGCGATTGCCGCGACCGGAGATGCCGCAGCAGGGGATGTCTTGACCGGCAAGACCTTTTCCAATGCGAGCGCAGCCGGGATTGCCGGCGCCATGCCGAATAACGGCGCGGTGACGATCGTGCCCACGACAACGCAGCAGACGATAGCGGCGGGCTACCACAACGGTTCGGGCAAGGTGGAAGGGGATGCTGACCTGGTGGCAGGCAGTATTGCGCGAGGAGTAGACCTGTTTGGGGTGAGCGGCATCTGCAGGGCTGTGCGGGCGACGGGGCAGACGACATCCTATGCTGCAGGGGACGACGGGGAATATGAATTGGGTTGCAGACCGGGGGCCTATCCTGTTTGGGGGTCTAAGGGTTTCAATCGTGGTTTTACGGACAATGGTGATGGTACGGTCACCGATAATCTAGCCGGGCTGATCTGGTTGCAGGATACCAATTGTATCAGTACCACGCATGCAACCTACGGCTTCGACCATGATGGCACGGCTGGAGATGGAAGGGTTACTTGGCAGCATGCGTTGGATTTCGTGGCGGGGATTAACGCTGGGACCTACTCCGACTGCGGTGCAGGTCAGACTGACTGGCGGCTGCCGAATATCAATGAGTTGAGTAGCCTGGTTGATCCTGTACAAACGAATCCCGCCCTGCCCGCTGGCCATCCATTTACCGGCGTCCAGTCGTACCCCTACTGGTCGAGTACTACCCGCACGTCCTACACTCCCTACGCCGGGCGCGTGAACCTGAGCAGCGGCTACGTGGTCAACGGCAGTAAGACGAGTAGCTTCTACGTGTGGCCCGTTCGCGGCGGACAATGAGAGTCTTCGGTTCTTTGACGCTTTGGACCCTTTGACGGGGGGATGCAAGGGGGGTGTCCCCCCTGTCCGGCGCGGTTTTTGGACCACGAAAATCGCGAAGGAACGCGACTTGTACTGAGGTCCCCCCTGAGCTTGACGAAGGGCCTGTCGAAGTAAAGTCGCGAAAGGGTTTCGGGCTTTTCGTGGCTTTTCGTGTGTTTCGCGGTCCAAAGCCGCTCTGCAAAACAAGGAGGAACTGACATGGTAAGAAGAGTTATCACAAACATCAGGTATCCCGTATTGATCGCCCTGATCGTGTTGTGTCTGATCACAGTGGCTCAGGCGGCCACGGGCCCCATTGACGCGATTGATAAATGGGCCTGGGGCGCCAACGCCGGCTGGATCAACTTCCGCCCCGAACACGGCGGGGTGACGGTCTACTCCGACCATTTGGAGGGCTACGCCTGGGGCGAGAACGTCGGCTGGATCCGCATGGGCAACTACGACGGAGGCGGAGCGCACACCTACGCCAATGATGCAGCGGACACCTATGGCGTCAACAACGACGGCAGTGGCAATCTGTCCGGCTACGCCTGGGGCACCAACGTGGGCTGGATCAACTTCAATTCAGCCCACAGCCAGGTGACCATAGACCCTGCCACCAGCAGCTTCGACGGCTACGCCTGGGGGGAGAACGTGGGATGGATTCACTTCAAGGGCCCTGGGTACAATGTCGCCGTGTCTATTCCCGTCGGCGGCATTGTGGCACCGGTGAACAAGGTGGAGCTGCTGGCTCCGTGGCTGGGCTTGGTGGGACTGATAGCGGTGGCTGTCGCGGCGATGGTGGTCTGGAAGCGCAGAAGGGCCTGAGGAGCATAGACCTGACGGGTTTTGAAAACCCGTCAGGTCTTCAGCAGCAGAAGGTTCTGGCGGACGGTTTGCCAGAACCTTTTTGTTTTGAGCAGCACGCACGGCGCTAAACCGCCGTGCTGAGAGAACAAAGCCCCCCTTCGGGGGCTAGAATCCAGCCCGTAGGGCTTTGCTCTTTTAGCGCGGGGTCTTTAGCACGCACGGCGCTAAACCGCCGTGCTGACAGAACAAAGCCCCCTTCGGGGGCTAGAATCCAGCCCGTAGGCGACGTCCTGAGCCTGTCGAAGGGGCTTTGCTCTTTTAGCGCGGGGTCTTTAGCCCCGCGCCTCTTGGTTCTCTGAGACGCACATCCAGGGCCGTGTGACGGTGGGCTATCTTGTTGTTGCGGACAGCGATGGCGATGGCCTTCCTCGTGCCCACCAGCACCACCAACTTCTCGGCCCGAGTCATCCCCGTGTACAGGAGGTTGCGCTGCAGCAGGAGATAGTGCTGCGTCAGGACAGGCATGACCACCGCCGGGTACTCGCTGCCCTGGCTCTTGTGGACGCTTATGGCGTAGGCGTGCACCAGCTCGTCCAGATCGCTGAAGTCGTAGGGCACCGGGCGGTCGTCTATGCGCACCACCATGACCTGGTTCTCCAAATCAAGGCCCACCACCCTGCCGATGTCGCCGTTGTAGACCTCTTTGTCGTAGTTGTTGCGCGTCTGCATCACCTTATCGCCCAGGCGAAAGACGCGGCCCGCGACCCGTCGCTCGCCTTTGGCCAGGCTGGGGGGATTGAGGGCCTCCTGCAAGCGGACGTTGAGGTTCGACACCCCCACCGTCCCCCGATACATCGGCGAGAGCACCTGGATATCGTCAAAGGAGTGATAGCCAAACTTGCGCGGGATGCGCGTCTTCACCAGGTCAACGACCAGATCAGCCGCTTTTTCGGGATTCTCCTCGGCAAAGAGGAAGAAGTCCGTGGCGCCTTTGGCGAACAGGGGCGTTTGGCCACGGTTGATGCGGTGGGCGTTGGCCACGATCAGGCTGCCTTCGGCCTGGCGGAAGATTTCCTCCAGCCTGACCACCGCTGCCTGGCCCGAGGCGATGATGTCCTTTAGCACGTTTCCCGCTCCGACGCTGGGCAACTGATCCACGTCGCCCACCAGCAGCAGGTGGCTGGTCGGCTCAACAGCCTTGAGCAGGTGGTTGGTGAGAAGGAGGTCGAGCATGGAGGCTTCGTCCACGATGACCATGTCCGCTTCCAGCGGGTGATCCTCATTGCGCTGAAAACTGAAACCCCTCTGGGGCGAGAATTCCAGCAGGCGATGTACGGTCTTGGCCTCCCGGCCCGTGGCCTCGCTCAGGCGTTTGGCCGCCCGACCAGTGGGGGAAGCCAAAGCACAGGAGTGGTTTCTGGCCTCCAGCAGGCGGATGATGGTTCGCACCGTGGTGGTCTTTCCCGTGCCGGGGCCGCCGGTCAGCACCGTCACCTTGTTGGTCAGGGCCGTTCGCACCGCCTCTTGCTGGCCGGCGTTCAGGGGCTGGCTTGCCCGCTCCGCCAGGTGTGCGAACACCCGCTCCCAGTGTGCCGATGTGTAGAAATCCAGCCGGCTGCGCTTGACGTTGATGAGGGTTCGCAGGCGATTGGCCACCCCCACCTCGCCGTAGTAAAATGGCAGCAGGTAAACGGCCTTCTCCTCTCTGACAGCCACCCCCGGCTGACCCAGGTCGGGGTAAGTGATATCCTCGCGGTGAACCTGCTCCTCCTCTTCCAGTTGGATGACCCCCGTCTCGACCAGATCCGGCGGCACGTCCAATATCTCGGTGGCCTTTTTGATCAACCTCCCCTGGGGGGCGTAGACATTTCCTTCGTCAACAAACTGACTCAGCACGTGGGCGATGCCGGCGGCCACCCGCTGCGGTGAATCGCTGGGCAGCCCCAGCTTGCGGGCGATCTTATCGGCGGTGAGGAAGCCGATGCCATAGATGTCGCGGGCCAGGCGGTAGGGATCCTCCCGCACCACATCAAGCGCCGCATCGCCGTAGTGCTTGTAGATCTTCACTGCCAGGGAAGTGCTCACGTCGTGGCTCTGGAGGAACAGCATCACCTCTTTGATGCTCCGCTGTTCCTCCCAGGCCCGCGTGACCATCTCCACCCGCTTCTTGCCCACCCCCAGCACCTCGCGCAGGCGGCGGGGATGGCGCTCGATGATCTCCAGCGTATCCAGCCCAAAGTGCTTGACGATGCGCCTGGCCGTGACCGGGCCGATGCCCTTGATCAGGCCTGAGCCCAGATATTTGCGGATGCCCTCTACCGTGGCTGGGAGCACCGTCTGGTAGTTTATCACCTTGAACTGGCGGCCGTGCTTGGCATGGGTGGTCCAAAAACCCTCCAGCCGCAGGCTCGCCCCCACGTTCACGCTCATCAGGTTGCCCACTACCGTGACCAAGTCACTTCGCCCCTCCGCCTGGAAGCGGGCCACGGTGTAGCCGTCCTCTTCGCTATAGAAGGTGATGCGCTCGACGGTGCCTTTCAGCTCTTCCTGCACAGCGGTATCTCCTCCAGGGCGCGGGGCTAAAGACCCATGCGCGTCAAGTTAAGAGTGGTGCCGTGCTTGCCAGGGCCGCACGGCCATGAAGTGGCCGTGCTACAGAGTTCCCGCCTGATGAATCAGGCTCAAGAACCCCGTTCACGGGGTGGTAGCTTCGTAGCCGTGGCACTTCATGCCACGGCGGGGCTGGCCAGCAACCGTTTCTCCGCAGGCTACCGTCTTAGCTTGACGCGCATGGGCTAAAGACCCCGCGCTAAAAGAACAAAGCCCTTCGGGCTGGATTTCAGCCCCCGCAGGGGGCTTTGTCCTTTCAGCCTGGTGCTTCAGCGCCAGGCTTGTTGCTGTCCCTATGATACCAGAAGTGGCGAAAAAAGGGAAGCTTGGGATGATTAGCCTTGCTGTGATAAATTGAGAGTTGTTTGAGAAAGGGCCGCCGCAAATACAAAAAGCCCCCTGCATCAACTGCGCAGGTGGCTTCTTTCTCCCTTTGAACTATTGGTCTTACCCCTCGAATCCGCGTAGGTCCCAAGTTCCTCCAGTTCCCCTGAGTTCCTCAGAGATTATCGCCGATTGCACTCTCACAAGAACCCCGTGACGCTCACCTGGGTGTAGATCTCCCGCTCCTCCAGTTCCTTGAAGAAAGGCTCCGGTTCGATCACCGCCTCAGGGGGGTAGACCCCTGGCGGGATTCGGCCCTCGGCCAGCCACAAGGCGGCGCGGGCCGGGGCTACGCCGGTGGGGAGGGCGCCCTTGCAGGTTAGCGTGCCCAGCCGGTAGGTCAGCGACTTACCATCCTTTGTTCCCCTCACCTCGGTGACGATCTCCTTGGCCCAATCTGGCGGCTGCGTCTTGGGCGGAGCCAGGAAGTCGGTGATGGGCGGAACATACTGGGACATCAGCGCCACCAGGAGATCACGCGGCACCACGGGTTGCCCCTTCACCTCGACCGGCTCCCGCCCGGCGAAGCCAAAGTCCGCCAGCACGCGGATCTTCTCCACTGTCTCTTTCGCCATTCCCCAGTAGTTGATCTTGAAGAAGCACTCCTTCAAGCCCCTGTCGCCGAAGGTGATGGGGAGGGTGGCGACCTCGGAGTGGAGGGAGAGGTGCATCGGCAGCAGGCCGAGGGGCAGGGTGAACCAGTAATCCTCGAACTCGCTCAGCGGCTCGCAGGCCACGAACTCCCCGTGCCGATAGACCATCGGGGGCTGGGTCAACTCATCTATGATAGTAGGGACGGCGTAGGTGAAACGGACATCATCCGGCGGGGGTGGCATGATGCCATCGTAGATGCGGATGCTCTCAATGGTATCCAGCCGGTCGGCGGCGTAGCGGGCCTGGACGTTGGGCACGCCTGGGGCGGACCCCATCCCCAACACCGCGCTCAGTCCCGCCTCGGCGAAACGATCGCTCAGTTCCAGTTGCTTGCGGGTGGTGTGGAACAGGCCGCCCATGTCGGTGTAGGGCGCCCCCGCCTCCAGGCAGGCCTGCATCACCTGCAGGTTGAAGTAGTAGACGGTAGCATTCAGGCAGGCGTCCGTCCCTCTGAGCGCAGCGACCAACGCGTCGTGGTTGGTCAGATCCACAGGCTCAATTCTCACTTTTGAGCTGCTGATGATCCCTGCCACCGTGCGAGCCTGGGTCAGGTCGCGGTCGGCGATGACCACCTCATCCACCCGCCGGTCGCCCGCCAGGTCTTGCACGGCGATGCAGCCCATTTTCCCCGCGCCACCTAATACGATGATGTTCATGGTTGCCTCCTCCTATTGAGGGTCCGTAGATTCGGGATTCGTAAATTCGGGAACTCGTAGATTCGTAAACTGGTCTACGACTTTGCGAATCTACGATTTTACGAATCTACAACCCCAGTTCGTCCGCCACCCACCCTAGCGCCAATTCCTCCAACCTGGCCCGCGTCGGGCGGCCGTTCTCGTCCCAGCCGGCCATCCCGTAGTAGACCGCCTTCGCCGCCTCTACCTCGTCAGCGGTGATCGCCACCCCATCGCTGGCCCCATCCCGCAGCGCGACTAGCAGTTTGGGCGGCACGGTGTCCGCCTCCGCGCCGACTCCCTCGCGGGCGTTGAAGGCCCGCAGCAGGTTCAGCCGCCGCTCGCCCACCTTCATCAATTCCCACAGGCTCACGTTCCAGCCGGTGACCGCCCGCACCGCCTCCACCAACTGGCTGGGGCCGTAGAGCTGCCAAGCCGGGCCGAAGACGAACTGACATACGCATACGCTGTCCAGGCAACTGTACATGTACTGGGTGTAGAGGGCGTAGCGCACCTTCTCCGCGTTGAGCGCCTTCGATGGCTGGGGGTCCTTCAGGTCCAGCTCGGCCATCCGCTCCGGATACCACTTGTAAGATGGATCGTGCTCGTGGGACTGGTGGTCGGCGCCGAAGGGATTGACGGCGTAGATGAGGGCCAGGCTGCGCTTGACCTGGGGCATGTGGGCCGGCAGTTCGTGGTTCTTCACCGCCACTACCAGCTCCTGCCCCACGCCCAGGGTCTCGGCGGCGCGGGCAGATCCCTCTCCCAGCACCTGCCCCAGGCCCTCCCGCTTGCCGATGCGCTCCACCATCTCCACCAACGCCTCGGCGTTGCCGAAGCGGAGCTCAACGCCATCGGTATCCTCCAAAGTGAGCAGCCCATGCTCGAAGCAGTCCATGGCCCAGGCGATGGTCGCTCCGCACGAGATGGTATCCATCCCATACATGTTGCACAGTTGATTGGCGCGAGCGATCGCCGCCAGATCGGAGACGCCGCAGTAGGAGCCCATCGTGCCGAGAGTCTCGTACTCCGGCCCGCCGTAGCGGGGATCCACTCGATACGGCCCCTCGCTTATCTCCACCACCCGCTTGCAGCGGACCACGCAGGCGAAGCAGGTATCTCGCTCTTTGAGGATAGTCTCAGCCATGCGCTGGCCGCTGATGGCCTCGGCTTCCTCGAAGCAACCGCTGGCCCAGTTGCGGGTGGGCAAGCCGCCCTTCTTGTTCTGAGGCAAGAGAACCTCGGCGGTGCCCAGCAGCCCCATCCCGTATATGTCCGATTCCTCGAAGTGGTCAACCCCCCACTTGGCCAGCGCTTTGACAGCGTCGGGGTCGGCCAATTCGGGACGGTTTCGCCCCCGCACGGCCACCGCCTTGAGGTTCTTGGAGGCCATCACCGTGCCCATGCCGGTGCGACCGTTGGCGCGGTTGGCGTTGTTGATGAGCGCGCCGAAGTGGACACCCTGCTCGGCTGCCGGGCCACACTGAAGAACCTGGATGCGCCTGTCGCCCAGTCCATCGCGGATGGTATCCTCCACGTCGGCGGTGAAGTGGCCCCAGAGGTGGGCAGCATCCCGAAGTTCGGCCTCGCCGTCGTGCACCCACAGGTAAGCAGGCCGCTCGGCCTGGCCGTGGATCACGATGCCGTCGAAGCCGGCCGCTTTTAGCTCTGCCGGCCAGAAGCCCCCAGCCTGCGAGTCTCCCACGAGGTCGGTGACAGGGGACTTGGCCGTGGCGCAGACGCGGGACTGTCCGGAGAAGGGCGCGCCAGTGACGACACCGACCATCAGGCTGAGGGTGTTTTCCAGGCCCAGCGGGTCGGCGCCGGGTGGGGTGTGCTTCAGAAGATAGTAGCTCCCCATCGCGCTCCCCCCCATATACTTGCGGTAGAAAGCCTCGCCGGGCTCCTCTACTTCCACCTTCCCCGCTGTCAGGTCAACGTGCAATATTTTGCCGTGGTATCCATAAGACATTGGTCACCTCCTTTACGTTTTACGTTTCACGTTTCACGTTTTACGCCTCACGTTTCACGTCCTTCACCGCTTCCTCAAACACCGTCAGCGTCTCCGCGATTTCCCGCTCACCGTGGCTGTAGCACAGGAACCAGGGCTCCCGGCCGTCACCGTCGGGCATGACCCCCCGCTCGATGAGGGCCATCGCCAGCCGCTCGTAGAGGGCATCGTCGCCTCCACAGTAGTCGCGGAAATCGGTCGGCTCCTCGTCCGTCCCCAGGATGAGACCGAAGATGGGCGGCAGGCCAATGACGCAGTGAGGGATGTCGGCGCGGGTCAGGATCTCGTCTATGCCATCCATCAGCTTCTGACCATTCTTGAAGATGGTCTCGATGATGGGCTGGGTCTCCAGGATCTCCAGCGTGGCATCAGCAGCCGCGGCGCCGACCACGTTCCCGCTGTAGGTGCCGCCATGTGCCACACTGCCGGGGCCGATTACACCCATCACCTCTTCCTTGCCGCCGATGGCCGCAATGGGGAACCCGTTGCCCATCGCCTTGGCATAGGTGACCAGGTCGGCCTGCACGCCGAAGTACTCCTGCGCCCCGCCGTTGGCGATGCGGAAGCCGGTCTTTACCTCGTCGAAGATGAGGACGATGCCGTAACGGTCGCACAGTTCGCGGATCTTCTCCAGCCAGCCGGGCTTGGGCAGGATGCCGGCCGCGTTGCCCAGCAGTGGCTCGACCATGATAGCGGCCAGCTCGTGCCAGTGGGCCTCCACCGTCTCCTCCAAGCGCTCGAAGTCGTTGAAGGGCAGGTTGATGACGTAGTGACGGATGCCCTCAGGGATGCCGGAGCTCATCTGGACGTTGATGGGGCTGCGGCGGGATCCCATGACCCTCGCCGGGGCAGAAGCGGTGCTGAAGAGAACGTAGTCGTGCATTCCGTGATACTGGCCCTCGAATTTGATGAACCGCTCTCGGCCCGTGTAGCCCCGGGCGATGCGCAGGGCGTGCATCGTCACCTCGGTGCCGGTGTTGCCCAGGCGCACCTTGTCCGCGCCGGTCAGGCGGGCCACCCGTTCTGCCACCCGGATCTCCAGGGGAACCGTCCAGGCGAAGAGCGTGCCGTCGCGGATCGCCTCCGCCACCCGCTCCACCACCGGCGGATAGCCGTGGCCCAGGATGATGGGGCCGAAGGCCAGCCGGTAGTCAATGTACCGGTTCTCGTCGGCGTCCCAGATGTAGGCTCCCTCCCCCCGCGTCACCACCAGGGTGTCCTCGTCCCCCCAGTAGCGGAAGTTGGAGTTGACGCCGTAGGGGATGAACTGCTTTGCCTTCTGAAACAAAGCGTGCGTTTGCGTGAGATTGCGTGTCATTTTGTCTCCTTCTTTCTAGAAAATCGCTTCCACCAGGGCATCCTTGAAAGTCGCCAACGCCTCCTCGATCTGCTGCTGGGTGACGACCAACGGCGGGATCCAGCGGACGGTGTTGTCCCACGGGCCGCAGGTGAGGAGCAGCAGGTGACGCTTCAGGCAGCCCTTTACCACCGCCTTCGCCGGGCCAGTGGCGGGGGTTCTGTCGGCGGCGGTGAACTCGGCGCCGACCATCAGCCCCAGCCCGCGCACGTCGCCGATGATTGGGAACTCGGACTGGAGCTCCCGCAGTCGCCCCATCAACAGCGTCCCCATCCGCCGCGCGTTCTCCAGCAGGTGCTCCTCCCGGATAGCGCGGATGGTGGCCACGGCGGCGGCGCAGGCGACGGCGTTGCCGCCGTAGGTCCCGCCGTGGGAGCCAGGGATCCAGCGCTCCATCAACTCCCGCCGAGCGGCGATCCCAGACAGCGGCAGGCCCGAAGCCAGCCCCTTGGCCATGGTCATGATGTCTGGCTCGACGCCGAAATGCTGGATAGCAAACCACTTCCCGGTGCGCCCAAACCCCGACTGGATCTCGTCAGCGATGAGCAGGAAGCCGTGCTCATCGCAAATGTGGCGCAGGGCATGAAGAAAGCCGGGCGTCGGCACCACGTACCCGCCTTCCCCCAGCACCGGCTCCACCAGGATGGCCGCCGTCTCAAAAGGAGCGGTCTGGGACTTCAGCAGCAGCTTCAGCTCCCGCAGGCAGAAGGCCTCGGTCTCCTCCGGACTCCAACCGTAGCGGTAGGCGTAGGGATAGGGAGCGACGAAGACCCCCGCTGGCAGGGGCTGGTAGCCAGCGCGGTAGATGGTCTTGGAGGTGGTGAGGGCCATCGTCAGGGCGGTGCGGCCATGGAAACTGCCCTGGAAGACGATGACGTTGGGTCGCCCGGTGGCGTGGCGGGCCAGTTTGACTGCTCCCTCCACCGCCTCTGCGCCGCTGTTGGAGAAGAAGAAGCAATCCAGCCCCTCCGGCACAATCGTTCGCAGCTCTTCGGCCAGTTCCAGGAGCGGCGGGTGGAAGATGATGTTAACTTGGCCGTGCATGAGCTTCGCCGCCTGCTCCTGGATCGCCCTGACCACCTTCGGGTGGCAGTGGCCGGTGTTGGTCACGCCGATGCCAGAGGTGAAATCCAGGTAGCGAGTGCCGTCCTGGTCGTAGACGTAGGCCCCCTCGGCCCGCTCCGCCACGATGGGGGTCAAGCGGGTCCAGACGGGGGAAATCAGATTGTCAGTGGTTGTACTCACGATGCCCTCCTAAAAAACTGGCATAGCACCCCAAAGTAGGGGGATAGAAAGCACGGATCGCAGCCAACGGATTTTTTGAACGGATTGATCAGTAGATCCAAGATCTCCAGCAGAGGCGGCTCCCATGCCGCCGGTTCGCGGGCGTGGGAGCCCCGCTCTGCTTGAAAACCTCTATCTACTGAGTATGATCAACGTCTCAATGCTTCACTAGCCCAGCGCTCGGTGCACCACCCGCACTGGCACCGGCAACGCGCGCAGGATAACGTAGATGACCGCGAATGAGGACAGCAGCATCAGCGTCACCGCCGGGAAGCCGAACCGGTCGTGCCAGCCCAGAAAGTGGAAGAGCGTGTAGCCCACCAGATGATGTAGGACGTAGATGACCAGTGCCTCCCGCCCCATTGCTACCAACGGCCCCAGCCAGGACGGTTTCCGCCGCTGGTACAGCACCTGCAACCCTGCGAACAGCAGCAGCACCGCGCCGCTGGCGAAGGCCAGTTGGGCCAGCGAAGGGTGGGAGAACTCCGCCAGCCACAGTTCGTCGGGGTCGAAGCGCACCGTCCACGGGCGTCCCAGGGCCCCGACCACCAGCAATCCCGCTCCCAGTGACGCCACAAGAGCTGTGAAGCGGGACAGCCATCCGGCCTGTCGTGCCCGCAAGTACACCTCCCCCAGCACCGTCCCTCCCAGTGCGTAGGCCATCCAGGGGGCGATGGGAAAGTAGGCCGGCGGCGTTCGCCCGTGGATGATATCGGCCAGGTAGGTCGGGAGGAGGCTCAGGTGGCGGACAGTGAGCACCGCGCTAAGCCCGCTCATCCCCAGCGCCAGGGCCAGCCGCACCCACCAGGGAGTCCGCAACAGCAGCCCGCAGACGACGATGGAGAGGCCGATGAGCTGGAGGACATCCCAGTTGACGATTTCCTCCAGTCCCCAGATGGGCACCCACACTGCCAGGTTGAAGGCGTAGCCCAGGGCCAGGATCTTCAGCCCGCGCAAGAGCACCGGCCTCAGATCGGCCCACCGTCTGGACCGGCCTCCGAAGCGCAGCACCAGCGCCACTCCCACCAGGGTCAGAAAGATGGGCGCTACCAGTTTGGAAAGAAAGTACAAGGTTGCAAACGTGCCTGTCCGGCGCACTGCGGGGGCCAGCCACCACTCCGACAGGTGGATGACCAGCATCCCGGCGACGGCCGACCCCCGCAGCGCGTCAACGAACGGCAGCCGTTTCACCACTGCCCCTCTGCTCCCCTGCTCCTCTGTTACGGCCCTGCTGCCTTCACCTCGGTCCACATGCGCTCGTAGAGCGGCGTGGCCTCGCCCACGTCCTTGATCCACTCCAGCTTGTCCATCACCTCCGGGGGCGGATAGATGGCTGGCTCCTCCAGGATCTCGGCGTCAATGAACTCCTCGGCCGCCGCGTTGGGGCTGGCGTACCAGGTGAAATTGGAGATGGCTGCCCCAACCTCCGGGCGCAGCAGGTAGTTGATGAACACCTCGGCTGTGTACTGGCTGGACGCGGTCTTGGGGATGCACAGGTTGTCAGCCCAGATGGTGCCCCCCTCTTTCGGGATGGCGTACCAGATCCGCTCATCCTCGACGGCGGCCATGAAGAAGTCGCCGCTCCAGCCGTGGGCAAGTACTGTCTCATTGGCGCTCAGCAAGTCTTCGTACTGCTCGCTGTCGTAGGCGTAGACCCACTTCTTCTGCTGAATCAGCAGGTCCCGTGCCTCCGTCAATTGGGCCTCGTTGGTGGTGTTGAGCGAGTAGCCCAGGTACTTGAGCGCCGCGCCCATGGACTCCCGACTGTCGTTGAGCATCGTGAGCTGCCCGGCGTACTCCGAGGCGACCGCCGGGTCGAAGAGGTAGGCCCAACTGTCGGGCGGTTCCTCCAAGACCTCTGAGTTATAGCCAATGCCGGTCGTTCCCCACTGGTAGGGCACGCAGTGGACCATCCCAGGATCGTAGGGTGGGTTAGCGAACTTGGGATCAACGTTCTTGATGTTGGGGATGTCCTCGTGGTTCAGCTCCACCAGCAGCCCCTCCTCGATCATGATCTCGACCATGTAATCAGAGGGCACGATGACGTCGTACCCGGTGGCCCCCGCCTGCAACTTGGCCAGTAGTTCCTCGTTGCTGGCGAAGGTGTCCTCCACCACGTGCACGCCGAACTCCTTCTCGAAGTCGGCGTAGATCTGGGGATCAATGTACTCCGACCAGTTGTAGACGTGGAGTTCCTTGGCCAATCCTGGCTTACCAGGGGCGCCACGACACCCCGCCAGCAGGGCAACCACGCAGCCCATTATCATGAGTGACACTAGAATCTTTCGCATCTCTCCTTCTCCTTTCACGTTTTACGTTTCACGTTTCAGTTTCACGCAATCTCGATCCCGCCTCCACCTCCTTTCTGCAATATCAGTGACAAGAACACTAACACCATCGAGGCCAGCAGCATCATGCTGGAGAGGGCGTTGATCTCAGGGGTGACGCCCATTTTGACCATCGAGTAAATGCGCAGCGGCAGCGTAGTCGAGCCAGGGCCAGCGGTGAAGAAGGTGATGACAAAGTCGTCAATCGAAAGCGTAAAGGCCAAAAGCGCCCCACCCAGTATGCCCGGCATGATCAGCGGCAGCGTCACCCGCCGGAAGGTCTGCCACTCATTGGCGTAGAGGTCCTGAGCGGCCTCCTCCAGGGTGACGTCGAAATAGGCCAGCCGGGCCCGCACCACCACCGCCACGAACGAGATGTTGAAGGCCACGTGCGAGATGATAATGGTGATGAGTCCCAGGTTCATTTTGGCCAGCACGAAGAACAGGAGCAGCATCACCGCCATGGCGATGTCAGGGATGATGATAGGCAAGTAGAGCAGTGCATCGAAGGGCAGTTTGCCCCAGAAGTTGTATCGCTCCATGGCCAGCGCCACCATCGTGCCGAAGACGGTGGAGATGAGCGTCGAGATCAAGGCCACAGTCAGGCTGTTTTTCAGGGCGGCGCCGATGGCCTCGTTGCCGAAAAGTCGCGCGTACCATTGTAAGGTGAACCCCTGCCAGTCGGAGGCGAAGCGGGAGGCGTTGAAGGAGAAGATCACCAGGATGACAATCGGTGCATAAAGGAAGACGTAGCCGAAGACCCCGTGCAGGGCCAGCAGTCGGTTGAGCCACCGGCCTCGTCGCTTCTTCTGTGTCCTTGCCTCTCTGCTCATCGGTTTGCCCCCATCCGGAAGTAAATAAGCGTGCCCACCAGCATCACCGCCATCAGGACGAAGGAGACCGCCGAGCCGAAGGGGTAATCTCGCGCGGACATAAACTGAGAGTAGATGACGTTGCCGATCATCACCGACTTGGCTCCACCCAGCAGGTCGGGGATAACGTAGGCTCCCAGGGAGGGAATGAAGACCAGCACCGACCCGGCCGCGATCCCTGGCATCGTCAACGGGAGGATCACGCATAGGAACGACTTGAGCCGGTTGGCGTACAGGTCCTGCGCTGCTTCAACCAAAGAGAAATCAAACCGCTCAATGGTGGCGTAACAGGGAAGCACCATGTCTGGCAACCAGCCGTAGACCAGGCCGATGATGATCGCTAAGTCGGTACCGAAGAGGGCAAGGGGATGTGCGGTGGCGTGCAGCAGCGGCTCCCAGATTGGCAGCGGCACCAGACTGGAAAGGTGCAGCAGGCCAGCATGCAGAGAGCCGGTCCAGAAGGTGTTAATCAGCCCATGGTCGCGCAGGATCAGGATCCAGGCATAGGTGCGCACCAGGAAGTTAGTCCAGAAAGGTATCATCAGCAGGAGCAACAGCACGTTGCGCCACTGGGGCGGGCGTGTGGCAATGAAGTAGGCCAGTGGGTAGCCCGTGAGCAAGCAGATTAGGGTCGTGACGGTGGCGATGTAGAGCGTGCGACCAAAAATGCGCAGGTAGAGGGGATCGAAGAAACGAGTATAGTTCCCCAGGTTCAGCAGCCACTTAACACCCCCATAGGTCCCCCGCTGGCCGAAACTGATGGCGAAGACCAGTATGAGGGGAATCAGAAAGAAGACGATGAGCCAGAACAGGCTGGGGGAGATCAGAAACAGAATGCGCCAGGTTTCGCGCCGCGAACGAGGTTGGGCTGCCATCTTCGCCTCCTACATCTTGAGCAGCCGAGCGGACTCCGGCTGCCAGTGGAGGTACACCTTCGCGCCCACCGGGAAAACCACGGGGGCACCGATGCCGACGTTCTGCTGACGCACAGCCACGATCGCCTTCTCCGTAAGCTGCACCAGGTAGCGCGTATCAGTGCCGGTGTAGATGACTTCTTGCACAATCCCCGGTATGGCTCGTGGGCCGGCTGGCTCGGCGTGGAGAGAGATTTTCTCCGGCCGTATCGCCACTGTTACCTCCTCACCCATTCCCGCCCCCCCTTTCATCCCCCCCAAAGTTGGGGGGGAAAGAGGGGGGGTGGGCACGTAGAGTGTCAATACGCCATCTACCACCACTGCTGCCTCGCCGGCCTGGCTCTCTCTCGCCTGCCCCTCCAGGAAGTTTGTCTCGCCAATGAAATCAGCCACGAACCGGTCGGTGGGCTGCTCGTAGATCTCCTCCGGAGTGCCCACCTGGAGCACCCGCCCGTGGTTCATCACTGCGATCCGGTCCGACATCGTCAGTGCCTCCTCCTGGTCGTGGGTCACGTAGATGAAGGTGATCCCCACCCGGTGCTGGAGGGCTTTCAGCTCTAGTTGCATCGCCTTCCGCAGTTTTAGGTCGAGCGCGCCGAGGGGCTCATCCAGCAGCAACACCTGGGGGCGATTTACCAGGGCCCGGGCCAGCGCCACCCGCTGCTGCTGCCCGCCGGAGAGTTGATTGGGCTTGCGGTTCTCCATCCCCGGCAATTGCACCATCTCCAACGCCTCCAGAACACGCTGCCGGATGTCTCCCTTCGGGACCTTTTGCATCTCCAGCCCAAAGGCGACGTTCCGGAAGACGGTCATGTGGGGAAAGAGAGCGTAGTTCTGGAAGACGGTGTTCACCGGCCGGCGGTAGGGCGGGGTCTCCCCCTGTAACTGCCCGCCAATGTAGACCTCCCCCTCGGTCGACAGTTCGAAGCCGGCGATGAGGCGCAGAGTCGTGGTCTTGCCGCACCCCGACGGCCCCAGAAGGGAGAAGAACTCGCCATCGCCAATGGAGAGCGAGACGGTGTCTACCGCCACCACGCGCCCGAAGTGTTTGCTGACTTCCTTCAGCTCGATTGCGTATTCTGCCATGAACCCTCTCCCACCCGCTCGTGGATCTCGATGCCGCGCTTGCGCAGCTCAGCGAAGAAGATGTCGGGATCAATGGCCGTTTCCGGGGGCACGACGCCTTTCACTTTGACGTCACCTCGGGCGATCATCTGTGCGCCGATGCTCAGTGGGATGGCGATGTTCTTGAAGTAGGCCGCCGAACCGCCCCATTCCTCCTGCGGCGGGTGGCGATTCCAGAGCTTGATCTTGACGTCGCGCCCGTCACGCTTGCCGCAGACTTCCACCACCAGGCCGTAGGCCCACAGTGGAGTCTCCTTGCTCGCCGGCAATTGGAGGAGCAATTCGTACATCATCTCAAACGCTGTGGTCTCGATGCCCTTAACGGTGATTTTCTCCTCGCTGTAAAGGCCCGATTCCAGCATGGCCTTGGCCAGCCTCATGGCGTGGGGCGGGAAGCAGCCGTGCACAGAGACGGCCTTGGCTCCCAGACTCTGGGGCATGGTGCGCGTCTCCGGGTGGGGGATGTAGCAGACCTCTTGTTCGCCGATGGGGCCGGGGAAGTTCACCGTCTTGAGACCCTCAAATGGGCCAGCCAGGTGGAACTCGCCGTCCTGGTAGTACAGCCGCTCCTCGATTTTGGGATGGAATTCCCAGAGGAAGGTGATGAGCAGACCAGGGGCAGGAGCCGGACAGCGGAAGGCGGCAAAGTTGATCTGGATCTCATCCACCTCGTCCAGTTGATCCGCAGCGCGCCGGGCCATGGCGTTGGTAATGCCGGGAGTGGCGCCAACACCGGGGATGAAGGCGATGCCCTTCTCTTTAGCTGCCGCGTCGTAATCCCACTGGCTCTCTTCTGTCGAAACATCCAAACCGCTGACGCCCGCCTCGACGCAGGCCTTGGTGACGGCCAGGTCGTACTTCCAGGGCAGGCCATTGAGGATCACGTCAAAGGCTTTAAAGATCCTGACCAGCCCGTCGTAGTCGTTGGCGTCCACTTTGAGGACTTGCAAGCGTGGATCGCCGATCTCAGCGGCCAGTTTCTCCGCCGCAGCGACGTTGTAATCGCCGATGACGATTTGGTCAAAGTCGGAGAACTCAGCCAGATCGCGAGTGGCGAATTGGCAGACGGCGCCAGCGCCGCCCAGGGATAGGACTTTCATGTTTACTCCCTACTCAGGATTTCGACCGATTTTTCGTGGACCAGCTCAGTGATAGAATCAGGCATACGGTTCGCTAACATCGTACCCCGATTATTCCTCCAGGCGAATGGGAGTACTGTGGCCCGCTCGTGGCGGCTCTGCCTCGCCCCAGCGGTACGACAGCTTGTACATTTTGAGGATCATAAAAGTCTGGGTTCGCTGTATCCCTGGAATCTGCTGCAGCTTTTGATTGAGGAAGGAGACAAGGTGCTCCCTATCTCTGCAAAAGACCTCTACGAACAGGTCGAACTCACCGGAGGCCATGAAGAGGTAGCTGACTTCGGGGAACTGGGCGATCTGACTAGCCACGGCGTCAACCTGGCCCGCCTGGACGGTAACCCCGATCATCCCCGCCGCATTCCATCCTAAGAACTGCGGCTCCACGATGCCGACAATCTGCAACACCCCATCATCCATCAGTTGCTTGACGCGACGGCGCACCGTCCCTTCTGAGATGCCCAACTCGGCAGCGATATCGGTGAGCGGCATCCGCCCGTCGTACTGAAGCTGGGCGATGATAGCCCGATCGGTTTCGTCCAAGTGTGCCATCCCCTTGCCCTCCTCGCGTCTGCGACTACCCTGTGGTATTATATCCGAATTTCGCAAAACTGTCAAGTCTGGTGACGAATTATCATAATAAAGCGGGGTGATATTACGAATTTCGTGGAATAGTGGGGCAGGTAACGTGTTTGCGGCAGGGAATCGTCAAGCCACCTGCGTCAAACGCATGAGTGGCTTTTTCCTTCCAACGGCACCGGGGTCCTTCAGTGTGGTATCCATAACCTAAAAACGGTGTATTGGGCCAAAAACCAATGGTTTTTGCCATAATAAGCATTTTATGCTATAATAACTTTAGAAAAGCATAGAAGAATGTGAAACGCGCTAGATGCGAAGGCTCATTGCAACCACCCCGGATTGAAAGGCACAGCCCATGCTGAAGAGAATCACCTCAGATGAAAGAGGCCGGATTTTGGCCTGGACTCTCGTTGTCCTGGGCATTGGCACCTTACTGATTCCTCCTCTCCTGACCCGTGTCAGCACCAGTCTCATCGCCTGCCGCGCTATCGAAGAGGACTTAAAGGAACAGTATGCCGCCGATTCCGGTGTGGAATATGCCTTGTGGCAACTGCAAAACGGGATAACTACAGGACAAAGCAGCTATACATTGAACAGAAAAACTGTAGATGTCACTTGGGGACAATACATTACTGACACCTATAAGATTACTTCCACAGCTACTGGTCATACTGATGGGAGCAGCACTACAATTGAATCCTATGTCTCTCTAGAGGTTGTTGATCCTCCTCAGCTCCTTGCAAGTCCTTCTGCCAGTTCCACGGATTCAACGATCCCGTCCAATAACGAGGTCCCGGTCACCGTTGAATCCTCTGGTACCACTGTCAGAATGCACATCCGCACCTATCGCATCTACCCGTAGTCAAACAACTCCCCGCCCAAACTCCAAGCTTTCGCTTCTCTGCTAGACGCCCAGCCTCCCGATGTCCAAGAAGCTTTCTGGTTCCTGTTAGCCACCGCGGAGCACTAATCCGTATTTATCCAAACCCCCTCCCCGTCGGTCACTACTTCGATGGCCCCCCGCTCGTCGGTGCGCAAGATACGCCCTTCCTCTACCAAGTCCTCTAGCCTCTCCAATACCTGGGGCGACGGATGGCCAACCCTGTTGTCGGCGCCCACGGAGATGACCACCAACTCTGGATTCACCGCGTTCAGGAAGGCCGCGCTCGATGAGGTGTTGCTGCCGTGGTGAGGAATCTTGAGCACCGTGCTGGTCAGTTCCTGACCTGACTCGGCCAGTCTTCCCTCTGCTATCTCCTCAATGTCACCAGACAGCAAAAAAGAGACCTGCCCCATGACCAGTCGCGTGACGACGGAATTGTTGTTGGCATCGGCATCGGTGTACTGCATCAACTCAGGGCCAGGGTGAAGAACCACAAGCTCCACTCCATCCCCTGTCTCGACGCGCATCCCCGCACGAGCCAGATGATTAGGGATTCCCCTCTCCTCAATCAGCTCCAGCCAACGCTCGTACATCGGGCTATCGTGTTCGTAGGCGCTGTCGAGCACTTGCCCCACGCGGTAGCGCTCCAAAACCGGGATCAACCCCGCGAGGTGGTCCTCGTCGGCATGGGTGAGGATGACCAAATCGAGGCTGCGATCCCAGAAGGGCATCCTGCGACCCAAAGCGCTGATCAGGGTCGTGGGGCTGGGGCCGCCGTCAATGAGGATCTGCTGACCGCGCGGGGTCTGGATGAAGATGGCATCGCCCTCCCCGACGTCGAAGAAAACGACGTGGAGCTTCCCGTCGGGCAGGCTGGCCACCGCGACCCAGACGAGGATGGCGGCGGTAATCAGGACGGCGATGAGCACTTTGGTGGAGAGGCGGTCGGCCAGGCGGCGCCACAGGGACTTGAGGCGCGAAGGCTCCTGCCGGCTCACCAGCGTAGCTCCGGCCAGCAGACCGTAATAGAGCCAAACGAGGCCGGGGCTGACGTGTCCCAGGTTGAGGGAGGCGTAGGGGACGCTGGCCGTGATCTCGACCGCTCGAATGGTGTAAGTCAGGAAAAGCCAGGCTATCCAGCCCAGGACTTGGCCCAGAGGCAGCCAGATCAGGCCGGCGATGGTCGCCAGCCCGCCCCAGAGCATCACCCCTGGCTGTGCTGGCAAAACTGCGAAATTACTGAGCACGGTGACCAGAGATAGTCGGCGGAAGTGATAGACTATGATGGGCAGAGTGGTGATTTGAGCCGCCAAGGTGACGATGAGAGCTTCGTTCAGCACCCCGACGGCCTGCCTGGCGGTTCCGGGCGAGAGCGCGCTGGATAGCAATTTCTCAAACCAGCTTTGCAGCGGAGGAGTGTAGAGGATCAGGCCCAGGGTAGCAGCGAAGGACAACTGGAAGCCCAGGTCCCACAGGGTCTGGGGATTGAGGAGGGTCATCAACGTGGCGGCCGCTATCAACGAGGTGAGGGCCTCGGTCTGGCGGCCATAGTGGGTAGCGATGACGTAGAGGCAGCCCATGATCGCTGCCCGCACCACTGCCGCCGAAGCTCCCACCAGGATGGTGTAAATGATGATGCCAGCCAGGGCCACGGGCATGGCCCGCCGCTTGCCGAAAAGCCGTTGGGCGAGACGGCCGAGAAGTCCGGCGATGATCGAGATGTTGAAACCTGAGATGGCGATAATGTGGGTAGTGCCCGTGGCCGAGAAGGCTTTCGCCAGGTCGGCGGGGATGCCCGTCTCGATCCCCAAGAGTATGCCCGTCAGCAGCGCGGCCTGGGGCTCGTGCAGGATGAGAGCGATGACTCTTTGGGCTCGCCTCTTGAAAGCTAAAAGGGCTCGTCTTGGAGCACTGCCCTGATCATGATTTTTGAGGGTGATCTGGGGACGCCACAGGATCGAGTAGATGCCCTGACGAGCCAGGTACTCTCGATAGGAGAAGTCCTCTAGCTCTGGCGGGGTCTCCAGCAACCCCCCGAATTCGAGCTCGTCGCCGTAATCGTACCTGGGATAGCGAGGAGCGCGCACCAGCACGGTGCCGCTCACATCGCGCTCCTGGCCATCCACTTCTATCTTGGCGACCGCCACCCGCAGGTTGGTGTAGGTATCGCGCACATCGGGCTCGCCGCTGACAGTGCCTTCGATCTTGACCCAGCCCTGGTCGTTGTAGTGAGCCAGGTGGCTTTCGTCGAAATCCTGAAGGGGGGCGCTGTAGTTGAAACGCAGCACGCCCAAGAGCAGGAAGAGGAGGCAGACGCTGATATGCCTGACTCGCTGATCCTTGCGCCAGAGGAGAAAGCTCGCCAGCGGCAAGAACGTCAACAGCCAAACGAACTCCGATGGCAAGTGTAGGAACGAGCCCAGGAAGACGCCTGCTAGCCAGGCGCAGCCGAGGTAGATGAGGGTCATGGTGATCTCTCCACGTTGTCCAAAGCACTCTTATGACAGGAGTTACGCGGTCAATAGCGAGCCCGTCGGTTGAGTAGCGCCAGCGTATCGAAACCAGGGCGAGCGGCGATTGCAAGACCCGTTCTTGGCTTCGATACGTCGCTCTGCTCCTACT